>NZ_KI912501.1:0-9981 GCF_000518805.1 Shewanella waksmanii ATCC BAA-643
AAAGCGCGCTGAGTAGATCAAATTCTTATACTGATTGGTATAACACCCATTTTACCATCAATATTAATCCGATAACTAAGGCTGCAGCCAGCACAATCCCCATAATGATAAATGGTATGGGAGATTGCGATTGAAAGTCTCGGCTGCGGTTGCTCTCAGTTTGTACCCCGAAAAAGGCGGCAAGCGTGCTAGTAAAAAGCTGCAGGAGCTGTGACACTGAAACTAGCGTCGGGTTTGATTGCTGTTAGCTGGTACATCATCCATTGGGCTATCTTGGTGCCCATGAAGCAGTTCCAGCAAATCAACAAAGTGGAATTGTCCAGAGCGACTCTTACCCGTAAACCAATTCTTCCAACTGACGTTATGAGATTGATCAGCACAGCGGTTGTTAGGGTGGCTGGCTGGGAGAGCAGAGTTATAGGTGCTGCTGGCATCACACACGCACGCAGAAGCAGACTCATCGTTATTGAGCTGTTGAACGCCCACGGCCGTCCCGGCCACGATCACTGCCATTGTAGCGAGTAACGTTGCTGATTTTATACTAGCTGAAAGTTTAGTCCTTGCTTTCATCACGACATCCTTTTAATCACGCAAACATTTTAGGTCTCGCGATTATAGCAAATCCGTTTATATTTTGAACACCTTTTTATAACAAAGTGCTTACTTGAGATAAAATATCAATCGAATGTATACAAGAGTCGGCAAAATGGGGCTAGGGCTATAGAGCCTAGGGTCATCTGAAGGTAGAATAGCATACTTCTTCTACAGCCCATTGTGAGTTTAGTATGCGACCTTTTCAAATAGCACCTTCGATTCTTTCAGCCGATTTTGCCCGTCTAGGTGAAGACGTTGACGCGGTATTGAATGCCGGCGCTGATGTGGTTCACTTTGATGTGATGGACAACCATTACGTGCCCAATTTAACGATTGGCCCAATGGTATGTAAAGCGTTAAGAGATTACGGCGTGACCGCTGATATCGATGTGCATCTAATGGTTAAGCCTGTTGATCGTATTGTGCCTGATTTCGCTAAAGCGGGTGCGTCTATCATTACTTTCCATCCAGAAGCGTCAGAGCATATTGACCGTACCTTACAACTTATCAAAGAAGCTGGCTGTAAAGCAGGTTTAGTATTTAACCCAGGTACACCTTTGCACTACCTTGATCATGTAATGGATAAGCTTGATGTGATCTTATTGATGTCGGTTAACCCAGGTTTCGGTGGACAGTCGTTCATTCCGTCAACGTTAGATAAACTTAAGCAAGTGCGAGAGCGTATCGATGCCAGTGGTTTTGATATTCGCCTGCAAGTAGATGGCGGCGTGAAAGTGGACAATATTGCTGAAATCGCTGCAGCTGGAGCTGATATGTTTGTTGCCGGCAGTGCTATTTTCAATCAGCCAGATTATAAGGTTGTGATTGACCAAATGCGTGCTGAACTTGCTAAAGTTGATGGTTAATCAATGGCTTTTTCGACAGTCACCGCGATAGCTTTTGATTTAGACGGAACGCTGATTGACAGCGTTCCCGACCTCGCTGCGGCCACTAATGCCTTGTTGGTCGAGTTAGGCTTTGATACTTGCTCAGAAGACGACGTCAGAAGTTGGGTCGGCAATGGTGCAAAAAAACTGGTTGAGCGCGCTTTAACGGCTAAAGCGACACAGGTGACCGACGAGCAGTACTTGCTACAAGTGATGCCAAGATTTATGCAGCATTACCAATATAACCTACAACAACATAGTCGGCTATACAGTGGCGTGGGTGAAGTCCTAGCTGAACTTAAACAGGCTGGTTTTCGCTTGGCAGTTGTGACCAACAAACCCTATCAATTTACGGTGCCGCTATTAAAGGCTTTTGCCCTAGATGCGCTATTTGATGTGGTGCTAGGTGGGGATTCGCTACAAAAAATGAAGCCAGATCCCATGCCGCTAAATCACCTGTTAGACCATTGGCAGCTCAGTACCGAGGCGCTTTTGATGGTGGGTGACTCGAAAAATGACATATTTGCGGCAAAATCTGCAGGTATTAGTGTCATAGGCTTGACCTATGGCTACAACTACGGTGAAGATATCTCACTGTCCGGCCCAAATGCCGTCTGTGAACAGTTTAGTGAAATTTTGGCTCATGTCAGCCATCGTCCAAATGAAATGGAGTAACAAAACAAATGAGTAAACCTATCGTTCTTAGCGGTGCCCAACCGTCTGGTGAATTAACCATTGGTAATTACATGGGCGCGTTACGTCAATGGGTTGCTATGCAAGACAGCCATGACTGCCTATATTGTGTTGTTGATCTCCATGCGATTACGGTGAGACAAGATCCTAAGGCGCTAAGAGAAGCCTGCTTAGACACGTTGGCGCTGTATTTAGCCTGTGGTGTTGACCCTAAAAAGAGCACGGTATTTATCCAGTCTCAAGTACCACAGCATACTCAGCTAAGTTGGGCTCTTAATTGCTACACCCAAATGGGTGAGCTAAATCGCATGACTCAGTTTAAAGACAAGTCACAAAAGCATGCCAACAATATCAACGTGGGGTTGTTCGGTTATCCTGTATTAATGGCTGCCGATATCCTGTTGTATCAAGCTAACGAGATCCCTGTTGGACAGGATCAAAAGCAGCATTTGGAGCTGACTCGTGATATTGCGACCCGTTTCAATAACGCCTATGGCGAAACCTTCACTATTCCTGAGCCGTTTATTCCTGAGCTTGGTGCCAAAGTGATGTCGCTGCAAGATCCACTGAAGAAAATGTCTAAGTCGGATGATAACCGTAATAACGTTATTGGTTTGCTTGAAGATCCCAAAGCGGTAATGAAAAAACTCAAGAAAGCGATGACTGATAGTGACGAGCCGCCAGTAGTGCGTTTTGATGTTGAAAACAAACCAGGGGTGTCTAACCTACTTAGCCTAATGTCAGGTGTGACTGGACAAAGCATAGCTAGCATTGAGGCTGATTTTGAAGGCAAGATGTATGGTCACCTTAAAGTGGCGGCCGGTGAAGCTGTGGTTGGCATGCTAGAGCCTTTACAAGCTCGTTATAATGAGTTCAGAGCCGATCAAACTTATCTAAATCAGGTAATGAAAGACGGCGCAGAAAAAGCCCAAGCGCGCGCTGAAGTGACAGTGAAAAAAGTCTACGAAAAAATTGGTTTGCTAGTGTAGCAGCAGTTTATTCAATAAATTAAGCCGACCTTAGGTCGGCTTTTTTGTGTCCGCGATTTGAATTATACATTGTCGATAGTTTGCTGAAAAAGCCAATGACTAAAGGTCGCAATAGCAGGCTCTTGTAAGCGCCGTTGTTTGCACAAAAAGTTAAATTCAAATCCGGTGTTGACGCTGGGTAAAGGCAGGGCAACGAGCTTGCCATTGTCAATGTCACTTTCTACCATAAAGTCAGAGGCCAGCGCCACACCTTGTCCGGCAATGGCCGCTTCTACGGCTAATAGCACGTGGCTAAATAGGTGGTGCTGACAATGGCTCGGTATGACGATGCCATTCGCACTAGACCAGTTGTGCCAATCCAGACCGAGCGGCCCCTCATCAACAATCAGCAGCGGATGTTGCCATAGGGCGTCAATATCTTGAATGGGTAATTGTTGTAAGCGCCCAGGGCTGCATACTGGGATTAACCGCTCCTTGTGCAATAAACGCTGAAAATAGTGTTGTTGCTGACTTTGTCCAGTAATGAACATATCGGCGACACTATCTGACAGACTAGGCTCATCGGTGATCATATCGAGCCGCACCTTAATTTCTGGATGCAACTGTCTAAAGCTAGTCAGCCGAGGAATCAACCATTTCACCGCAAATGAGCTAAAGACTGCTAAGCGCACAGCCGCATTCGGTTGTCCTAAAATTTGCTGGTTAACTTCCGCTAGCTCATTAAATATTCTGGTCACTTCTTTATACAGCAGTAAGCCTTTATCAGTGAGTGAAAATGCGCGTCCTTTGCGATGAAATAGGGCGGTATCAAAGTGATTTTCAAGTAATTTTATCTGATGTGAAACAGCACTCTGGGTAATGCATAGCTCTTGTGCTGCTTGAGAAAAGTGCAGCTGTCGAGCGGCAACCTCAAATACTTGTAGTGCCCGTAACGGTGGCATTTTTCTCATTATGAATTCAATTGTGTGATTGCGGTCATAGTATGAATTTAATTCATTATCCATTAAAAAACATCATTTTTCTGCAGGTAATGTGGCGGCTATCATGCGGGAAAATAGCAAATTAGGCGCCGGCATGAAAACTCCTGTAGCGATCGCATTGTTGATATTGATTGGCGGTAACTTATTTAGTGCACTGTATGATGTGACGGTTAAATTGTTGCCAGACGAAGCCAATGCCGCCACGTTTTTATTGATTCGCCAGGCAACATCTGTGTTGATGCTGTTGCCCATATGGTGGTATTACGGCCGCCCGAAAACCGCTTACCTTAAGCTGCACATGCTGCGGGGAAGCAGTGGTGCAATTGGTGGCCTGTTCTTAGTGATGGGGCTAATGAGCTTACCGCTTGCCACTGTCAGTACGTTGTTTTTCACCGCGCCTATTTAGATCATCTTACTGGGCTGGTGGCTACTTGATGAAAGGATCAGTGGCTTAAAAGTTGTGATTACCTTACTGGGGTTTGTGGGGGTGTTAATCATATTGCGCCCCAGTGAAATGAATGTCTTTGGTATTGTGGTGTTACTTGCCGCGCTAATTTTCAGTGCAAATCAATTGGCGCTGCGTAAAGTGTCTACGAATGAGCCGGTGTGCGTCACATTGCTAGCCTTTAACCTGTTTGCGGTGCCTGTACTATTTGTTGTTGCGCTCTATCAAGGAATGCAGGGGATCAGTTGGCCAGTTTTGTGGATAGCGCTGCTGAGTAATGTTGTACTGTTGGTTTATCATTGGCTGTGTGTACTAGCATACCGCCGAGCACAGGCTAGTGACATTGCCGTTGCTGAGTATTCTGGACTGCTGTTTTGTGTGTTCTTTGGCTGGTTATGGTTTGATGAGTGGCTCGATGCCCTGAGCTGGTTGGGGGTGATGCTAGTGGTATTACCATCCTTGTTACTACCGGCCACTTTGCGCCATATACGTCGAGCTAGTAGCAATAAAGCCGTTGCGCTGTCAGGGGATAACAGCTAAGGCATAAGTAGGGTTGATGCCCAAGCAAGATTAACTGCGTGGGTATTCAAACACCTTGATTACTTTACGCACTCCCGCGGTGTTGCGGGCCACGTCGACGGCTAAATCAGCCTGCTGACGCTCAACAATGCCAAGCAGAAACACTTCGCCATTTTCAGTGATGACTTTAATGCGGGTCACGTCTAAATCGTCTGTGCCCAACATGCGGCTTTTCACCTTGGTGGTGATCCAAGTATCGTTACTGCGCGTGGTAAAAGAGGTGGGGTTTCCAATACGGATCTGGTTATGGATCTTGCCGCCCAATTTAAGCTCTTGTACGACTCGAATGGCTTTATCACGTAGCATTGAGTTAGGTGCCTGACCTATCATCAACACATTACCATTCATGGAAATGCCACTAATATTTGTTTGATTCTGCAAATCTTCGTGTTTAGACAAGGCACTCGAAATGGTGAAATCGGCATTCGTGTCGTCTAATTGGGTGGAGAAACTGCGCTCATCATTAACCATTACTGCGCCGCCAACTGCGCCGACCATTACGGCCCCAGCGCAGCCTTGCAGCATTAATACAATGGCGATTAATGGCAGCAGTTTTCTCATGCTTGCTCGTCCTGTGGGAACAAGGTGCGGTCGATATTGTCACACAGGCAGTGAATAGCCAGCAGGTGAACTTCCTGAATACGTGCAGTGCTGTTTGAAGGCACGCGAATTTCTACATCGTTAACGCTGAGTAGGCCTGCCATTGGACCGCCATCTTTGCCGGTAAGTGCAACAATGGTCATATCACGGCTTAGGGCTGCTTCAATGGCTTTAATAACGTTGCCAGAATGGCCGCTAGTAGAGATAGCAAGCAAGATGTCACCAGGCTGACCAAGTGCAAGGATTTGCTTAGAAAAAATCTCATCGTAGCTATAGTCATTAGCAATAGCAGTAATGGTCGAGGTATCAGTTGTCAGTGCAATCGCAGGCAATGGTGGACGTTCTACTTCAAAACGGTTTAGCAGCTCTGCTGAAAAGTGTTGCGCATCACCGGCACTACCACCGTTACCACAAGCCAAAATCTTATTACCACCTAGCAGGCATTGCACCATCATTTCGGCGGCCTTTTCAATGGATTCTGGTAACGCTTCTGATGCGTCAATCTTAGTCTGGATAGAGTGAGTAAAGCTGTCTTTGATACGTTCTAACATAAGGACAATCCTGTATATAATTCAAATTTTTATATTTAATGGATTAACAACTGGGTTGCTAAGCCATTAAAAAGCATTCTTAAGCCAAGTGATGTTATTGGCTTCAATCGCCACCACGTCAAATCGACATGGAGCCTGAATATTGTGTTGCTGCAAATACGCACTTGCGGCTTTGCGTATACGGCCTATTTGGGCCTGAGTCAGGGCATTTATTGCGCCACCAAATTGATGACTGTTGCGATATTTAACTTCAACAAATACCCAGGTTTTTTGCTGCTTCATTATGAGGTCTATTTCCCCAAAACGAAAACGAACATTGCTGGCAACAAAACACAGTCCTTGTTGTTCTAAGTGCTTGCGCGCTGCTAGTTCAGCGTGTTGCCCTTGGCTATTCAACTACATTGCGCGTAAGCGCCCTCGTTGATAACGTCCCCAGCTTAGCTTGCGATTAACTGTTCCATCTAACGTGACCGACAGTATGCCACTGCGTCCGGCATATTGGTAACCAGGTAGCGCCCGCATCTGTGCCAGCTTATTGACCAGTTCCAGCGCATCATAACCCATAATGTATAAGCGCTTTTGGCTGTTGGTCCATCTTGGCCACAACTCGCTCACTAAGGCGGTCTCGTTGCTGTCTTTAAGTAACCATGGAATATCGCTAATGGCTAAGTTATTTAACTCTTGTACCGATTGCGCACGATTTGACTCAATGCGGCTGCGGCTGGTGGTGTATAGCGGCACAGGGTCGGTAAACACACTAAAATTGACATCAATAAACGGTTTCAATAGCGGTAAATCTTGGCTACTGGCAATCATGTATATTGCATCGATATCACGACGCGAACGGAAATCAGCTTCAACTTTATTGCCGATTAACGCTTTAATGCGCGCGATACGCTCTTTGCTGTCAATAACGCCAAGCGATTTCTGTACTGTCACTTTCATCTCATCGCCAGCATCATAATAATGAATCTCTGCCGGTTTATCGGTGAGTGCCAACCAAGCTTCATCAAATGCCTGTGCCATTCGTTTACCTATGCTGTTATTGCTAGCAAGCAATAGCGGCGTAGTGATGCCATCGTCATATAACTTTTGCGCGGCATCGGCAGCTTCATGGGCAGGCGACAGCGCAAAGTAAAATTGGTCTTTGTTAGGCTCAAAATTATCGACATGGTTCAAAAAAAGTTGCGGTACCGTCGCTGGCGCGGTTTCTACATCGCCAGTGGTTGGGGTACTGTGCAGTTGCTGCAACTCTTCCACTTCTGATTGTAATAACGGCCCAATAATAAATTCAGCACCGGCGTCAACGGCCTGTTGATAGGCGGTGGTGGCCCCGAGTGCTGAGTCAAAAAAGTTCAACGTGACAGAATCATCAGCATCGGCAAGGTAGCGGGAAATAATACCTTGTTTAACGGTATCTGCCAGCGCGGCGCGTTTACCGGATAAAGGCAGTAATACCGCAATGTTTTTAGGTGTATAAGGCTTTGCATTCAGCGCATTTTCTAAGTCAGTCGGCAGTTTAATCGCCCCAGGGTGTTGCGGGTTCTGACGCTGCCAATTGCCCAAATGAGTGATCAATTGATTGGGATCAACCGCATAATGTTTGGCAATATAAGCAAGCTGTAACCAACCAGCAAAAATCGGGTTGTCACTATCTTGGCTGAACGCCAATACGGTCTCTTCTTGCATGGGTTGCAAAATTTGCCAAATCTCGTCGCTGACTTCCGTCACTTGCTGTGGCGGTAAATGCTGGCTTAATAAACTTAACTGACGAGCTTGCTCAATCGGCTGGTGGGTCAATTGGTATAAATGGGCTTTGAACTGATAATAAGCTACCCACTGCCAATCAGGCAGTTGCCACTGGCTTGGGTAGTTCAGTAAGGCGATAGCCTCATCGTAGGTAGAGGTCATCTCTAGTACGCGAGCAGACAGGTAAAGGTGCTCGGCTTGCAGCGTGGGATTATTGCCTAAAGTCGGCTTAATCGAGGTCAGTGTTTTTCTGGCATTGCCGCTGTCGCCTTGATTAATAAAGGCGTGTGCTGCTAATAGCATCAGTTTGTCGCGTCTTTGGGCATCACTTTGCTGTGCTGCGTCGGCTAAATATTGCGAGGCAGGCAAAGGTGCGCTCACCAGAGAAATGTCTTTAACTTCCTGTTTCTCTGGTGCTTTAGTTGTCGCGCAGCCAAATAAGACTAACGAAAATAACGCGACCGAGATAAATTTAGTTGAATTCAGTCTTTTTAACACAGGGCTTCACTCTGGTAAGATGCTGTCCGTAGTTTAACCTTCTCTTACGCTTGACGAAAGTCTTGTGACAATGAATACCGAGGTAGATATGGACCTAACGGTCGCACTTTATGTAGTGCCAACCCCAATTGGCAACTTAGCAGACATCACACAGCGCGCACTTGACGTGTTGCAGCAGGTGAGCTTGATTGCCTGTGAAGACACGCGTCACAGCGGTAAGCTATTGAGTCACTTCGGTATTGAAACCAAAAAAATTGCGCTGCATGATCATAATGAACGTGACAGAGCCAAAGACATTATCAAGCTGCTTGCCGATGCTCAATCTGTGGCATTGATCTCAGATGCCGGTACGCCGTTGATTTCCGATCCGGGCTACCATTTAGTGTCGCAAGTACGTCAAGCTGGTTACAAAGTGATTCCTCTGCCAGGTGCGTGCGCCGCGATAACCGCATTGAGCGCCTCAGGTTTGCCATCGGATCGCTTCTCTTTTGAAGGCTTTTTACCTGCCAAAGAGAAAGGCCGGCTCGACAAGTTAGCCGCCCTTAGAGAAGATCCACGTACATTGATTTTTTATGAGTCACCGCATCGCATTGTCCACAGTTTGAAATCGATAGTGACGGCGCTTGGTGACGATCGACAAATTGTGATGGCCAGAGAAGTAACCAAAACATTTGAAACCTTTCTCAGTGGTGATGCGCAATCTGTATTGGCACAAGTGGAGGCCGATCCCAATCAGCAAAAAGGTGAGATAGTGTTGATGTGTCATGGCCATCGCAGCGAAGAGACCGCTGATATTCCAGCTGTTGCCATTGAAACCTTGAGTTTATTAAGCACTGAATTACCGCTAAAGAAAGCCGCCGCGTTGGCTGCTCAAATTCATGGCCTGAAGAAAAATGCGTTGTACAAACATGGCCTCAGTATTGGTTTATAAAGGCCATAATGACTTGCTGCCGATAAGTGTTGGAGTGTTTGACCTGCTTAGGCTATAATCCGCGCCGAGTTGGCCAGACAGTTGCTGCGTTCATTTATGAACGGGGAGGAAAGTCCGGGCTTCACAGAGCAGGGTGCCAGGTAACGCCTGGGCGGTGTAAACCGACGACAAGTGCAGCAGAGAGGAGACCGCCAATCTTCGGATTGGTAAGGGTGAAAGGGTGCGGTAAGAGCGCACCGGGCGGCTAGTAATAGTCCGTTGCAAGGTAAACTCTACCCGAAGCAAGACCAAATAGGGTCCCGTATGGCGCTGCTCGCGTTGGGACCGGGTAGGTTGCTTGAGCCTGCGAGCGATTGCAGGCCTAGATGAATAACTGTCCACGACAGGACCCGGCTTATCGGCCAACTCACCTCTTTTCAATAAAAGGCCTCACAGCAATGTGGGGCCTTTTGTTTTTACCAACAGCGATTGCAGGCCTAGATGAG
>NZ_KI912501.1:10101-59922 GCF_000518805.1 Shewanella waksmanii ATCC BAA-643
TCCACTCCACACTCGATCAAGGCATGGCGGCTTATCGGCCAACTCACCTCTTTTCAATAAAAGGCCTCACAGCAATGTGGGGCCTTTTGTTTTTAGCAACAGCGATAGCAGGCCTAGATGAGTAACTGTCCACTCCACACTCGATCAAAGCATGGCGGTTTATCGGCTAACTCACCTCTTTTCAATAAAGGGCCTCACAGCAATGTGGGGCCTTTTATTTTTACCAACAGCGATCGTAAGATTAGATGAGTAACCGTCCACTCCACACTCGATCAAGGCATGGCGGCTTATCGGCCAACTCACCTCTTTATCAATAAAGGCCTCACAGCAATGTGGGGCCTGTTGTTTTTATGTACCGCTATTTGCAAGGCAGATTTTTAGTCACTGAAATCGAGTGTTAGTAGCAGCCTTTTCTCTCCGGCTTTTAGGCTTGGAGAGCGGTGTACTAGGCCGCCGCCTTCGTTGTGAAACCAACCATCCCCCTTTAGTAAGGCTACATCACCGACAGAAAGTTGATTGATGTGGCTGTTTGCTCGATACAGCCCTGATTGCTCGTCTGGTAAACCTAGGCTGCCTGCTCCTAATTTGGAGCGGTCAATAATATTATTGTTGAGCCACTGTGTTGCGCTGCCGGTAAAAGTCGTTACCAGTCGACAAGGGACTTTATCGACATGAAATTTAGGGCACATGGCGGTTTCTAGTGCAGTTAACCTTAGGCCGACTCGTTTTAGGTCAAATAAAGTGCAAAACATATCAACCAGCAAACTGATCTTGTGGCAAATTTCATGGTTGTTTGCAAACAGGCTTAAATGCTCTGCTAATTGTTTGTAGGTATCCGCAGGGGGAACGGTCATGACAACTTTAAGGTGTGGAAATTGAGTAACCAGTTGCTGTGCACTGAGAATCACATCATCGCTCAGCTGTTGTTGCCATACAGCAATGTTCACGTCTTCTTGATAGATGTCGGTTAACACGTCAGTGCTTGTAGAGATAACTGCAGTTCTGCGCAGTTGCGGTACAAAGCGGCTAATCTGCGTGAGTTGGCGTTGATCAACCTGTTCATTTTCATGCTTTGTCATAACTTTTTCACCCTCCAATGGTGGCTAAACAGTCAGTACTCTTATTAACTAAACCAACTGAGGTCTAACATTGTCAGTTCAGTGTGCTATCAGTGAAATTGTGAAGATTTAACTACCAAGCTCTTACACTCATCACATCTGACTCAGTGGTGATAGATAACTTATCTATGGATATTGTTACTGCTAACTTTATATTTGTTACGTTATATCATATCTAAAGTAAAGTGTGAGTCACTATTCGTACTTAATTCCGTGCTGTTATCTCCGGGCGTAGCGCCACGATACCTAATCTAGCCGTTTTCACGTTCCGTTCACGTTTGCCGATTTATATTTAACATATGTTTAACTAAATACTGAGCCTAGCGGTACGTTTATTTTAGGTTTTAGAAGGGCCCTATGAAATCAGTCATCCTTTATTTGATAGCAATATGTTTGCTATCAACCTCAGTTGTCGCCGAAGAGCGCAAAAGAGCGCCGTCGAATGTCATTACCGAGGCATTATCCTTTCAGTCTATTCAATTCACCATTGAAACTGTTGGTACAGCACAGGCGCATAAGTCAGTCAGCTTATACTCTGCGGCCTCGGATAAAGTCACCAATATTACTTTTGAACCCGGTGATTTTGTCGAGAAAGGCACCTTGCTAATGGAGTTAGATGCCCGCCGGCAGTTGGCCGCACTACAACGAGCGAAAATCGCGTTGGCTGATACCCAGAGGGATGTACAGCGCTTGGTTAAAAGCCAAGCGAGCGGTGCGGCTACCGAGTCTGAAGTGGACAAAGCCAAGCTGTTACATGGGTTAGCGCAGGTTGCAGTAGCAGAAGCGGAAGCGGATATGGAAGATCGCAGCTTAGTCGCACCTTTTAGTGGCTATTTAGGCTTAGTCGATATTGAGGTTGGTGACAGGATCAACCAGTCTACGCTCATTACCACAATTGATGACCGTCAGCAGTTATACATTAATTTCACTGTGCCGGAATCTTCGTATCGCTTAGTGGCGACTAACACCGAAGTGACTGTTGAGCCATGGCATGATCGAGGTGAAATTTATCAGGCCTCTCTTGCCCAACTTGATAGCCGGATTGATGCGAATAATCGCACTTTAAAGGTACGGGCATTGCTCGACAACCAAGAAGATTTATTTCGTCCTGGCCTGAGTTTTAAGGTCACTTTGAACACCCAAGGTGCTCTCTATCCTGTGGTGCCAGAATCCGCCTTGGCTTGGGGGGCGACAGGTTCATACATTTGGTTAGAGAAAGATGGCAAAGCGGTTAAAAAATCGGTAGCGATAAAGCAACGTCTTAGAGGCTCCATATTGGTAGAAGGGGACTTACAAGATGGTGACACCTTGATTGTTGAGGGTATACAGCGGTTGCGTGAAGGTGCTGAAGTGGCTTCGAAAAGTATGCTAGTAAGCGGTCAGTAAGTTAAGGACAAATCATGCTTAATCTATTTCAAAATAAAGACGATCTGCCATCACTTTCTGTTCGCCGTCCGGTCACGATTGTTGTCCTCAATATTCTTATTATTATTGCTGGTTTGTCGGCGATTCTTGGTCTTGAAGTGCGAGAATTACCTGACGTAGATCGTCCCATAGTCAGTGTGGTTGCTAATTTTCCTGGCGGTGCGCCTGAAACTGTCGACAATGAAATTACGCGCAGAATTGAGGGAGCGGCGGCGAGAGTTAGCGGTGTTAAGTCAATTCGAGCACAAAGCGAAGAAGGTTCATCTCGTGTTCGCGTAGAATTTCGCCCAGGCATTAACATTGATGATGCGGCTAATGAACTGCGCGAATCTGTTAGTCGAGTGCAGCGCCAGCTTCCAGAGGAAGTAGAACAACTGTCGATAGTTAAAGCAGACAATGACGCTCAATCGGTACTTAATATCGCCATAGGCAGTCAAAGTATCGATACCGAAACCATTGCGGATATCGTTGAACGTGATATTTCGCCGATGTTTCTCTCAATACCGGGCGTTGCCGATGTCAGGCTTAACGGCGAAAGACAGCGAGTATTAAGGGTGGTTGTCGACCCCGTGCGCTTGGCGAGCTACAGCTTGTCTTTCACCCATATCGCGACAGCGTTAAGGTCGGCGCCGTTTGATGTTGCCGCCGGCAGTTTACGCTCTACCGATCACCAAGTGATTGTTCGTGCTGATGCTACTTCCGTGACGGCCGCCGAAGTGGAAAATATCATGGTGAATGGCACCACGCGGGTTGGAGATGTCGCTAGCGTGTATTTTGGTCCTGCTGATGCCCACAGTTTTGTACGCTTAAACGGTGAACCCGTTATTGGTTTAGGCGTCATTCGGCAAGCCAGCGCTAATACTATTGAGATATCAGACCAAGCTCTGGCAATGGTCGAGGAGGTCAAACAGCGCTATCCCGACCTAGATATCTATGTCACTTCCGATGACGCCCAGTTTATACGTAGCTCGGTTGAAGAGGTGATTAAGTCGCTGGGCTATACCATTTTGTTAGTGGTGTTCACGCTATGGCTATTTTTGGGCAGTTGGAAGGCCACGTTAGTGCCGGCGCTGTCTATTCCGGTGTCGTTAATTGGCGTACTGGTGATTATTTGGGCCTTTGGCTTTTCAATTAACATCTTAACTTTGCTGGCTCTGGTACTGGCAACCGGACTAATTGTTGATGATGCCATTGTTGTTTCCGAAAATATTCAAAGACATAAATCCCTTGGGGTAAAATCTAGAGCCGCCGCTGTAGTGGGAACCCGAGAAGTGTTTTTTGCCGTTGTGGCGACAACTGCGGTGCTGGTGGCGGTTTTCTTACCCATTGCATTTTTACCATCAACAGCAGGTAAACTCTTTAGGGAGTTTGGCGGTGTGTTAGCCGGTGCAGTGATCATCTCGTCGTTGGTGGCATTAACCTTAGTGCCCGCGCTAAAAGCTCGAATCAATAGCCACAATCAAACTGAACAAAAACCTAAGTTGCAAAAGGTGGGTAGCGCTATTGTGACCGCCTATGAGAAATCCCTGCAAGTTTGCATTAAACTTCCATGGCTGATTCTCATGCTCAGTGTTACCGCAGCGGGTAGTGCAACATTGTTATATAGCAAAGTGGATAAAGAGCTACTGCCATCAGAAGATAGAGGAATCATCCGTGTTCGTGCCAAGGGGCCAGATGGAGTGGGTATCTCCTTCATGGACCGCCAAGCCGAAGTCATGGAAGATATTTTGTTGCCTTATGCCGAATTGGGAGACATTCAGTCCATCAGAACGGTCGTGGGTCAGTGGGACCCCAATATTGTGTTTATGACCGTCAATCTTAAAGATTGGGATCAACGCGATAATAGTCAGCAACAGATCATTAGTGAAATTCGGCCTAAATTAGCGGCAATTCCTGGCGCGCCAGCACGGGCGTTCGGTGCCAACAGTTTAAACTTGAGAGGCCAAGGTGGTGGATTGGATTTTGCCATCTCCGGTAATGATTATGATGACACCTTTCGCGTCGCGCAGTCGTTTTCCGCACTAGTTGAGAGCCGTTCCCCTGAATTTGGTCAATTGGAGATCTCTTATCAGCCGACGCAACCACAGATGCGTGTCCATATTGACCGCAATCGTGCCGAAGAATTAGGGGTGCCATTCAGTGACATCAATCAAACCTTACGAGCAGCCATTGGTGGCGACGATCTGACAGATTTAAATGTCGGTGATAAAGCGGTGCCGATTATTTTGCAATCTTCCTACAAAGACTCTGCAGATCCCTCTGATCTCACTAATTTGTATGTTGCCGCGCAAAATGGTGAGCTGGTCTCGCTATCATCAATCGCTTACATTTCCGAAGAAGGTGTTGCTGCTGAGCTTGAGCGCCACGCGCAGCGCAGAGCTATCGAAGTCAGTGCTGACTTGCCAGAAGATATGACAATGGCAGATGCCGTGCAGATCATCCGTCAACTTGCCAGAGAGCATCTGCCTAATGGCTACGATCTTATTTTATTGGGTGAAGCAAAAACTTACCAAGAAACAGAGCGACAAGTTACCATGACTTATGTGGTGGCATTCTTAATCGTACTCTTGGTGTTAGCGGCACAATTTGAAAGTGTTTATAGTGCTTTAGTGGTCATGCTAACCGTGCCCTTTGGTATTGCTGCCGCCATATTTGCTGTGTGGCTAACCGGAACCACCATCAATATTTACTCTCAAATTGGCTTAGTGATGCTGATAGGTTTATTGGCGAAGAACTCCATTTTACTGGTGGAGTTCGCCGACCAACTAAGAGACAGAGGCGCGAGTATTAACGAGGCGATAGTTGAAGCAGGTAAAGTGCGTTTAAGACCAATTATGATGACTTTGCTGTCAACAGTTTTTGGCGGTTTACCGTTGATTCTCTCTACTGGGGCTGGTGCCGAAGCACGTAATGCCATAGGTTGGGTTGTATTCGGCGGGTTGGGCATTGCCGTGGTATTTACCTTGTTCTTAACACCGGTGTTATATGTGTGGTTAGCAAGATTTGCCAAACCTAGAGCGGATCAAGAGAAGATTTTAGTGGGTGAATTGCAACATGCAAAAAATGCGCGCTAATAAGCCTAGTACTTAAATGGGGTCAAGTTGCTTAGCAGCAGCCTATAAGCAGATGATAGTGTTTATGAATAGACTGAATATTGTGTTGTTTCTTTGCGCGCTGTGGCTGCCGAGTAGCTTTGTTTATGGACAGAGCACGGCCAAAGGTGAGCATATTGAAGTTGCCCTGGTGGCAGAATATCAGCAACTTACACCCGGCCAGACAAACTGGCTAGGGGTGTTGCTCACCCCGGAGACGCACTGGCATACCTATTGGCAAAACCCTGGCGATTCCGGTGAAGCGCCAAGTGTAACCTGGCAGGCGTCTACCGAGCTTGAGTTTGGTGATATTCAATGGCCCATTCCACATCAAATTCCTGTGGCCCATCTGGTTAACTATGGCTATGAAGGGCAAGTGTTGTTGATGGTGCCTGTGGATCTCGCTAAAGGGTCAGAGCTTGCACAGCAAGTCGATATTCAGGTGGCGCTATCTTGGTTAGTGTGTAAAGAAGACTGTATTCCCGGCTGGGCGGATTTAAGCATTACGCTACCCGTGGCAAATGAGCGAGAAAAATCGGCCGCTGCCAGTCTTTTTACTCAAACTCGCGAGCAGCTGCCTAATAAAGACAGTATCAGCGCCAAGTTTGAAGTCACTGACAACTACTTAACAGTGGCCTATCAACCCCCTTTCCAGGCTCAGTGGTCACTATTGCCTTTACGATCAGATGTTGCACAACACAATCAAAAGCAGCAATTTGTCAGCGAAGGTGGGGTAAATAATCAAGTTATTGCCCTATCTGATTACTTCATTGCTGGGGCGCAGCAGTTAGACTTTTTATTGACCGATGGCACCGTAGGTTACTATTTGTCTGCGAGCCTAAATGATGGCCAAGTGGCCGCTAGCCATTCAGTTATTATATTGATGTTAATGGCATTTATTGGAGGGTTGATATTAAATATCATGCCCTGTGTATTGCCGGTGTTGTCGTTTAAAGCGTTAGCCATTGGTCACAATGAAATGACCATCAGTCAAAAGCTGGGTTATGGTTTAGGCGTGTTGGTCTGCTTTAACCTTTTTGCTAGTGTCATTATTGTCTTAAAAAGCAGTGGTGAAGCGATAGGCTGGGGCTTTCATATGCAAGAACCTGCCGTTATCGCCTTTTTAGCTTTTCTGTTTGTGTTTATTGCACTGATATTAATGGACATTGCGCCTGCGGGTGCTCGGTTAGCCGGCTTTGGTCAAGCACTGGTGTCGGGTAATAGTTTTTCAAGCCAATTTTTCACTGGCGTGTTAGCGGTGGTGGTTGCATCCCCTTGTACCGCACCATTTATGGCCGCTGCGCTTGGGGTAGCGTTAGTCAGCCCAGCCGCTACGACCTATTTGATATTTACTGCGCTAGCTTTAGGGTTTGCCTTACCGCTGTCATTATTATTTATCTCTTCGCGTTTTGCTAAATGGTTGCCGAAACCAGGTCCATGGATGAACACCTTTAAGCAGTTGCTAGTGTTCCCTATGTTAGCCACCGTAGCTTGGTTAGTTTGGGTTTATTTAGGCCAAACTAGCGCTATGGCACAATTAGGACTACTGATGTCGTTGGTTGGTTTTGCCCTCGCTATTTGGTTAAGCCGCCAGTTTAGCGGCATCTATGTTTATCTGGCGTTGTGCTTGGCTATCGTGCTAATGGGGTGGTCATTATTGAGCAGTGGTACAGCGACATCGCCGATGGCTGATAAGTCAGATTTGGCGTTTTCACCACAAAAACTGGCGCAACTTAGGGACAGTGAACAAGTGGTCTTAGTCAATATGACCGCTGATTGGTGCATCACCTGTAAAGTGAATGAGCATGTCGCGTTTAACACTGAATTGGTGCAGGCTGCTTTTGAGCAAGAGCAAGTGCACTATTTGGTGGGAGATTGGACCAACAAGAATGACACAATTTTAAGTTATTTAACGCAATATCAGCGCTCTGGTGTGCCGTTATATGTTGTATACGCTGGCAACCACTATGAGCAAGTGTTACCCCAAATACTCACGCCTGAAACTGTTGTAGAGGCAATCAATCTAGCTAAAAAGGAGCTACACAATGATTAAGACAAAAATCATCGCAATCGCAGTTTTACTCATGACGCTAATGGGAAGTGCGTTTGCTGCGGTAAAAGTAGATCAAGCGGCGCCGAATTTTAGTTTGGCCAACACCAAAGGTGAGCAAATTAACTTGGCTGACTACCAAGGCAAGTATGTGATTTTAGAGTGGACGAATCACCTGTGTCCTTATGTGCAAAAACACTATGACAGCGACAATATTCCGAGTATGCAACGTAAATATACCGCTGACAATATTGTGTGGTTATCAATCATTTCATCGGCACCCGGTAAGCAAGGCCACATTGATAGCGCTACATCTGATGAACTCACCGCTAGCCGCAACGCTGCGCCAACCCAAGTTTTATTTGATCCGGAAGGTGAGGTAGGTAAGTTGTACGGTGCCAAAACAACTCCCCATATGTACATCATCGATCCACAGGGTACGTTGAGATATGCTGGTGGCATCGACAGCATCAAATCGGCCAAAATTGCTGATATTGAAAAAGCTGACAATTATGTCGAGCAAGCGATGGCGGCATTGTTATCGGGTAAAGCAGTTAACAATAAGCTTACTCCACCTTATGGTTGTTCAGTAAAATACAAGAGCTAACGTGCAAGTTGTGGGAGTCAATGTGAGGGGCTGCTGTGCGTATATTATTGGTTGAAGACAATACCGACCTAGCTGCAAGCATTGTTGATTACTTGGAGATGCAAGGTCACAGCTGCGACCTTGCCTTTAATGGTGAAGCAGGCCTCAACGCGGCGCTTAACAGTGACTACGATATGCACATTTTTGATGTCGCGATGCCTAAAATGGATGGGCTAGAACTTTGCGACCAGTTAAGAAAACAGCATAATAATCATGTGCCCGTGCTGTTTTTAACGGCTCGCGATACCTTAGGAGATAAGCAAGCCGGATTTGCCGTTGGCGCCGATGATTACTTGATAAAGCCATTTGATTTGAGTGAATTACAAATGCGCATTCAAGCTATATATAAACGCTATGTTGGCATTAAATCGCAATTGACTTTGGCTGACTTAACCGTTGATCTAAAAACCGAATTAGTGGTCCGAGCCGGGCAGACCATCACCTTGTCACCCTACACCTATAAGTTGTTGGTCATATTACTGCAGCGATCCCCCGAAGTGGTGCTTAGGCAAGAATTAGAACATCTTGTTTGGCAAGATAGCCTACCTGATAGTGATTCACTGCGCAGTCATATCTATAAGCTGCGCAATAAAATAGATAAACCCTTTGAACGCGCACTAATTAAAACCGTTAAGGGGCGAGGCTTTAGTATTTCATGAACTTTATTCAGAGTATCCGTTTCAGAATTATCGTCGCCTGCGTATTTTTCTCTATTGTGGTTAGTGTTTGCTATACCTGGGTGACTTTCTTTGGGCTTAAATATAACTCAGATGAATTGTTCAATTGGTATTTAACCCAAGAGGCGCAAGTCTTGTTGGCTCAGTATCAACGCGCGCCACAGCAAGATTTATCTAGCATGACCTCAGCACAAGTGCGGGTGACTAGCGAAGATAAAGCGCTGGCTACTCTCGCGGAGTATTTTCCAGATCCCAGCGTTAAAGCAAGGATATTGCGTCACCAGTCGTTGCAAGAACTCGATATTCTTGGCCCCGTATTTACCACAGCACAAGGCTTTACGATATATGAGTTTTCGGCCAGAAAGAAAAATATCCATGTGTTAAAAGCCGCCATTGAAGGCGGGGATTTAGCGACACATTTTTACTATTTTGCCGATGTAAGTGGCTTTGTTAATTACGACAATAACTCTGAAAAGCGCATCCTGAATAAGTTTATCAATGTATTGGTGGTGATTTTTCTGCTGAGTTTAATCATTGGGTTTTGGCTGGCAAAGCAGGTTGTGTCGCCGTTGACACGTTTAGCAAGCTCAGTTGATGCAGATAATTATCAGCAATATCAACAAAATCGCGGTAAGTACTATAACGATGAAATTGGTTTTCTTGCCAAGCAAATTGACCGGTTTGTGGCAAAATCACACCAAATGATTGAGCGTGAAAAAGCCTTTTCTCGCGATGTCAGTCATGAGTTAAGAACGCCGTTGGCGACAAGTCGTGCAGCCATTGAGTTAGCACTGGCAGCGCCTGAAGGTCAGCAGCAACATATGGCAAAGTTCTTAAACCGAGCCGTGCGTGCCAATGCTGATATGAGCCACTTAATCGAGACCTTTTTGCTACTTGGCAAGCAAGAGCAAGATGGCGAACAGCATAGCCAATTTGATTTACATGAGTTGGTGCAGTGCTCCATGAATAAACATGGTTATTTAAAGCGCTCGCCCGACATCGAGAGTGTCAATTTGATCGCGCCGTCGCTGATGCTGGTGACATCGAAAAGATACCTCGCCATTGTATTAGATAACTTAATCCGCAATGCCTACCAGCATACGTACCAAGGGCAAATAGTGGTATCGATGAAGGGCAGTTGTATTGTTGTTGAAGACAGCGGTGAGGGCATGGTGTGTTCGCAAGCGGCTGCAGAGCGACATGACAATGTCTTAGAAAAGTCTGGATTGGGACTATCAATAGTGAGCCGGCTGTGTGAAAAACTAGGCTGGCAGATCACCATTGATAGCGAACGCGAACAAGGAACGGCAATCATCATTGACGTTACCGCAGCGGCATTGCCGCAGTGATAAACCTGACGCTGTGACAGAGAGTCTGCGGCGGCAATATTAGTTTGCTGTGGGTTGGTAGTTACGTCTTAATAACAGCACTTCAATGTAACTCATCACAGCAAGTAGAGCGAATGACACTATTTGCATCAAAGCCAATCCGTAGTGTATTTATAACGCTCACTTGCAATCGTTTAACCGCAAATGCCTCGCTGTTGTTTTGCTTGGCGTTATGTTTTGCGCGGCAAACCATAGTAAAGTAATCATGGAACCTATGAGAATGGACTCATTATGATCTCAAATCGCAATCAGCTGCTTGAGTTGCTTGAACAACAAGCCATCGAAGAGCAGCATATCGACCAAGCTTTGTTGGTGAGTGGCGTACGACCTCGACCCCATAATTGGTTGAGTTTTATCAGTCAATTACTTGCTTGGTGCGGCGGCTTAGCGCTTTTGTTTGCTGTGGTGTTTTTTATTGCTTATAACTGGCAGCAAATGGGCAAGTTTGCCAAATTTGCGCTGGTTGAGGTTATCATCATCGTATCGATTCTGGCTTATTATCGACTTGCTAAGCGCGGGGAAAATGCAGCCAATCATGATGAGGTTCAGCCATCGCTGAGTAAAATTCCTTTATTGATTGCAGCGGTTTGCTTTGGGGTGTTATTGGCTTTGTTTGGTCAAACCTATCAAACCGGTGCCGACCCATGGCAACTGTTTTTTAACTGGGCACTGTTGATTACACCTTGGGTGATACTCGCTCGGCTAAATGCACTTTGGATGATATGGATTGGCCTATTTAATATTGCCATGATGTTGTATTACATCAACTTTTCTGCTGTTGGCTTATTTTTCTCTGCTGAACTTAATGCCCTGTGGAGCTTATTTGCGTTCAATTCATTGATGCTTATTGTTTGGGAGAGAGCAAGCCAGCATTACGTGTGGTTAGCCGCTCGCTGGGCGCCCAGAATATTGGCAGTGGTTTGCGGCGTGTGCATCACTTGGTTAATGGTGTGGCTGATTGTGGACTCAAGTTATTTCTATCGTCGTAATACTCCCCTGAGCTATCAAGACTGGTTACCTATCGTGGTGTGGCCTGTGTGGTGTGCACTAATGTATGTAACTTATCGGCGTGTAAAAGCGGATTTATTCATGCTGGCAGGCACATTGCTGTCAGTTAATGTCATTGTTATCAGCTTTTTAACCACTCATCTATTAGATAATCTCCATGAGCTCGGGTTCTTGTTGTTATCAATGACCACCATCGGCATGGCGACGGGCTCAGCAGTTTGGCTGCGCCGCGTTAACAAGGAATGGCAACCATGAAGCAGGTAGACGTTACGACAAAGCAGTCCAGTTTGCCTCTGTGGCAAACGCTATCGCAGCAGCAACTTGTCAGTGGTGAGGCGCCTAAGGGCGCGGAAGTGAACTCGCCGTGGTTTGTGAAACTGTTATTGGCTGTCGCAGGCTGGTTGGCTGCCTCATTCTTTTTGGGCTTTATGGCGTTAGGGTTCGAATTCATTATCGAAAGCGATGCCGGACCCTATGCCGTGGGCATCATTCTAATGCTGCTGGCGTGGCTGTTATTAGTCAAAAGCCACAATGAATTTGCTGAACATCTGGCGCTCGCATTGAGCTTTAGTGGCCAAGTGTTATGGATTTTTGGCGTGGCCCAGCATTTTGACACCAATCTGACTTGGTTGTTGGCGGCCATATTGCAGTTGGTGCTGGTTGGCATTATGCCCAATGACATTCACCGCTTTTGCAGTGCCTGGATATTTGCCGGTTGTTTGATGGCGGCATTAGCATTATTTCAGCTGCCCTTCATTGCGGGTGGTTTGCTATTTGGACTGGCCTGTTGGCTGCTACTAAATGAATTTAAGCCGCTTAAATCAGCAGGTGTGGCCAGTGCGTTTTATCGTCATCAGGCAATTGCTTATGGTTTGTTGATATCGCAGCTGATGCAGTCATGTTTTATGGCTTATCAGTATTCTTGGTACCAACTCATGAGTGATACCGCCGACAAAGATTTCTATACCGCTCCGTGGATGGGCAACATCTTATTGGCATTAGTATCGGTCTATGTGGCCAACAAAATACTCAGCTTTTACCCCGAGTTATCGCAAAAGTTGCGCTATGGGGTATGGCTAGCAATGGTGATTATTTCTGTATTGTCGTTTGAAGCGCCCGGTATCAATGTGGCGTTAATTGTCATCCTACTAGGTTTTGCAGCGAGTAACTATTTGCTGATGGGCTTGGGTATTGCTGCGCTATTAAGTTTTGTTTCTGCTTACTACTATTTTTTACATTACACCTTACTAGAAAAATCGTTGACCCTTGCGGTACTGGGATTGGCGCTGTTAGCTATGCGTTGGCTGCTACTTAAATACAGTACACCGAAATCCGCTACAGCGACTATTGGTACGTTAGCTAAGGAGAGTGAGAATGAATAAGCTCACACAGCGGTTGGCCCAAAAACGGGCAGGATTAGAGAAACTGCTGCTATTTGGCACCTTAGTTATCTTACTTGGCTTGGTGAATTGGCAAATTTATCAAAAGGAGCAACACCTAGCGCATGGCGTCAAAGTCTACCTTGAGTTAGCACCTGTTGATCCTCGCTCCCTGATGCAGGGAGACTATATGGCGTTGCGATTTAAAATTGCCAGCGACATTCGCACGGCGTTAATGCCACAAACCAATACAGAGAGCATTGATGGGGCGGCGACAGAGCAGCAACCAAGCCGGCTGAGCAACCACGATGGTTTTGTCATTGTGACCTTGGATGCACAACACTTAGCCCATTTTCACGGGATTGTATCTGATGCTAGCGCTTATCAAACGTTAGCGCCCAATCAGCAAAAGTTACAATACCGAGTAAGAGACGGACAGATAAAGTTTGCCACTAACGCCTTCTTCTTCCAAGAAGGGCATGCCAAGTTATATGAAGCCGCGCATTACGGTGAGTTTCGAGTTAACAGTAATGGCGAGCCGCTATTAACGGCCATGTATGATGCCGACTTGAAGAAGCTTGAGTATCGAGCGGAAGGTGGCGAGCAAGAAAGTAACAACTGAAAATAGATTGAACGTTGTTGATTCAGCTTATTAGTGATCTAGTTGTTTACCGATAGACGCAGGAAATCGTTGCCTTACTCGTAATCTGCTGATGCTTACTTCGGAAAATTATCTTGAAGATAATGTGCGATTTTATTGGATATGGTCACTAGTTCATCACGAAGCCAAGTATGGGCGGGGTCTTGGTTTTGTTTTTTAAGCCAGATGAGATAATTAGAGACTTTTTTATATTCAAATGGTGGTTGAAACACCTGTAGTTTTAGCTGTTCTTTAAACTGTAACGCTAACGACAGTGGTACGGCGCTGACAAACTCGGTTTGGCTGACCATTAATAAGTTACTGAACAGTGAGCGTCCGTGATATGCGACTTTGCGTTTGGTGAGGTCTAAATTGGTGTAGTGGCTCAGGCTATACAGATGGTTACGAGTTCTTTCCAACACTGCATGGGACTCTTGCATGTATTGTTGCTCTGAAATACTCCCCTTAATTCTCGGGTGGCCTTCTCTGCATATCACCACAAATTCACTATCAAATAATTTTAGGCTCTCAAAGCTCGGATTTTCAGACGGCAAAATATCAATCATCAAATCGAATTTTTGTTGCTGTAATGCTTCGAAAAAGCCTTCGTCATTATCCATTTGATCATAGACTTCTAGCGAAATTTCTTTATTTTCGAGCAGTGAAAACTGCGTTAACAATACCCCTTGTAAATGCTCTGGCGCGGTGATCACGTATCGGCGCTGAGAGGTAGCAGGATCGAATTTTCCAAATGAGGTAAATACGTCATTCAGCTGATGTATCGGATCTTGTATTTGCTGGTACAAGTTAGTGGAGTAACTCGTAGGAATGACCCCTCGTCCCTTTCTGGTAAATAATTCTTGCCCAACTTCTTCTTTCAGTCGGCCTAACATGGTGCTCACCGTTGATTGATTGGTGTTCAAGTGTTCTGCTGCTTTACTCAAGCTGCCATGTTCCATCACTTTTGAAAACACGGCGAGTAAATTGAAGTTAGGAATATCATTATTCATGTTTTTTAAGCTCTCTCTTTTAACACATCACCAATGACATATCGTAATTACGATATTATGAAATCGTAACAGCTTATATATCAGTCATTATGCCTGAATTAATATTTAGTAAAAGGAAAGTTCATTTAAATACAAAAATTGAGGTATCGTATGACTTCTAAGTTGAAAAAGTTCTTACTTCCTGTAGCGATAAGTGCAGCTTTAGTGCCTGTATCTGCCGCCTTTGCTACCCCTACCGTTGAAGCTACATCTACAACAGGCCAAGCATTACAAACTAGCTCTGCTGCTCATTACCAAAATATTAACTTTGATAAACGTTACAACAATGGCGTGTTATTTGAGCATGAATCTAATCTATTCTGGGGTAAAGGCGAGCGCATTAAAGTGCTTTCTACCACAGGCGAAACTCTGGCTTTTGTCGAAGCATCTTCGCATGTTCATGATGCACTAACTAAGCACAGTCGCAAGATGGATCAAGCCATTATCCAAGTCGATGACAACGTCTACCTTGGTTACGGTTTTGGTCTTGATACTCCCGTTATGATTGAAGGTGATGACGGTATTATCATCGTTGATCCCGGTGAGTCAGTACAAATGGCTGAATCAGTTAAGGCGCAGTTTAGAAAAATCACAGACAAGCCTGTTAAAGCCATCATTTACTCACACAACCATATTGACCATATCTCAGGTGTTCGTGCTTGGGCGACTGACGAACAAGTCGACTCTGGCGAAATACTCATTATTGCACAGGAAGGCTTAACGGCTGCTGTGGCTAACTGGTCTTCAAACCTAGGTACGCTGTTTGGACACAGAACTTCTTACACCGGTGCTAAGCACGTTGAAGAAGGTGAGCACGGTACCGTGAACGATGGTTTAGGTCCTCGCTTTATGCAAGGTGATATTTCATTTATTGAGCCAAACCTCACCTTAAAAGATCGCTTAGACATCACCATTGCAGGTGTTGAACTGCAAATTGTCAATGTGCCATCAGAAACCAAAGATGAAGTGGTTGTTTACTTACCTAAGCAAAAAATCCTTCACGCTGCTGAAGTATTACAAGGTGAGAACTTCCCTAACTTGCACACCATTCGTGGTACCAAATTCCGCGACCCAGCAATGTGGTTCAAGGGCATCGATGTTATGCGTAAGTTTGACACCGAAGTGATGATTAACTCTCACGGTCGCCCTGTTGAAGGTAAAGCCGCGGTAGAAAATGTATTAACTGCTTATCGTGATGCGATTCAGTACACCCATGACCAATCTATTCGCTACATGAATAAAGGAATGACTCCTGATGAGTTGGTTGAGGTGGTTAAGTTACCTAAGCATTTAGCTGAGCACCCTTGGTTAGGTGAGCACTACGGCACCGTTGCTCATGCTGTTCGTCAGATTTACGTGGGATATGTTGGCTTTTTTGAAGCAGATCCATGGCAACTAGAGCCTATGGCATATGAGCAACGTGCTAAAGCATTTGTTGAGTTAATGGGCGGTCGTGACAACATCATTAACACGGCGAAAGCGGCGATTAAAGCAGAAAACTACACCTTTGCAGCTGAAATCCTGTCATACCCAATCACAGTGAATAAGCAAGATACTGAAGCACGTGAGTTAAAGGCGCAAGCCTATAAAACCTGGTCGGCTAATCAAGTCAACATTAACTGGCGTAACTGGGGACTGAATGCCGCTGCAGAATTAGAAGGCACACGTGACTTCTCTAACATGATTAGCTTTGCATCAGTTGACGTGCTTACTGCACTTCCAAGCGAACAGATCTTTGACATGATGACAGCCACGCTTATCGCTGAAAAAACGCTCGATGTTGAAATGGCGATGACATACAACTTTGCTGACACCAAAGAGTCAATCACTATTGAAATTCGTAATGGTATTGCACAGTTACATACGCAGCCATATGTCGATGCGGATATTCAAATTAACACTACACGCGCTGTGTTAAATCAAATCTTGATTGCTGGCCCTAAATCACAGCAGGTGATTGGTGAGAGTTTAGCTTCAGGTAAGTTCAGTTTTGCCAATGGTGATGTGCAAGCCTTTGGATTATTCATGAGCTACTTTGATAAGCCAATGACACCTCAAGAGCTTCAATTAATCGTTCGATAATTCGTTAACACCACAAGGGACTAAGTGACAAAAGCTTAGTCCCTCTGAGTTTGGAGTGATCATTATGTCTCGTCTTTTATTTTTGCTTCTATGTGGGATGCCACTTTACGTCAATGCTTGCGGAGTACATCAAGATGCAGGATTTAGCTTTGTATCTGAACCGGGTTCGCTACCGATATTTGAACGCATTATTCATGAAAGGCAGCATGGCACGTTCAGTAATCTGGATAAGCCTGAACATTTCAAACTCTACTCGTTCACCAATGCGTTATCTAAAAGCGAGCAACATATGTCATTTAGCCTGTTTGAAGCCGTTAAAGGACATTATAGCGAAATACTATTTTCTGAAATGATTGTTGTGCAAGAGCGGGCGTCAATGCCGTCGTCTAGTGACCTGTTACTAATTTCCGAGTTAGACGTACTCGATGCATTGGCTAGCAAACAACTGAGCTGGCCAGATGCAAAAAGTCAGGGTTTAGTTCGCATCAATGGACTGCCACAAGACATTGCCCTGCTCGATAAATGGTTCTCTGACCTGTTTCCATCAGATCGCGTTAATTAGGGTCTGTCGATCTTTCAAGATTGTTTTTGCAGCAACTTGTTGAAAATTTATACAAGGCGACGACTTTGATGTGTGGTTATTCCACATGATAAGTCGTTAACGCAGTAGAAATGACAACAAGTGCTGCCTGTAAGGTTCGTTTAAAAGCACTTTTCTCTTTGTTGCGAGCGAGTTGGTTTAGATGACTAGACGTCATCGCTCACGCCGCGATTAAAGTGCTTTTAATTCGAACAAATTCTAATCAGCAAAGATCAACAGACCCTAATATCCAATCACATTTTTGAGGAATGTTATGAACATATTAACAACCGTTTTATCCAAAATAGGCACGATTTTATTAGTGCTTATCAAGTTCATCTCCTTTATGGCATTGATGTTATTCGGTGCCTACTTACTCGCTCCAATGGGCGAGGTGAATTCTAAAGATATCGATATGAGTCTTTTCACCAATACCCCAAACGAAACCATGATGCTCATTTTCAATTCAGAGTATTTCAGTGGTTATTTGTTCTCGGTCACCATCGCGTTGGTGGTCTTTGTTTTATACCTACTTTGGACAGTGCATGAACTTGCCGTTCATCGTGCAGAAGAAAAGCGCAGCTCACATGTTCAATTGGTGTTTGCATTGTCTTTATGTGGCCTGTTTATTCACAAGGCGTGGTGGGTATTAGCAATCATTATTGCCTTTGCAAATTGGGCTCACATCGGCGAATCGCTGAGCGGTGTTTTACGCAATAGTCGTAACAAGATTGATGAGTTGAAATCCCCCAATGATGCGATTCAAAAAGCAGAGGAGTAATACAATGAAAGAAGTCATGATTCCTTATATCTTGCTGATGTGGATCTTAGTATCGACTGGGGCAATAAAGTGGACATTACGTAGCGGTTTTTGGATTGTGTCTGGCGGGGTATTTATTCTTGTTGTACTAGGGATATTGTCTCGACTTTGGGCTCCGGTCGATCTTACTTATTCTTCGACCATTAAAGCGCCACATGCAGTGTTATCTCCTTTGCTAGGTGAAGAGATTGAACAAATTCATGTCGGGCACAACCAAATCGTTAAACAAGGTGAGGTGATTTATACCTTGGTTGATACTAAGTCAAAAGCGGATGTCGAAAAAATCAAAGCATCGATTGTCACCAATGAAGAAGATATCGCGCAAATTGATCGCGACTTAGCACGTGCGAAAGCGTCACCTGATATCTTTAAAAAGCGTGATGTTGAGTATTACCGCTCACAACGTCGTATTGCGGAAGCTGCACTGAGTTCACTGCATGCTGACTTAGATAAAACCCATTTTGAACAGAATCGCAAAACGGTGCGAGCACAGTTTGACGGTCAAGTTGCGGTGGTCAATGTCGCTGATGGTAGCCGTATCGGTAATATGCATATCTACGATACCAGCCGAAAATTCTTGGAAATGCGTATTCCTGACCAAACATTTAGATATGTTGAGAAAGGACAATTTTCAGAGTTTTATGTGGATGCTTATCCTGGTGAAGTCTTCCGTGCACGTGTTCACAGTATTACCACAGGCACAGGTGAAGCATCGATTTCACCCATGCAAGGCCCGCAAAGTGTACGTCAACATGTTGGCTCAAATACCAGCAGCCATGGTCGTACTGTCGTGCTAGAAATATTTGAACCAGAAGGCAAGGTTATTCCGATTGGTGCGACAGGCTCGGCTTGGATTGCAGCCAATAAGCCACACCCATTTTTCGGTTTTATCGATGTGATTGGCGCGGCAACGGTTCGTCTTCACTCTTATAAGTCTTACCTAAACGCAATCTAACGTGATTAAGTTGCCTCACTGATAGCTGGGGCGGCTCTTGTTAATTGTTAAGATGATTATTAAGGTTTTATATGAAAACTACATTATCCCTGCTGCTTATATCTTTGCTCGTCGCAAACAATACCTTGGCAGGCGCATACATGTTCCCAGAGCTTGGGGGAGCAAACATCAGTACCGCTGGTGCGGGTGCACAGGCCGTTGCAGAAGGCGCTGAAACTGCTTATGCAAACTCGGCAGCAATGACCAAAATGAGCGAGCCAACCATTGCATTTAATGTGCAAGGCATGGTGTCAGATATTCAATTTACCGATACAGGTTCGGATGGATTATTTGCTGGTGGTGAATCAAGTACACAAGCAGGTAGCGCCATGCCTGCGGGATCGGTTTACTATGTTGCGCCACTTAATGATAAGTGGAGTGCTGGTATTGCGTTAGTGTCTGCAGGTGGGTCGGTGATCGACTATGGCGCTGATTTTTCTGGCGCTATCTTATTGCAAGATGCCATGCTAATCACAGCGCAATTAAACCCAAGCATCGCGTACAAAGTGAATGATAATTTGTCGTTGGGTGTTGGGGTCGTCGCCGAATATGGCATGCTCGAACAACGGTTTGCAGGAACCGATAAATTTCAAATTGAAGCCACAGGCAGCAGCCTTGAATTTGGTTATACAGCAAGTGCTTTATACGAGTTTAATGACAAGCATCGTGTGGGCTTTTCGTACCGTTCTGAAATTGAACACGACATGGAAGGCGACTTAACTCTGTCTAACCAAAGGGTTGATTCAAGCGTCGGTATTATCATGCCAGCTAACGCCACAATGAGTGGTTTTCATCAGCTGACTGATAAAGCGAGCTTGTTATGGAGCTTAGGCTGGATGCAATTTAGCAGTGTTGAGACGACAAATGTTACGTTAGATTCTGGCGTATTTGACATTCAACGTCAGTGGGAAGATACAGTCACCGCCAGTATCGGTGGTTATTATCAGCTTAATGAGCAATGGCGTCTTGAGGGCGGGGTGTCTTATGAAACGTCACCACAAGATGATCCCACCATGCAATATCCTGATGTGCCAACGGGCGAACTTTGGAAGTATGCCGTAGGTGCAACGTATGAGATGAGTCATCATTGGCGCTTTAATGTGTACTATGAGTACCTTGATGTTGGTCAACCGAGTATTGAATATGCGTTAGCTGATTCAACATTACGTGGTGAATATAATGCCAATATTCACTTTTTTGGAGTGATGACTAACTATCGTTTTTAGCAGTGGGTCAATCGCCAGATGATTAATATGTGTTCAACCCCTTTTTGGCCGAAAATGCCGTTTACAAGCATTTTGCACATTAAGGGGCTGAACGTATATTGTTGAAGTGTAAGGATGACTTCATGTACTAAAGTACTTAAAAAGCTAAATGCGCCAAAGCATTAATGCTTTATGCCATCACTGTCCTCACCGATTAATATCAAATTAGGGTTGTCAGCATAATCAGGGTGTTGTTGCCAATTGCTGCTATCGATAATCCATGGTTGTAAACAGGCTCTATCGGTCACACAGGGGTCGGTTAGCGCCTCCATAAATTCAACGACTTTATCGGATTGCTCAATATTGATATCGATTTCTGGTGCTGGCGAATGGGATGTTGATTCATCAAAGCTTTGACGGAACAAGAAGCGTGTATTTTCAAATGCGTATGGGTTCATATTGTAGTAAACCTGCTCACAACTTTCACCATACTTGTTCATTAAGTCGACTACAGAGGTTAGCTGGCAATAATCGGCATTATTGAGCTCATTAAATTGTGAGTCGGCATTGAGTATTGAGCTAATGCCTAACAGGTCATTCATGGCACCACCTGGGTTACCATAAACATCCATGACTTGAGCTAATGTAGATAGAGCGCCGTTATGCATATACGGCCCAGTGACCGCAATGTTCAGTAATGGCGAGGTGCGAAAATGATAAGCATCGCCTATATCACCTGTAATATTTTGGCGTCCAAAGTCGCTGTCGATGACAAACTGATTGCTATCACCATTACCCGGGCCGACTTGGCCTAGACCGATGGTGTGGAATTTACCGTCAGTAAACGCATCTCCAGTATGGCATTGGCTGCAAGCTGCGCCACCTTCGTCACCTGCTGTCATGAACAATACTGCACCGACTTTTTGATTAAAGCTGAGACTATCGATGTTGTTATTGGCTTCACCACGCAGCGCTGCGACATACTCTTTCCATGGGTTGTTAGCAAAAACCATGGACTCTTCAAAGGCGGCCAGGGCTTCAGCAATACGATCAAATGTCACCGTGTTATTGCCATAGGCGGCTAGAAATAGTGCTTCCCATTCTGCATGACCTTCAAAGCGAGCTGTTAACATCGAACGATATGCTTGATGACTGTCACCTAGCGGCTCGTCGCCACGCATTTCGTTATGGGTAATAGTAGGGAAACGAGATTGTGCATTGGCCAATGATGCACCTAACGGGATGTTACTATCTGCGCTGCTGAAATTAGCGGAGTCAGGGGTGATGATGCCAGCATCAGTACCACGGGCATTCGGTGTACCGCTGATGCTTTCGATACGGCCATCCCAAAACAGCCCTCGATCTAACAGACCCAGATTAAACACGGTTGGCGCATTGCGACCTATCACAGGGTAACCCGCAAGTTCATCACTATCACTGCCGTTAAAGTATCGACCTGAACCGAGTAAGTTAGGCGCAAAGTCGTGAAATACATCAACGGCATCGTAACCCACTGGCCATGATAAATTGTCACCACCACCGAGCGCAGGATGATGACAAGAGGCGCAGGCGGTATCGTATTCACCGCTTAATCGTTTTGAATAAAACAGCGCTTTACCTAACTGGGCTTTAGCATCATTAATATCAAGTAAATTGCGACCTGTTGTAGGATCACCCGTTAATCCTTGCTCATTAATAAGCACTTGAGCATGCACATCTACTGGCGCAACATCACCTTCGATAGTACCTAAACCGTCATCAAAGGTTATCGCTTCGCCATCTTGAATATCAATAGCTGCCAGTTGTGAGTCTGCCGTACCAGCCCGCACCACTCTGACTAACATATTATCACTTCGCCCTTTAAACCAATTTAACCCAGTTTTAAAATTGATAAACCATGAGTCTTGTGAGAACTCGATCATAGGCGATGAGGTCCAGGTGTAATCATTGGTGGTTGAAGGGAAAATGGTGAGGTTAATAGCGGGGGAGACAGCACTAAAATCTACCAGTGAAAATAACTCTTTATTATTGGGTAAACGCCAATCGCTGTAACCTGCCAGTTGAGTATTTTGGGCGTACTCAAGTGCTACGCCCCAGTCCATCGCTTCTGCTGAGCCACTATCACAGTTAAGCCCATCAAGACCGGCAACACATTGTGCCCACATTAGGCCAGTGGCTAAGTCAGTAACGGTACCGTCATCATGTATTGTGTAACGTTCATCTGGGGTTTGCTGCGCACTATTAGTGGTGGCGATTGGGTCAATCACTCGCACTAAGCGTAATGCTGCTGGTTGGTAACGCTGAATATTTTTGTTATTGCCGAATACGAATTGAAACGCCCATGCGTAAAACGCTTGATGTTCGCCGGAATAAGGCACCGAACTCCAATAAAAGTCGCTAACCGTATTGGGAAAATATTGCCCGTCAATTTTAGACGCAAGATTGCCATTACTATTGGTAAAGGTGGAACCGAAATGGGCAATTGACATTAACTGATGATTACTCGGTGCTCGCCAGTCACTGTAGCCACAAAGGTTAGCTTCATTGGTACCAATGATTAAACTGTTCCAATCATCATAGTAATCCCCTTGACGTTCGGGGTGATCTCTTTCGAGCGCTGTCAGTCCTCCCCAGCGGTAGGTTTTATTGGCATCGTGAATGCCGCCATCCTGAGTTTTTACCTCCCACATTAAGCCTGTGCGATTATCTCTAACACATGCCCAAGGCGCGGTTTGATAGTCACCACTGCCGTTATATTCACTACCATCTGCATTGATACGGGTAAAATCAAAACCACTTTGACTCGCACTAGCACTTCGGCCTTGATTGCAATCTTGAGCGAGCGCTGTGTTATCACTTGCTGTGAGTGTCGTACTGCAGTCAAAACCATTTCGGTTGTAGTCTGCACCAAAGGTAATGCCGGTATCGTTAAGGGCTGCTGTACCGAGATTGAAACTCACTGGTGGTGTTTCACCGTCTTCACCGCTACCGTCATCATCTTCACCGCCACCGGTATCGTCGCCTCCACTATTCTCATCGTTACCAGAACCGCCGCCGTTATCGATAGGAGTGTCGCTAATATCTGTTTCATCTTGATGGCTATCCGTGCTATCGCTGCCGCAACCCAATAACATGAGACTGAGTAACATTGAGCAAAGTATACGCAGCGTGTGGTTTGTTTTTAGTTTAATTATCACTGTGTTTCCCTTATGAGTTGTTCATACAGGGGTAGCATAATTAACTAAAGATGAGCAGAAGATGAGCGAGTGTTATTTACTGTAGTTAAGTGACATGTGTAACTGCTGTTCACTAAGCCTGGCGTGCAACTCAAGAGATAAGGCCTGGGCAGCACTATGGGCAATAGATAGGCCTAATCCTACATGTTGGTTATCTGTTCTTGCTTTGTCTTTTCGCCAGAGGCGATCAAACATGGTTGTTAAGTCATCTTGAGCGAGATGAGGTGCATGGTTGCTGATTCGAATGACTGATTGTTGGCTTTCACTGTCAATAATGACGCGACTATTTACCGGTGCATAGGCGATGGCGTTGCTGATTAGATTTGAGAAAATAACGCGCAATAGACGAGGGTCACTCACTATGTATTGATCTTGAGAGACTAATTGACTGATGGTGATATTTCGCTGCTGCATTTGGGTGGTCTGCAATGATAAACACTCTTCAATGAGTCTTGTTATATTGACTTGTTCCAGTAATGTTTCAGCGCTTGAGTTTTCGATTCGTGCTAACGACAACAAGCTATCAATGGTTTGCTGTAATTGAGCCGATGACTCAGCAATATACTGAAAGTCTTCTGATGACGATTGCTCTGGCCATTTCAAAGCAACCTCGCTGGTGGTTCGCATTGCCGCCAATGGGGTGCGTAGCTCGTGGGCTAAATCATTATTAAATTGACGCTCTCTGGCAAAGCTTTGTTCTAACCTTGCGAGCAGTTGGTTAAGCCTGTCGACTAATGGGCTGATCTCAGAAGGGACGTTGGTTGCAATTAGTCGATTGTGCAACGAACCCGCTTCCACTTTGGCAACCTGTTCAGACAAGTTTTGTATTGGTGTTAATGCTTTACGAATAGCAAATACCAACATGGCTGATAATAAGATGCAAAAAAATAACCCGCCGCCAATCAATTGCAGTGCATAAGAGGACAGCTGCTGATTCATCTCTTCTCGGTTTATGGCCACAGATATGTTTACTGCTGGTTTTCTTGGGCCACCTTGAACAGCAAATGAATACACACGAATAGCATCGCCGTTACTTAGCTGGCTGTTATATTCGAGATCATCTGAGTGAACGGTTTGTTGTAAACTGCTGGGTGCAGGCAGTTGATAGTCACCAAGACTGCTGGACTTACGCAGCGTTTGACCTTGCTTGTTCCAAGATTGTAGATAGTAATTGCTATTTTCATTGTCGAGTTTTGACATGATATTAGCGCTAAAATCTTGATTTAACGCCGCAGGTGGAGTGAACCGGTTAGGCGGCCTTTTTAGCGTGAGTTTTATGATGCGAGCAAATTCATTCAACTCATTAGTGAGGCTGGCATTCAATCGACGTTGCTCAGAAAGGTACAGAGCAGATATCGCTAATATGGCGATGATCACAAAGCAGGGAACTAGCCAAAATAGTAACTTGGCGCGAATGCTGGTCATGGTTTCTCTGCACTGATCATGTAGCCCATTCCTCTACGTGTGTGGATAAGTGGGGCGCTGTTACTTGATACGTTAATCGCTTTTCGCAAGGCGCAAACAGCGGTATCCACCACATTGCTGGTAGGTGAGACTTGCTCGTCATAGATATGTTGTTCTATTTGAGTTCGAGAAATAACCCTATCGGTGTTCAGCATCAAATATTCCAATAAAGCAAATAACTGCGATGGTAATGATATCGATTGTTGTGCTCGCATTACGGTTTTCGCAGAACGGTCCAACTCTAAATCGGCGACAACAAGTTTTGGCGAGCGGTTTTGGTACTTACGCCTTGCTAGGGCCTCGACACGTGCGATGAGCTCTTCAATGGCAAAGGATTTGACTAGGTAATCATCGGCACCCAAGCGCAAACCTGCAACACGATCTTCAATGGCGTCTTTAGCGGTAAGGAATAGAACGGGAGATTCATTATTGGCTTCGCGTAACTGCTTTAGCACGTCTCGGCCATCTAAACTTGGCAGCATAATATCGAGAATAATGACATCGTAATCGTGCTCAAGCGCCATCCATAAACCTTCTTGGCCATCACCCGTGGCATCAACGGCAAAACCCGATGCTTTAAGCGCTTTGATCACAGGTCGACGTAAGGCTTCTGAGTCCTCGACCAATAATAATTTCATATTACATTCTCTTATTGATGATAAGTGACATTAATTAAGTCAATCACTTACGCCTTTGTTTGTTACCACAATGTTTGAGCAGGGGTGATTATAATCAATATACTAAAGGTAACATGAGCAGAAGGTGAGCACAGAATAATATTGCTTAATTAACTTGCTAAAATATGCCTGAAAAACAGGTGAGATAAGCATCTATCGTTAGTTTACAATGTGTATCGCCCCACTAGGCTGACTTGATTCAGCCTAGTGGGGCGATGATTTTGATTGTGATGGGTTTGATTAAGAGTCTGCGTCCAAACTCGGGTTAAGCATCGACATATAATACTTCGCCGTTTATGAACCCATCGACAGCGCGTTCAAATGCTTTGCCTACTAATGCACTGGGCACCGGTTGAAATCCGGGCATCATTTCACCATACACGTGCCAGGCTTCAGCTAGCACAGTAGGATTAACCACATTAATTCGAGTATTTCTCGGCATCTCATAGGCCACACATTTTACAAAGGTATCGATTGCGCCACTGGTTGTGGCATCGGCAATGGCGTATGGAATTGGCTTAATATTCAAAATGCCGCTGACTAGGGTGAAAGAGCCATTGTCTGCAATGTATTCTTGACCAATACGAACTAAGTTTATTTGCCCCATCATCTTGCTCATCACCGTCGTCATCCACTGTGCTTGGGTCATGTCGGCAAAGCTGGCGTATTCACAAAAACCGACAGTATTTACTACTGCATCAAAGTATCCGACTTGTTCGAACAAAGTACGTATAGAGTTTTCATCGGTAATGTCGACAATATAGTCGACTGAGCCTGAACGTCCGGCAGTAATCACCTTGTGATTACTTAATCCTGTTAGGGCCGCTTGCCCCATTTTTCCTAGCGCACCAATTACAATGATGGTTTTCATGTGTATCTCCAGTTGTCTTATTTCGATGCCTGCTATGATAGGAGTTTGTTTAAACAAATAGAAACAACGAAAACTTGTAAGTGATACAATTAAATTTGGTTAAGTGGTTGGTAAAAATGAGTCGTCACTCTTTAGACTTAATGCGGAGCGCCATTGATGAGCAAACTCGATAGGTTAGACATAAAGCAACTGCGGGTGTTTCAAGCATTAATGCGCGAGCAAAGCGCCTCAAAGGCCGCTATGCAATTGGGTTTAACTCAGCAAGCTGTCAGTGAACAGTTGAAAAAGCTGCGTGATGTTTTCGATGACCGATTGTTTCTAAGAAAAACCAGTGGTTTTGTCCCCACGCCTTATGCTGAAATTTTATCAGTTGAAATTGACCGCTTGCTCAGGGATTTTCAGACATTACTGTCGCCACAACAATTCGACCCCAAAACCACACAAGGCACCTATGTGATTGCGGCAACAGATTATGCACAACAGGTGGTGCTGCCTGATCTACTTGCTATCCTAAGGCTGCAAGCGCCACTGCTTAAGGTAATTATTAGAGATTTTGAAATCGATAAAATTCATCAGTGGATGGAAAGTGGTAGGGTGAATCTCGCGTTGGCTTTTCCCGATTTTATGCCAAGTAATTATGCGGTGGTTAAGTTGTTTGAAGAGCACCATGTTTGTGTGACATCTCGTAGCTCATCTATTGCAAAACACCCTTCGCTGGCAGAAGTCGCCGCGCATCCAAGTATTATTGCGTCTCCTTCGCGCCCCAATTTTAAGGGATCTATCGACCAATGGTTTAAACAGTTTGGCCTAGAGCGCAATGTGGTGATTTCTGCCCCCTGTTTTTCGGTGGTGCCTTTGTACCTACAAACCACCGATGCAATTGCTTTTTTGCCATCAAAAGCAATTGCCGGACTTGATTTAACGACCATAGAGCTTGAACAAGCGCCGCAGCCCTTCGATGTTATTGCCGCATGGTATCCACGTTATAACGACGATGCGTTGCAGAAGTGGATGGTATCAAAACTGCGGGCACTATACGTTAAAGCAGCATAGCCTGAGTTAAAATTAAGCTTGCTGCAGCTCAAGCAGTATTTGCTTAAAGGTGGCTTGCGGTTGTGCTCCGGTGACAGCACTATTGCGATTGAACACCACGGTGGGGACACCAGAGATTCCCATCTGTTGCCATTGGCCGATTTTGGCTTTGATCTGCCGGCGTGCCTGAGTGTCAGCCAGTAGCTCAGCTGCTTGTTCGCGGTTAATACCCACCGCTACAGCCTCATTGATTAAGACCTTTCTGTCCGACACATCCTTTTTCTCAGAAAAGTAGGCTGAGAATAAACGTAGTTTAAGCTGAGTTTGTAGTCCCATTTGTTGTGCCAGCTCAAGTAGCACGTGGGCATCAAGTGTATTGACGATGTGCATATCATCATAAAAATTAAATTCGAAACCGTAGTCAGCACCCCGTTGAGTGATAGCGGCGCGTGCATTGTCGCTATCTTCGCGGTTAGAACCATATTTTCTGGCTAGGTGAGCGCGTAACTCTTCGCCCTGTGCCGGCATATCTGGATTGAGCTCAAACGGTTGCCACTCAATCTCAACCTGATCTTCTAGGCCAAGTTCTGCAATGGCTGCTTCGAGGTGTTTGTAACCGACAATGCACCACGGGCACACAACATCGGAAATGATGTCTAACTTGATCTTGTTACTCATTATTCTTCCATCAGGTGTAGATGACGTGTTGAACAAAACCAGTCTACGGGGTGAGTAGACTGGCTCACAAACAAAGTTATTTGTTCCAAGTAAACTCGGCAAACAAGGGGTCGACAGGGGTTTTGGCAACGTGATTAACATAGTTGCTGATCACTTTTTGTGATAGCCCTAGAATCACCTCAATCACTTGTTGCTGGCCGTAACCTGCTGCGAAAAATGCTGCTAATTGTTCATCGCTTACATTGCCGCGCTCGCGCACCATAGCAAGGGTGAAATCATGCAATGCTTGCAGTTTAGCCGTTGGCATTGATGTTTGATTACGCAGTGCTTCGGTAATTGCTGGATCAACTTTCATTGAATGCGCAATGGCTGTATGGGCTGGAACACAGAAGTGACACTCGTGCTCGACATTGATGGTTTGCCATACCACAGTCAGCTCTTCTGCATCGAATGAGGTTGCGGTAAATAATTGATGCAGTTGCTGGTAGGCTTTTAAGGTTTCAGGCGATTGAGCCATCACCGCGTACAAACCCGGTATGCTGCCCATCTGTTTTATGGCGCCCTCTAACATAGGCTTACTTTCAGCTGGCGCGGTGTCTACGGTGTGAAAGGTAAATTTGCTCATCATATGCTCCAATGGTTTGCTTATCTGCATCTGGTTTAAATGAAGGCAGGTCGACAGCCCTCGTTGATGCAATAGACTATAGATTTATTTGAACGATCGTTCAAGCTTTATTTTGAACAGTCGTTCAATTGAGTGCTATCTTAATATTTAAGATCTTGATCTTCATGCAATAAAGTCACTATTTATTTTTTATATGGTCTTTTTTTGCTGTGATCAAATGGCAGCGGCGTCACTTTAGTCTTTACCTTAAGAAAGCTAAAAACTATAATTGAACGAATGTTCAACGATGGTGATAGGCTCGATAAATGGCAAAAGTGGCAAAATATGATCGTCAACAGGTTGTAGACAAAGCGACCAACCTCTATTGGCAAAAGGGGTTTCATGCGACGTCGATGCGCAATCTTCAAGATGTCATTGATATGCGCCCAGGCAGCATTTATGCCGCATTTGGTAGCAAAGATGGCCTGTTTAAAGCCACCTTACGCAACTATACCGATATGGGGCTCGCTCATATTGAAGCATGTCGTCAGCAACATGATTCGCCAATTATGGCGTTAAAAGCATTTGTTAAAGCACAAGTCATTGATACGCAATCCACGGCCCCCAATGGCATGTGCATGCTATCTAAAACACTGAGTGAGCTGACTGAAGAAAATCAGCCATTGATTGAGACTACCAAAGCGCATTTGGGAGAGATCGCCGCCGAGTTTGCAGCAATCATTGAGCAGGCTCAGGCCAAAGGCGAGATTAGTACTACTAAAACTGCCTCTGACTTGGCAAACCACGTACAGATTCAAATTGCCGGCCTGCGGACTTTTGCCAAAATGAACAGTGACCCGCAGCAACTCAATGGGATGATTGAGGATATGTTTAGCCACTACCCATTCTAAAAATAAACGTGAGGTCCAGTCATGTCTCAGCAGGTCATCTTGTTTGATATCAACGAAACCGTGTTAGATCTGGCCAGTTTGAAACCCAAGTTTCAGCACTATTTTGGCGATGAGTTACATATGAGCACCTGGTTTGCCATGCTGTTACACTCCTCAACAGTATGTGTGACCACATCGGTACGTAGTGACTTTAAGGGCTTAGCCAGAGCAGCTTTACTTAGCCTAGCGGGTCGCGTGCAAGTCTCATTAAGCTCGGAAAGTATTGACGAGATCCTGGCAACTTTTGCTCAGCTTGCAGCTCATGATGACATCGTTCCCGCTATGCAAAAATTGCGACAAGCCGGTTTTAAATTAGTGGCGCTGTCGAATTCATCATTGGCGCTACTCAACGCGCAACTCACCAATGCCGGCATCATAACCTTATTCGATGAGGTCATTTCCGTCTAAACCGCTGCGACTTTTAAACCTGCTGCAGCGGCCTATCAATTGGCACTGAGTCAGCTTAGTGTACCAGCCCATCAGGCAAGGCTGGTGGCAGCGCATGACTGGGATACCCATGGTGCGCTGTGTGCGGGGCTGCATGGTGCGTTTGTCGATAGGTTAGCGAGCCCTTATCATCCGCTGTACAAAAAGCCCGATATTATGGCGCGCTCTATGATTGAAGTGGCTGATCAGATCATTAAGCTATAGTTATTCTTAGCTAGGCTTTAAACGCTACCATCTTGATTGCTACATCTGGTTAACATTTGCGTATCATTACACCCAGTTGACATTTGCTTACATTCACAACGCTATCATAGACACATTGATTGCAGCCAATTGCGTAATGCCGAGCACATTGGCTCCGCCCAGAACGGTAATACCAATCAGTATAAGAATTTGATCTACTCAGCGCGCTTTAGGCAAACTAATTCAAGGCGAATGATTGAAACAATGGTTGTTCCCTTGTGAGGTTATTCAACGAAGAAATAGGCAGCCCAAAACGCGCCAGGATGGCGAGTTTTAGCGATTCTGATGCTATGTTAACGAGCTTAACCATAGAATGACTATGCTCTTCACTCGTTGCAAACCACATGGATGTGGTGAATGTCATTAATGCACGACTATAGGGATATAGGAGGTAGGGTAACGCAGGAGCAGTTACCGAGGAGCATTTAAGGACCTTGCCTCAGAAGCGCTAAACTCTCGCTGAGTGACCCGTTTGTGGCACCCTAATCGATAGCGGTCAGCTCGTGAATAGTTTATTGAACAAGTGGCGGCTGATACTAAAATGGATAACAGTGAACTGGCTGCGTGACTTGCTATAAATTTTATATCGCGTAGCTTATCAACAATATCACTAGTAAAGAGAGCATCATGTCACGCCAAAGTCCTTTCACTCGAACAGAGCGAGTGTTGGCCTATATCCATGATAATTTGGAGCAAGCATTAGCTTTAGATGATTTAGCTGAGGTTTGTGGCGTGTCTCGTTGGCAGTTGCAGCGTATTTTTCAACAGCAAACAGGCCTTAATGTTGCACAGTATGTTCGTGAGCTGAAATTGAGCCTAGCAGCTGATGCCGTATTGCAAAGTGATGCCCGTATGCTAGATGTTGCGCTGCAGCATGGCTTTGCCTCCGAGGTAAGTTTTAGTCGTGCTTTTAAACAGTTTTTCGGCTTAAGCCCCAGCGCTTATCGACGTCGGGGTATTCGAGTCGGGCTGCGCACGCCCATCAAGATTCGCTATGGCGAACCCATCGACAGAGCCTTTTTACATACCCGTATTGAATACCGTTCGCCGTTGCAAATCACCGGGTTATCCACCTCGCTGCAAGGGGTATTAGCTGACAACCCTGATTTTTATACCCAAGTACCGCTGACGTGGGAAAAGCTGCTGGCACAGGTGGCTAAAATTGAATCGCTCAGTGGTCAAATGATAGGTGTGGTAGATACTCGCCTCACCAATGATCAGCAGCAAAGTGTCGAATATTGGGCAGGGCTAGATCTGGTGCCCGAACAGTTAGGCTTGTTGCAAGCACAGCTTAGTGAGTCAGCGTTGGCTTCGTTGTCTATTCCGGCCCAAGAATATGCCGTAGTGTCATATCAAGGCCAGTTGAGTGGCTTTAGCCAGTTGGTTGAATGGCTGATTTGTGAATGGCTGCCAGATTCCGGCTATGACAGCGTCAATGGCTTTGAGCTTGAATGCTATGGCGAGCTGACGCTGCTCGGCCAAGAACCGAATAAAATGGAGTATTGGTTACCCGTTTCCCCCTCTACAAAACTGTGATTCCACTCGCGATTTAAGCAGCTATTTGCGACTTTCCTACTTTAATGCACCAAATTGTTAAATGTGAGCAAATGAAACAGTATACCATCTGCGCTTGATAATCATTCTCATTAGTGTTCAGGTTAAGTTAATAATCGACACGGTTACAGGGTAGAAGAGGGCGGCATGGTCTCAACAGCATTTAACAAGTCATTTAAGCTAACAGTGGTTGCGACAGCAATTAGCACGTCGTTAGTATGTTCAGCGCAGGTCGTAGCGGCTGAAAGTGATGATCTCGCCATTGAGATCCCAACAATGGAAACCATTACGGTACTGGGTCAAGCTTACCGTAATACCGCAACCAAAACCGCCCTCACACCGCAAGAAACGCCACAAGGCGTTACGGTTATTGATAGTGAGTTACTGCATGAGCGTGGTGTGAAATCTTTAAACCAAGCATTGCGCTACGTACCGGGTGTGACCACTGAGCAAAAAGGTGGCGCGGTAACTATGTATGACACCTTTAACATTCGTGGTTTTGACGTTAATCAGAGCTACTATGATGGTCTAGTACTGCAGTACCTCAATGGTTGGAACTTGCAACCGCAAATTGATCCTATCGCGTTAGAACAGGTCGAAGTTTTTAAAGGCCCAACATCGGTACTTTATGGTTCTATGCCACCAGGTGGCATGGTGAATATGATTGCGAAAACGCCACAAAGCACCAGCAGCACTGAGGTCAATGTAGCCACCGGTTCGCATAACCTAATGGAAGCGTCAATTGATACTACCGGACAAATTGGCGACAGCGATTTTTCTTATCGAGTGATTGCATTGGCGCGCAGTAAAGATGGTCAAGTGGATCATACTGAAGAGGAGCGCTTTGTATTTGCCCCGTCGATTGACTGGAATGTATCTGACAGCACCTATGTGAATTTCAACCTGTACTATCAAAAAGACCCATCAATGGGGATGAACTCATCGCTACCCGCATCGGGGATGATTTACGATAACCCTAATGGCAGCACCAGCCCATCGACCTTTGCAGGCGATAAAAACTGGTCTGAATTTGAGCGTGAGTTTGTATTAGCGGGTTATAAAATTAATCATGAATTCAATGATAACTGGTCGTTCTTGCAGAACTTCCGCTATATGGATGCGTCACTGACCCAAAAGAATACCTATCATATTGGTGATAACTTTGATCCGACCACAGGTAATCTAGATCGTAATATTTACAGCACTGAAGAAAGCTCAACCGGTTACACCATAGACAACCAATTGTCGGGCTTAGTGATGACCGGCAGCGTTGAACATAATCTATTGTTTGGTTTGGATTACCAGAAACTTGATGGGGTGTCTGCATATTCAGAGTACGGCACAACTAGCCAATTTGGGACCTTTAATATCTTTAACCCGAATAACGATATGATTGACCCATCTCAGTTGTCATCGACCTATGACGCGACTGATGATGTGCAAGTTGAGCAGTTGGGCGTGTATTTCCAAAACCAAATGCGTTTTGACCAATTAATCATGATTGTTGGCGGCCGCTGGGACGACTATAGCTCATCGAGCGACTACTCTGACGATTATGGTGCCAGTAAAACTCAGGCCGATCAGCAAGAGTTCTCTTACCGTGTGGGAGCCATGTATGAGTTTGAAAATGGTATTTCCCCCTTCATTAGCTATGCCACTAGCTTTGAACCTGTTGCAGGCACTAAAACCGACGGAACAACCTACAAGCCTGAAATGGGTGAGCAGTTTGAGTTCGGTTTAAAATATAGCTCTGATGATGCCAGTAAAACGGCAGCGATTTCATTTTTCAACATTGTTAAAAGTGACGCGCTGATGGCCAACCCTGATGATCCTTGGGGTGACAAGCTACAAATTGGTGAAATCGAATCCCGTGGCGCTGAGTTTGAAGGCCATTGGTTTGTGACCGATAACTTTGATGTCGCACTGAACTATACCTACATCGATATGGAAATTACTAAAGATGCCGGCAATGGTTTACAAGGTACACAACCTATTTATGTGCCTAAACATGCCGCGTCACTATGGACTAACTATCACATCGATGACGGTGCACTAGCCGGTATGCGCATTGGTGGCGGCGTTCGCTATGTGGGTGAAATGCAGATGGATGCAATGAACACCGACACAGTTGAGTCGTACACTTTAGTTGACCTCTCTGTGGGATACGATCTGAGCGAACTCAGTGCCAGCTTGCTTGGTGCCAGCGTAAACCTTGTGGCCAACAACCTGTTCAATGAAGAGTACTATACCTGTTATGACTCAGTGAACTGCTGGTATGGCGCAGAGCGCAATATCGAACTGAACTTTAAGTATAATTTCTAAAGTGTGGTTAAGCGGTGAGTCAGGCTCACCGCTTAACCCGTTTGGTGAACTATGACACAACAGGTTATTCAGCAGATTTATCAGCACTGTGAACAACTGTCGCCCTACCTTAAGGCGATGGCAACGGCAGAACTGCAAGCGAATGACAGTCACATCAGTGTTAATGGCAGCAACGTCACGACCATTAAGTCACTGCATCATCATCTACAGCAACAAGCGCCAGAAGCGGGCCGCAGTTACTGGCTCACCAGAAGCTGGGATTTGCTGACTTGGCAACCTTTGTATCTTGCGGTTACCGCCATCTATCAATGTCAGGCTTTACCTAATTTGCAGCATATGCAGCAGCGCCATTGTGATGGTGTGGTGGCAGGTTTCAGTTTTAGCTGTACTGCCTGTGCAAGTGGCTCAGTCAAGCAACTTATTCAGCAAGCCGGGCAACAGTTGCGTGCCATGTTTGACCATTATCGAGTTGAGCTCGACCAGTCTGTGCGATGCCGACCTAAGTTTACCGATACGCTATTAGCTGATACGTTAATCAGTCGCCTATTATTGTTACAGCAAACGCATCCAGAGATGCCCACTGCTAGCTTACGTCAGCATATTGGTTGGTGGCTTGAGGCGATGTCGTTACCCCTTCGTGCGCTTGATACGGTTCACAGCAATTGTGAAGGTAAATTAGTATTGCAACGCAGCAGCTGCTGCGCGGTCTATAAAACCCAAACTGGAAGTAAATGTGCCAATTGCCCTCGGCTCAAGTAAAGAGTAATACATGTATCAACTAAAAGATGTCAAAGTGATCCGCGAGCAGCGCACAATCTTAGGTATTGAGCAGCTAAATATCGATCCTCACGCGTTAACTGTGGTACTAGGACACAATGGTTCTGGTAAATCGACTTTGGTTAACTTACTTGCCAATCAATTCCAGCCCGAGCAGGGAACCGTCACCTTAGCGGACAAAACCTTGCAGCAGTACAGTGCTAAAGCACTGGCACAAACCGTGGCTTACTTGCCGCAAAAGTTGCCTGAAGTGGCGGGGTTGAATGTCGCCGAACTTGTTAGGTTAGGCCGTTTCCCGTGGCGCGGAACCTTAGGCCGTTGGCGCAAAGAAGATGAGCAAATCATCGCTGATGCAGTGGCGGAAACCGGGGTGACACAGTTTAAAGATACCTTGGCCGACCAGCTTTCAGGTGGTGAGCGCCAGCGGACTTGGGTGGCCATGCTGCTCGCTCAGCAAGCAGAACTTTTGATCCTCGATGAGCCCACTTCAGCACTGGATATTCAACACCAGTATCAGTTAATGGATTTACTCAGTCGCCTCAATAAAACCACAGGTAAAGGCGTGATTGTTATCTTGCATGATCTGAATTTAGCCTTGCGTTATGCCACCCAAATTGTGGCTTTGAAAGCGGGGAAAGTGGCTTTTCATGGCGATGTTAGTTTGCTGCAAGATGAGCAACGGCTCAGCGATTTATACGCCACACCTGTTACGCTTATCGACCATCCTCATCGACCACATAAAGTCGCGATTGTATGTTAGTACGCTGCCAACAAGCCCTGCTATTGATGAGTCTTGTGGCAATCACCTTATTGACTAATATTAGCCGCGCACAAGATGTCATCGTGGTTCAAGACAGCCAAGGCCAACATACATTCGAGCATGTACCATCACGGGTAGCAGCGCTCAACTGGGATATTGCCGAGCAAGTATTGGCACTGGGTGTCACGCCCATTGCGATGCCGGACATCGGCGAATACCGTCAATGGGTTATGAAACCAGAAGTGCCCGACAGTGTGATGGATATTGGCAGCCGTGTTGAGCCAAACTTGCAGCGTCTAGCGTCACTCAAGCCGGATGTGATTATTATTGCCTCGCCACAGTTAGACTTAATGCCGCGGCTACAGCAAATTGCGCCAGTACTGTTTTTTCAAACCTACAGCGAGCAGCATAATAACGCCCAAGCTGCAATTGATAATTTTAAGCATATCGCCACACTATTGGGCCGCCGGCAACAGGCAGAGCAACGACTGGCGCAAATGGATCAACGCTTAGCAGACTTAAAAACACAGCTCATGCAAGCCTATGCGGGCCAGCTACCAACCGTCACTACCTTTCGCTTTGCCAGTATGACCTCGGTATATCAATACGGTGATAACTCAACTGCGCAGTATGCGTTGCAGCGCTTGGGTATTGCGCCGGCAATCAAGCAAGGGCCGACCCAATGGGGCGTGAAACAGCAGCGACTGAAAAACCTTAGGCATATTGGTGAAGGGGTGGCTTTGTATTTCGAGCCCTTTGCCCAGGAGGAGCAACTGGCGGGCAGTGTGATGTGGAATGCCATGCCGTTTGTTCGGGATGGCAAAATGAGCTCAGTGGCCTCGGCGTGGAATTACGGTGGCGCGGTATCAATAGAGTATATGGCTGAGGCCTTGACCCAAAGCCTATTGGCTATTGCACCGCGTAAAACCAGTGCTACTGAGGTGACCCCATGATGGCTTCGGTGAGCTTGCGCTATCTGTTCTGCCTAGCCATCTTGTTGGTGTTCTGCGTCATATCTGCGCAAGTCGACACCCAAATTAGTTTAGCGCAGCAATGGCAGTTACTGATTCACTTCGCTGAGCGCGGCAACTTGGCTAATGACTTTGACGCTATCATGTTTGTCGAAGCGCAAATGCCGCGTATTGTGATGGCATTGATGGTGGGGGCGGTATTAGGTTTAGTCGGTAGCTTGATGCAGCAACTAACCCAAAACCCATTGGTATCACCAATGACTTTAGGTACCGCTTCCGGTGCCTGGTTGGCGTTAGTGGCGATGAATGTGTGGTTCCCAGCCTGGGTTGGCGATTACGCGCCGCTGGCGGCAACAACGGGTGCCATGCTGACCTTAGGCTTAGTGATTCTTATCGCCGGCATCAATAACTTGTCTGGTTTACCTGTGGTGCTGGCAGGTATGGCGGTTAATATCTTACTGGGCGCGGTAGCGACAGCCATTATCTTGCTTAACGATCAATACGCGAAAAACCTGTTTATTTGGGGGGCGGGTGATTTAGCACAAAACGGTTGGCAGCAAGTGCAGTGGTTATGGCCCAAGCTTATGATCGCTATTCTGATTTTTGTGTTTGCGCCGCGTATTCTAGCGTTATTACGCATGGGACAAGCCGGCGCAGCTGCCCGTGGTTTAAATATCATCCCTGCAATTTTAGGATTATTTACCTTAGGTATTTGGCTCGTGTCTGTGTCGATCACCACCGTTGGCGTGATCAGTTTTATTGGCCTATTAGCACCTAATATTGCCCGGCAATTGGGGGCTCGGACTCCCAAAGATGAGCTGCTGCTAAGTATGTTATTAGGTGCAATCGTGCTGGTGGCGACCGATGCGCTAGCAATGCTGATGAGCACGCTGACTTTCGATGTGGTGCCTTCAGGTACCGCGGCCGCCCTGATTGGCGCGCCCGCGTTAATATGGTTTACGCGACGTAAATTATCAGCGCAAGATCAGTTGTCATTTTCAATGCCTAAAAGTGCCTACCAAATGCGCGCATCCGGGGTGGTATGGATGGCTGTGGGCGTGGCGGTATTAGCAGTGGTATCGCTGCTATTTGGCCAAGCCACTATTGACGCGCATACTGTTTGGCAGTGGCAGCTACCCAGTGCTTTTGATTGGCAAATTCAATGGCCAAGGCTCACGACCAGTATCGCCGCTGGAGCTGGTTTGGCAGTGGCTGGGGTGCTGCTGCAACGTTTGATTTATAACCCATTGGCAAGCCCCGATATTCTCGGGATATCGGCCGGTGCTACCTGCGCATTGGTCGCTGGCAGTGTCTTTATTGGGTTGAATATTTTTGATGCCGCACCTTTCATTGCATTTGCGGGTAGCATGGCCGTACTCGGCCTACTGTTACTGCTTGGCAGACGGCACCAATTTGCACCATCTATGCTGATTTTAACCGGCATTGCGTTAACGGCACTCATTGAAGCCCTAGTGCAATTTGCGCTGGCGCGCGGTGATGAAACCTCTTACACCATTTTGAGTTGGTTAGCTGGGTCGACATATCGGGTCTCTAATGTGGCGTCTTTGTGGCTGCTGTTTGGCGTAGCGGGTTTAATGGCATTTGCACTGTTGACCAGCCGCTGGTTAACACTGATTTCAACGGGCCGTGATTTTGCCAAGGCGAGAGGTCTCAATGTTCCTCGCGCATTTCTTCTGCTGCTTTGCTGTGTGGCATTGCTGTGTGCATTTGTGACAGCCACGATGGGGCCTGTGGCTTTTGTGGGTTTGCTTGCGCCGCATATGGCGGTGATGCTGGGAGCGAAAAAAGCGCAGCAGCAATTACCGGTTGCAGCCTTGATGGGAGCGGGCCTGATGATTTTGTCAGACTGGATAGGGCAGAACGTGGTTTATCCGTCGCAGATTGCGGCGGGCACTGTGGTGTCTGTTGTGGGTGGCATGTACTTTATTTTACTGCTCATTAAAGGTCAGCGAGCCAGCCGATAAGCAGGTATGCTTAGGGATTATTTTAAGGAGGAAATCACTATGGTCACCTGTTATGTGCGCTACATTATAGACCCTAAAAAAATCAGCGAATTTGAAACGTATGCCAAGATGTGGATTCCGTTAGTGGAAAAGTTCGGTGGTCAGCACAATGGTTATTTTCTGCCGTCTGAAGGCGCTAATAACGTTGCGCTAGCATTGTTTACTTTTGCGAGCTTGGCGGCGTATGAAGGCTATCGCCAGCAGTCGTTAACTTGTCCAGATTGCCAGAAGGCATTTCAATTCGGCGCTGAAACCGATTGTATAGTGAGTTATGAACGCAGCTTTTTTAGGCCAGTTCTAGCGGCGAATTAGTCCATCCTTATCGACGGTTTCCCTATAAAGCTGTCGGTTAAAAATGGCGTTTGACTTGGAATTGCCACTCCCATTTATCGACATTAGGGCCGGTTCTATAAGGTACGGTAAAGTTGATATGGGCCACATTACCGTAGCTTGAACGTGATGAATAGATGCGTGCGCCAATGCCAACACTGCCAATAGGGCCGTCAATGGCATTGGTTTGATAGTTGCCGCCACTCGCTTCACCCAAATCGGTAAACACCGCCCAGCCTAAATCAGCTAATTGATAAAGATTGATATTGGGGTAGTTACGAATTTCAGTGGTGAATAGCCACTGGTTATCCCCATGTTGATAATCATTTGGGTAGCCACGCACCCCGGTTTCATCGCCAAGCGTCATGGGTTGGTCGAGGTAATTATTCTTCGAACCAGTGAGCCTGACTTTGCTATATGAGGTCCATTTAGGCGTGATGTGATAAAAATACTCCGCGCTAAACGAGGCTTTGTAGCGGTCTGCTTGGGCAGTAGCAAATACCCCCTCAGCGCTAAAAGACAGTAAAGTGAGGTGATTGTGAGCCTGATAACCGCGTGATGCGTAATAGTTGATATGATAACCGAGGGGGTCACTGTCGTTGAGATCTTGGGTTTCGATGCCAAGCTTAATAAAGTGGTGCCAGCCTAAGTTAACGTCCTCATTATGACTGATTAAGTGGATATTATTGAGCACCCTAAAATCATCATCTAGATACTCATAGGCTAACCAAGGGTAGAGAAAGTCGCGGTCTTGTGGCAATGGAGCATCAGGGTATTCGAGCACGTGGGAAAACTGATGTTTATCTTGAGTAATACCGAAAAGCAAGCGGCTGCGCGAGGTGGCATTACGGCTAATTCGTCGGCCATATTGTAGGTTTAGATAATCTATTTGATGGGCAAACTCACGGATGTCTTCACCGTTTTGTTTGATGGTATCGGTGCGTAAATTATCAATAAAATTCACCCCGTACATATCTAGGCTATCAAGGGTATAAAAGGGTTTGTTGAACAGCAGTTGGGTGGCTTGGCCATCACTGTTGTCGTGAAAATCTACCGCGACCGTTGAATGTTTGATAAACCCATCGAGTGGCGCTTCAATCGCAAATTTGTAACCGCTGCGATCGTCATCAGAAGAGTAACGCAGTCGAGTGCGGATACCGTAACCAAGCAAATTATCTTCTTTAATCCCCACCGAGAACTTACTTTCACCACCACTGTGACTCAGGCTAAAGGTTGGTAGCAGTGACCAGTTATCCCATGTCTCGACTAAAATCACTTGCTCACTGTGGTTATTTTCCTCGTTGGGATCAAGTTGGGTAAAGCTAATTTCCGCATCGCGCAGGTAAGCCTCTTTGCGCAATATGCGCTGGGCTTCTTGCAGATCTTTGACTGATACTGTGTCACCTTCGTCAAATGCCAGCTTGTTTAATATGGTGGATTCTCGGGTATTGATATGTAGGTAGTTGGCCCAGTCGTGAATAAAAAATGCATCTTCATCTGATTCATCAAAAATGGGGTTACTGACGATAACAATTTTACTGATTTTATGTTCTGAAGCTTGGTTTAGTGCGCTGGAGGTGACCGCGGTGGTGTGGGCTTGTGGTACATCGCTCCAAGCTGCGGGGCTGAGAGTGAGCAATAAAATGAACGTACCACAGCGGCTTTTCAATATAATCCAACCATCAACTTAAGGAGACATAGGCGCTAAACACGATAAATAGGTGACCTATTAATAACAGACCGAGTTCCAGCTTTAGTCAAGGTTGGAAACAAAATAAGTAGATGATTTTACATCAACAATCACTAACTTACCCTGGATAAGCTAGTGACTGCTGTAAAGATGAATTATAAGGTTTTACGTGGTGGTACGGCGACGTTGGCGAAAATCAGTCCAGCGATGAGTGACATAAAAATAAGGAATATTTGTGTGCCAATGTGGCTCTGGTTAAGCATGGTCTCACCCAAAATGAGGGTGTTAAGGCCGATGTAGGTTTTACTGCCGGGTACCAAGATAACAATGCCTTGCAGCAATGCGATAGACGCCGGTGCTTTCATCCACCGCGCGTATAGGTTGGAATAGATCCCAACCGCCAGCGCGCCGAAGAAAATCCCTATTGAATCGCCCAAGTAGATGCCGCCAAGCATGGCTGAAAAGAAGGCCACGATACCGGCGAGTACTCCCCAAGGGGAGTCTTTAAGGCGCGCTTTGAAAATAATAACCAGCGCCATAGAAAGAATCGGCACTGCTGACCATATCGCCCATTGCGGTAACGGTTGTGGTTCAAAGTAGATAGCTTCGCCAAAAATTGCCTGGCCGATCACCATGCCAAATATGGCGCCAAAATAGAGCTTAAACAGCAACATACACGCATCCATGATGCGGGCAGTACCCGATATCAGATCGCGAGCGGCTAACTCTGCCAAGCCTAAGGTGAGCGCTAGGCCGGGGATGAAGATAATAATTCCCGATAAAATCACCACCGGAATATTAATACTGGGGTCGTACTGGGCAATACCACAGGCCGCAATGGCACATAAAATTGCCGCTAGGGGTTCGAGGGTCTCAGCCATACGTTTAGATCGCTCGGCGCGGTAGACCAGCCAATAAACCATAAATCCGAGCAGTGCCGACCAAAACACATCATTCCAACTGGTGCCCATTAGCATGGCAAAAGCGCCGGCTGAGCTACCAAACGCTAGCAAAGTAAGCAGGTTACCATAGGGGTTAGGCTTGTTAGCGATCTCTTCAAGACGCTCTAACGCTTCGGCTAAAGTACGCTGCCCAGTCACGAGCTCATCGACCAGTTCATCGGTACGCGCTAGCGAGCCTAAATCTAGCTCACCGGGTCGCACGCGAGCAACATGGTTATACTCTTGGTCGGTATCATGTTGCAGTACAAAGGTCATCGCGGTTGGAGAGATCAGGAAATAGCCGTCGATACCCAGCAAGTTGGAAACCGCTTGTAAGTGAGCTTCTAAACGATAGGCAGGGGTGCCAAATTTGTGCAAAGATTTGCCCAATTTTATGATAAATCGTCGTTTTTCAATAAACTCTTCGTTGGTCACTGGTGATACCGTCCAATAATCAAGTAGTGAGCCTAGGCTCAAGCGAGCGCATAGTAACCTATCTTGTGCCAAAAAGGTTAACGAGTTGCAGGTTTTTTTGTGCCTAACACACAGAATAAAAAAATAGGCTAAATTAGCGATATTCTGCTAATTGATGGCAAATCTAACTAGGTGAAAAGTGAGGTTATCACCTATCCTTTAGTGGGCTAAGCTAGCACTTGCTAACTTGAGGTAGTTAACCTTAAGTCATAAAGCTAAAAAGTAGCGCAATACTCTAAGTAGATGGGTGGTTTCTGTTTAAGTTATTATTTTTCATATCAATTGCAAACCAATAACTTCCAGCATAAGTTAGCCTGTAATAGCAGCAAATAAACGGCGGTAATCATGGGTGAATGGGCAAGGTGTCGACGGCTATGGATATGCCTATGTATTGCTGTAGGCTGGTGCCAGTCTGTTGCCGTAGCTGACAACAAGCTTATTGTGGTTGCTGAAGAAATGGTGCCCTATCAATTTCATCAGCAGGGTGAGCTCCATGGTTTGTCCATTGAAATCATTAAGCGCTTAGACCAACTCGTAGGCCAAACGCCGGCAATTGATATTTACCCCTGGAGTCGCGCCATCTATTTGGCTAGCACTCGGCCAAACACCATTATTTTAGGGATCACCAAAACCCAGGCTCGACTCGCCCAATTTCATTGGGTAGGCGAGCTGCCATTTTGGGACGAATTATGGATATGGACCCGCAAAGAAAATCTACAGTTAACCTTAGATGATTGGCCACAACGGGTGAATTATCTAACGAGTTTACCCAGAGATGATGCCAATATCCCCATGCTTGAGAGTCACGGTTTTATCCGTAACCAAAACCTGTATATCACCAATGGTTTTAGCCAGAGCATCGGTTTACTAAGAAAAGGGCGGATTGATTTTATTCTTTCTGGTCGCCACTCTTTTGCCTACCTACTTGAAAAAATGGCAGATGATCATGTTATTGTAGCCCATTCACCTGTGGTGAAGTCTGCGCCGACGCCAATGGCCATTGCCATGAACTTAGACAGTGATACTGAGCTTGTTGCGGCCTACCAAGCCGCATTTGCAGAACTAAAACAATCAGGCGAGCTACAAGCCATTGTGGATAAATGGCTAGATTAAGCTTGCCAATGGATAACAAGGAAGACAGATGACGTTTGCTATTTCGGGGTTATATATCAGTTTAACCGCTATTTTAGTGGTGGTGTTAGCGATGCGGGTGGTTAAGTTACGCCGGTTACACAAGGTTGGTATCGGTACTGCAGATAATCGCGCACTCGAGCTGGCCTGTCGCGTGCATGGCAATTTAGTGGAGAATGCACCATTTGTTTTGCTATTAATGGTGGTGGCAGAATCACAAGGTCTTGCACCGCTATGGTTGCACATTGTGGGTATCAGTTGGATTGTTGCTCGCCTATTGCATGCTATGGGGCTGACTCAAGGCAATGGCGGCTATCATTATGGGCGTTTTATGGGTGGGTTAATTAGCTGGTTGCTTGTCCTTACGCTGTCTGTGGTTAATATCATTTTTTTTGCATTTAGTGCATTTTCTTAAAGGTTTGGTTGATTTTTGTTCGCCTAGAGCTGCCTGAGCCTGTTATACTCCGCGTCCATTTTAGTCAGTGATGAGGTTGTTATACTGTCGAAGTTTACCTGATTTATCGCCGCTTTTTGTGGTGCAGGTTTATACTTAATGTTCAGATAACGACTGTAGCAGAGTTAGGCACCTAGATACATGCAAGTTGAATCGACACTATTTACCCATTCTAAATACCGCCCCGAGCAACATAAAGCGGCGCCGTTTTTACCTATGTCCCGCAAGGAGATGGGTAAATTAGGCTGGGATAGTTGTGACATCATCATTGTGACCGGCGATGCCTATGTGGACCACCCCAGCTTTGGTATGGCGGTAATTGGCCGTATGCTTGAAGCACAAGGCTTTCGGGTGGGGATAATCTCTCAGCCTGATTGGTCGAACAAAAACGACTTTATGGAGCTGGGTAAGCCCAATCTGTATTTCGGTGTGACTGCTGGCAACATGGACTCGATGATCAACCGTTATACGACTGAGCGTAGACTGCGCCATGACGATGCATATACTGCGGGCAACATTGGCGGTAAGCGACCTGATAGAGCCGTCACCGTGTATACCCAGCGCTGCAAAGAAGCCTTTAAACAAGTGCCAGTGGTTATTGGTGGCATTGAAGCCAGTTTGCGCCGCATAGCCCACTATGATTATTGGTCAGATAAAGTGCGCCGTTCCGTAATTCTGGACGCTAAAGCTGACATTCTCGTCTACGGTAATGCTGAGCGCCCCTTAGTTGAGCTGTCTCATCGTATCGCCAGCGGAGAGCCTATCAGTGCGATCCACAACGTACGTGGCACTGCGGTGATCCGTAATGAGCCTTTGCCTGAATGGAAAGGCATGGACTCGCGCAAGCTAGATCAATTACATAAAATTGACCCCATTCCTAATCCGTATGGTGCCGATGATGTAGGGTGTAAAAACCTTTCAGGCCCAACAGATGAAAAGGTGTTTGATAACGATGCACCTAAAGCCATCTCTGTGCAGCCGCCGCGACCTAAGCCGTGGGAAAAAACCTATGTACTCCTACCTAGCTATGAAAAGGTCGCAGAAGATAAGTACCTGTATGCCCATGCTTCGCGTATTTTGCATCAAGAGCAAAACCCAGGTTGTGCGAGAGCCTTATTCCAGCCCCATGCCAAGCGCGCTATTTGGGTGAATCCGCCCGCGTGGCCATTGAACACTGATGAGATGGATGGGGTGTTCGATTTAGCTTACCAGCGAGTGCCTCACCCGAGTTATGGTCAGGATAAAATTCCGGCTTATGACATGATCAAAACCTCGATCAATATTATGCGTGGGTGTTTTGGTGGCTGTTCTTTCTGTTCGATCACCGAACATGAAGGGCGCATTATTCAAAGCCGCTCGCAAGAGTCCATTGTCAAAGAAATTAAAGATATTCAAGACAAGGTGCCCGGTTTTACTGGGGTGATATCCGATTTGGGTGGCCCAACAGCCAACATGTATCGTCTAGGCTGTAAAAGTGAGAAAGCAGAGAAAACCTGCCGACGCTTATCTTGTGTATTCCCATCAATATGCGGCCATTTAGATACCGACCATCAGGCAACCATCGATCTTTATCGCGCTGCTCGAGATGTACCGGGTATCAAAAAGGTGCTAATTGCATCTGGGGTGCGTTACGACTTAGCGACTGAAGATCCGCGCTATGTGAAAGAGCTAGCCAGTCATCATGTGGGCGGCTATTTGAAAATTGCCCCAGAGCACACAGAAGAGGGGCCGCTCAACAAGATGATGAAGCCCGGCATGGGCACCTACGATAAGTTTAAAGAGTTGTTCGACAAGTACTCTGCTGAAGCGGGTAAGAAACAGTATCTGATCCCGTACTTTATCTCGGCGCATCCTGGCACCACCAATGAAGATATGGTCAATTTAGCGCTGTGGTTAAAAGGCGAGAAGTTCAAGCTAGACCAAGTACAGAACTTCTATCCATCACCAATGGCGAACGCCACCACGATTTATCATACTGAACTCAATTCACTGAAGAATGTTAAGCACACCAGTGAACAAGTCGATGTCCCCAAAGGCGGACGTCAGCGTAAGCTACACAAAGCCTTGTTACGTTATCATGACCCAGCTGGTTGGCCGCTTATTCGTGAAGCACTGACCGATATGGGCAAAACTAAGCTGATTGGTAATGGTCCAGATTGTTTAGTGCCGGCTGAATCTCGTCAAGAGCGCGAAGCAAACCGTGGTAAGCGCAAAGGTGGCGGCAATGCCAAAGCAGACGGCAGTAAAAGGGCTTTCACCCGTTTTAGTAGCGATCAATTTGCCGATAGAGAAGCGGGCAAAGGTAACAAAAAGCCTAGTCATAAACCTAAGTCAGGCAATAAGAACACGGCTAAATCCGGCGGCCAAGCTAGTGGTAAAGCGACTGGTAAAGGTGGGCAAGCTAACGCAAACAGTAAGCGTCGCCCGGCTAAAAATGCTTGGGGCACAACGCCTAAGCATCAAAGGTAGTAGTTATTTGGCGAGAAATAGGGGAATATCATTGATGTTCCCCCTATTTTTTAGGAGTTAATTATGTCTCAGCAGCACGACTCTTCAACGGGTACGCCCCACGGACCGGACGATTACAGTGATGCCAGCTTTTGGCAAAAAGTGAAACAGTTTGCTAAACAAGCTGGCCGTGAAGTGATTGATAATGCCCTATGTCTATATTACGCGGCGCAAAGGCCCGATACGCCTAAATGGGCTAAGACTGTGATATTTGGTGCACTGGCTTACTTTATTGCACCGCTAGATGCGATACCTGATTTGACGCCCGTAGTCGGGTTTTCTGATGATTTAGGCGCACTAGCTGCCGCATTAGCGATGGTAAGTTTGTATATCGACGATGACGTTCGTAAGCAGGCCGAGCAGAAGTGCGCCACTTGGTTTGGTTAGTGTACGACCGTTAAGTTAATTTTTATCTGTTTATGTTAGCCTCATCTATCCATCATGAATAAGATAGCTATGAGAACAACAATGACAACAACAAAAAATTCACAGCTGGCGCTGCTTCTGACCTCTGCAGCCGTTTTTGCAGCCCCTGCAATGGCAACCACCACTGAGCAAAATCAATTTTTTGATAATATTGCCGCCCATTGCGGCAAAGCCTTTGAAGGTACCGTAACCGCGGGTAACGATGCTGATTCAGCGTTCAGCGGTAAGAAGTTGGTGATGCATGTGCGTGAATGCACTGATGACCAGTTAAAAGTGCCGTTTCATGTTGGTGATGATCATTCACGTACTTGGGTGATCACCAAAACCCAGTATGGTTTGCATTTAGCTCACGACCATCGCCATGAAGATGGTAGCGAAGACAAAGTGACCATGTATGGCGGTATGACCGCAGACATGGGGAGCGCGACCGAGCAATCTTTCCCTGCAGATGCTCACTCAATCAATAACTTTAGAGAAAATGGCCTTGATGTTTCCATCACCAACGTGTGGCATATGTATATCAAACCCTCTGAATTTACTTATCGCTTAACCCGCGAAAACCGAGATTTCCGTGTCGATTTTGACTTAAGCAAACCCGTAACACTGCCACCAGTACCTTGGGGACATGAGTAATGTTGTTTAAAGCATAAGCCTGCATAAATTACATATAAGTCTGCATAGTGATAGATAAGTGTGCATAATTTGAACTATAAGTTCACATAGTGTACTGTTTGTTTGTCATTTAACTACATCTGAGTGTTTTTATGTATCAAAGAAACATAAAGCACTCTCGCGTGAAGAATCTCTTTAAGTTTGCTAGCTTAAAGAATCATGCTTCGTTAACGCTAGAGTCTTCATTAGAGTTTGATGCTTGCTTTCATTTTGAATACAGTAAGTCGGTGTCAGCCTTTGAAGCACAACCTATCGGTTTTTATTACCAATATTACGGTAAGTCCCTTCCTTATACCCCCGATTTTCTAGTCTCAAGCGCAGATGGTAAGCAGATCTACTATGAAGTTAAGTGTTCAAAAGAGGCTAGTGATCCAGAGGTGAAGCACAGGTTTAGGCATAAGCAGCAGGCTTGTATTGAGCTCGGTATAGAGCTCAGATTAGTCACGGAACGACAGCTACACAAAGGTCCACTCCTTAATAATCTTAAACTGTTACATCGCTATTCTGGAGATGCAAAATACAATACTCAAATTGAATGGATATTATCATTGGTACGTAAGCTTGGTGTAGTGACAATTCGTGAGTTACTTGATGAATCCAAGTTAACCCATGGGCAGCTTAATAAACTGGTGCTAATTGGCGCATCACAGGGGCTATTAAAGTTTGACTTAGCTGCGACTCCTTTTGGTTTAGATACTGAACTTTCTATCGCTCATGGATGAAGATACAGATCTATTTAAGGATGAAATCGATGACTTCGATTCTGAGATTTTTAATGCAAATAGTGATGCCGAAGTCTCGATTAGTGTTCATGCTAGCAAACCTCTCGAGATGTATGATCAAGCTATTCAATATGAAACTAAAAAGCGTTTGCACTACATCAGATTTATTGAAAAACGTATAGGTGGAGGTTGGACTCAGAAGAATATAGATCCACTACTGGCACAGATGACTTCCTATGATAATGAACCTAAGCCTAAGTGGCGCGCTATCGCTGCTTGGTACAGTAAATATCGAAAATCTAATTTCTGTATAACCGCACTTATTCCCTCCCATGGTAAAAAAGGTAATAGAGCCCTTAAAAATAGCAGTGGTGATTTTTATTTTAATAAAGCACTGGAAGACAAGTATTTACGAAAAGAGCGTCCAAGTGTCGCAACTACCTACCGTTACTATTGTGATCTAATTCAAGTTGAAAATAGTCGTTTGGTATCAGGAGCTATAACCCCTCTTTCTTATACAGGATTTAATGCACGTATTAAAAGTTTGGAACCCTATGATGTTGACTTAGCTCGTTTTGGTCGTAGTTATGTCCAAAAAAAGTACAAGCTAGGTGATAAATTTGCTGAGCCAACCAGTGTTATGGAGCGAGTGGAGATAGATCACACGGTACTCGATTTCACTGTATTAATGGAAGACAACCAGACAGTGATTGGTCGTCCAACTATTACCGCTCTCGTGGATTGCTACAGTAGTTGCGTTGTGGGGTTTTACGTCAGCTTTAATGAGCCTAGTCACTTATCTATTCGAGCAGCATTAGTTAATACCATGCTGAGTAAAGATGATGTAACTAATAGTTTTTCAAGTATCAATGCTGACTGGCCTTGCCATGGAAAAATTGAGCTATTAGTCGTTGATAATGGGGTAAAGTTTTGGGGGGATTCGTTAGAGTCTGCTTGTAAAGAGCTTGGTATAAATACGAGTTACAATCCCGTTGGCAAACCTTGGAAAAAGCCCAAAATAGAGCGGTTCTTTAGAACATTAAACATAGAGTTTTTAGACTCTCTACCAGGCAAAAACTTTAGAAGCATTGATGCTAAAGGGGATTACCAACCAGATAAAGAAGCTGCCATTAGTTTTAGTTTATTTAATGAATTACTGCACAAGTGGATTATTGAGGTTTATAACCAAAAAGCAGATGACCGAAAAACACGAGTGCCAATTGCAAAGTGGTATGAAGGCGCGTCAGTATATCCACCGATTGAATATACAGGTGACAATCAAGAACTTCTGCGTGTCAAACTAGGAGTTTTAGACACTCGTTCTATTTCAAAAGATGGTATCCAGTATTTGCACTTGCGGTACGATTTGGTAAGCCCCTAGTTATCTAGACACTTTCTAGTTTCTCAAAATACTGCTTTTCGAACTTCATTGGTGACAGTCCGTTATTACTACCATGATGGCGCACTGGATTATAGAAATATTCGATATAGTTAAATATTTCTGAGCGTGCTTCATCTCTGGTTTTATAGACTTTTCGCTTAACTCTATCCTTCTTTAGGAGTGAGAAAAAACTCTCTGCAACAGCGTTATCATGGCAGTTCCCTCTGCGGCTCATACTTGCTTCAAGGTTGTGTTCTTTAAGAAAACTACGCCAATCTGAACAGGTATATTGCACACCTTGATCGGAATGTATTAGCACTTTTTCGGTC
>NZ_JAEH01000039.1 GCF_000518805.1 Shewanella waksmanii ATCC BAA-643
AAAACCAGAGATGAAGCACGCTCAGAAATATTTAACTATATCGAATATTTCTATAATCCAGTGCGCCATCATGGTAGTAATAACGGACTGTCACCAATGAAGTTCGAAAAGCAGTATTTTGAGAAACTAGAAAGTGTCTAGATAACTAGGGGCTTACCAGTGATTTGAGTTAAGATTATTGCAGTCAAATGTGCAGGTGTCGTCATCCCTGAGTTTGACTGACCAGCTAATAATAAATCTTGATTCGCTTCGGACATACCCAGAAGTGACCTCATCTCGGTGTAGTCTGCGTGTATGTTTCTACTAGCTAATTTATAATAGTGAAAGGATATGTGGGGTCAGAGCAAACTAAATTTATGACTTGTACTGTTCTCAATGATAAAGCCTAGTTCGAAGAGACAAATAATCCAGTGTAGATGCGGCTGAGGGTATCGAAAACATGGATGTTTTCGTTAAGCGGCCATGGATGGCGCAAAGCGTCCCGAAATAGCATCTGCACATAAAGCCTGCTGCAGGCAATGGATATCAATCAAGGCGTTAGCCTTCGACACAGGTCCCCACCAGACGTGAAACCGTAACCATCCATCATCCCTTGGATAACCCAACTCTCTATCATCTCAACCACGGCTCCTGTTATACTGCTCGCTGAATTTTTTGGAGGCAGGAATGGACGTATCTTCTTTACTCGACGGCTTAAACGATAAACAGCGCGAAGCCGTTGGCGCACCTCAATCTAGCATGTTGGTACTGGCCGGCGCAGGCAGTGGTAAAACCCGCGTGCTAACCCACCGTATTGCGTGGTTAATGCAGGTTGAACAGCAAAGTCCATATTCTATTTTAGCGGTGACCTTTACCAATAAAGCTGCGGCAGAAATGCGTGAGCGGGTAGAGAAGGTCAGTGGCAGCAATATGGGGCGTATGTGGATAGGCACGTTCCACGGCTTAGCCCATCGTTTATTGCGCACCCATTACCAAGATGCCAACCTGCCACAGAGTTTCCAAATTCTAGATTCAGACGATCAATTACGTCTGATCAAGCGCATTCTAAAAAGCCTTAATTTGGATGAAAAGCAATATCCGCCACGTCAGGCGCAAGGCTATATCAATGGTAAGAAAGACCAAGGTTTACGTCCCAAGCATATCGACGCTGGCGGCTTTCCCATTGAGCAAAACCTATTGCAAATTTATACGGTATATCAAGAGTCTTGCGATCGAGCAGGCTTAGTCGACTTTGCCGAAATCTTGCTGCGCGCCCATGAGCTTTGGCTCAATAAACCCCATGTATTGCAGCATTATCAAGACCGATTTAAGAATATTTTGGTGGACGAGTTTCAAGACACCAATGCGATTCAGTATGCCTGGATTCGTGTGCTGGCTGGTAATAGCGCCAATGTGATGATAGTGGGTGATGATGATCAGTCTATTTACGGGTGGCGCGGCGCACAGGTAGAGAACCTGCACAAGTTTTTAGATGACTTCCCCCATGCTGAAACCATTCGATTAGAGCAAAACTATCGCTCTAGTGGCAACATCCTTAATGCGTCCAATGAATTGATTGCTAACAACCCTGACCGTATGGGCAAAAAGCTGTGGACCGAAGACAAAGACGGTGAACAGATAGGGCTGTATTGCGCTTTTAACGAGATGGATGAAGCGCGCTTTATTGTCGGCCGTATTACTGACTGGCAGGACATGGGCGGCGATTTGAGTGATTGCGCCATCTTGTACCGCTCAAACGCCCAGTCCCGTGTGTTGGAAGAAGCCTTGCTGCATAAAGGGTTGGCCTATCGTATTTATGGTGGCTTGCGATTTTTCGAACGCCAAGAGATTAAAGATGCCATGGGTTACATGCGTCTTATCAGCAATAAAAATGATGATGCCGCCTTTGAGCGGGTGGTCAATACGCCAGCCCGTGGTATCGGCGGCCGTACCTTAGATATATTGCGCTCTACCGCGCGTCAGCAAGAGCTGACATTGTGGCAAACCTGCCTGCGTGCACTGGATGAAAAACTGCTCAGTGGTCGTGCTGCTAATGCTATCCGCGGCTTTATGGACTTGATTGTGACCATGCAGCAAGAAACCGAAGACCAGTCGCTGCACCGCATGACAGATCATGTGATTCAAACTTCTGGCTTAAAGGCGATGTATGAAGCCGAAAAAGGCGAGAAAGCCCGCGCCCGAGTGGAAAACTTGGACGAGCTAGTGACCGCAGCGCGTACCTTTGTGATGCCGGAAGATTTAGAGGATATGGGCGAGCTTAATGCGTTTCTATCCCATGCCGCATTAGAGGCGGGCGAAGGCCAAGCCGATGCCTTTACCGATGCCGTACAACTGATGACCCTGCACTCAGCGAAAGGCCTAGAATTCCCTATGGTGTTTATGGCCGGCGTCGAAGAGGGGATTTTCCCAAGCCAAATGGCGATGGATGAAGGTGACCGTCTCGATGAAGAACGGCGCTTGTGTTACGTGGGCATGACCCGTGCGATGAAGCAGCTGTACATCACTTATGCTGAGTCACGCCGCATTTATGGCCGTGAAAACTTTGCAAGACCATCGCGATTTATCAATGAGATCCCCAGTGACTACGTGCAAGAAATTCGCATGAAAGCGAGCGTATCGGCGCCATCGCAGTCGCAGCGCTTTGGTCAAAGCCAAGGGCCTGCCAACGACACCGGCTTTAGTTTGGGGCAGCAGGTGATGCACCCTAAATTTGGTGAAGGCAAGGTCACTAACTTTGAAGGCAGTGGCGCCCAAGCACGAGTGCAAGTGGACTTTTTAGATGTCGGTAGCAAGTGGCTGGTGGTGGCATATGCCCGACTGGCAGCGTGTTAATTGGCTGATGCCAGGCATTGGTGCATTAAAGCAGTTGAATGTCCGCCAAGGTCAGTCATAATGCCTGCTGACAACAAAAATAATAAAGGCCGCAGCAGTATTAGGAGTGCCTAAATTGAATCTCAAAGTTAAGTTAGATATCTACTTGCGTTTAGCGCGCATGGACCGGCCGATCGGCACCTTATTGCTAATGTGGCCATGTTTAATGGCATTGGTATTAGCCGCTGGTGGGATGCCTGATATCAAGGTATTGGTCATCTTCATTATTGGTGTGGTGGTGATGCGTGCGTGTGGTTGCATCATTAATGATTACGCTGATAGAAACCTCGATGCCCATGTTGAGCGCACTAAATCAAGGCCGCTGGCAAGCGGCGAAGTGTCGGTCAAAGAGGCGTTAACCCTATTTGTGGTACTGGCGTTATTTGCCTTTGGCTTAGTGCTAATGCTTAACCCGCTGGTGGTTAAGCTGTCGGTGGTCGGGATAATTCTTACCATTATTTATCCATTTACTAAGCGCTTTACCAATATGCCGCAAATGTTTTTAGGCATAGTATGGAGCTGGTCTATCCCTATGGCCTATGCTGCGCAAACCGGTGAAGTGCCTGCTGAAGCTTGGTGGTTGTTTATGGCTAACTGGTGCTGGACAGTCGCATACGACACTATGTATGCCATGGTGGATAGGGATGATGATCTCAAGGTTGGCATTAAATCGACCGCGATTTTATTTGGCCAATATGACCGTCATATTATCGGGCTGTTTCAATTAGCTGCGCTGGGGTGTTTCATTACTGCAGGCTGGGCGGCTGACCGCGGCTTAATGTATGGTTTAGGTATTGCCACCTTTATCGGCTTTAGCCTGTACCAGCAACGACTTATCAATGGCCGTGAACGCGCGCCGTGCTTTAAAGCGTTTTTAAATAATAACTGGGCAGGGTTTGCCCTGTTTGTGGCCTTAGGTGTCGATTACCTTGTGTAATTGACAGTATCTAACAAAAACGCCTCTTATGAGGCGTTTTTTGTATTTGCAGTTTATCGCCAAGGTATTATACCAATCAGTATAAACATTTAGTCACTCAGCGAGAGTTTAGCGGTTCTGAGGCAAGGCAACGAGTGAAGAGCATAGTTATTCTACGGTTAAGCTCGTTAACACAGCATCAGAATCGCTAAAACTCGCCATTCTGGCGCGTTTTAGGCTACCTACTTCTACGTTGAATAACCTCACAAGGGAGCAACCATTGTTTCAGTTATTCGCCTTGAATTAGTTTGCCAAAAGCGCTCTGAGTAGATCAAATTCTTATACTGATTGGTATTACTGCTTATGCACCCACTTGAGCGCTTCACGCACGCCCGCATATAAACGCTTGAGCATCTTGTTAAAGATGGCGCGAATCGTGTGGTAAGTCAGATCGGCAACTAGGGTAACTGCAGAGCCCGCAAATGCCAGCATATGGCCTAATAGTCCTTTAACTTGATCGGCGGCTTTGGTGGCGGTTTTGGCAATGGTTTCTAAGGTGCGGGCAACTAAATCATAAAAAGTTGCACCGGCACTAATGGTAGCTTGCACCGCTACTGCTGCGTAATAGCCCGTTTCACGCAGCAAGGTTATCAATGCGGCACTGAGGCGTTCACTCCAATAGTCGCTGTAACTCGCTTGATTGCGGTTTTCATATTTTAAGCGTACCGGCTGTAAATACTCATTGGATTTACGTTGCAAGCTAGACCAGTCTTCACAGTTTGCGCTTACAAGGTAACCTGGGTTACCACCTTCTAATGGGCTCATGCCATGTGCCTCCATACTCAACCCTTGCGAACGATCAAGACGATATTCAAAGCCTTTGTAGGGTGAGTGGAAAAATGGCCACAGTGGCACTTTGGGTACTAGGTCAGCACCATGAGTACAACGGTAGTTGTTTGGCACTTTAGTGGTGTTTTTTAATGCGAAACCGAGCTGACCAACCCGCGGGGCACCAAAAGTGTATAGATTGACATTCTTTGTGTAGCGGCTCGATATCCAATCGGCTGTGAGCGTTGCTAATGCGCCACCTAAGCTATGGCCCACGCAGTGCACAGTACCTGTTGAATTATTGGTTTGCCATTGATTCAAAAACTGCTGAAATTGCGGCTTGAGTGATGAAAAAGCTCGCTGAAATCCACCATGTACCGGCTGGTTGTTATCGGCAGTATGGAGAGCAAGCTGCAAGTTGGTCCCCCAATCTGCAAGGGAGGGGAGGTGAGTACCGCGAATAGTTATTATCGCATCACCTTCGTGCTTGCCTTTGCCAATCCCCATAGCGGAAAACCCAGTTTCTTTATTAATGAAGTAGCCGCCAGTCTTTCCCATTACCTTATTTTCAAAAGAAAAAAACTGTTGAGTATAACGGGTTCCAAAGCCTTGAGTATTCAAAAGGCCTGTACCTGGTTTGACAAAAACATATGCACTTTGTGCTAGCTCTGAAGCTAATCTCGGTGAAAGGGCTGACATTGAACATTCCTTGTTATTGATTGCTAGTAGTTATAATTCACCATACTTTTCACGTTTTTCGGCCTCTAAAGCTTCGAGGCTCGGCCAGCGGCAGATGCTGTCAATCTCAAATCTAATTGCACCTTTATACTGTTCGTCTATGATTTGGTGGTAAATGACATCGTCCGACAAATCGCAATGTAATTGAGAGAGTCTTTCAATAAAAAAACTATTTTGTTTGATCCCTGTAGAGTTGGTGGACCATAGATATACTTCTTTATATTCAGGGTAGTTATCATCATATATTTGAATTACTTGCTGAATAATATTGGTACTGAATGCGTGAGTAGGATGTTTGGATTGTATGACTATGTCAGAGAAACTAAATTGACCCTTGTCGTCTGTCACTGTCTCATCCCACACGCCTTCTTCAGTCACATTGAGGTACAGATACCCACGACGCAATTTGAGTCCGGCCATTGGCTTGCCGTGAAGCACTATACTGCCTGACACAGCAGGGAATACTTCGACATCGACCGCTTTTTTAAACATTGACAGCATAGTTGAATCCTTGGTGAAAGCATGGCTCGCCAGCAGTAAAAAAAGTGCGGCGCCAAGCCCTAACAATCCTTTGTATCGCATAATATGACGACTCTTACTTAGGTAGCCTGCGACGATGTTGCTTTTAAAAATGCTCGCACCCACACACGGTGGCTTTTAGTAACGACTGCTATTGGCAACGACAGCCTTTTACAACGAACACTTTTTGTAATTAACACTTTGCAACAGGCCAAAACGGTAAAGATATTGATGCTGTTATGGCAAAAATATGCTCAATATTTTGCGTGAACAATTAATTTAAGTAAATAATTCTTTGGTATAAATAATCAACATTTACTTTTAACTATTATGTTCAACCCTGTTGGTCGATATATATTATTAGCTTGATTTTTTATTCGTTATTAACGTATTTGCAATCAATGTCATTAATGTGTCAATAACAATGTGTTTATATCGTTGATGCTTGTTTCAATTAAAGATATTCAAAAAAATTTAAAAGTATCAAACTTGCACCACAGCATTAGCGCGTTGCTGATTGGCTTCTTGTATGGTGAACATTGGCCAATGGCACAGGCTATCAACCACCAGTATTTGGCCGTCATCGCCGATGATATTGTGCCGCTGCTGTTGCTGATTTAAGTCACCATCGAGCATACCTAAACGTTGCTGGAAATGACTGATATGCGATCGCCCGATAGACTTAGCTGACCACAAATAACGGTCGTGGTACTCAATAAAGCGATTGTCGGCCACTTCAATAATTTGATGCGTGATGGCGTTATCAAGTTGATGAGCAGGCAGTACCGATTGGATGCAGTGTTCACTAAAGTAAAAACGGCCATTGATGTCGGTAGTGGTTTGCTCCCACACACCTTCTTTGGCTACACTGACATGGTAAAAACCACGGCGGATCTGTAAACCTTTGACGGGCTGATTGTGCAGGCATAAACGCCCAGCAGTGGCGGGAAATATTTCGACCTTGGTGCGCTTACTAAATAAGCTCAATAGTTTTCTCATAATAGATTTCAACTCAAGCATAGCGATGAATATTATTTCCATATTGATTTGGTCAGGATCAAATATGGGTCGCTATTTATCTCAATCTGAATATAAAAAGTAAATGATGAATTGGTCTATTGTTTATCAACGTTTTGATTGATGTGCTATGGGGTGTATTTAATCTAAATGCTGTTGTTTGGGGTGTAGTTAACGACTAGCTTTCGCTATTAAATAGCAGTTTTATAGGCAGAGGTGACAATAAAATAATGGCTTAGAATCTATTGCTAAAAGCATAAAGTCAGCAACTTTTCAGCGCTGACTTTGCTTATTAGTTTGTTAGGCCTAGTGGCTAGCAAAATCGCTAGCGGCAATAGCTAACTAGACGTCTTAAAGTATGGGCTGCGGCTATCACGTGTGGCTCTTGTTGTTGCAATAACTGCAGTAATTGGATGTCGATAGCGTCCGCTTGGGGCGAGCTTAGTGGTGGATGCTGGCACTGACTAGTGAGTCGCAAACCTATGTCAGTCACTTGACTCATTTGATTGGCTACCTCGTTAATATCTCCTAGGCGTGGGTGTTCAGCAATCAGCGTCAGCAGTGGTTGCTGATTAGCTTGCCATTGAAACAGTAACTGCTCCATGGCTGCCAGCGCCTGTTTAAGTGGTGCGTCTGCTTGTTGCAACTGCTGCTCAATGGCGATTAGGGGCAAGCTCTCTACTGCGAGGTAGTCAACAAAGTGATCTAGCGGTGCCTGCTGATGATACAAGTCTCGCTGATAGTTAATATGGTGGCGAGTATAGTAATGAGCAGGCTCTAGTGCTTGTGCCAAAATGTGTAATGGCTGGGCGTCGGCTGGCGTTGATTTTTCGCCAAGTAGTGCTTGCCAGCCCGCTTGCTGCAGCGCCTGATGCTGCAAACCAATAACCTCAGCGCCATAATGTTCCATGTCGGCAAGGCGCTGATACATGGCGGCTTCATCGGTTTGGTCTTTAGCTGACCAGAACCGCTCTGCAATGACATATAAACGTGGCCAGATGCGCACATCAATGTTGTTGGCGGTAATGAGCTCAGCCCATATGGTTGCTTCTCCGCCAAGGGTATTGGTGAGGCTTAAAGGGTGAGTGGCAGGGGCTAAGTGCAGCTTGTCTTGCGCCAGTTGATTAGCATCTTTTTCGGCTGTCAGTTGTCCATTGATGGGGTAGTAACTGTTACCGATAAAAGCAAAACCAGTGGCGTTTTGATGGTCAGCTAAATCCAACTCAAAAGCCACCGGCCCCATCCAAGTGTCGAGTGTCAACGCCACATTTGTACCTTGCTGGCTGACACTCACTTGGCGGCTAAACTTGTCATTAAGACGCACATAGGCACTCGGGCTATCGGCGGCTATCAGTAGCCCAACGCTTACCGCGCTGCCCTTTAACCTTGGGATAGTAAGCTGCCAATATTGCGCTTGCTGTTGCGGCGCAAATTTAGGCATGGCGAACGGGGTGCGTGGTGTCAATTCATTACGATAATGGTAACTAGAGTACTGCGGCTGATCGATGTAAAAGCCCGTTGATAATAATCCGGGGTGACCCGCAGCGGTGATCTTGGCTAATGAGTCCATGCCTCGCCAGGATTGTACCAGCGTATCTTTAGGTAACTGCGGGTGAAATACTTCATCCCAACCCATCATTTTGCGTTGATGTTTCGCTAAAATTTTGCTGATACGCTGGTTAAAATAGGCATGCAAATCTTCGCCTTCTTCGAAGTCATTGTCATGCATAAACGCAACAATGTTAGGGTTATTCAACCACTGTGTGGGTGGTACTTCATCGCCGCCTATATGCAGATAGGGATCGGGAAATATTGCCGCTAGTTCTGCGACGAGTTTATCGACAAATTGATAAACATCCGGGTTGGTGGGGTCAAGGATAGGTTCAAACACCCCCCAATGGCGCTCCATCTCGTAGGGGCCCGGTTGGCTCATTAGTTCTGGATAGGCCACGGCAATAGCTGAAGCATGGCCAGGAACATCCATTTCAGGTACGACTCTAATACCATGCGCGGCTGCGTAGGCGACAATCTCTTGCAGTTGCTGCTGACTATAAAACTCACCGTCGGCTGCGAGTTGTGTCAGTTTAGGGTAGTGTCTTGATTCAAATCGCCAGCCTTGGTCGTCGGTTAAGTGCCAATGTAATACGTTAAGTTTGGCTGAGGCCATACCGTCAATTTGACGCTTAATAGTGTCGATAGGCATAAAATGACGGGCACTATCTATCAGTAATCCGCGCCAAGGATAGCGAGGTGCATCTTCTATCTGCAACCCTTGAATTGTCATGAGGTTACGCTGGGGATACAGCCATTGACTGAGTGTGCTTAGGCCATGGTTGACTCCGAGCTCATTGGCAGCGCTTATTTGGATTTGTTGTTGGTTAATGTTAAGCGTGTAGCTTTCGTCATCGCCGAGTTTCACCGGCCGATGAGCCTGACTTGTCTGTTGAGTTATCAGCAGTTGTGCTTGGTCTTTCGCAACCTGTGTCAATTGCACAGGGCGCTGCAATGCCGCTGACAGTTGCTTGGTGAGTTTGAGCGTTAACGCTTGTTGTTGCTGTGCAGATAAGCCCACGCTTGCCCAGTTGATGGTATCGCCGAGTTTTAGCTGTGCTGTGGTGACTGTCATCGATTTTGGTTGCGGCATCAAGCTTGCTGCGGGAGATATCTCTGCAGGCATCGCAGCTGCATGGATTGGCAGTGCCAGTATTGAAACTAGTACGCCAATAGTGAATATTGCTAGGTTCATGAGTAACTCTCTTGTACGTCGTTTAATGGGGATAAGCATTAGGAATTTACCGTCATGAGATCTTGCATGGCGGCACTGGGGATTATCGCGCCAGGGTATTGAATCACTCTGCCAGCCAAGCGGTGGGCAAATTGCGCCGCTTGCTGCACAGGCAGTTGCTTGAGGCGTTGACTAAGGTAACCGGCGGCGAAAGCATCTCCAGCAGCGCAGGTATCCACCACGTCACTCATCTTGTCAGTGGCAATGGTTTCTTGGCCGTTGGCGGTAATGACCACACAGGGCTCACCGCCTTGCTTGATCACCACTTCAGGGATCTGCATTGCCTGAGTGCGGGCGATGATCTGCGCTAGGTTTTGCTCGCCATATAGCAAATACTCATCTTGATCGGTTAACAGGGCGATATCAGTCAATTGCATGATTTGATGGTAATAATGCCGCACATGACTATGCTGCCATAATACCGGGCGATAGTTGTTGTCGAAGACGAGCTTGCCACCTTGTTGTTTAAAGTCGGCGATACAACTTAATAAACGGTTTTTAGCCAGATCGTTCAGGATCGCTAAACTGATCCCGCTTAAGTAAAGGTAGTCAATCTGGCCGCTGCGCAAGCACTGCTCAAGAGGGGTATCGGCTTCGTTAAAATAAGCGGTGGCAGCGCTATCGGCACGCTGGTAGCTAAACTGGCGTTCGCCATGGGTATCAAGTTGGATTTGATAGCGGCCGGGCTTTTTATCGCTTAAGCGGGTGACCAGTTGTGTGTCTAAACCTTCATGGCACCAAGCGTTCAGTAATCGTTGGCTGTCATCATCAGTACCTAGTGCAGTCGCATAGGCGACATTGATGTTATTAGCGCTTACTCGGCGTAAGTAAACGGCGCTATTTAGGGTGTCGCCGCCATAGCTAAACAATCCACAAGGTTCGCCTTCTAACATGCACTCGCCAAAGAACACAATTTGAGTCATGACGCCTGTTCCTGTTCCATTTGCTCTCGTTGCTGGCTGAGAATGGCCAAGGCTTGTGCTTGGCTGACACCGCAAGCTGGCGTACATAGGCTGACGATGATGCCGCCGAGTAATGCTGCTATAAGCGATGGTAAAATTGGGTTGCCCCAGAAGCTAAGCCAATGTGGAATTTGGGTAACCACAATGGCGGTTAGGCTGCCCAAAATGAGGCTGGCCATGGCTCCTTGCCAATTAAAGCGCTGCCAGAAACGGCCAAGAATAGAGCAGCTACATAAGCCTGACATGAGTACCGCAATCATGGTGGTGATATAACTGATAATGTTATCTGAGCTCAGGGCCAGTAGTAGGGCCAAAGCAATGGTCATCGCTAATGCGATGCGTGAAAGTAACACCACCTGATTGGGGGTAGGCATTTGCCCTCTACCTAAATAGTACAGATCTCGCAGTACCACGCTCACCGCGGCAATGGCATCTGAGCTGGCGCTGGACATGGTGGCAGAGATACCTGCGATCACAATTAACGCACCTAGCCACAATGGCATGATGTTGAGCGCAATATGCGGGAAAGCGAAAGAGGCGTTGTTAAGTTCAGGGCTGGTGGCAAATGCCGCCATGCCGATAATGGCCGGAATGAAAGAGAAAAACAGGTACAAAATGCCGGAATAGGTAAAGGATTTTCGAATAGAGCTGACATCGCGACCCGAATAAATACGTTGTCTAAATGAAGGAGTAGCTAATACGCCAACCATCACAGCAGCGGCTAACGACAGCGCCGGAATGATGCCGATTTTTTCGGTGGCAAATAGTGACAAATTCTCTAATGGCTGCGCGGCAAGCATGGGCTGCCAGCCGCCAATAAAGTGAATGGAAAACAGTGCCATGAGGATAAAGCCTGAAAACAAAATTAGCGCTTGAATGGCATCGGTCCACACCACTGCGGTGTAACCACCAATAATCACATATAGAGTAAAACTGAGGGCGACAATGACCTTGGCCCAGCCAATGTCGATATCCATCAGCCACGCGAGATACATGCCGCCGCCAATAATATGCGCGCCCAACCAGCCGATACTGGCAATAAAAATGATCACAGCAATGAGATTTTTGATCTGCACTTTGGCGCCCACATAGTAGGCAAGCTCCTCGCTCATGGTCATAAACTTTAGTTGGCGTATTGGTGCAAAAAGCCAAGCCAACAATAAGATACCTACTGCGCCGCCCAAACCATATAAAGTGCCAGCCCAGCCATTGTTATAGGCAAACCCGACCGCCCCCATGGATGAACCTGTGCCCACCATGGTTGCCACTGTGGTGCCTAGCGTTAGTAGTAGAGGTAAATTGCGCCCGCCCAATAAAAATTGCTCGCCACCGCGCTGTTTGCGAGTGACAAACCAACCGATGAAAATCATCACCGCGATATAGGCAGCGAATGACCAGATAAACATGATTTCCATACTTGATTACCTTTAGGTTTTCTTATTGTTGATGGATAAAGTTATTGGACGAACATAGTGGTCATTACGCCTGCTTAAAGCAGCGCACGTCGACTTCGACCTTACAATCGACCACTAAATCAGCCACCATGCAGATCCGTGCGGGTGGGTTATCACCGAAAAATTGCTTAAACACTTTATTGAACGATTGGAAATAACGGGCGTCAGTTAACACCACGGTAACGTGCACCACATCTTCTGCGCTATAGCCCGCTTCGCGCATGATTTCAAAACAGTTTTCAATGGCAATAGTGGACTGTTCAATAATGCCACCTTCAACCACTTCGCCATCACGCATTGGGGTTTGTCCAGAAACCATTAACCAGCCACCGGCTTCCACTGCGCGAGAAAAGGGCAGATGCTGTCCGCCTGTGCCAACGCCACCTTCGGTGCCAAAACGGGTAATTGTCATTGTGTACTCCTTGATGCTTGTGAGCGCGGCAAAATGGCAGCGCTGTCATTTTTTGGGTTAGTAAAAGATCGTGTTAGTAGTTGTCCCGCCCCCACTTGCAATGCACCTTGTGCTTGCTGGTAGCTTAGCTGGCCATTGACCCAGACTTGCTCGATACCGGTCGCCGCCTGTTTGGGGTTTTCGTAGCTGGCGCTGTCGTTGACGGTTTCGGGATTGAACAGCACTAAGTCAGCAAAATAACCCGCGGCAATCTTGCCTCGTTGAGCCAAGTTAAACTGGCTGGCGGCTAGGCCGGTCATTTTGTAGATGGCTTCAGATAGTCCGAAACACTGCTTTTCGCGCACATAGTGACCCAATACGCGTGGAAAGGTGCCCCAAAGACGCGGATGAGGGTGCGGATCGCAGGGCAACCCATCTGAGCCAACCATAGTGGTTGGTTGCGACAAAATATGGCTGACATCGTCATCACTCATGCAGTGGTAAACCGCACCTGCAGGCTGCAATCGTTTTGCACTCTCGGTGAGTGATAATTGCCAAGTGTGGGCGATATCGGCGAGGTTTTGCCCGGCCATTTCTGGGTGTGGGGTTGACCATGTGATGAAGATGTCAAAATCGTCAGTCACTTGATTGAGATCTAAGGTGCTTGAACTGGCAGTATAAGGATAACAGTCACAGCTCACCTGCTGGTGTTGCTGCGCGTGGGCCAAATGCGCCACGATTTCTGGTGCACGTCCCCAGTTATCGACACCAGCACATTTAAGGTGCGAAATGACCACCGGCACCTGGGCGGCTTTGCCGAGATCAAAAGCTTCGGTCATGGCATCGAGAATACCCGCAAACTCAGTGCGTAAATGGGTGGTGTAGATTGCGCCATAGTCGGCTAAATCTTGACTGATATAGTGCACTTCTGCCGCGCTGGCCGCTTGTGCATTATGATAGGCAAGCCCCGTACTAAAGCCGAGCGCCCCTTGGCTGAGCGCTAAATTGAGCTGGGCGCGCATCTGCTGCATCTGCTCAGGTGTAGCACATTGAGTTAAATCATCCATTGCCTGCCAGCGCAGCGTAGTATGGCCGACCAACGCGCCAACATTCACAGCAGGCTGTGCCTTGGCAATGGCATTGGCATAATCAGCAAACGTGGCGTAAGTAAAAGCGTGATTGTCGCCAAGTAGATTAATTGGGTCCGGCAACGGTTCATCGTTAGCCAGTGCCGGACTTGCACTGATACCACAGTTGCCAACAATGACACTGGTGACCCCTTGAGATAACTTGCTCTGCATGGGTTTATCGCGCATGACTGCAAGGTCGTCATGGGTATGAACATCTATAAAACCTGGGGCTAGCGCTAAACCGTGGGCCGCAATAACTTGCGCAATTTGCAGATGCTCACAACAGCCAACATGGACAATCTGATCACCACAAATGGCAACATCAGTGTTTATTGGCGCAGCGCCGGTACCATCGAAAACTTGGGCACCTTGGATAACCGTAATAGCGGCAGGCTTAACCTGGGTTACCATAGCGCTAATCTCCCAGCGGTAAGCGACCATCGTTTTGGCGATGATCATCAAGGTGCAGTTTAATCCGGCGTAGCTTCTCGCGGGACTTACGTTGGTTGATGACCGCGACTTCACTGGCCAAAATATCAATAGCCGCCAGCATCACGTAGCGTGATGAGCTGGGCTTGAAAATGTAGTCGCTTTCATCGGTTTCAATCGGCAGGTGGACATCGGCCAACTCTGCTAATGGCCCCTGTGGGCAAATGGCAATCACTTTGGCGCCATATTCTTTGGCAATGGTGGCACTGTGCTGTACATCGGGGCTCACGCCACCTAATGACAAACATAGAATCACATCCTGTTTTTCAACGGTGGCGGTGGCCATACGCATCAACATAGGATCGCTATAGGCATTGCTCATCACTTCGAGTCTAAATAGTCTGTGGTGGCACTCTTGCGCCATGATGCTACTGCCGCCGCCCACCCCTAAGATCAGCAATTGTCTGGCTTGGGTGACGAGCTGACAGGCCGTTTGAATGCTCTGCTCTTCAATCAATCCTGCGTTACGAGACAGTGCATCGTGAATAGATTGGTAGATGGCGGGGATGTCTTTTTTTTCTACCTTAGTGTCTGAGGTGAAGCGCTCGCCCACAGCACTCGATTGGGCCAACTTGAACTTTAAGTCGCGTACATTAATACAATCTAGCGCCTTGGCCAGCCGGGTAATACTGGCATGACTGACTTGTATTTTGTCGGCCAGCTCGCCTATGGGGGCGTGCGCGGCATAATTAAGATTAGCGAGAATAAACTGCGCGACCTTTTGCTCTGAGGGTCTCAGTGCTGGTAGTCGCTGTTTAATGCAACTAACAATGTCCATGCGGTGGTCGGTTGTGGTTGTCATTAGAAGTGAGTCTCAATAATTTGGTTAACACAATAGTTGTCATCTTCTATGCCGACAAAGCGCCACTTATCGAGTGTCAGACATGGGTGTGAAGTACTAAAGCAGATGAGATCGCCAACTTGGATATCACTGTCTTGGGGAACGCTCATCATGCAGTGTTGATCCATGATGCGTACCATCTTCCAGTTTTGATTCACTGGGGTTGGCGCACTTTGTTGTGGTCGATAATGCAGCTCAGGAGTGGGTAAGCCGGCGTCAAAGGCGGCATCACGTTTACCTAGGCCGATGATTGCCATGCCCGCTTCAGGGACCGATTGCACGTAGGCCCACAGTTGCAGACTGCTGGTTAGCTCGGCATTGATGTCACAGGCTAATGTGCTGCGAGCTAAGACTTGTTGCTGTGCATCTTGGTAGATGCCGGTATCGTGAATTAAGTAACATCCCGGGCGAATAATGGCGGTTAAGCGCTGCTCAGGATCGTGCTTTATCAGGTGCTGGCTAACAATGTCGTACCAAGCTGAGCCAGCGCCGGTAATGATAAAGTTTTTCTGCGGCGCGAGGCGTTTGGCTAACTGTTTTGCTAATTGCACACTTTGGTCAACAAACTCGCCAATATCGTTAGCCGCATTGTCTCCATGGATCACACCTTCATAAAAGGCGATTCCGGCCAAGTTTAGCGCCGATGATTGCGCGATAAAATCGGCTAACTGGTGAGCTTGCTGGTGCTGACGAACTCCACAACGACCACCTGTCACCCCCAGCTCGATTAACACATTGACATTGAGGTTTAGCGGCGCAAAAAAATCGTTGATGGCGCCCAAATTAGCCAAACTATCAGCAAACACATACAACTGACCTTGGTGCTGACGTAGCACGTTAGCGACAATAGCAAAGTTATGTAAGCCAACGAGTTGATTGGCCAAGATGATGTTTTGCACGCCCGCATGGTGGGCACTCACTATTTGTTGCGCGTTAGCAACGCTCATACCCCAAGCCCCACTGGCTATTTGTGCTTGAAATAAAGCCGGTGCCATAGAAGTTTTGCCGTGAGGTGCAAGTTGTACGTGAGCGCTGTCGGCAAACGATTGCATCCATTGCAGGTTCTGCTCGATAGCACTGCGTTTGAGGGTGGCTGCCGGTAAACTCAACTGCTCTGCGAGGATCTGCCAACCTTGCGCCAATGTATTGAGGTCGCCCAGGCCTTTGTGAATACGATTTGGCGCATTGCCAGCGGCTTGCTGTGCCAAGTTTTGCGGGTCAAATTGCATCGACATATCCCTTGCTTATGGTGGCTCTCGCTGAGCAAATTATTGAGTTTTCAGCTGAAACAGGTTAGGTTTAGCTTATGTTATAAAATAACACAAAGCAATAACATTTGGTGTTACTATGTAACTTAATCAATGAGCGTCTATTAGCAATATCGGTTGTTTACGGGGTTATTTAGACTTAGAACAGCTGGCAATATCACTACAATCAAAGGGCAAATCACCACTATGGGATTAACAATAAAATTTAAACTTGTCGCGGGTATTAGCGTGTTAGCCAGTGCATTATCAGCACCTTTGTCTGCTCATCAAACTGACACCAGTGAGTCGCTTAAAAGCCAAGACTGGGTTGCCGCTGGCACTTTTACTCAGGGAGTTGAAGGCCCAGCATTGGATAAACAAGGTAACTTATACGCGGTTAACTTTGGCCAAGAGGGCACCATTGGACGAGTAGATAGCAATGGTCATGCGAGTTTGTATTTGAGTTTACCTGAAGGGTCTATTGGCAATGGTATTCGCTTTGATGCTAAACAAAATATGTATATTGCTGATTATATGGGACATAACATTCTTAAAGTGGCTGCTAACAGCACTGAAGTGAGTGTTTATGCCCACAATGCTGACATGAACCAACCCAATGATATTGCCATTATGGATAATGGTATTTTATTTGCCAGCGATCCTAACTGGGCCGAAAGTAGTGGCCAATTGTGGCGTATCGATACCCAAGGTCAAACACAGCTGTTAGAGCAAGCGATGGGCACCACCAATGGCATTGAAGTTAGCCCAGACAATCGCACTTTGTACGTCAATGAAAGCGTGCAGCGTAAAGTTTGGCAATATGATCTCAGCGCCGAGGGCGAAGTCAGTAACAAACGCCTACTGATTGCCTTTGATGACCATGGACTCGACGGCATGCGCACTGATAATCAGGGCAATTTATACATCGCTCGTTATGGTGCTGGCGTGGTGGCGGTAGTATCACCAGTAGGTAAGCTCATGTATACCATTGAACTCACAGGTCAGCACCCGACCAACGTTGCGTTTGGTGGAGAAGATGGCCGTGATCTCTATATCACCATGCAAAAACGCGGTGCGATTGAAAAAGTACGCGTTGCCAATGCTGGGCGTAATTTTAATTAAACTGCCGGGCCGTGATTAGGGCATTCAACTACCATTGCGGCCAATTACCACCAAATCATTACAATTTAATGACCAAATCCTGATTAATTTGGTCAACTAATGACAGTGACCTAAAGCACAAAATTGACTTGTTTATTTTATCTGCAAAAGCTTGGCTTAGATAGAGCAGGTTAGATCGCCATTTTGGTGATCTGAAACCCACTTTACTTGTTGTTAAATAAACAATTAATGTTATTTTAAGTAAAGTTTGACTGTTTCCTCTATTGCCTGCTAGAAGCCGCCGTTATCCCACTACCCACCACATGATTAAGCAGATGCTAAAGCGATAATCTGTGATTGATCGCACACCTTGAAACTACTTGTTCTGCCTCTTTAGGTGTATACATACGATAAATCGCATATGCAATATTGTATATATGAAGTTTGCCAAGGGTGATGATATGAGCAAAAAAATCCAAATAAGCCGCCGAGCTTTATTAAAGTCTAGTGCGGCGACAGCGGCGCTATCTGCTACGGGTTGTAGCACGACAGCGGTTGAGCCAATGGTTGAAGCCATTGAAAATGAGTTACCAAAATCTGATGCGTTGACGGGCACCGGTAAGTGGGTCGGTACCACTTGCCAAGGTTGTACCTCATGGTGTGCCAAACAGGTCTACGTGATGGATGGCCGCGCGGTCAAAGTGCGCGGCAATGTTAATTCTCAGGTTCACGGCGAGTCGAGCTGCCCACGCCAACACCTTAGCTTACAGCAGGTGTATGACCCAGATAGAGTCCGCACTCCGCTTATACGTACTAACCCTAAGAAGGGTCAGCAGCATGACCCAATGTTTAAACCCATTTCTTGGGATGAAGCATTGGATTTGTTGGCGGATAAAATCATTAATTTACGTAACGCCGGCGAAGCCAATAAATACGCCTTGCTACGTGGACGCTACTCGCACATTAATGAGTTTGTTTATAAACATCTCACCAACATGATTGGCTCGCCCAATAATATCTCTCACAGTTCAATTTGTGCAGAAGCCCATAAAATGGGGCCCTATTACCAAGATGGTAACTGGGGTTATAACCAATATGATGTCGCCAATGCCAAATTCATTTTGTCATTTGGCGCTGATCCCATCGCCAGTAACCGTCAGGTTTCTTACTACTCTAAAACTTGGGGTGATGCCTTAGATCAGGCCAAAGTGGTGGTGGTGGATCCAAGACTGTCAGCGTCGGCGAGCAAAGCCCATAAATGGATCCCTATTGAGCCTGCCAAAGACAGTGTTTTGGCGCTAGCTATTGCCCATGTCGCTTTGGTTGAAGGCGGTTGGCATAAGCCATTTGTGGGTGACTTTAAAGACGGTAACAATCAGTTTGTTGCGGGCAAAACGATTGCTGCAAGCCAGTTTGATGAAAAGTATACCCACGGCTTGATTGAGTGGTGGAACTTAACGCTTAAAGATTGCACGCCAGAGTGGGCGGCAGAGCAAACGGATATTGACCCACAAACCATTATCAGTATTGCTAAGGATATGGCGGCGGCAGCACCAGCGGTGCAGGTTTGGACCTCACGCGGCGCCGTTATGCACACTCGCGGGACTTACACCTCTTTTGCTTGCCATGCACTTAATGGCCTATTTGGTGGCATTGATAATAAAGGCGGACTGTTCCCTGCCAATAAAATCAAGTTGCACAAAAGTTTCCCTGATTCGAAACCCTATCTTGATGATATTGCTAAAAAGACGGTTAAGAGCCCGAAAATTGATCAGCGTGGCACCTTGGCGTTTCCTGCACTTAAAAAGGGCAAATCGGGTGGTGGCGTGATCACCAGCAATGCGCCAAATGGCATGCTAAGCGCCGATCCTTATGAGATCAAAGTGATGTTGGCTTATTTCAATAACTTCAACTTCTCTTCGCCAGAAGGGCAGCGCTGGAATGAAGCGTTGAGCCAGCTGGAATTCATGGCGCATATCACCACCAATATCTCTGAGTTCAGCTGGTTTGCTGACATTATCTTGCCTGCTAACCACCATATGTTTGAAAAATGGGGGGTATTAGATTCGATTGGTAACGGTGTTCATCAAGTTTCAGTGCAACAACCTTCTATCGACCGCTTGTGGAACACTAAGGATGATGAATCTGAAATTCCTTATTTGCTAGCGAAAAAACTGGCGGAAAAAGGCTTCGACAAGCCTTGGCGATACATCAACGAGCAGTTACTCGATCCTGAAACTCAGCAACCCGCAAAAAATGAGCAAGAGTTCGGTAAATTGTTGGTGCGCTATGTTACCGCGCCACTTTGGCAACCGGGTGCAGACAAGTACGGTGAAGACCTAGGTTCGTGGGACAAGTTTGTAGAAGCCGGTGTGTGGAATAGCCACCCATACAAGCTCAAGACGCGCTGGGGTAAGTTTAAAACCGAAACCAAGCAGTTTGAGTTTTACAGCAAAACCTTAGAGACCGCCTTAGGCAAACATGCCAAAAAACACAGCGTGAGTGTTGATGAGGTGATGGCGGCTTGTGAATATGAGGCCCGCGGAAAACTGGCGTTTGTGCCCCATTATGAAGCGCCGTATCGGTTTGGTGATGCGAAACAATATCCGCTATTGCTGGTGGATCAAAAGTCACGTCTCAACAAAGAAGGGCGTTCAGCCAATACCCCTTGGTACTACGAATTTAAGGATGTCGATCCAGGCGATAAGGTCGAAGTGGATACGGCTAAGTTAAACCCGATTGATGCACAAAATCTGGGTATCAAAGATGGCGATAACATCATTGTGAGTAGTCCGGTGGGTCAGTTGAGCTGCACAGCGGCGCTGTGGGAAGGGGTTAGACCCGGCACCGTGGCTAAGTGTTTTGGCCAAGGCCATTGGGCCTATGGACGTCACGCCAGTCTGAAGTTTGGTAGCCAAGTTCGCGGTGGCAATAACAACGATATTATCGCCGACAGATACGATAGGCTCAGCGGCGCGTCGGCCTTCTATGGTCATATCCGTATTCAAGTCAGCAAAGCCTAAAGGAGCATATTATGAAATTAGGAATGGTCATTGATCTTCAAAAGTGCGTAGGCTGCGGCGGATGCGATTTAGCCTGTAAAACAGAAAACAACACCGCGGATGGCATTAAATGGTCGAATCATATCAACGTCACTGAAGGTCGTTTCCCTGACGTGAAATACAGCTATGTGCCGACGCTATGTAACCACTGCGATAACGCCGCTTGCGTTAATGTGTGCCCAACTGGGGCGATGTACAAAGATAAGCGCGGCTTAACATTGCAGGATAACGATAAGTGTATTGGCTGCATGAAGTGTGTACGGGCTTGTCCGTATGGCGTCATCAGTTATAACCGACAAGTGCCGCATCGTGAGTGGCAAGATGACAGTGTGTTGGTGGCTCAAGGTACGGCGTCACCACATTTATTACTTAAGCAAACGGGCAGCAAAACCACCCCGTATGTTAACCCTGAACGTGGAGACACTTATCCGCAGACGCGTCCACGCAGAACGGCAGAAAAGTGCACCTTGTGCGACCACAGATTAGATCAGGGCTTGTTGCCTGCTTGTGTGAGTGCTTGTCCATCTGGGGCGAGAGTGATTGGTGATTTAGCCGATCCTAACAGTGAAGTTTCGCGTCTGATAAAGATGCATGGCAGCAAACAGATGAATCTGGAGGCTGGCACCCAACCGAATGTGCATTACATTCGCAGTTTTAATGTCAAAACTATCTATTAAGCTTTAGGGCTTTTGTGTCACTTAGACCTAACTTGTCAGATTCTGGCAAGTTAGGTTATTTTTTACATAAAATCATGGGGCGATTTTGGGTATCGCCAACAGCGTTCAGCTTACTCAAAGGGGTGGCAATTAATGCTTGGTTTGCTGAATAAGTTTCGTTGAGCACTTGCTGTGCCCACTGCGGCAAATTGGGATTAATTGAATAATAGATCCATTGCCCTTGACGACGGTTAACCACTATCTCTGCCGTTTTTAGTAGTGCTAAGTTACGCGAAATTTTCGGCTGCACTTCATCCAGTGCCTCACTAAATTCACACACGCACAATTCACCTTCTGCCTTGAGCATTAACAAGATGGAGAGCCGAATTGGATCGGATAGAGACTTAAATAGAGTGATCGGTGCTAACTGCATGTTGGTTCGTCAATTTATTAAGTGATTATTGGTGACTACGTTGCGCTGTACCGCTACGGTAGTCAATTTAGTCTAAGAAACGCTACCGTTAGGTCAATGTTACTTAGGCATTGCTTACAAGGCAACTGTCATCGACAGCAGCCTTGGCAGCGAGGTTACTTGACTAACTTGGCAAGGTCAGCCGGACGATAATAGACAGATTTAAGGACTTTGCCTTGGCGTACGACTTTACCATCCATATCGACGTCTTTAGCACATTTAGCAATGATAAAGTCGCCTTTGCTGCTGCCGACAATCTCTACCCCTTGTTTAGCATAAAACTCAACGGTTTCAGCCAACTCTTGCTCATTGCGACAAACTTTACTCATGTTGCTTGAATGCACTTCATCCCAGCAAGTGATGAAATCGATGTCGCGATTCTTGGCAACGTGTAGCAGCAGATCAATCAGATAGCTGATCTCTAGACGATCGCTAACTTGGCTGGCACCTAAGTGCACTAAACGGCCCATTAATACGTAAACCGAATCGACAATGGCATCGGCCTGTTCTACACGGCAATCAGCTTCAGCTAATTCTGTTAACTCTTCAATCGCCAATGACGTATGCAGCGTGTCGGCTTGGTCATCTAAGCTGCTGGGATCTTCAATTGGCAGATCGAAGGTCGAGCGAAACTGATGGATATCAGCATAAAGGTGATCATAGATAGGTTGAGTCAGTGCCGTTAGTTGCATGGTGTAAAAGCCTTTGAGCGGAAATCATTTAGGGGCAGATTTTAAGGGATAGCCGCAATAATTGAAAGGCACATGCTCGCTTTATTCGCCAAATAGAGGTGTTGAGCAATTCGTGTTTATGCTCATTAAATGCATAAACAATACGATTAACGCCTTAGTAATGAATTTTTAGTGATTAATAGCTGATAACGCCAGTATTCATGCGGGTTGCAGGCCAGCGTTGATTGGACAAGGTTGTTGCTTATATGTAAACATTGCTGGCTATTTAATACCAAAAAATAACAATAATAGGATTGACCATGGCAGCAGGATCCCCGCCTCAGGAAGAGGTTACAACGCCACAGGCAAGCAGTAAAAAACACCGCACTCCCACTTTGATAGATGCACTGACTCCTATGTTGGCATTGGTCGTCATGTTGGCGATGGCGGTGTATCTATTCTCATCCGACAGCTCTGCTGGCGCCAATCAAATCGCGCTGATTATCGCCGCATGTATTGCCATGATTGTCGGTGCCAAAAACGGCTATAGCTGGGCAGAGATGGAAAAAGGCATTGTAAAAGGTGTCGGCCTCGCCACAGGCGCGTTGTTGATTTTGTTTTCCGTCGGGTCGTTAATTGGCACTTGGATATTGTCCGGTACGGTGCCGACCATGATTTTCTATGGCATGAAGCTACTTAACCCTGAATACTTCTATGCGGCATCTTGTCTGCTATGCGCGATAGTCGCGCTCAGTATTGGCAGTTCTTGGACTGTGGCAGGCACCTTAGGTATTGCACTTATTGGCGTGGCGAGTGTGATGGGCTTAAGTGTCGAAATTGCGGCGGGCGCCATCATTTCTGGCGCTTACTTTGGCGACAAAATGTCACCCATGTCTGATACCACTAACTTGGCTCCTGCTGTTGCTGGCAGCGATCTTTTTGCCCATATTCGTCACATGGCTTGGACTACTACCCCGAGTATTATTATTGCGCTTATCGGCTTTGTTTTATTAGGACTCAGTGGCGGCAGCACTCAAGCTGAAAACGATCTGCAACAAACTATGGCGGTATTACAAGCGCAATATCAACCGAGCATACTGCTGCTGTTACCCTTACTGGTGGTGTTACTGCTAGCGTATAAAAAGATGCCCGCTTTTCCTACGGTGATATTAGGTACGTTAGCTGGGGCTGTGTGCGCGTTAGTGTTCCAATTTGATGGGGTGCTGGCATTAGCCAACGACAGCAATCTACCTATGCTGCTGGCGTTGGTTAAAGGCTTGTGGGTCGCCATGTTTGACGGCTATGTGGCCAACACCGGAAGTGAGGTATTAGATAACTTACTTAGCCGCGGCGGTATGAGCAGTATGGTGACCACAGTCTGGTTGATTATTTGTGCCATGGCGTTTGGTGGCGTGATGGAACGCACTGGGCTTTTGCAACGGATACTACAAAGCATCATGCAGTTAGTTAGCTCTGGCCGCAGTCTGATTATGACCACTTTAGTCAGTGCGATTGGCGCCAACTTAGTCACCGGCGATCAATACATTGCGATCTTGCTGCCCGGTAGAATGTTGAAAGTGGAGTATGGCCGCTATGGCCTAGCGCCGGTGAACTTGAGCCGCGCATTAGAAGACTCAGCAACCATCACTAGTCCACTGGTGCCTTGGAATACCTGTGGTGCCTACATGGCTAGCACATTGGGGGTCGCGACTTTGGCTTATCTGCCATTTGCGTTCTTCAATCTTATCTGCCCGCTAATCAGTGCCGCTTACGCTTACTATGATTTTAAAATTGTTAAGCTCACCGCCGAGCAACGTCAAGCGCTACAAGCCACCACACCGGCGTAGCGCTTTCCTGTATAGGTGGTTAAGCTAGCTATTGTTGAGCGAGAATATGTTTATCGATTTCGCTCAACAATTGCTGAAACTGCGGCTCCGCCACTTGCAGGGCAAAGCTGGGGTGATCTTCAATTAGCGATCTTTGCAGCACACCTTGATTGATCGCTTGAATAAGGAAGCGTTGGCTTTGGGAGCTGTCATTCGCGCTGGCATACAACATCGCCAATGCCAAGCTATCGCTGCCCCTGTCTGAACCGCTTGCCTGCTGATTGAGATAATGGCTAATCAATTGTTGCCACTTAGCCGCTAGCGTCGCATCTTGCTGCCACACAGCGGCATTTTGAGTGCCTACATGGCAGAAAAATCCCAGTAGCTGACCTTGTTGTTGACGCTGCGGGTTATTGGATGCGCTTAGGGATTGGGCCAGCTGCTGACTTTGTCGATAGTCACCTAAGTAATATTGAGCTTGGGCTAAGCCATAGGTAAACGCCAAATTTGCTTGGTTAGTTGGCTTAGTGAGTAGTTGCTGATAGTGACTGACAGCTTGTTGATAAAGGCCTTGGCTGATATACCACTGACCCATGCTGGTACTGGCAAGCTGCGAGTCAGGTTGTAGCTGCAGCGCTTTATTGAGCACGCCTTCAGCCTGCAGATATTGGTTAAGAGCAATATAAATAAGGCCGCGATGTACTAAGTTAACCGAGTGATTGCTATCAAGTTGCAAGGCTTTACTATTCCAACTGAGTGCTTGTTTTAGCTGGCCTATCTCTCGGTACAAGTAACTCACGTTGGCCATCGCTTCGGCAAATTGGCTGTGCTTATCAAGCGCTTTGAGGTTGGCATTGATCGCCTTAACTAGCCAGCCCTTGTTGTAGTAGGCCAGTCCTAGCGATTTGTAACCTAGGGCCAAATCGGGCTGTAGTGCAATGGCTTTATACGCCGCATCAATCGCCAAGGTTTGCCATTCATTAGGGCCATTAAACTGGTATACCCCCTGGCTATAGGCGTCGGACAAACCCGCATAGGCTTCGGCTTTTTGAGGGCTGAGGGCAATAACAGACTGAAATAGGTCGATGGTATGCAAGTTATCTTCTGCACGATAACGATGGTAGTAATCGAGGCCTTTTTGGTAGAGTTCGTTATCGAAGCTATGAGCTGTGGCACTTTGGGCGGTGGTTTGCTGGGTTTTTTGTAGGGGGGCGCTGGCAGACATTAGCAGTGCCATACAGACAAATAGCATCAGTAAGGTTAGTAAACCCAATGAGGTCATTTTCCAGTAAAGCGGATAATTGCTGCCTTTACTGGGACTAATATGAGTATCTGTGGCTAAAGCTAGCCGACTGGACTGACCGGTTTCTGCTATGGGAGTGGCATCGACGTTGGCAATAATGCGATAGCCACGTCCGCGAATGGCCTCGATATAGCGCGGTGCAGCGGCATTATCTTGCAGCGCACGGCGCAGCAATTTGACCCGTTGCTTTAAGGTTTCGTCACCAACAACCGCATCGGGCCACACCGCGGCAATCAATTCGCGCTGACTGACAATCGCTGGCGAGGCTTCTAATAATACCCATAGCAAACGATAGCTAAGCCATGGCAACTTTATCTCTTCACCTTGTTGGTTAACTAAGGTGCCCAGCTGGGTGTTGAGGGTGAGATCCGCAAACTGATAACGAATATTGATAGTGCCGTCCTTAAGCATTTTATTATTGTTTTTATCGGGCGTTATTGAGGAATTAATCTCCACTTTACTTAGCTTTCACCAATTATCAATGGCTTTCACCAAGCTTCACCGTCTATTACTGCGGCTTTCACCAATATTCAACTTCAATATTTATCAGTTAGTTAAGCTAGTAAAGCTAGTAGCAGGATAAAAGCAGCCATTACAGGCTTACGGATGATAGAAGGCGGGAAGAGCAATGAAAGCGACGCTGGTGTGCGGATATTTGGTGAGTGACTGTTTAGTGTGGATAGTAAATTGGTTATGGCAATGGTTACTGCAGCCTTTGGTACTGATTGGCTAGCAGAGTTATGCTGGAAACTATCCAGTATGCTTTACCATTCGAGGGTAAAACATACTGGAAAGGCCGTTTGCTAGTTTACACCGGCATTGGAAAGTAGCTTGGGATTGGTGACTAAGTTACGCACACCGTGGGCATGATCTTCATCAAATACGTTACCTGTTAACCATTGACCCACTGAGTGAATGTCTACTTTCATGACTTGAGGACGGACCCTCCAGCTAACTTGCAGTGGTGAGGCTTGCTCATTAAAGCTTGGCCCTGTTGTTGAGCCGGCATATTCAATGGCAGTGCCAGTATCATTAGGGATATTTAATGCTTGATGGTAGCCATTACGTTGGCCTAATTCAGTTAAGGTCATAAAGTTGGCGGCATCGGTGTCATTAACGAGCACAAAAACTTGGGTTTCCACTCGTAGCTGTGGATTGGCAATTGATTCGCTTAAACAAGCCCCTAGGGTTGGCCCAGGTGTTACATCGGCACTTGAATGAACGTAGTGTACTTCAATGGTGTCACCAGGGTTAAGACTGTGTTTTTCACCCCCAATAATATCCGATATAGGAGTAAGTTCCTTTTCGCTCAGTTCGCCTGCATAGACGTATCCAGAGTGATAACCTTTGCCGTTACCATTACCCGCATATTGAGTAAATTCCCCCCCTTGGTGCTCAGCGTTCTTATGGAAATGAATGTTACATAGATTCATCTTGCTATAGTGAGGCGCAGCAGCAAATGTGCGTTGATTTTCGCCTGCTAGGTTATCAATGTTTCTGGGGGATTGGGGGCCAAATCCTTGCCCAGCAGTATTTGCCGCTAGTGCTGATCGCTGGGCTTTAATAACACTATCTGCAACTGGCTGTTGAGATGAGCCAGCAAAAGCAGATAATGGCAAAAGCAGCGATATTGACGAGGCAAGAATTATATTTTTCTTCATGGGTTACCTTTTTAAATAAAGTTGATCGTGTTTCCTTTTTGGAATTTATTTAACTTTATCTTGTGATGTCAATACTCACCCAATAAATAATAATAATTAAATAATTATTATTTGTCTGTGCAACGTTATCTTAATATAGACTGTTGGCCTTGGTTGTAATATGGGGTTTTTATATTTTTTGCAGATTTTTTGTTTGTTTCACTTTTAGTTGTTGAAACCTGTGTTTACTGGTTGTTGTGATTGTAGCACTCTAGATTGAACATCTTTTAATATAGGTTTGTTTTATGGTTTTTTATTAGTTGTATAAATCTATTAGCTAAGTGAGCATGATTAAACCTGCTTAATTTGTATCAGCAGATGAAAATTATTGAAGTGAATTGTTACTGCCGTCATCAGGGTGCCTAGTGGCACATGCCCGCTATTGCACAAGACAGTCACTAGACAAAACAGTCACTACACAAGATAGCCACTGAACTAGCTAGCATGTCGCTGCTACTTCAGTCACTACACAAGATAGCCACTGAACTAGCTAGCATGTCGCTGCTACTTTCTAGCTGACAAAGGCTGGGGCAGAAATCTGGCGTCAACGGTTTTGTTGTCGAGGACTCCATTTTTACTGCTGTTGAGATTAATTTCGTTTTTTAATTATGTCTCACTGTAGATATCAGTGCCAGTTGTGGGAAATAACTTTGCATGTTCTATTTATGCGGCTAAAAGTAGTACTTTAAGGTAGCGTGAATACGCTAATATATTGAGTTTGTCGCCTGTCAGACTATAAGTGGAAGTGATTAAAGTAAACTGGTTTGTATCTTAGTTTAATCCGGGATGTCGGTTTTAATTAAGTTTGTTTTAAGCTATTTTTCGTGGATGGTTTTAGGTAAGGCTTACCTATTTTTGTTTTACCTATTAGTGTTGGTTGTGTCTGATAAATAATCAGATACTTTGGCGGCTAAATTAATATTGTTGTTTTTATTCTGCTCTAGGTGTCTTGGACTGGGGATTATCAAGGGTGTTTATATCGCGCCACAGTAAGTTGTGGAGGCATAAATAGTCTCTTAGGGGGAAGCCGCAGAGACCATTTATGCCCAGACGCGTCTATGGTACTTATAGCGCCTTAACATCGACGGTTAAACTTTGTAGGTGATCCCCCAGTGCGACGGACGGGGTTGGGCTGACTTTGCCACCTAAGTGTTTAGCAAAGAAGCGTTCCATGGCGAGAATATAAGCCAGTTTATTGTCGCGCTTTTGAAACCCATGACCTTCATCTTTCGCCAAAATGTATTCAACCGGTAGCGACTTGTTGACTAGGGCTTTGGCAATATTGTCAGACTCTATTTGGGTGACACGCGGATCATTAGCACCTTGTACCAGCAATAGCGGCGTTTTAATGTTATCGACAAAGTTAATTGGCGATCTGGCCTGCATATCGGTGCGGTCTGCGGCGACTTCTGGGTCACCTACCGCGTTATAGAACTGACCCAAATAGGGGCGATAGTAGTCCGGAAACGCTTCCATCAATGTAATTAGGCTTGATGGCCCAACATAGCTAATGGCGGCTTGATAGACATCGGGTGTGAACGTTACCCCGGCGAGCGCGGCATAACCGCCGTAAGATGCCCCCATAATGCCAACCCGCTGCTTGTTGGCAATACCTTGTTCAACCAGGTAGTTGACGCCATCGGTGAGATCGTCTTGCATACTGCCTGTGCCCCAGTTTTTGTTGCCGAGGTTCAAAAAGCGCTTACCAAAGCCCGTTGAGGCGCGAAAGTTTGGCTGCAATACCGCATAACCTCGGTTGGCTAACAGCTGTGCCACCGGATTGAAGTAACCAGAACCTAGGGTCCAATAATCCCGTGCCCAAGGGCCGCCATGGGGCAGAATGATTGTAGGCAGTTGCTTGCTTTGTCCTTGTGGCAAGGTTAAGTAGGCTTGAATCGTCACGCCATCCCGAGCGGTATAGTGGATGGATTGTTTGTTAGATAACAAGCTTGGGTTGATACTCGGTTGCTGGGCTAACAGTACAGAGACTTTTCCCGTGTTGGCATCATAGACATATTCATTGCCCAGATCGGTGTCGCTGGCAACATGCAGCTGCCACAGGCCGGTATCTTGGTTACGGTCGCTGACGGTGATTTCTACGTCTCGTTTGAAGTGATCGTTAATCGTCCGCCAGTGCTGTTTAAATTCCTGGTTTAAAGGGTAGGTACGTAGTCGACCGCCATAGTAAGAAACCGCAATCGGACTGCCAGCATCATCAAATAGCACCTCATGGACATCAGACTCATCGCGGGGATCTTGATGCAATGTGGTTAACTTGCCGGTTGTAAGATCGATACTCAGTAATTGTTGTTTATCGCGACCTTGAATGTTGGCTTTAACAAAGGCGATGTTGCGCTCAGTATTGATGCGCAATATATCAATCTCTTCGCCAAAGTCTGTGCTGAGCAACACACGCCACTGCCCCTGTTCATTAATATACAGGTTACGGGTGTTGTCTGGATTACTGTTGGCCGCTAATACGGGCTCGCCGCTATCGTTGACCTCTATTTGTCCGAAGCCTAGGGTATTTTCCATTAAAGGCGTGATTGAACCATCCTTGATGTTGAGACGGTACAGATCGAGTCGCTGCGCTTGGCTATGGTTAGCCATGACAATAAGTTGTTCAGGGTTAAGCTTTGGCTGTCTTAGCAACATATAACGACTGTCTACTTGGTCTGTTAACGGTTGAATTTGCGCCGAGATTGCCTTGGTCGCATCAAAAGTTAGCTTGTAAAGCTGAGTGTTTTCGTTGCCATCAGTATCTTTGGCAAAGAACAGTTGGTTGTCGTTGAGTGACCATTGAAATCCGGCAATGGGAGTTGAATATTGGGTGATGACTTGGGCGTCACTCAACGCCGCGCCGACAGGCATCAAATAGAGGTTTTTTGCCCCCTGATAGTCCTTTAAAAAGGCCAGCCACTTGCCATCATTGGATGTTTGAATATCGCTAATCCCTTGTTCATTAAAGAACGCCTCAATAGGCAGTACCGCAGCCGTGCTGCTCACTGGCGCAACGACGGAATGGGTTAGGTTTTGCTGCTGTTGGGTGCTGCAACCGCTCATCAATCCGCTGACGGCGCTGGCGGTCAGTAGCAGTGAAGAAAGTAATAATTTATGGCTCATAATCTGTTCCTTATTGATATAACGCATCCGCATCATCGTGGTTGATGACTGTATTGCTAAGTTGCTATTTAGCCTATTACATAAAATAATTATTGTAAAACGATAATTTAATATTATTTTGCGAATATTTTTTGTTGTGTGTTATGATTTGGGCATCAATGTGTAGGAGAAGATCGACGTCATGAACGACAAGATGAACAAATTGAGTCAGTTAAGTGGATATCTGCGGGGGTTAGTTTTGCTGGCGACTGCGGTTGTTATTGGCTACTTGGGTTATCAACTGGGTTTCAACGGTGAGCTTAGGTTAGGTAGCAGTGCGCTTTCAGAAGCACTTTGGCAAGACGATCGTGCCAGTCACAGTGTGCTACTCATGATGGTGCTACCGCAATTTGTCACCATGTTGCTAGGGGTGTATTGGCTGCAAAAGTTGTTGGCTTACTACCAACAAGGTCTGTTTTTTGCCACCGAACCAATGCGCTGTTACTTGTGGTTAATTTGGCTAAAAGTGGCGGACTTTTTCTTAGATATTGGCCGTAATATTGCGGTGGGTAATTACCACAGTCAGTTTTTTGAAACCACCGAGATAGAACTGACTATCGACTTTGGTAATCTCACCACCTTGCTGTTGATGTTAGTGATTGTTTACTTACTCAAAGCGGCAAAAGAAATTGAAGCCGAAAACAAAGAGTTTATCTAGCCATGGAAATTATTGTTAATTTAGATGTGATGATGGCGATGCGAAAGGTCAGCTCAAAGGAGTTAGCGAAAGCCATTGATATCACTGAGGCCAATTTGTCTTTGCTTAAGCGCGGTAAAGTGAAAGGGGTACGCTTTGAGACGTTAGCGAAGATCTGTGCCTATTTGCAGTGTCAGCCAGGCGATATTTTGGTGTTTAGCTCTCAGAGTATCGGTGGAAAATAAGCAAATTAGTTTTTGAATAGAAATGTTTTGGGCTAGGACATAATAGGCTATTAACGAATAACTTCTATTAAGATAGAGCCCCTGTATAGGTACAAGAACAGCGGCTCTATTGGGCTAAATTCGTTTATTGTTTACGTTTTTCGGCTAAAATTTAATCGGTAGCCGAGAAGCATCAATACACTAATCAGCCAATGCATGGCGCCGCCATCGTCATCTTTATTTTCAACGGTAAAGTTGATCGATTCTATAACGTTACTACTACTATCAGTAACTTCGAGACTAAACGAGTAGTTGCCTTGCTTAGTTGGTGTGATGACTATGTTTTCTGCTTGAGAGTCAAATTCAAGTGCTGCTCCAGCTGTTTGGGTCCATAAAAAGTTTAGTGAATCACCATCTAAGTCTATAGCGTTTGACTTTAAACTTATTGCCTGACCTACTTTGCTTCTCGCTACACTTTTTGTAAGTGACATAGTCGGCGCATCGTTAATGTTATTAACTACTATGCTAGCTTTAATTGGAGTAGATACATTCCCAGTTTGATCTTCTACAGTATAAGTAAACGTATCCACTCCGAAAAAATTGCTTACAGGAGTATAAGTCGCAATTCCTGAGTGAGAAATCACTACTGTACCATTATCTGGCGGGCTGACTAATTTGGGGTTACCTACGTTACCATTAGGGTGTATTTCAATGGCATCCAGTGCTTTGAAGGTAGTTCCATTACTGGTCGCAGACATTTGAGCAACCTTTCTAGCCGATGTATTGGCGTTTTCTAAAATATTAATTGTGACAGCTTGCTCTTCATCGGTTTCAATTCCTAATTGTGAGCCAAACTCGAACAGCTTCGCTTGGACTTGGTAATTAATTTCAAGCTGGCCCATATCGGCCACTTCAACTTGTACTTGCTCGCCACTTGTCACGGCTACAGATTCATTCTCACTATTGAAATAGAGTGTATCGCCGTTTGCTCCGCTAATATCTTCCGCTCCGATTGTTGCTTGGCTTGGCATCGCCGGAATATTAATGTAATTGAAGGTAATCTCTTCTTGTTCAGATGTGCTGATCCATATGCTAAATGTATACGTGCCAGCATTTGGCTCTTCGACTAGTTTTACATTGTTCCATTCAATGACTATCCATTCTTTGTCATTTTGTTCGGCCAAAGCAATCCCAACTTGACCACCTTGCTGGTTATTACGGTTGTTCTCACTGAGGGAAAAGTCAGCCCATAAAGGAGCTAATATATTATTGGGTTTCATTGTATCAGGGAGTGGCGTATTGTTGTTGGTGCCAGCAGTTGAACCACCACCGATTAAGACTAATCCATTATCTGAAATCGTGATTTTACTGTATATATTGGAGTTAAAAAGGAAATTTGGCGTATTTAGAGTGAAGGCAACGTCATCGCAATCCTGTTCACATTCCGGTGTGATGAGCGAAGGTAAGTTAAATATACTTGTGTTGGTCTGATTGGTTTTTGTTAAGTTGAGCTTTGGTATTTGAAGTTGTCCTGACCAAATGATTTTTCCTGCCGCTTCGTCAATATTGAGCCCATACTGTTGTCCATTTTTTATATTGATATTTACATCGTTTACTGAAGTGAGGACGGTACCATTAGGTATTTGAGCCTCTATGGTGATGCTATTATTGAACATTAGATTATTGAATCGAGCACTAATCGGTATTTCATCGTTAGCTAAAATCTTATTTTTAGGACCTGCAACCGAGATTAAGTTGGAATTACTACTATGTTGGGACAAAATTGCGACAGGAAGGTGAGCGTCAGTGTGTTCTCTGCTTTTTAACCATATATCACCCAAAATCCAGCTTTCATCTTCAGATAGAGATACGTCAGCTTTAGTATGGAACTGTGCAGATTCACCTGCTTGTAGTTCCAATGTTGAAGGTGAAATTTCTAGAAAAGTCTCTCCAATACTGCCGGCTTCGAAGGAAAGATCCCAAGTCGTTGTGTGTCCCGATTTATTGTGGACCGTATGAGAATAAGTACATAAGCCTACACAATCCGAAGCGAGAGAAGGGCGATCGAAGGTTAACACTGCTTGACTCGCTCTATCAAGGTCTAGCCGTCCAGCTCCTTTTGCGAAGACGGTTGCTTCAGTAAAGGTTTTTTCGTCTAAAATACCACTTGATGTCGCAGTGGATGTTAATGCGGTTTTTATGTCGTTTGCGGTCCAATTGGGATTTAGCTGTCGAAGCAAGGCGGCGGCTCCGGCGACATGGGGACTTGCCATACTCGTCCCTGAGAAGATAGCGGTAGCGGGTAATTCACCGTTTATTGCGGGAATAGCTGATAGAATATCTGTCCCTGGAGCTGTAATATCTGGCTTTAGTACCGAAAAATCCCCATTTGGACCACGAGAGCTGCTGTTTACAACAATGTCAGCATTGGTTGGAGCAATGAATCGCTCTATTTCGGCACTTATTCTTGCGGTAGTTTCTTGTGTGCTTAAAAAACTAGTGATGGCGTTGCCTGCTTCTGCTGTTATCATTATTACTGGCAATGAGTTGTTCGGCACGTATATGCTGAATGGTAAACTGCCGGGAGTATTGTGTATAACTAGTGCTTTAGCCCCTGCCGCTTGAACCATTGCTGCTTTTTTTGAAAAGTCACATGTCCCTCTAGAGACTAATGCTATTGCATTTTTAAAACTGTCATCGGTAAAAGGAGCACATGCCTCGGTATTACCTTCAGTTAGCTGCGAAGCAGCGATGATAGGTAGTTCAATGTTCCTGCTTAACTTTGAATTATAGGCAGGCATTGCCAAGTAGTCTTTGTTGTCTACTGTTAACTTATTAGCAAAGTAACGCCCTGTGGTGCTATTTGCTACCGTAATGCCTGATTCAATACACCCCGGACAGCCTATTGTTTGAGCACCACCTGAGCCATCGTTGCCTGCTGCGGTCACTATCACTACTCCCGCTTCCTCAGCGGCTTCATACATAGTTTTGAATGGACTATTTGCTGGATGGTCTCCAGCACTGCCTCCCCAAGAGTTATTTATTACATGGGCTCCATCATTGACAGCATCTTCAATGGCTTGCATTAACATTACATTAGAGCCGCGAGTATTAATGCAATCTTCAGTACTAAACAGTGCTTTGTAGGACATGAGGTAAGCTGCTGGTGCTACGCCTGATAGCGTTAGGTCAACTTTTTGATATGTGGTCGAAACTCGGTTTCCTACTGCTGTACCTGCAACATGAGTTCCGTGGCCATTGTAATCAAGAGGATTTAAATGCTCTTGATTGCAGACAGGAAATGTAGGGTATACCAACGTGCGATGATCAATTTGTTATTGCAAAAATTGGCATTTACCGTTGAGCAATAATCGTCTGTTGGCATGTTTGTTACTGGCGCCTGAAAATTGTCATCTGCGAACATTGGATTTGTGGGGCTGATTCCTGTATCTATCACGGCCACCCTTATGTCTTTGCCAGCATTCTCTATTCCAGAAACAGCATTCCACATTGCTTCGCTATTAATGATGTTGTTTGATGCATCCATCGTTGAATGATACATGACTTCGGGATAAACGGCTTTTACGCCAGGCAGGCTAGCTATTTGTTCCAGTGTTGCGTTGGCCCCCTCTATTACGACACCGTTAAATAGAGTTCTAAAGCTCCTTTCAAGTGTAAATCCAGCGTAAGTTTTAGCCAGACTTGAGGCAAAATGTTGCTGTTGTTGTTCTAGGTGTTGAGTATAATCGTTTGAACTTAAGGTGATTAAATTACCCGTATGCAGCTTGCTTGCTGGTGATTCCAACTCAACAATGAACCGCTTGCTTTCTTTTCCAAACTCTAGTTTTTTTGTTGTCTTTACTTTTTCATATTTTTCTGATTCAAATATTTCAAAATTTTGCTTGGCGAGTGCCGCATATGCTGGTAAATAAACTGCGATGAAGGTTGCAAAGGCTAAAAATAAATTAGAATATTTCAACTTGAATTTTTCATTAGTATTAGCGGGGAACTTCATTGTATCGTATCTCCTAAATTTAGCTAACTAATTTAAAGCTTAATAGAAGTTCTCTTCTTCATATGGATGAAGAATTTAAACTCTTAGTTAAAATAAAAGTTTTAGTTAAAATAAAAAATGGAGTCCATTCCATAAAGACGTTTGGGCGTCCAGTCCGCGAGGTTGATTGTCAAGCTTTGTATTGACAGCACCTAAGCCCTAATAACCAGCCAGTCAAGCCAGAGGTAGGAAGATGTTGAGTAACCAGCTGAATAAATCATGAGCTAAAATTCATTCAGCGAGCGGGCTACAACATTCTCAAAGCTGTCTAAACTAGTAGAAAGCAATTTGTAGGATTTTTTCCAGATAATAAAAATTAAAAATATAATTATCGATTCGATATATTGTGGGTTGGTGGTGGCGGTTGGTTTTTCGTGGTGATTTCAATGATTATTTTTAGGTGTAAATTAAAAGTCCGCCATTTTATTTTTGGTGGGCATATAATTAAACTTTGATGATATTAAATATTATAAATACTTATTTAAGTTTTTAACTGGGTGGTCTGGGAAAAATCCGTCCGGCAAAGGGGCAAATATCCGGACGGGAGCAATGAAAAGGGTGGCAGGGACTAAGTTATTGCAAAAATTCCTCTCGCTGGGCGTATTTTGCGGTTAAGGCTTCAAGGTAAGGTTGCACCTCTTTGTCGCCCCAATCTAAGTAACCGCGTAAAAAGCCGATAAGGTTGCCATCACCGTCGAGTACAAAGGTGGCTGGCACTACGTTCGCAGGTAAGACATTATCTAATGAGTATTGATCGCGATGATATGTTTGATAATCAGCTAAGCCGTGTTGCTGCAAAAACGGCATGATGTCAGCTGCTGACTCGTCAATAGACACAGGGATGACCACCAAATCATTGTCTTTATTGGTTTGTCTTATCCCCTCCATCATAGGTATCTCCTTGATACAAGGACCACACCAGGTCGCCCACAGGTTAATAAGCACTAACTTACCCTTGTGTTGCTGCAGGTTAATGGTTTGCCCGGTTAAGGCTGTTAACTCAATTTCAGCCATAGAACGTGCGTACTGCATTTCAATAAATCGCGACATGATCATGGGCTTAGGTAATGACTCGCCCGTGGCGTAAACTTTGTCACTGGGCATTGAGGCAATAGCCAGACTGCTCACACAAACAAGCATAATGGCGCTAAGAGTTAGGGATAATTTACGCATCTGTTTGCTCCTGCTTGGGGGCTGATTGGCGCCATAGACGTCGGCTGAATAGTGCGGCGATGATCACCAACAAAACTAACGAAATCGGGATCAGATAAAGTGGCGCAGTACCCGCAGATAAACTGGGCATATAGCGAATTTTCTCGCCATAGCGAGCCACCATAAAATCAATAATTTGCTGTTTGCTGCGACCTTGTTCCAATTGGATAAATATTTCGGCTTTAAGTTCGTTGGCTATCTGGTTTTGCGAATCAAATAAAGTTTGGTTAGTGGCCATCGGGCAACGTAAAGACTTAGCAATATCAAAGCCGAGCGTTTTAATTTCGGCTTCGCTGTAGTAGTTGCGCGGTTCGACAGCTTGGGTCGCTAACGGCAGTAACATTAGCGTAGCGAGTAGCATCACGAAGTGAAGTTTGCCCATTTAGCTAGCCTCCGCGGGAACTGATGGCTTGTTAGCGCCGTGTGTTTGAGTTTGTCTTGCTTTAATACGACCGGCCGAAATAGCGGTAAATCCGGCCAGCATCATGATCAGCGCCCCGAGCCAAATCCAACTGACTAACGGCTTATAGCTAAGGCGTATCAAGTATTCAGTCTCACTGAGTGGCACCCCCATAGACACATACATATCGGCAAATAGGCTGCGTTTTATTCCAGCGGCTGATAACTCCATGCCGTTAGTTTTAAAGGTCTGCCTTTGTGGATAGATATAACTGATGATGCGATCTTGGCTGTCTCTCAGACTAATATTGGCCTGAATGGCTGAATAACTGCGGGCATCGACCTGTTCAGTTTGCTCGTACACGAAGGTGTAGCCAGCCAGCTGTTTACCTTGGCCTGGTCCCATTCTAAGTAGCTCTTCTTGCTCAAAATTAGACACGACAGTAGCGCCTAATATTGCGACAGCCACCCCTAAGTGTGCGAGGCACATACTATAGAATCGTTTTCTACGCGGTGGCTGACACAGTCGGCTAACCGATAGGCTGGTGGTTTGTGTTAAGGCGCGGGCAATGGTTAATAGTAGGCAACTGACAATCCAGCACACCGAGAATACACCGCAAAACAGCCAGAAATCGAAGCCCTGTGTGACCATGTAGCTAGCAGATAGACTCAAGAGTGTGACGGCCATGGCAAGCAGCATCAGTTGGCGATAGGGTGGTTGTTTATCATGTTGCCATCGTAATAATGGTGCAGCGCCCATAAGTAGACTCAGTAGCCATACTATGGGAATAAACAAGCTATTAAAGTAAGGTGCCCCAACAGAAATACTGTGGCCAGAAACCACTTGGTAAATTAGCGGGTAGCAGGTACCGAGCAATACTGACAGTGCCGCGACCACCAATAAGAGATTGCCAATAAACAGTAAGGTTTCTTTGCTCACTTGCTCAAAATTAGGTCGAGATATGAGGCGCGGTGCACGTAGGGCAAACAGCGTGAAGCTGGCGCAGGCAGAGATGAGTAGCAATATTAAGATAGCGCTGCCCCGAGTCGGGTCAGCGGCAAAAGCATGAACTGACTGGACTACGCCAGATCGGACTAAGAAAGTGCCCAGTAAACAGAGGTTGAAGGCCACTATGCACAGCATAATGTTGCTGGCGTGGAAGCTGTTACGTTTTTCACTGAGGATCAATGAGTGCACCAGTGCGGTGGCAACAAGCCATGGAATAAAGGAAGCGTTTTCGACTGGATCCCAAAACCACCAACCGCCCCAACCAAGCTCATTGTATGCCCACCAAGAACCGAATGCATTACCACCAGTTAGGAAAATCCATGCCAGTATTGCCCAAGGTCGAATGCGTTTACAGTGCTGTTGAATCGCTGTTTTAGGTCCCAGTAGCGCCGCCATGGCACCCGCAAAGCAAGCGGTTAAGCCCACGTAACCTAGAAATAGCAAAGGTGGGTGCAATATTAAGCCAATATCTTGCAAGATGGGATTGAGGTCACGCCCTTCGACAGGAATTTCAGGCAACAAGCGTGCAAAGGGGTTGGAGGTGAATAGCAGAAACAGTAAAAAGCCACACAACACCATCGCCATCACTGCACTAACATGGTTGTCAAACTCGCTGCTAAGTCCGTTTTTAGGGCGAATCCATAGACTCCAAGCGGCAATAGCCGTGATCCAAAATAGCATTGAACCTTCGTGTCCTCCCCATACCGCCGCGACTTTAAATACCAAGGGTAATTGGGTATTGGAGCTGTTTGCTATATAAGCAACCGAAAAATCATCAATGATAAATAGATAACCTAAAATTGCGATAGCTAATATTAATGCGACAAAGCAAAGTTTAACTAAGGTATCTATATAGTGATTCGTTATCCGAGTATCTAGTGGTATTAAGTGATATTTAATTGCCAGCGGTGATAACGATGTAATTATAGCAATTACCGCGGCAATAATTATAAGTATTAAACCAATCTCTGCCATCATGATGGGCCACCATTCTTATGCTCTTTAAATCAATATCGCAATTCGTCGATTGCTGATTATTGATGAGTTACTGCTTATTTATATTTATACCTGAACACTAAATGGCATCGTCTGGGTTTTCTGTGAGCTTTATCAAGTAAATAATCTAGCTGTTTTCATGCGTTAATTTTTTACAACTAAAAGCCGGTATTCAGTTATTTTTAGATGTAAATTACGCGTTTTTACAACTGACTTATCCTATCTTGTGTTTTTTATCTGTCTGTTTTTGCTATGTTTTTATGTTTTTATTTTCTTTTATATTTAAATGAATTCTGAGTGTGCGCTAGGTCATGTTTTTTGCGGTTCTATTGTGAAGAATACTGTACTTGCTCAGTTGTTTAAGTCGTTAGATGAACGGTTAGTTTGAACAAAATCCAGAAGATAGTGTGCAACGGAATAACCACTGTTAGCTGGTAACAAAATATAAATTATAAATATTTAGGAGTGTATGATGAGACGATGGAAACACAAGGTAGCCTTAGGTGTGCTATTTTGCTTCGGTGCCATTGCTAACGTGAATGCTGCTGGCGGTAAATACAACAGTGTGCCTGAAATGGGTAAAACTGCTAAAGAAGCAATTGCTAACTATCAAGGCATGGAACAAGTTAATGGTGTTAAAACCTTACAGGGCTATGTTGTTCAAGAAGCCGAGTTATTTGATTTCCTATTTGAAAACCATCCGATGTTTAAATATCAGCAGTCGGGTAACTTAGTGGGTGATTACCATATTAGTGACCGCGGTGAAGAATATTTAGATACCGGCCACAGCCCCAAGTACAGTGAAAGAGTGGGCGCACCACGCGCCGTACAGTACCGTTTAGGTGCGAAATCTATTCTTGATTATCCCAACAACTTCGTTGGTCCAGAAAAGTGTGCTGAGTGTCATGCTACCCAGTACGAGAAATGGCAACGCTCACGCCATGCTAAAACGATTCGTTTCCCTGGCGATCACCCTGAGGTTGATAACGACCTAGAAAAAACCATGTACAACACCAAAGATACCTCTATTTTGCCAGATGGTATTACGCCTGATGTGATTTATGCCACCGTGGGTACGCCACGGACTAAGTATGGCTTCATTGATGCCTGGTTAGTACGAGGTACTTATCATATTGAAGGTGGGTTGTTGCGCGACGGTACCGGTAAAATGGTCGCGGGTGCTAACCAGTTCTCTCGTGGTTGGGCTGAATGGCTCACCCCTGAAATGTCTAAAAAAATTAACGATGTGATTCCTGAGTTCCCACTCACTATCGCAGATTTTGGTGCCTCAGGTTCACACCAACAAGGTATGAGCTCTTATGGTGCGAAATACCGTGAAGAGATGTTGTTCCAACCTGCGAGTTCATACTGCGAAGTGTGCCATACCTTCAAGTTTGATTTCCAAAGCAAGCAAGAGTACTTCGACGCACTGGGTGACCCTAAAAAGTTACAAGAACATACCATCTCTAAAGGTATTGCGTGTGAAGAGTGTCATGGCGCTGGTGGTCACTTAGATGGTGGTACCGGTGGTATGCAATCTAACTGTGAACGTTGTCACCAACGCTTCCAGTATGACGATACGTTGGCCGATACTCCACAAGCACAAGAAAAACGTGAATATGCGTTTGGTGTGAAGATGAAGTCACTTTGCCCATCATGTGGTACTGAAGGGTCGCAAATGTACAACTCAGTGCACTATGAAAAAGGCATGCGTTGTACCACTTGTCATGATCCGCACGAAGTCACTGATGGCGATTGGATGTCTGGATTCACTAAGCCTAAGTTGAAAAAAGACTGTACAGATTGTCACGCTGCGCAAACCTTAATTGCGAGCAACACTGACACCCATAGCAACCAAACTTGCCAAAGCTGTCACATGCCTAACATGGGTAGCTGTGAGAACTTCAAAGCGATGCAGTTCCCTGACCAAGCTGGTTTCGATGCTGTCCGTAAGTCACACATGTGGAAGATTGAAGTTGACCCAACTTTGAAAACGCTTAATCCACCAGAAGGTGAGCCACGTATTCAAGGCCCAGCAGGCGGTAAAGGCTGGACAGTGGCGAAGAACGAAGAAGGTCGCTCTTACCTAGATTTGATGTGGTCATGTGCTCGTACTGCAATTTCTGACCATGACGTAGTGGAAAACAAAGGTTGTCATAGCCAGTTCCAATCTGAGCTAGAAACCGGTCTGCACTACAAAGATCAAATGGAAATCTACGGTGAAGTCATGAAGTGGCAAAAACCGATTAAGGAAGTGTTCACTGAAGTTGAACAAGCCTTAGTCCGCATTGACCAACTTCTTGAAGTGACCAAGCTATCAACCGAAGACAAAACTCAAGTATTGATGCTTGCTGAAAAAGCGCAAGAAGCGGTCGACTTGATTAGGGCTGATGGTTCTTGGGGTGTGCATGGTTTCCGCTACAGCCAGAAACGTCTTGATGCGGCACTGACTTACGTCACTCAAGCACAAAACATCCTAGATAACAGCGGCTACTCAGCCAAAGCTAACTAGGGCTTAGTCACCCTGCCTCGGCATCTTAGCTGTGATGATTAAGGTGTCGGGGTCATTAGGTTCTAACTGGAGAATGAAATGAAAACCAAGCTTAGCAGCATCATGTTCAGCCTAATGTTTGTGGCAGGGATTCCCAATGTTTTTGCAGGTAGCGGCGAACCTATGGGGCCCGCGACTTATCACGAAATCCAGCTGCACACGATCTCTATGGCCGAGGCCGAGTCACTGTTGGGTCAAAAGGATGTGTTGTTTTTTGATGTGAATACATTGGAGTTGTGGGCAGAAGGTTTTATCCCTGGCGCCACCTTTATCAATGTTGATAACTGGCAGGACCTACTGCCAAAAGAGAAAGACAAAGTGATGGTGTTTTACTGTGCTAATCGGCTTTGTAATGCCAGTGAAATTGCCGCGAGAGAAGTCATGAAATTGGGATACACCAACGTACGGCAGATGCATGACGGCATCTATGGTTGGCGCTTGTCAGGCCGACCAACAGAAAGACCATAATAATAAAATTGATCAGTTGTTTACCGTTAAGAGCAATCGTTAATTAAAGAGAGACATCGATATGAAAATCAGCAAGCTAGTAATGCGTAAGACCACCATTGCCCTGTTATGTAGTTGCGCTTTTATGGCCCAAGCCGCGCAATCAGAATCAGAGATAAAAGATGAATCATATGCTTTAGGCGCATCGGTTGGTAAGTACATCTCCAGTAAGATTTATGATCAAACTGAGCTTGGCGTTGATGTTCAAGTGCAAACCGTCATTGATGGGGTGATTGATGCACTTAAAAATGAAACCAAAATGTCGGACGAACAGATCCTCACCCACTTAAATGCGCGTGCAGAACTACTCAATAATATTCGTGAGCAGCAGCTCGCTGAGCAATCAGCGCAAAGTTTAGCCGCTGGCCAAGCTTACCTTGCCGATAACAAAAGCCAATCTGGGGCAACCGAAACCGCATCGGGTTTGCAATATGAAGTGATCAAGCAAGGTGATGGCCGTATTCCGCTTGCATCTGATGTGGTCACCGTTCACTACAAAGGCGAGCTCATTGACGGCACAGTATTTGATAACTCTCGTGACCGAGACGAACCCAACCGCTTTGCACTGATGACAGTGATTGAAGGCTGGCAGGAAGGCATTCAACTTATGCCTGAAGGTTCTATCTATCGCTTGAGTATTCCCACAGAGCTGGCCTACGGCGAACGTCAGGTTGGTGTGATTCCGCCTAACTCAACTTTGGTCTTTGATGTGGAGTTGATGAAAGTCGAGTCTCCCGGTGAAAACTCTCATGGTATGGGGCTTTCAGGCATGGGGATGGGTGGCATGATGGGTACTGGCCACTAGTTTTTACGCCAACAGTAGAGAGAGTATATGAACAGTCTTATTTTGGGTATCGCCGTCATCATGACCGCCTTCATCACGCCGTTTTGGGTACTTCATCTCCGTACTCAGTGCCAAGGCCAAGCCCTGAACACTAAGGCAACCCCTGCATCATCTGAATCGAAAGCATCAGGTGCGAAGGTGCCATTAATACTGTCTGTTGCTCTACTGTTGGCGACCTTATTGACCTATAGCCAGATTGGCCGATTTGCCGACTGGGATAGGGGATTTATCGATGAAAATATCGATTATTTGATAGCTGCTGACATTAATAAAAATGCGCGTGCTGTAAGTGAGCAACCTTACAACAAGATTGCATTACTGAATCTTGCCCATGCCTATGCTGAGGGCGGTATGTACGCCGAATCAGTTGACACATTAAACCAATTATTGGCAGTAGAGGGCCAAGACGCTGAGTTACTTGGCATGAAGGCAAACGCACTCTACTACCGTGACGGTCGAGATATGAGTTTGGATGTATCGATAACGATTTCCCAAGCCTTGGCCGTAGACCCTTTCGAAGTTCAATCGCTACTGCTTTTGTCGACCCATGCCTACCTGAATAAGGATTATCAGCAGGCAATCGATCATTGGCAGACGCTATTGAGCAGCGAGAACCCAAGCATTAACCGAGCATCAATAAACAGTGCGATTTTGAAAGCTGAGCAAAAACTGACTAATCGTGCCGTGACTGCATCTGAGTAAAGAGTCACTAAAACGTATAAGTATAAATTGGGTTAGCGAAACGCTGACCAATGGAGGATGCTGTGAGTGAAAATATAGAGAGACGGAGGTTCCTTAAATGCTTAGGGGCCGGCTCTTTGATACTGGCGCCTTTGGGTTGCAGCTCAGTCAAAGAGGAGGACTCGAATAGCAATAGGCCACATTATGCGATGGTATTTGATCAAAATAAATGCGTCGGTTGTGGTGAATGTAAAGAGGCCTGCAATAAAGCAAACAATCTGCCTGAAGGTAAATCTCGTTTAATGATGGAGCAGCAGTCTGGTGGTGTCGAAGGGCAGAAATGTTCACATTGCGGCAAAACCGAGTGTGACTGTGAACGCAAGTATGTGCGGGTTTCTTGCCAGCAGTGCAAGAATGCACCATGTGTCACGGTGTGCCCCACCGGCGCCGCTCATCGAGATCCGGCTACAGGCATTGTTACCATGAATGCCGATAAATGTGCTGGATGCAAATACTGTATCGCCGCTTGTCCTTATGATGCGCGCTACATCAATAAAGATACTGACGTGGCTGATAACTGTGATTTCTGCCTTAACAGTAAGCTGGCTAAAGGCGAGTTACCCGCTTGTGTACAAGGTTGTCGCTATGACGCCCTGATCTTTGGTGATGTCAACGATCCTAATTCTTATATTAGTCGATTGCTGGCAGTGAAAGATTCAGTGCGGATTAAGTCTCACTTTGGTACTGAGCCTAGCTTGCGTTACATACCAATTGTTAAGCAGGGGGTGTAAAAATGGATGGAACATTAGAATTCACCATGGGGCTGTCTGACGGTATTGCTTGGCCCTGGCCCATTGCGGTGTACTTGTTCTTTGCTGGTATCTCTGGCGGGGCATTGTCGGTGGCACTGTTCATTCGCTTTTATAAAAAGCAGGTCACTAATACTGCGTTTTTAAAAGCATCGGCGTTAGTGTCGTTTATCACCATCTCTTTAGGCATGTTGTGTTTGGTGTTGGATTTGACCAACCCGCTGTTTTTCTGGCGAATATTGGTTTACTACAACCTCAACTCTGTTATGTCAATCGGGGTGATAGCCTTAACCGCCTACATTCCACTTGTGGCGCTCATTGCGATGTTCGCACTGGAAGAAGAGATTAAGCGCATTGCTATCTTGCGGCCGCTGTTACCGATTATCGACAAACTACGCGGCATTCGTCGTCCTTGTGAAGTCGCGGTACTGCTGCTAGCACTGTCTGTGTGTGCTTATACTGGCTTCTTGATCTCGGCATTGATCCGCTTCCCGCTGATCAATACTGCGGTATTGCCCGCCCTGTTTGTGGCATCGGGTTTGTCGGCAGGCGCTGCGGCAGCAAAAATGTTGGCAGTGGGCATGTTCAAAGAAGATCTGCATAGCCAAGACATGAAAATTCTGCATGGTGCAGAATGGCCAATCATGTTTGCTGAAGCGCTATTCCTGTTCATGATCATCATGTCATTAATGACCGGGAATGCGGGGGCGCAAACCGCGTTTGAGGCTTTCCATAGCGGTAGCTGGGCAATGGTATTTTGGCTCGGGGTAGTGGGGGTAGGCTTTATGGGACCTGTACTACTTAACTTCGCGACGGGTAAGCGTTTTAGTCATTCGGCGCAGGCGTTTTACCTATCGGGATTATGTGCAGTAAGCGGCATGATGTGCTTACGTATGTTTATCCTATATGCGGGGCAAAACTTCGCGATTTAATCTTCAAGTTAAGCTTCAGCTAGCCGCGGATGGCTAGCTGAAGTGCAAGTCGAGTTGTGGCAATGATGATAAAAAAATTACTACTAAGCGCGCTTTTAGGCATGTCCTTGATAGGTTGTGGAGCGCCAGAATCCAATGAACACCAGCATCACGTGGCAGGTATTGGTGAGCACGACCGCTGCCATATGTGCGGCATGATGATCAAAAAATACCCCGGACCTAAAGGGGAGCTCGTACTTAAAAGCGGTGAGCTAACACCAAAGTTCTGTTCAACCCGAGATATGTTTACTTTTGCATTGCAACCAGAAAATCAGCGTCAAATCAGCCACTTGCTAGTCCATGATATGGCGGTGACAGATTGGGATAATCCTCAAGACAGCCACTTTATTGATGCGACTCAGGCTTGGTATGTGTATGGCACTAGCCGCCAAGCGGTGATGGGTAGCGCGGTAGCCCCGTTTTCTAGTGAAGCAGCCGCACAGAAATTTGCACAGCAGTATGGCGGCGCAGTGCTTCGCTACGATCAAATCGATCTTACGTTACTGGGTGAATAATCATGTGGCCTTGGGCGCGACCTCAGCGAATACTGCCCGCTACATTGTGGTGCTGGCTTGCAATTAGCTTGTGGTTAACGCTGCAGCCGGCATATGCGAGCACTAAGCGGGTCGATAATAGCGAGCAGTTACGTCAGGCACTGCAACACGCTGAGGTGGGTGACAATATACACCTTAATGCTGGGCAATATATTGGCCAGTTTGAGATCACCCAGGCAGTCAGTTTGAGCGCTGATAAACAGGCGGTTATTGATGCTCAAGGCCAAGGTAGCGCACTGCGGGTCAGCAGCCCCAATGTCATCATTAATGGGTTAACCATTCGCAATTGGGGACGGGATTTATATCAACAGGATGCGGCAGTGCATTTGGCGAAAGGGGCCGATCAAGTGCAGGTAAAAAATTGCCAATTATATGGCCCAGGTTTTGGTATTTTCGCCGTCGATATTGAGCAGCCACTGCTTAGTCATAACCAAATTATCGGGGAGCGCCAGCTATACACGCTCGATAGAGGTGATGGTATCCACCTATTGCGCGTTAATCAGGCTCGAGTGGAACACAACCAGATTAGCTGGGTACGTGATGGGGTGTATTTAGAGTCAGGTATCGACAGTCAGGTTAATCACAACCGGTTCAGTGACCAGCAATATGGCATTCACTATATGTATACCAAAGCCGATTCAGCCAAAGCCAACCATGCGGTTGATGTTGATGGGGGTTACGCACTGATGAATGCTTACGGCATTAAATTAACGGACAACTTTGTCCGGGGGGCACGCGAGTTTGGCGTACTGCTTAATCTGACTAATGATGCCACCATTGCCAATAACGTCATTGTCGATACCTATGATCCAAACGCCAGTGGTGAACTGCTCGATGAGGGTAAAGGCATTTTTATCTATGGGGCCCGCGGCAACCTCATTAATGCCAATACGATTGGTAATAATCAAGTGGGTTTATCGATGGCAATGGGTGGCGAGTCGAATGTTATTTATGAAAATCAGTTTATTGATAACCAGATCCAAGTGAAGTACATCGGTGATGTTTGCGTTGAGTGGAGTCACCAAGGTCGAGGTAATTATTGGAGTGATTACCAAGGCTGGGATTTAACCGGCAATGGAATAGGTGAAAGCCTGCACTTGCCCAATGACAGTTTAGACCGGCTATTTTGGCTCTATCCTGAAGCGCGATTTTTGATGGATAGTCCCGTAGTTAAATTATTGAAATGGCTAGATAACCAAGTTCAGCAAGCGGCCCCAAAAGGGGTCACTGATAGCTATCCTATATTAGCCCCTGCGCTGGTGCCGCAAATTGCCCATCTGGGGAGAGAAGAGTAATGCATATAGAAGACTTAGCGGTATCGCTACAAGCAGTGAGTCATCAGTTTGGCGATTTCGCTGCCTTAACAGAAGTAGATTGTGCGCTGCAGCCTGGACAGCTGCTGGCATTGCTGGGCCACAATGGTGCGGGCAAATCCACGTTGTTAAAAGTGATTTTAGGATTGATTGACCCCAGTCATGGCCAAGTTACTGTGTTGGGGCAACGATTATCAGCGCACAATCGCAAGCCCATGAATATTGGTTACCTGCCAGAGAACATTAGCTTTTATGACAAACTAACCGGCCATGAACTGCTGAGCTACTTTGCCGCCTTAAAAGGGGTCGGTCAGGTTCGGGTCAACCGATTAATTGAAGAGTTTGGCTTGCAATATGCACAACATAAACCGCTGAAAGGCTACTCAAAAGGCATGAAGCAACGTCTTGGTATCGCACAAGCCATTTTGGCTGAGCCGCAACTGTTGTTACTTGATGAACCCACGGTTGGACTCGACCCGCAGGCGTCAGAATTTCTATATCAAAAAATACAATCACTAACTCAATTAGGTTGCGCAGTCATGGTCTCAACCCATGAGCTCAACCTGATTGAACCTCAGCTTGATGTGGCGATGGTAATGGGACAAGGGCGTAATTTGGCCACGGGGCCCATGGATAGCTTAGTTAAGCAAAGCCAGCTGCCGGTGACGATACGTTTTGATGACATGATTCGTCGTGTGACACGCTATAACCATTTGGCCGCTTTCTATCATAATGGTGCGCTGCGTTGTCCTGTGGCTGAGACTGAGTCATTGGTAGAGTATTTGACAACCCAGTGCCATATTTTCGATTTTGAGATTGAAAAGCCTGGCTTATCTGCGCTTTATCAGGAGTTGATGGCACCGATGCAGCAAAATGATGAGCAAGGTATTGTTTTCCAACCCGTCAACCAAACCGTATTGGTCGGAGCTTAATATGAATAGCCAAACATTAAGGGTTGCCCCAAATCCGGTGTGGATTATTGCCAATAAAGAGCTCAAAGACAGTTTGCGCAATCGCTGGGTGAGTGTGATCACCTTTATCTTTATGTTGCTGTCTTTCAGTGTGACTTTTGCAGGTAGTGCAATATCAGCAGAGTTGGCGCTGCCGAACTTACCAAGTTTGATCACCAGCTTGTCAACGATGACGGTATTTATCATTCCTTTAGCTGCCATACTATTGAGTTATGATGCTTACATAGGTGAAGAAGAGGCGGGCACGATGTTGCTGCTGTTGAGCTATCCGCTCACCAAGCAGCAAATCTTCATCGGTAAGCTAGTTGCCCATAGTGGCATCATGTTGGCAGCGATCAGCCTCGCTTTTGGTTGTAGTGCCGTCGCTATGCTGCTGTGGAGTGAGGCTAGCTCAGCCGCGGTGATAAGCGCTTTTTTTCAGTTCATAGTCAGTAGTAGTTTGCTGGCGGTGACCTTTATTTTGATCAGTTATTTAGTGAGTTTACACGTCAGCGAAAAAGCCAAAGCGGTGGGGACCTTGTTGTCGCTATGGTTTTTGTTGGTGCTGGTGTATGACTTGTTGCTACTGGCATTGCTGGTGGCAGATTTAGGCAGTAGTTCGCAAGCACTGGTCAATGTGTTGATGGCACTTAATCCAACGGATATCTATCGGGCGATTAATTTACTGGCTGTGGATTCGCCCATGGGCAGTTTGAGTTTACTGGCTGATACCGCATGGGGCATTGAGCTGTTGTACGGCTTGTCGATAGCTTGGGTTGCTTGTTTAGCTATGTTGGCGAGCCAAAGTTTTGCGCGTAAATCTATCTAATTGATTAATGATTAAATATTAGCTTTTCATCATCTATCAATAGTTGTTATTATTTTTAGGAATAATTTATATCAAGTTCACGTTCTGGGAATTGATTAGCTAAACTCGCGATTAATTTGAGTAAGTTGTCACAGATTCCACGGTAATGGAGCGATAATATAAAACTAATAACAACGATAAGTTTCATTATCTTAGCTGTGAAACAAGATTGAGGTGAAGCGTGGTAAAAGTTACTCCATACTTGGAGTTCGACCAAGAAGCGCAACAACTGCATGACCGCGTAAGTGATTGCAAAATTCACTTAACGTTTTCAGAGTCGGCGGTATTGGGGTATCTGTTAGCAACGCCTGATGCCATTGTTGCCAAAGAAGCGCTATTAGCAGCGGGCTGGCCCGATCGGGTGGTCGCAGCCACATCGTTAACTCAGTGCATCAGCACCCTGAGAAAGAAGCTCGAACCGTTTACCGAAGTGCAATTGAAAACCGTGGCTCGACGCGGTTATCAATTACATATCTCACCCAAATCCCATGTAAAAATGCTCGCGGTGAATGACGCTGAATCAATCAAAGAGGCACTGATCGACGTATCCTTGATGGTGAAAATCGGCGGTATTGTCGTGGCATTAGCGATTATTGCTTGGCTTTGGTACAGCAGCGATTACCACAAAGTAATACAGCAGGCGGGACTCTGGGACGCCAGCGAGCAAGTTGATATCAACTTAGGTGGCCAGCAAGAATCGTTAACCCTATTAGCCAAGCAGGGTGACTACAGTAAGCATGAGTCTATGTGGCAAAAGCATATTGCACCTGAGTTTAATTTTATTAAAGGCATGCAAGGCTTTAGTGGTTTTGCCCTGTCAGATGGTAATCACTATTCATTAGCGACTTGCCCAGATGGCAGTAATGATGCGTGCTCTGGTGAGAACCTGATTAATATTGCTGCCATAGATAAAACCCCAGCAGGACTGAACATGATTGAGTTTAGTGAACTGCGGCAAGTGATGGAAAATCGTATTCGGTATAACCGCTTGTTGATCCCTAAGAGCGAATCTTTTGCCGATATTAGTGATGTTGTAGAGCACCATTACCATGGCGATGTGTATTTTCCGGTAGCTAATGAGTTATTGGTGAGAGCGGATGTGAGTGTGTCGCTAGTTTATGAAGAGCCGTTAGCGGGTAATTTTTACTCATCGGCTTGTATTACCGATCAAGACTGCTTAACAACACCGATTAAATATCAAGTTCGCGGCCAATTTGTACAGTATAAACAATCAATTGGTGAACTTGAAGTTGATGTGTTCCACGTTAAAGTCACTCAAAAAGATTTGATAAAACCAGAAGTGGTGAGTGATTCGGCGATGCACTTTTATCGTGAAATACGTAAGCACAATATTCGCGATGAAGAGATGTTTTACTACCGTATCTATCGTGATGATAAAACTGCGGTATGGGTGGTGCCACTGCTGGGTAACCTAGTAGCTTGGACCAAGTATGACAAGGTTGCCTTATAACAATAAAAACCCAGCATAAGCTGGGTTTTTAGTCTTTATCGATTTAGGGATAAAGGGGCATAATTATTTGATGAATGCGAAAGCATCACCAAACAAGTGATCTTCTTCAACGCCTATTTCACGGAAAACTTCCCGCGCGGCACCCACCATATCAAAACGGCCAGCGATGTAGATGTCGTAGCCTTTGAGGCTAATAAAATCGCTTTTAATCTGGTCAAGCAGGTTAGCTTGTTTGCCATCCCAGTTTTGTTCAGCTTGCTCAACCACGGGCACAAAGTGCAACCAGTTGTGGTCCTTATGCCATTGGCGCGCAATGCTTTCGTAATACATGGCGTCTTGAGTACGGCAGCCCCAATACAGGGTAGTTTCTACTTTTTGGCCTAAGTTAATCTGCTGCTCAACGATGCTCTTGATATAAGAAAAGCCGGTGCCGCCAGCGATTAATAATCGAGGGCGAATATGCGCTTCACGCAGGTGCGCATCGCCACCAGGCATTTCAATATCAATGTATTCGCTGTTTTGCAGACGCTCGACCACTTGCATTGGGTAGCTCTCGCTTACTGCGGCTCCAATATGCAATTCAATTTGCTTGGCACCGGGGGCAGAGGCAATAGAAAATGGACGCTTATCTTTTTCACCCATGACGATGCAAAGGTACTGACCCGCATTAAAATCGATCAAAGTGTCAGGTGTCAGCGAAACCTGATAGACGGCATCATTAAATGCGGTGACGTGTTCTACTTTACAGCGAATGGTGTTCATATTAATCCTTTATTTGTCTCTCTTTGGAGACTTGTCTCTATACTATTTAAATTGGCGCGCTGGCCTTATCAGCCAGCAAATATAATCATTATAGGGTAGGGGCTTGATCGATCCCTAAATCATCCCACATGGCATCTACTTTTTGTTTAACCGCTTCATCCATGACAATGGGGGTTCCCCATTCACGGTCAGTTTCGCCTTGCCACTTATTGGTTGCATCCATACCCATTTTGGAGCCGAGACCGGCCACGGGGGAAGCAAAATCTAAGTAGTCGATGGGGGTGTTATCAATCATTACCGTATCGCGCTTAGGATCCATACGTGTGGTGATTGCCCAAATCACATCATTCCAGTCACGGCAATTGACATCTTCATCCACGACCACAATGAATTTGGTATACATGAATTGTCTCAGGAATGACCAAGCTCCCATCATCACGCGTTTGGCATGACCTGGGTATTGCTTGCGAATTGAGATCACCGCCATACGATACGAGCAACCTTCAGGTGGCAGGTAAAAGTCGATAATTTCTGGGTATTGCTTACGCAAAATTGGCACAAACACTTCGTTTAATGCCACGCCCAACATCGCTGGCTCATCGGGTGGACGGCCGGTATAGGTGCTATGGTAAATAGCATCTTTTCGCTGGGTTATATGGGTGACCGTAAACACAGGAAACGAGTCAGTTTCGTTGTAGTAACCGGTATGGTCGCCATAGGGACCTTCTTCAGCCATTTCTTCCGGGTCAATGTAGCCTTCTAGAATGATTTCGCTGGTAGCCGGTACTTCTAAGTCGCAGCTAATGGCTTTACACACATCAGTGCGTTCACCACGTAATAATCCGGCAAAAGCATATTCGCTCATTGAATCTGGTACAGGCGTGACCGCACCTAAAATTGTTACCGGATCTGAGCCGAGCGCCACGACAACGGGGTAGCGTTCACCTGGGTGTTTCTCTTTAAAGTCTTTAAAATCCAGTGCGCCACCACGGTGGTCTAGCCAACGCATGATCAGCTTGTCTTTGCCCAGCAGTTGCTGACGGTAAATACCCAGATTCTGACGCTTTTGTCTTGGCCCCTTAGTAATGGTTAATCCCCATGTAACTAGAGGGGCGACATCGCCAGGCCAACAATGCTGAATTGGTAGCTTAGTGAGATCGACATCTTCACCTGTTTTTACGATTTCTTGGCAAGGTGCATTCCGCACAGTTTTTGGCGGCATGTTTAGCGCTTGCTTAAACATAGGGATTTTAGAAATGGCATCTTTAAAACCACGAGGTGGCTCTGGCTCTTTCAAAAATGCCAGCAACTCACCCACATCGCGCAAGGCTAAGGGATCTTCTTTGCCTAATGCCATCGCCACGCGTTTCGGGGTGCCAAATAGGTTGGCAAGCACCGGCATGTCGTTACCGACTGGGTTTTCAAATAGCAGCGCAGGTCCTTTCGCGCGCAAAACACGGTCGGCGATTTCTGTCATTTCCAAATTAGGATCAACAGGATGGCTAATTCTCTTTAGCTCGCCATTGGCTTCAAGGTGATCGATAAAACTGCGTAAATCCTTAAAACTCATGTGGAATTACTCACTGCTAGATAATGTGATATGGCGCGCACTATAGCATTTTTCCACCATAGGGTTAATAGCTATTGCGCTGCAAAGTCGCCATAGCCTTGCCAGTGTTATCTGTAGATTGAAAGGCGTATACTAAAATACAATTATCATCGGCTTTTTCAGCGCAGCAGGAGGTCACTATGCGGTATTTATGCAAATGTCTGTTCAAGACCGTATTTGGCTGCAGTGTGCTGCTGAGTACGATGGGCTCAGCTGCGGGCAATTCACCTGCAGTGAGTACATATACTGGCGTCGTTGCTGGTAGCCATGTATGGCTGGGATCGGGCTGGAACAACTGGGATTATGGCGATCGCTGGCGCTGGGGAATAGGCGTTGGTAGCGGATCGCCCTACTGGAACAGCCATCGTTATTACTGGAACCGTCCTTATTGGAATCGCCCCTACTGGAATAACCGTTGGCGCTACCCTTATCGATATGAACGCCGAGTTCGCGACCCAGAATCCGCTACGCCGGTAGCCATTTCGCCACCGCAACGCACGACAACCAGTGTTGAGTACAGTGATGCCATTCATTCTCTGCCAGCCAATGCTCGAGTCATACAACGTGACAACCGCACCATTTATGAATGGCAAGGGGTTGAGTATGTGTATGACTGGTATAGCCAAAGCTACAAAAGAGTAAAATAGCGATATCAGTTTTCACATTAATTATATTTATCCATATTATTGTGGCTATTTTTAATTTCTTTTGGTTATAAATTATTTTTTTATTATTTTAAACTGGTTGATATCAATGTAAGCACTTCCTTATTAAGGTAAGTGCTCCACTTGTTTTGCTGTTGTTCTATTAAATGAAGTATTCCTCCTACTTGTTATTGCAGTATTTGTTACTTTTTATGTCTACTTTTTTCTTTTTTATGTTTTTTTCAGTGTATTACGTTGCTGCTTGAATGTTAGTTGTATGTTTTATTGATTTTGCCTTCCGCAATAGGGTCTAGGGGGTAATAGTTTCAATTCGAGAATGTTGATGTTGTTATTTAAATGTCGTATCGCTAGGGAGTGGTAATGTCAGGGATGTTTAGAAAGCAAGCTGTTGAAGCGCAAAAAAATAAATTGCATGGTGATATATCGCTAGCGCAACCTTTGTCTATCTATACAACTGCATTTATTTTACTCTCAGTTGTGACTGCAATAGCCCTATTCTTATCTTTTTCCAGTTATGCCCGCAAAGAAACCGTGCGAGGTTATATCGTCCCCGATAAAGGCGTGATTAAGGCTTATGCCAGTCGTAGCGGTAATATTGAAACATTATATGTAAAAGAAGGGGATATAGTCGCAAGTGGTCAGGCGTTAGCGACCATTGTATTAAACCGCGCCATGGTCTCGGGTGCAGAGCTAAGTGAAAACCTCATAGATCAACTGGAAAAACAAATATCGCTGTTACTTGAAGAGCAACATACCAATCAAGCTTTAAAACAAAAAGAATTAACCAGACTCAACATTGCTATTAAAGATATTCATCGTTCACTTACTGTGACTGAGCAACTTGAGCAACTTGAGCAATTACTGAAAGAAAAATTCACGCTACAACAGCGGCAGCATAACCAGCATGAAACGCTATTTACCGATGGATTCATCTCTACATTAGAGTACCAAGCTCAGCAAGAGAAATTTATCGCAGTAAGGCAGGAGTTAGAAAATCTGCAAGCTAACCGAGTTCAGCTGCAAAGTGACTTGAATAAAGCCAGCGCTGAGTTAGAACTATTACCGCACCAATATAAATTAAAGCAAAATGATGTTGATAGACGCATTTCTGATTTACATAGACAGATTGATGAAACACAAAATAACCACCGATATGTGATTAAAGCTACTGAGGCTGGAACCGTTGCTGCGATTCAAGTGGTTGAAGGGGAGCTAGCTAGCTCAAACAAACCTCTGCTTAGTATTATTCCACAAGGGGCGGTGTTGGTTGCTGAACTGCTGCTACCAACACGTTCTGCGGGCTTTGTTAAAAAGGGTGATGAAGCTAGGCTTAGGTTTGATGCTTTTCCCTATCAACGCTTCGGCTTTTTACAAAGTGAAGTCGTGCGGATTGATAAAGCCTTGCTACTTGATGGCGAAGCCAACGTCCCTATCGCTCTACAAGAACCGGTTTATCGCATTCGCACCCATTTATCGGCGCAATCGGTTAACGCTTATGGGGATAAATTTCCCCTTAAAAGTGGCATGTTACTCGAGGCTGACATCGTACTCGACAGGCGCAGCCTACTGGATTGGTTACTTGACCCCATTTACAGCTTGCAAGGGAGGGTAGGCTAATGACTGACTTATCAAGCCATCCTGGTAATGAGCAGCAAACTAGCGCAGTTAGCCTACTGGAGTTTTCCGGCAAAAAGCGTGTGCCACTGATTCTTCAGGCTGAAATGGCCGAGTGCGGACTGGCTTGCATGGCGATGGTGGCAAGTTTTCACGGTCATAAGCTAGATATGGCGGCACTGCGTAAACGCTTTACTGCTAACCTTAAAGGGATGAACCTGCAGCAACTCATTGAGTTAGCCGACAACGTTGGTTTAGCCAGTCGCGCGCTTAAATGTCCGATTGAAGATATTGGTAAGCTGTCACTGCCCTGTGTGCTGCATTGGGATATGAACCATTTTGTGGTGTTAACCGGTGTGACTAAACGCGGTTTGACCATCAATGACCCGGCACTGGGCAAGCGCAACTTATCGTTTAAAGAGTTTGCTGAGCACTATACCGGAATTGCGTTAGAGTTAACGCCTGCTAAAGGTTTTAAGCAGCAAGATGAGCGCCAACAGATGCGCCTGTCACAGCTGTGGAGCAAGATGACCGGTTTGGGCCGAGGGCTGCTAACCTTATTTGTCTTATCTGTGTTGTTGCAAGCCTTTGCACTGATTAGCCCATACTACATGCAGTGGGTGGTTGATGAGGTGTTAATTAGTCAAGACAAGCCTTTACTGATTGTACTGGCTATTGGTTTTGTGCTACTAGCGATAATTAACGTGGTGACCACGGGCGTACGCAGTTGGCTAGTGCTTAGGGTATCGAGCCTATTAAACATGCAGATGGGCGTGAACCTATTACGTCACTTATTGCGCTTGCCCATGCAGTACTTCGAAAAGCGCCACATTGGCGATGTGGTTTCTCGTTTTGGCTCGCTTGCACAAGTACGTGAGCGCTTGACCACTGGCTTAGTTGAAACTTTAGTTGATGGCGTGATGTCGATTGCTGTACTGGTGATGATGCTGCTCTATAGCGTGCAGTTAACTATGGTGGTGTTGGCTGCTATCACAATTTATACGTTGATTCGATTTGGTTTGTATCGTCCATTGCACCGCGCCACTGAAGAATCCATTCAAGCCAATGCCAAAGAGCAAACTAATTTCTTAGAAAATGTTCGTGGCATACAAACCATCAAGCTGTTTACCTGTGAGCCGCAAAGGCAAAACCTTTGGCAGAATCGCTACAGCGAAGTGATAAACGCCGATATTCGTTTAGGTAAACTGCAAATTAGCTTCGATGCCGCCAACAAGCTGCTGTTTGGTATCGAAAATGTCATTGTGGTCTACCTTGCCGCGACCATTGTGATGAGCGGTGGAATAACCATAGGGATGGTGTTGGCTTTTATTGCCTATAAAAATCAACTTACCGAGCGTGTTGCCAGTCTAATTGAACAACTCATTCTGTTTCGGATGTTGCGTTTACATTTAGACCGTATCTCCGATATTGCACTGCATCAACAAGAGCCGCATCGTGATGCCAGCCAGTCACTTAGTCATGTTATCGGCCAGCTAAGGTTGGAGAATGTCTGTTTTGGCTATGGTGACAGCGAAAAACAAGTTATCGACAATGTGTCATTAACCATCGAAGCCGGTGAGTCTGTTGCTATTGTGGGAGAGTCGGGCTGCGGTAAAACCACCTTAGTTAAGCTGATGCTTGGGCTACTATCCCCCACCCAAGGGCGAGTGTTACTTGATGGCCAAGATATTACCCAAATCGGTTTAACCCAATATCGCCAGCAGATTGCTGCCGTGATGCAAGATGACACCCTGTTATCTGGCTCTATTGCTGACAACATCACTTTTTTTGACCCAGAGCCAAACTATCTGCGTATGCAGCAATGCGCGCAACATGCGGCGATTGAAACCGATATCAGCAAAATGAACATGGGTTATAACACGCTAGTGGGCGACATGGGTAGCCAATTTTCAGGTGGGCAGGTGCAGCGTTTATTGCTTGCGCGGGCACTGTACCAGCAACCCCGTTTACTGTTTATGGATGAGGCAACCAGCCATCTTGATATTAACAATGAAGCCAAAATCAGCGAGCAGATAAAACAGCTGGAGATGACGCGAGTGATTATCGCCCACCGACCTGAAACGATTAAGCAAGCCGAGCAAGTATTAGTGATGCATCAGGGTAAAGTTTACACCCAAGCACAAATGCAACAGTTGCAGCAATCGTAGCAGTTAACGGAGTGATATAGCTCGCTCACTAAGAGTGAGCGGATCCAATGAAAAACATTAATAAAAAGAGCTAAAACAAGAAGCAATAAAAACAATCAATGAAAAGGATTTTAGCCGATACCACACAGATGCAATCACATTGCAGTGGTAAAGGTTAAAAGTAAGGGCGGCGCTACTTTAGCCGGAAACGCTGCCCTTAGTCAGTCGCTTAAGCACTTGATAAGGCTCAATGCCCATTCAAGCGCTTAGGCAAACATAACGTTAAATAGTTTAAATTAAGGAAGATATTATGCAAGAACTTACAAAAAATGAAATTGAACAGGTTAATGGTGGTGCAGTTCCTGTTATTGCTGCTGGGCTTGCTCTTGCATCGCATATTGGGGTTGGTGGTTCTGCAACAACAGTATTAGGGCATGTAATGAGTGGAGCAGGGTTGGCACTCGCAACTTGGAGCTTTGCTGAATATATGATGGAATAAATCTTAGCAGGGGCTATTAAATAGCCCCTGTTACTTTGAAATGGGTATTGTTATGAAAAAAAGATGGAATATATTAACATTTTACATTGGATGTATATTTATTGGGCAGATCTTTGCTTATTCAAGTGGAGTTGAGCTTTCAAGTGTAGTTAAATCTGGTCTATTTTTTTTAGCGTTGTTACTAGTTGTTTTTATTATTGCGGATAGGTTCAGAAAATGAGAGTTATTTTTATTCTTGCCGTATGTGTTCTCTTTTTAATTAACGCGATTAACAGTGGGGAGTTGTTAAGTATTATTGCTTTTTTTATATTTTTATTGCTATTTTTCTATACGTTATTATGTGAAAATAAGCGTTGATTTTTAATTTGTAATCAGGGGCTTTGACTTGTGAATAATTCAGAAAATAAAAACCTTAAGGATATGTGTAACTTTCTCAAGTTCAATGGTCTTAGGTACAGCATGTCATCTAATAATTTGATTATTCATCCATTTCTTTGGGTAAAAGTTAAAGTTTTGAGGAAGGGGGAAGAGTGTGAGTTGGTTACCGATGAGTGGCGCAATGGATTGTTATTTGTTCTTATGACAGCTTGGGCGTTAATGGTTAGAGATGATATGCCTATTCATGTACTTTTCCTCAGTGTTGCGCTTTTGAATCTCGTCATATTAATAATGAAGATAAAGGCAACTGTCGTTTTTTCAAATTTTAAATTATCGAAATAGTGATTATGTTGCGTCATTGCTGGCAAGTTCATTCTTGGTTAGTGACATAATTGGTTCGGCTCACGCGACTTCAATTGAACACTTCTGTTAGGGTGTGTTTTACTATATTGTTTATTCATTTTTAAAAAAATTATGATGAATTTATCTTGTTGTAGTTTTTGAGGTGGTGGTATGTGGTTGAATAATTATATATTGAATAAGTTAGTTTCTTATAAAAATAACAAGTTGACTCTGTTTGTTGTACCTATTTGGGCGGCTTCGATTCTAATAAGCTACATAATTAGTCCCGCTCATGCTACTTCTATTGAAGACTTCTCTCGCCATAGCGAGTTTCATAATGTCAAAATCTCACCGGACGGCAAACATTTAGCAGTACTAATCAATACAGACGGTCGCAAAACCTTGGCTTTTCTAGACACTAAAACCTTTGAAGTGACCTTTAGCTTAGGCGGTGAAAAAAAAGATCAGGTTGCCGATTACTACTGGGTGAATGATGAGCGGGTGATTATTCAAGTGGAGCAGGTGAAAGGTGCGCTTGAAAAGCCTGTGAGCTATGGTGAGTTGTATGCGGTGAACTTTGATGGCTCTAAAAGACGAATGATTTTTGGTTACCGTAGTAAAAAGCCGTCTCTTCACGGTGGTTTTCTGTTGGATAACTTAGAGGGGGATGATAAGCACGTACTAATTTATCAAAAGTCAATCAGTCGCGACACTAGTGTATTGCCCGAGGTGGCTAAGCTTAATGTTTATACTGGCAAAAGCCGCAGGATTAAGCGAGCGCCCATTGCTGATAGTACCTTTTTAGTTGACCACCAAGGCACTCCACGGTTTGTCTCTGGTACTGATAAAGCGTTTAACACCCAATTATATTACTCAAAAGCTAAAGGTGAGCCATGGGTTAAATTTGGTAAAGAGTTTGAAGGTGAGTTTCAACCCATTGCGTTCGCTCCAGACAATCAAAGTGTCTATGTGCTAAAAAGTAGTGATGGTGGGCCTAAAGCACTTTACCACTTTGACCTTAATACCCAAAAAGAAACTCAACTTTATCGCAGTGAAATGGTCGACCCCACTTATGCCATGAGTTCAGATCTTAACGAAGTTTATGGCCTGCGTTTGGATGAGGATTATCCTAATTATTTGTACCTCAAACCGAGCTCAGAAGATGCGAAGTTGCATAAAGCACTCGTGTCAGCTTTTAATGGCGACAGCGTGATTGTGAGTAGTAAAACCCGTGATGGCAAGCAGGCGATTGTGCATGTTAGTAGCGATCGTAATCCTGGCACTTTTTACCTATTTGATACGCAAACTATGAATGCGCGCCATTTAATGAGTGCTCGCAGTTGGATTGATCCAAATAAAATGGCATTAACTGAGCCGTTTCGAATTAAAACTGTCTAGTCCTAAAATAGGTTGACGGTTTTTATTAAGCCAGTTGGTATTCCCAACTGGCTTTTTCATGCACCTCATTTGGGGTTTTCAT
>NZ_JAEH01000040.1 GCF_000518805.1 Shewanella waksmanii ATCC BAA-643
AAAAGTGCTAATACATTCCGATCAAGGTGTGCAATATACCTGTTCAGATTGGCGTAGTTTTCTTAAAGAACACAACCTTGAAGCAAGTATGAGCCGCAGAGGGAACTGCCATGATAACGCTGTTGCAGAGAGTTTTTTCTCACTCCTAAAGAAGGATAGAGTTAAGCGAAAAGTCTATAAAACCAGAGATGAAGCACGCTCAGAAATATTTAACTATATCGAATATTTCTATAATCCAGTGCGCCATCATGGTAGTAATAACGGACTGTCACCAATGAAGTTCGAAAAGCAGTATTTTGAGAAACTAGAAAGTGTCTAGATAACTAGGGGCTTACCACTGTGATCAGAAACTACAATTCCTACATCGTTGGGCTAAGAAGTGTTTCTTGGCTCACAGATTTCTACTTTGCTCTGCAAATCTCCTTGCTCAACCAATAACATTTGGTTATTTTGCTAAATAAGAAAATGTTGACTGAGATAAGCACCTTATGACTGAACAACAACTACTGCAATTAACTGCCCGTGCGGCAGTGCTAAAAGCACTGGCTCACCCCACAAGGTTATGGTTAGTGGAACAACTGCAGCAACAAGAGCGCTGTGTTTGCGAATTAACCGATGGGGTCAACACCGATATTTCCACAGTGTCTAAGCATCTCAGCGTGTTGCGCCATGCAGGCATTATCAGCAGCCGTCGTGAAGGCAAGCAGATCTATTACCGTCTGCAAACACCCTGCTTGCTAAAAATGCTTAGCTGCGTTGAAAACGTGATTGAGCAAAATGCATCTGCTCAGGCCAAGTTAGTTTAGCTAAACAGTTCGCAATAATGATCAAATCTGAGGTATGAAAATGAATATTGAAATTTTAGGTAGTGGCTGCAAAAAGTGTACGAATCTCGCCGAGGAAGTCTCACAGGTTGCCCAGCAAATGGACAGCGAGTTTAACTTAGACAAAGTCACGGATATGGCAAAAATTCTTGAGTACGGCGTGATGTCAACACCCGCTATTGTCATTAATGGCGCGGTCATTACCGCGGGCAGTGTGCCGTCAACAAAAGAGATTGAGAGCCTACTGCAAGCCCATTGCTAACACGTCACAACAAATTGGGGGATTTGAACATGACAACTTCTAAACAAGTGATTAAGTGGCTAACAGCCCTTGCCGTTTTACTTAGTTTAGCTTCATCACCACTATACGCCAAAAGCGACTTAGCGATTGCGCCAACAATTATCACGCTGGCTGACAACCAAGTATTGGCCGTGTACTACTTTCACGGCAATGTGCGCTGCCACTCTTGCAAACAAATAGAAGCACTCACCCGTGATGCCATTGAACAGGCCTATTCTCCGCAGTTACAAGCTGGGCAAGTAAACTTAACCATGGCCAACCTAGAAGCGGACGGAAATGCTCACTATATTGCCGATTTTCAATTGATCACCCGCTCAGTGGTTATTGCGGTTGAAGAAGCCGATCAGATAGTCGAATATCATCGCCTCGACGGAGTGTGGCAGCTTTACAACCAACCTCAACAGTTCACCAATTACATCTACCAACAAATAGGCAGCCTAATTGGCGAGCCGCAAACCCAGCTACCAGGATAAACAGTCATGGTTGAGTGGTTTATTATATTAGGCAGTGCGCTATGGTTTGGCGTGCTGACCTCAATTTCACCGTGCCCGCTTGCCACTAATATTGCTGCGGTATCGTTTCTCAGTAAGCAGGTTAATCACACCACCCAGTCGTTGTGGATGGGCGCGGCATACAGTAGCGGTAGAATGTCGAGTTATATGGTGCTAGCAGCATTACTGCTGTACGGCGTTGCCTCAACACCTAAGCTGTCTCACTTCCTACAAACCCAAATGAACATCCTACTTGGGCCAGTACTGTTGTTAGTCGGGGCTTGTTTGCTTGGGCTTATTCGCCTGCCAAGCAGTTCGTGGGGGTTATCAAACCAACTGCAGCAGCATTTAGCCAAGCAGGGTCAATGGGGCGCGTTTGCGCTGGGCAGTATTTTTGCACTGTCTTTTTGCCCCACTTCTGCGGCGTTATTTTTCGCCTCTTTATTACCGTTAATCATGGCGCAGCAATCAAGCTTTTGGGTACCTGCCATCTATGGTGTTGGCACCGCAATGCCGGTGCTCATTATCAGTGCGTTACTCACATTGGGAACGATTCAGGTAGCCAATATTTATAACCAATTAACCTTGGTTGAACGTTGTGCACGCCGCGCATCCGGAGCTATTTTCTTGCTAGCAGGGTTTTACTACTGCTGGCTCTACCTGATGCCATTTTTAAGGTAAGTCTATGTTTATTTGGTTTACATTACTGGCTGATTGGCTAGTTTATGATTGCTTAGGGCTTTCGAATCAAAGCCAGTTAGCCCAAGCGCTGCATTTTTTTGTTGAAGATACCAGCAAGATTTTCGCCCTGCTGATAATAATGATTTACGCGATTGGCTGGCTGCGCGCGGCGTTGAATGTCGAGCGAGTTCGCGGATATTTAGCCGGCAAGCCAAAATGGATAGGCTATACCATGGGCTCAGGTTTTGGCGCTGTCACGCCGTTTTGCTCATGCTCCAGTATTCCTGTGTTTCTTGGTTTTACCTCGGCAGGCATACCTATTGGTATCACCATGGCTTTCTTGCTCACTTCACCGTTAATTAATGAAGTGGCAATTTTACTGCTGTTTAGTTTGCTTGGGCTAGAAATTACCTTGCTTTACATCGCTACAGGCATGGCTATTGGCATTGTAGGTGGCGCTATTCTCGATCTATTAAGGGCTGAGCGTTGGCTACAACCGATCGCCGCCAAGGCCTATGCAATGGGGCAAGAGTCCAGCCAAGTGGCGACAAATCCGGCCAATGGCAACGCAGAGACAATCACCTGGCGACATCGGCATCAGTTTGCTAAATCTGAAACCAAAGAGATTTTTGGTCGGGTATGGAAGTGGGTGGTTATCGGTGTTGGTCTCGGTGCCGCATTACATGGGTTTGTGCCAGCCGGTTGGCTAGAGGCAAACTTAGGTGACGGTCAATGGTGGAGCGTACCACTGGCCGTTTTGGCAGGCATACCGCTGTACGCCAATGCCACAGGAGTCATCCCAGTCATGGAAAGCTTGCTGATACAAGGAGTACCACTTGGGACGACATTGGCATTTTGCATGAGCACGGTAGCAGCCAGTTTTCCAGAATTTGTCATGCTTAAACAAGTGATGCAATGGCGATTGTTAGCGCTGGTTTTTGCGCTGTTGCTCACATCGTTTACGCTAATGGGTTGGGTGCTTAACCTATTGCAGTAGTTAACACATTGCTGCAGAACCATGGGAGCTTTTCTATGATTCTGCAGTAATAAGTACATTAAGCAGTAAATCGGCAAGTTAATAAAGCATCTATCACTTAGATGCTAATATGGTCTTGCTGTTGTGACTGTGTCCCGCCAATACCAATAACCCAGCTAATATGCCCAAGTTTTTGACAAAGTTTTGCATCTCATGAGCCGCTTCTATACCGCTAAAGTTCCAAAAATCATGCAGACACAAGTTGATGACCACAACCATCAAAGCTAAACCCAGTGACACCATATAAGTATAGCGATTCGCTAATAGGGCAATAGCGGCTAAAACCTGTAGGGTGCCCGCCACGGCTAATAGCGGTTCAATTGCCGGCATGTTGTGCTTGGCCATCAACGCCACATGCATGTTCCAGCTAACAAACTTCATGATCCCGGGTAGCAAGAAATACAGCGCCAGCATCACCCGGCCGGCAGTCACTAACATATTGGCTTTGCTCATAAAGATTTCCCTATCGTGGCCAATTAAATCACTACACCGTTAACAGTCAGCGCCACATCAATGTTACCGCGCACCGCATTGGAATAAGGACAGACTTGATGTGCCAGCTTCACTAATTGCTGTGCTTGTGCCGCTTCGAGGTCAAGTTGAACATCAAGACTCACGCTAAGAGCAAAACCACCGGCTTCACGCGGGCCTATGCCAACCAGTGCGGTTACAGGTGCTTGCTTAAGGGCAACTTTAGATTCACGAGCTACATGCAAAATAGCATTAGAGAAGCACGCACTATAACCGGCCGCAAACAACTGCTCGGGATTAGTGGCCTCACCCGTTCCGCCCATGGCCTTAGGGTAACTTAATGCCACATCAAGTAGGCCATCGTCAGATTTTACGTTGCCGTTGCGCCCTGCACTTGCTGTGGCTTGCGTTTGATAAAGTGTTGTCATGGTTAATCCTATATTTGGCTATTTCATCGTATGTGGCGGCAAACACTTAGGTTGCGCACAATCTATTTTACAACGATACCAGCAAATTAAATTGCGCACAATTTAAATATCGAGATTCATTGGTGATTAAAAAACCATCGCATTCAGGTTCAGTTAAGGCGCGCCTCTCTACACTAGCCGCAACTACACACCAAAACATCAAATGAGGACAACCAGTATGAAGCAAGTTATCATCATTTCGACATTATTGGGTGCCGCGGCTTTCGGTGCACTTGCGCTGACAACTAACGTTGCTGATGCACAAGAGTTAAACCGTGATACTTGGACTCAAGTTGAAGACGGCAAACGTGAACAGGCCGCTATTATTGCTAAACTGGGCTATCAACAGATGCGGTTGGTCGCAATGGGTGATGAAGCTGCAGTGTTATTTACCAATGTAAATGATCAACTGTATTGCAACCGCCAAGATGCACTGTTCGAACCGATTGAGGCAAGCATCAATGTTAATTTAAACATGAATAATCAATCACAAACTGTATCACTGCCCGCTAAAATTGGTTGTGAGGCCGGATACTCTTTTGCATTAGTAGAAACCGACCAAAGCCAACAATTGATTGCGATGATGCAAGATGCAAAATCACTGCAGTTTTACGATCAAAGCTATTCACTAAAAGGCTTTGATGAAGCGGTTCAGTCGGTGATTGACTAGCTGCGCAATATATTCACGTAGCCGTTAAGCCTACTAGTTTTATAATGCGCTACAAAACGTCACAGTAAAACACTTTGTCTCTGCCATCGTGGGCGATATGCTTAAGCTATCACCCACACAACCTAAGGTGGCAATGGATGCAACACCCCAAACTCTGCGCAGATAACCTACTTTCCATTGCAACTAACTATGCTGGTAAGTGCAGCGTCAGCATGTTGTTCCCGGTATTACTGCTTATGGGCGCCCCAGCTCAAGCGGGGCAATGGCATTTACAACTCGACAACGACATTATTTATGGAGATGACGGTAATTATACCAATGGAATGGTGCTGGGTTGGTCAGCCGACTTACAGCAAGACTTAACTGCTGCCCCACGCTGGTTTCAGTGGCAAAATAAAGCCATGTTTAACCAAGACGTGACCCTCCAAAATTGGGGGATAACGTTAACCCAACAGATGTGGACGCCAGGCGAGATAGAATTAGACACCCCCCAGCCCTATGATCGACCTTATGCGGGCTACCTAGCCATTGAAGCTTTTAGTGCAAGTTACCATGACTCTCTTGCCCAAAAAAACTGGCTATCAGTCGGCGTAATTGGTCCAGCTTCGGGCACAGAGCACTTACAGAGTTTTGTGCACAAAATCACCGGATCAAGTGAGCCTAAAGGCTGGGATCATCAAATAGGCAATCAACTAACCCTACAAGCGGCATATGAAATTGATACGCTACTGTATCGCCAAAGCATCACTGAGCAAACTCAGTGGGAACTGTCTGGTTTTGGTCATGCTCAGGCAGGAAATTTTCGCAGCCAAGCAGATGTGGGGATGATCGTCCGCTGGGGTAATCAACTCAGCAATAACTTTGGCCACTTAAGCCAGCATACTGGCCACGTAGGGAACATAACCAGTGTCAGTCAGTCCAGCAGCTGGTTTACTTATGCGCGCGGTTTTGTTGGATATCGATTTAACGATTTAACCTTAGATGGCGATCTGAGTTACGACAGCCATGCCGAGCTAGAAAACAAACAAGCAGGGTTAGATATTGGTATTGTATGGGCCCAGTCAAACTGGTCAGTAGCATGGCGCTTTGCCACCTACACCAAAGAGTATCAGTCCGATCCAGACAGATGGCATGGCTATGGCTCGCTGCTTTTTGCCTGGTCGCTGTGATCAATGACTTTAGAAGCTAGAATCTAAAAACTAAAAGCCCAACCCAACATCGGCCCTTGTTGAACAAAGTCCATTGTTGAAGAGATCCCCTCTTGCTCAGTATCGTTACCTATTTGCAGGTAACGATATCCAAACCACACATTATGCAAATGACCAAAACGATACAAGCCCACGGCATTGAAGCCATAATTGCGATCATTGTCACCGACAATTTTGCTGTCTGCCGATATACCAAGTCCCCAATTATCCGTTAACCAATAGCGATATGAAATACCCACCAGCCAATCAAATTGATGCGATTTCGATAAAGGTATATTGGCCTCTACCTGAATCAGCCCTTCATCGACCACAGGTCTTACGTATAAATCAACTTGATTGAACACATGTCTGACACCTGTCAGTAGCCTTAGGCCAGGATAGACCTCATAACCAACCAATAGGTCGTTAACTGCCATATGCATATCTGTTTCGATAGAATGCTCGGGCGCAATAATCCCACCAGTAATTGGGCCTTTAAGGCCTTCGGTACGGGTTTCACTTCTTACATGCAGATAATTAACCCGCAAACTATATAACCAGCGACCTTTCTGCGCATACAGTTCGCCAATAACACCAAAGGTCAAATTATCGAGAATATTTTCAAACGGCACTTCAATATCTACACGTTCACTATCGGCTTCAATTTCGCCTTGAATACTTGGTGCCCAAATCATTGGAAATGCCACCAAGTAATGCCAATCATCTGCAGCTTGTATATAGCTCTCGGGGCCGATTTCATAATCAACTTGACCATAAACAGGCATAGTTAGCCCGTAAAAAGCCATCACTGCTGCAAACTTTGGCACATATCGAAACACTCTACTGAACGTCTGCAACCTATTCCCTCACTCTCATTACAGGTTCGTTATGGCTTAATCTTCAACCCAGTGCAGCACATCTTTTATCACCGACCATCGAGGTTGTTTGGGCTTGGCATTTTCACCCAGAATCCAATAATTATACAGTTTATCGACGTAGCCACTCGATTTTTGCAGCTCTAGCCAGCTGTTCATAAAGCTTTGTAATGATTGATTTTCCAACGCCACCACATAAGATGCAGGAAAGGAGCGGATCTCTTCTCGATTATATAAAGTCGTATAGCTAGGATACAAAATAGTCCACGTTTTTCCTGCCTCTAAACTCAATAATAACCCGTCCCACGTCTTGCCATCATCGTCAAAAAACACTTTATCCGAGGCAATACTGTCAAACTGCCAGTGTGGGTATTTGAGCTTAAGCATAGGGATAATGGAGTAATCACCCACCGAGGCAACTCGCAAATTAAGTTTGTTGATTTTCTCGGGCGTATCAAAGTCATCTGCGCGGTGATCTTTCACTACAAAGGTATAATGCAACGACAGTACCGGATTAGTGAAACTGACATACTGCAGACGCTTAGTTGTCATTTGAATGCCCGATATTGCCAAATCAAATTGCGCCGTGTTTAACGAATCCACCGCGGTATTAGGGCTATAGGGGATAAACTTAACTTCAACCCCTAACTCTAAGGCGAGCTTTTTCATCATCTCAATATCAAAACCTACCAGTTCATCCTTAGCGTTAAAGTAAGAGAACGGCACCTGAATCGGGTTATAGCCGACTCGCAGCTCGCCACTATCTACAATTTGCTTAATTGAACGTGGCTCGCCCGCCGCGATTGGCGTAGCATCAAGATCGATACTGGCCTCTGGAAGTTTAGTTGCCGCACTCATGTGCGCTACGACTTCATCCATTTTGTATTCGGTATTAACAATCTTATTCAGCGCCATTGATGTCACCAAGAGGCAGACACCAAATACCACCGGGGTCAATGCACTGTATATCAGCAAACGTCTCATGCTGACTTTAGCAATACCGGCCAACATGGCGGTGCCGCCCACCGCAAGAATGAAGATGTTCATTGCCGCTAGCAATGACGTAAAGCGACTGGTAAACAGGCTCGACACCATATAAAGCTGGAACAGATCTGATGATAACTCCAACGAATCAAGCAACATTGGAATAGTTAGGTAAACACTACCAAATAAGCTAATTAGTCCATTAACAGCCATTGGGAAATAGGTAATAAAGTCGAGTTCCTGGCCCGAGAACCATGCAGCAAACAGGACAAAAACAATGGTTAACAGTTTGCCCAAATTAGGGAAACTAAACACCACAGGCACAATAATATTAGCGTAATCATCGGTGTCTTTATCACCTAAATTATACTTATGGAACAAATCTTTAGTTCTTTCAATTAACAGGGGTAATACGATAAAGATATTGCCTGCTGCAAATGCGGTAATAAGTGCATCTTTTGCAATGCCAGAGATATCGCGATACGAGAACGGCGTAATAACCGCAATCAGTGCTGGTAAAACCCAGTAAGTTAACAAGCCTGTCATCACCACATGTGCAGCAAAGTAGACTTGTAACTTTTGAAATTCATCAAAATCCATTGTACCGGCCGTTGCAGCCGTCATGGCAAATATGCCTATCGGCATCATAGTCACAATGTACTGGGTCACTTTATTGAAAGAGGCACCAAGCAATTGCATCGGCTTTAGCAAAGACTCTTTATCATCGATGGAAATAAGCGCAATACCCGTCGCCACACAGAACAATACAATGGCTGGAATGTAACTATTAGACAGCGAGAAGAAGGGGTTTGATGGAATGTATAAATCTAAAATATTGACCGACTTTGGATCTTCCAGTGCCGTTAAGCTGAAGAACTCACCGGCAACCCAGTCGGGAAAAGTATACTTAATCATATACATAGCAACCAGGCCAAACAGCCAAATCACTAACATGAGCTTACCGACCTTCACCCCTAATGAACGCGCCTGATCATAGGTAAGATTACCTAAGCTCGAAATCAGTGAAACAATAATATAAGGAATAATGGTCATTTGCAGTAGCTTGATAAAGGCATCACCAATTACCGACATCCACGCCAAACGTTCACCGAAAAACAACCCACTAATAATACCAGCCGCGAATGACAACAACACAATTGTCGACATACTCATTTTTTTCTTAGGAGCTGCTGGGCTCACGTCTGCTTCTGTTGTGGTTTTTGCTGTCATAATGACATCCTATTCTCTTTAAACGGCGAACAATCGTTACCTGTCTGCTTTACCGAAATGACCCACTTGCTTCAGCACGGCTACGATGCGGAAAACTCATCGATTGCTTCGCTATAGGTGGCTAAGTATTGTGCTATTTTTTCTTCAGGATTAAATAACTGTGCGGCCCGCAAACGCCCGGCCTGCCCCATGGTTTGTTGCAGATGATCATCGGACAGAATAGTGACAGTATGGGCTGCCAGCTGTTCGATGTTGTCGGGCTCTGTCATCAACCCGGTGACCCCATCTTGCATCACTTCAGGAATGCCATCGACGTTACTGGTCACTGTTGACACCGCACTGGCCATGGCTTCGAGCACAACTAAACTAAAGGACTCTTTATAGCTAGGCTGGATCACGCAATCGGCATTGGCTAAATAGGACTCAACATGGGTCACATCCCCTAAAAAGCTCACTTTATCGATGATCCCTAAGCGTCGACACTCGACCTTAAGGCCATCAACATCCGGACCTGAACCCAACAACACTAAACGCGCATCTAATTGTTGCTGAACAATATTAAACGCATGCACCACGGCTTGGGTGTTTTTAATGGCGCGAAAATTGGACACATGCATAATGATTTTTTCATCATCGCCGGCCAAAGTCCTTCGTACATCCGTTGACGCATTGTCAGGGGTGAATACGGCTAGATCGATAAAGTTGTGAATGACTTCAATAGGATTAGAAATTTCAAAATTCTGCTTTATGTACTCACTTTGAAAAGCTGATACCGTAGTGACTTTATCACTTTTATTGATACTAAATTGGTTCAATGGATACAAGGGTTTATCTTGGCCGATAACCGTGACATCTGTGCCATGAATAGTCGTAATAGTGGGGAATTTGTGCTGGCTAATTTCACAGGCTAAGTATGCACATAATGAGTGTGGAATCGAGTAATGTGCATGTACCACATCAAGTTGATACTGCTCCGCCACCTCAACAATTTTCGCTGTCAACGCAAATGTGTATAACGGATCGGTAAACAGCGGGTAATGAATCGCTTCAACACTGTGAAAGTGCACATTGTCTAAATCTTCTAATAATTTAAATGGGCGAGTTCGAGAAATAAAGTGAACTTCATGCCCTTGTTTGGCAATACCAAGGCCTAACTGTGTGGCTACGAGGCCAGATCCACCAATACTGGGGTGGCAAACAATCCCTATGCGCATATCCCACCTTAATCATGTTAGCAAAAAGTTATAGCTACATTATTGGAAACTAACATTAAATTTTGATTTCAACAAAAAAATCTTATCTTCATGCTACTAAAGACTTAGAAATCGATTTTAGGATGTTTATTCAGCATAGTTCAGCTGTGAGATAATTGTGGAGGCACTTATTAAACATGCACTTTGGAAAGAACAGGCTGAGTGATGACAGAACTTAACCCAAGGTAGGCATAGCAGTATTTCAAATCCATGCAAATTACTTACCTTGTTAGCAACAGCCAATTAAGCCACACAACGAAAAGATAAGCGCGCTACACCTTAACCAACAAAGCAAAAAAAGTAGCGCTATTACAGCAATACCTTTAACTTGGTATGGCTTGTAATAGGGTGTTTTCCGCTTTAAAAAAGTTGTTCTCTACGATAATAAAAAAGCCAATGCTCAATCAGTTGATCGTCAAGCAGTTCACAAACATCAATCCACTCATCATCGAGTTCGACCTTACGTAACTGACCATTTTGTTCAACGCAATAATCAGCCGCTGGATTGCTTTGGTTTAGCATCACATTAGCCGTTACCTCTGCGTGAATTGGCGAGGTATGGCACACTAATATTATTGCGGTCCAATACACCAGAAAAATACTCAATAAGCCCGTTAGTGCCCAGCCAACATTCGCTTTATTCATCACAACTCCTCAGCGGTTATCACTTAGTAGCGCACCCAACTAGCAAGGCTAGTTGGGTGCGCTTGTGACCGTATATACTTAAAAACGATAACCTACGGTGAACATCACAGTGCCAAGGTCTTTGTTGTCATATCCATTTTTGAAACGCTTCGAGCTCATCGAGCCTTTGTCATTGTTGATATAACCCGAGCCATTCACTTTCATGTCACGGTCACCACTTTGGAAGGTGTAATGTAAGTTGAAGTTAAACCCATTATTTAAGTAGTACCCGATGCCCACCATCGGGCTGAACTCATAACTGCTACTCGCATTTAAACCTAACCCCATATCAGCTTGCACCGCAGACCCCGGCATTGTTGCTGCTTGAAAACCTGCATTGGCACGATATTTCGAAAAATCAGCCCCCGCTTTGACCGCTAAGTGACCTCTGCCAACAGCAAATTGGTAACCGACGTATAATGAGTGTGCCTTGTACTTATCATCAGAATAGGCATTCACTTGTGCCGAGCTTTTTTCAAGACCAACAGACTCAGATAGTTGTGAACTATTCGCACCACCGGTATAGGTATAGCCAAACAGTACATCACTATAGCCAAGCTCAATACCCGCTGCGACATTGGATTTAAATGCCTTATTATGGGATACACCCAACAAAGGGTTTACGGTAAGCTCTGCTGCATGACTAACAGAAGATACTGAAACTAGACCCGTAAGCGTGGTAACAAGTAATAATTTTTTCATTTGCTCTCTCTCACATATTAAAATCGACAACAGCTATTGAGTAATACAGCTGACAACAGCAGCATTAGCTGAAACAGAATTTTCATCCGCTGCCCTATTGATGAGCGAATAATATGGAATGAGAATTTACTAAGCATTACTAAGTAAATTAGTAATGTTTGTAATAAGCGATAATGGCAAACTGTTCATATTGAAATAACACGAGTTTGGACCTCACCAATGATTACGGTGAAAGGAAAGCACAAACGGCATTAGGAAAAAGTCATGACTATGAAGCTATCGCAAAATGCTAAACTGGAACTCGGGACACTTATGGTTAACACCGACGAGTTGACCGACCTGCTAACCCTGTTACCTAAGGAAAGGTTAGCTCAGTATCCTCAACTGCAAAAAGAGCTTTTCAGTAAACACCCCAAGGTAAAAGCCTATAACAAAGCCATTAAAGATAAGCGGTTTAGCAAGGAGGAATATCTCGACCGAATTTTTGCTCGGCTAGATATATTTGCTTATGAACTGGCAATTGAAATGAATAATGACTTTTTGATTGACCGAGTCAGACTTATCGTCGGTGATGACATTGACCAAATCGATGAATTATCTATTCCTGACATAGGTGCCGACGTCATCGGCAGAATACTAAGTGGAATGGCTAACCAAGTGAACAAACAGTTTAGCCCCAAAACAGAACACCCCTTTTTAGCTGAGCGCGGCCGAATAGACCATAGCTTTTGGCGCCATGCTGATAAAGCATATTTAGCCTTTGAAGAGGGGTATGTCACTCAAGCAGCACTGGATGCATGGTGTCAATTGAACCTTAATACACGCTGCCCCCAGAGCTTTATACGCTGGCTTAAGACCCATGGTGACCCTAGGGAACTAAACAGTTGGCAACAATACGCCAAATAATCAAATCTCAGGCCTACACTTTCCAATGACAGTTAATGTAGGCCACATCTATCATTCTGCGAGTATCCAATGCGATGCGCTTTGCATTATGCGATATAACACCACTAGTTAACAACAATCACCTTTAAATACAATAATTTAAATATTGGCACCACTCGTGCATAGCTTATCCTACCTAGCTAATGTGAGGGATACATCATGCCAAGATTAACCACACCACTATCTTTAAGTTTGGGCTTAATAGCAATGAGCCAACTGACTTATGCAGGCGAATTTCAAGCCTGCCCTACGCAAGCATTTATCATCCAAACGCCTTCTTCTACACCTAAAACCTTTGGCGTTGATCTCGCAACCGGTAGCTATAACACGTTGTCTGCTGATATGGGCCGCACTAAAGCCTATAACGGCGTCGGTTTTAGCTACCATGACAACTACATTTATGGTTGGGATTATCAAAGTAATACCTTAGGCAAAGTCGGCGACGACTATCAGATCACCCCCTTGAATATGAGCAAAGATAACGATGCAAGTAGTGCGGGGGACTTCTTCGTCGGCGATGTCGCGATAGCCGAAAATGCGTGGTATGGCTACCGTAAAAACAAAGGTCTTTTTAAGGTAGACCTAAACGATAGCAACAACTATTCAATGAACATTGTTGCTGGTAGTAAAAACCGCGCGACTTTCAATATTACTGACTTTGCCTTTCATCCAACCGATGGTTACCTCTATGCACTCACTAACGGCAGTATTGGCCGACTAATCCGCATAGACCCTCAAACTGGGTCTGCCACTACCCTCGCCGATGTATTGACCTCGTCAGGAAGTAACTTTGTGTTCGGTGCACAATTTTTTGACCCCGATGGCAACCTGTATGTCAGTAACAATAGCAATGGTAATATCTACCGAGTCAACGTTAACGACGCTAATCCACAGGGTGAGTTATTTGCCTATGGTCCTTCATCATCAAGTAATGATGGGGCTCGCTGCGCACTCGCCGAAGTGCCAGTTGGCGACAATGTCGACTTCGGCGATGCACCTGACAGCTATGGCACGTCAATGCAGAGCAATGGTGCCCGTCATTCCATTGTGGCAGGGCTCAATTTAGGTAGCTCAGTTGACAATGAAGCCGATGCGTATGTTGCCCCGCTAAGTGATGACAGTAGCGACGGTAGCAATGATGACGATGGTATCAGTATGCCTACAGGGTTCGAGCTAGGCGAGACTGCAATCGTACTGGTTGATGTAACCGGCAATGATGGCTACCTCAATGCTTGGTTTGATTGGAACCGTAATGGTGAGTTTGAAGCTTCGGAGCAAGCCATCTTGGCAGAGCCCGTCGACAATGGCAGTAACACCATTTTTGTCGAAGTGCCTTCGTGGGCACAAACCGGTGACACCTGGGCGCGCTTTAGATTAAGCACTCAGCAAGATATTGCCGCTACGGGCGGTGTCGGTGACGGCGAAGTAGAAGACTACCAGATTAGCCTGACCGAAACGGGAGTCACAATAAACTACTACCCTTCCTCGTCCACTTACACTTCTATTGCCTATGAAGATCTTTACCCTGATCAAGGTGATTTTGATATGAACGATGTCGTGGTACAGCTGCAGTTTGCTGAATACATTAAAGACAACAAAGTTCGCCGTATCAGCATCAAAGCGCAACTCGCCGCAATGGGCGCAGCCTATCACAACGGTTTCGCAATCCAACTGCCTGCAGTTGCTCGTAGCAAGGTCAAAGAGTCGCTGGTTACCTTATATGTGGATGGGGTTAAGCAATCCGACAACCCACTTGAAGCGGGGCAAACCAATGCGGTGATGATATTCACCCAAGATCTTTCTGATCACGTCACATTAGCCCAGGGTTGCCAATACTTGCGTACCGAAGCTGGCTGTGACACGGCATATCGCACCACTTGGGAGATGCAAATTCCTTTCAACACGCCAATTGAGACAAGTGCAATGCCAGCGTTTCCTTATGATCCATTTATTTTTGCCACCCCCAATACCGACCATGGCGAAATTGCTAAATACTACACCGACGGTAACAACCCGGGACGAAAGTGGGAGGTTCACCTCAAAAACATGGCCCCCACAGATACATTTGAGCCTAGCTACATTGGTGCCCGTGATGATGCCGCAGATGCCAGTTTAGGTCGATATTTCCAAACGGAGAGTGGTATGGCGTGGGCACTAGAAGTCCCTGTTGATTGGCAGCACCCGATTGAGGAGCAGCGCCTTGACAGTGCCTATATCGACTTCGTTGACTTTGCAGCAGACTCCAGTGGTGAAACAAAACCAAACTGGTACTTAAATCCAAACAATCAACTTGTATTCGGCAATCAATAAGCAGCTAAGGATAAGACTATGAATACCTTAACAAACTCGTCAATGAACATGGTGTTAAAAAGCCTCAAAATAGCCCTAGCCGCTTTCGGTGTGATTGTATTATCTGCCTGTGGTGGAGGCGGTGGCGATGACGGTGGTAGCTCACCTAGTGCTGCTGCGCCGTCAACAACGACACCGCCGGCGACCACGACGCCACCAGCGACGACAACACCACCTCCGGCAACGACACCGGATCCAGTGCCCGACCCAAGCTCATTAGATGACTTAGCGGTGGACCCTGATAACATGTTGCAATCGGTTTTTGAGTTAGCCATAGATATTGATTTGGGCAGCACCGAACGGGCTTACTTCTCGCTTTGTGACCAGTTCCAAAACCAAGGTAGTGACTATAAAGTGAACTATAACTCTTGCTTGTATCGTGGGGCATTAACAGATGGAAAACTAAGCAGTGCCATCAAAGTGGCAAACCACCAAACAGAGTTATTGGCAGTGTTATGGAAATATGATGGCTCAGCGCCAAGGTTTCAGCTTTGGCAGCACCAGCAAGGCACCAACCCAAAACTAACCATCAACAACTAAAAACTAAAAAGGCGATACTTAACGTATCGCCTTTTTTATCTGACAAATAGCGCCACCTACATGACTTTAGCACTTGCCACAGCGTTAAAATCGCGGCTATATCGTAACTCAAACTCTTCTCGAGTTTGCGCAGATACCGGCATAGGAACGAGTGGTGACACTTGCAGACGCTTATCTAAATCTGCTGCACCATATCCAAGAGCAAATGCATCACTCGCCTCACCTGCTGCAAGCGTTTGCAACATACCCACATCATCACGCTCAGCAACAATCAGCGCTTGGTTGGTTATGCCACCGCCCATCCAATGAAATTTCACATCTTCAGGTAGCGGTGCGATAAACAGACTGCTGTTTTGGCTAGCTGTATAGACATTACGATAAATGTATCGACAGTACGTTGGATCTTCAGCACAAAACGGGCCACCACCGGTGTAAATTCGATCGGCATAGTGACCGACAAAATCCATTTGTTCAGTTGCGCCTTGAAGCTCAAAAGTCACCTGCGTAGCTAAATTATCTCCTTGGTCTTGATGTGATGGGAACTCAACATCAAGTTGGTAGTCACTAATATCATCAAATGTGATTTGCTGCGCTTGTGCTTGACGGCGTTGAGACCACATTTGTAGCTCATTAACGCTAGACTGGCGCACAATAATGGCGGCTTCATCATCAGCAACTGGCGCCCAAATTGTGGCATCCAGTGCTTCAGTCATTACGTCTGCAGCAAGTGGATACTGACTGTACTGTACGACAGTGCGATCAGCACTCATTGGTGATTCCACAGTCAATAGCTCGCTTTCAATTGAAGCAGTCACAGTGACTTCATCTTGAGCCTCAAAATCACGGGTATCAAACAACTCAGAGAACAGCAGTTGACCAGCGTCATCATGGCTAGTTACCAGCAATGGCGACTCTTCTGCGAGGTTAACTTGCAAAACATCTTGGCTCAGTACGCCGTTGGCGACATATTGCAGTTGCTGACCACCACTTTGATTGACAAAGCTCAGTGATTTAACTGAATCCTGAATTGCAGCACATTGAGCCACATCACCATCATCGATAGCATGCAGTAACACTTTACTTGCCTGAGAAATCAAGCTGATCTCATAAGTCGCGCTACTCCAAGTTTTAAAGTCGGGATTTTGGCTGCGATAAAAGTAACTCAAATAACGGCTATCTTCGGGTAGCTCTTCTAACAAAATGGCACCATTTTCATTAGACTCGCCACTGATTAGCACAGCACCTTGAGTATCATAAATCGTATACTCAACACCGGCGATACCACAGTTAGGGCTTTTCTCACTGCTGATATACAGTGCATGCACCAACTCTTCAGCTGGTGGCCAGTTGTCTTCCGGTGGAGTGGGCGTACCGTCGTTAGGGTTATTCGAGTCACACCCAACAATAAGCAATGACAACATGATGGCTAAACTAGTTTTTTTCATCAAAATTCCTTACTCATACCCGATGAAACTGGGTTTCACCGGATACGAAATGATAGGTGGATACTTAGAATTGGTAGTTAACTTTTAAGTTGAAGTAGCGCCCTGGCTGGCTGTAGGTCTCTTCGGTCACACCCAGATTAGACATCAAATACTTTGACTGACCGGCCACATCGGCATACTCCACATACTCAGTGTCAAACAGGTTGTAAACACCAGCACGCACGGTCCAATTATCAGATAAAGTCACACTCGCAGTTAGATCAAATACCGCGTAACCGGCGGTATTAAATACCTCATTAAACGCTTCTCCAACCGGGAAAATGTTCAGATCAGTGGTTCTGTCCATCTTGTCTGCAAAACGCACGGTTAAGCCAAAGTCGGTTTCTTTGTTGGCAAGGTATGCATAGTAGTTCAGGCCAACATTACCTTTTAATGGGCTCACACTATTGAGGTAATCACCGTTTTCATCTTCACCATGGGTGTAAGCTATGTTACCCCAGAGTTGAATATCATCATTTAACCATTGGCTGAACGATGCTTCCGCACCGTATAAGGTCACTTTGTCATAGTTAATATAGCGATACTCTAACGAAGCAGGCGCAAGACAACCTAGTGGTCCGCCACAACCTACAAACTCCCAATCAATGTAGTCATTAGCTTGGGTGTAGAAAGTCGTCAGTTCATACTGGGTATCACCATGGTGACCGCGCACACCAACTTCGATGGTGTGGCTAGACTCAGACTCTAGGTCATAGTTGGCTAAAATCTTTACAGGAAATGGCATTTTGCCATCTTTAACTTCTAGCTCGCCCCACTTTTGATCTGGGGTCGGCATCTTGTAACCGTATGCGTATTGCGCGTATACGTTAACGTTATCAGTCACATGGTAAACTAGGCCCAGTTTTGGCGACCAAAAACCATCACTCATCTCGGCAAAGTCTTCAGGATCACGTCCGGCATCTGCAGCTTGCTGCTGATCAGGAGTATTCTTGAAATAATCGTAACGTAAACCAAGAATGGCATTTAGCTTGCCATCATAGAACGTCATGTCATCTTGAAAGTAGGCCCCGACACGCAGACTTTTGGTATCAGCAAAAGAGAAAGTATCGGTATCAGACGGATTCCAATTACCATTGCCATCAATAACTTGATAGTCACGTGGACGGCTCATTTCTGATTGCTCAACATCTAAACCATAAACCATATTATGATCATGGCCTGTCAGTGACAGGGATTTGCTGAATGTGCTGGCAAAGCCGATACGATACTCATCAAATTGATAGTCACGGTGCTCATAAATATCACGCTCGTAACCTTGGCTGCCATTGTAGTAATCACGCTGCTCACTTTGATCAGTCTTACCATAGTACAGCACGAAATCGACATTATCGTGGATACCACGGTCTTTAGATGAGCGCAGGCGCAATGAAGTATTTAACACCTGAGTTTGACGGTCGTAGTCAACTGACTGAGTGTTATCTTGACTATCTTCCCAGCGGTCTAGCTGCTGGTTAAGGTAGTCAACGGTAAGCTGCAAATTAGTGTCATCGTTAAAATGGTACTTGCTCTTAACTAGGAAACTATCGGTGATTAAGTCGCTCAGGGGCAGCGTCTCATAATAGTTTTGCTGCTCTTCGCCGTAGCGGCGCTGATAGCTCACTAGATTGTCAAAGTTACCCGCGGCAAATGCACTAGTAAAACCACCACTATATTCATCGTTCATACCGGTGTAACCCGCGTTTGCAGAGAAATAGTAGTCACTGCCCTGTAGGTAATCATCGGCATCTTTTGAAGTCATAACCAAAACACCACCAAGGGCATCTGATCCATACATAGTTGAAGCTGCAGCTTTAAGTACTTCAACCTGCTTTAGGCCTTCAATTTCAGTTAAACCACGGCCGGTACCTTCAGCACCTGGGCCGAGTGGTGAGGCATATTGGTTATTAACCCTCACACCATCTTTAACCATCATGACGCGGTTGCCACCGATACCACGAATAGTGACCGAACTAGGTTTACCCGCACCACCTTTGACATCAACGGCAGCTTCGGTTCTAAACAAGGTTGAAAAATCAGTCGACATATTGCGAGCAATCGCTTCTTCGTCAATAACGACCACAGAACCGGCAACCTGATCGAGTGTCTGCTCCATACGAGAGCCAGAAACGACAATCACTTCGTGAAAATTTGAGTTTGTTGTTACTTCTTCTTCAGCCATGGCTTGTGGCGCTAAAACAGCTGCCACTGCGGCACTGATCGCTTTGATCGAAAGCTGCTTCATTAATCGCAATCCTTAATTAAACCTTAATAGGAATTAATCTCATCTATGGAGGCGCAGGAGTCTACCATGAACAAAAATTAACGAAGCGATCACGATCCCATTCTTCAATCGTTACAGAGTAAATTTACCGGCTTTTCAGCACCTTTGTTAACGACGGGTAAATAAGCGAAAAACCAACAACATTAGCAAACGCTCAAGCATTTATTTGGACAACAAATGTATTAAGATGTATCACGCTTTATTCACCAGATTTAACACACAATTGCTGTTCATCAGCTTAATCAAAATGAACCCGCTCCTGCTAACCATGTCGCGACAATTGCCACATATCTTGCTGCTAGCTAAAAATAATTTAAAAAGTATCTCACTGAGCGTACACGTGTAAGCTAATGAAAAAATTACCTTTATTAATCTTATTGCCGCCACAAATTCAAACAACCGTTTAAAAAGGTTGTTTAGTGTTATTGATCTAGTTCTCATTTTATGACGTAATGTGATTATTATTTCTGGTCGGATGAGAATAAAATGAGTATAAGAACCCAACTTAAAAAGATAATGCCAAGCATTTCAACAACCGAACAAGAAGCCCTTGATGCGGGAGATGTATGGCTAGAAGGCTCAATTTATCAAGGTATTCCTGACTTCGATGCACTACGTGCTATCCCGAATGCCAAACTGAGCGCTGAAGAGTCTGCTTTTTTAGCGGGACCTGTGACAACACTGCTGGAAATGATTGACGATTTCGCCATTCAAAGCAGCAAGCACTTACCCGACAATATTCTCGACTTTTTGAAGGCCAACAAATTCTTTTCCCTGATCATTCCCAAATCGTTTGGCGGCCTAGAATTTAGCCCCTATGCAAATTCAACCATCGTTGCCACTATTGCGGCGAAAAGTTCTGCCGTTGCGGTCACCGTCATGGTCCCTAACTCGTTAGGCCCTGGTGAGCTACTGATGCACTACGGCACCAGTGACCAGCAGCAATTCTGGTTACCTCGCCTTGCTGAAGGAACCGACATCCCTTGCTTTGCATTGACCAGCCCTGAAGCAGGTTCCGATGCCGGCGGCATCCCGGATATTGGCACGGTCACTATGGGCGAATATCAGGGTGAACAAGTACTCGGTTTATCAATAACTTGGGATAAACGCTATATCACGCTCGCCCCCATCGCTACGGTACTCGGCTTAGCATTTAAAGTACAAGACCCTCAAGGGCTGCTGGGTCAGCAACATGATTTAGGCATTACTTGCGCACTGATCCCACGCTCGCACCCAGGTGTTGAGCTGGGCAACCGTCACGACCCAATGGGCGTGAATTTCTACAACGGTACCACTCGCGGCCAAGATGTCTTCATCCCAATGGACTTTATTATTGGCGGCCAGAAAAACATCGGCCGAGGTTGGGCAATGTTAGTTGCTTGCCTAGGCGCAGGACGTGGTATTTCATTGCCGGCCTTAGGCGTTTCAGTGAGTCAATGCTCATTTAAGTCATCGACTGAGTACGCGGCTGTGCGTGAACAGTTTGGCCTATCTATCGGTAAGTTCGAAGGCATTCAGGAAAAGCTCGCCGACATTGCCGGTAAAACTTACTTGCAAGAGTCGATGCGGGTCCTGACAACTGAAGGTCTGGGTATCGGATTAAAACCCTCTGTGGTTACCGCAATTGCCAAATATCATATGACTGAGCTCGGTCGCGATATTCTTAACTCCGCAATGGATATCCAAGCAGGTAAAGCAATTCAGCGCGGCCCACAAAATACCTTAGCATCGGGCTATGTTGCGCAACCTATCGCCATTACCGTTGAGGGCGCGAATATCCTTACTCGAAATCTGATGATTTTTGGACAAGGTGTGATGCGTTGCCACCCTTACCTGCAAAACATGGTAGAAGCGATCCATAGCAACCATGACAATGCCGATAAAGTATTTAATGGAATTTTACGAAAAACTGTTGGCTACAGTGTCAACAATAGCTTGCGCGCACTGCGTCTAGGAGTACTGCCATTTACCGCTTCAGCAAACTCAAAGCTACCTGAAGTGGTCAGCTATGAGAAAAATGTCCATAAACTTGCGGCGAAACTTGCGGTATGTGCTGACTTTTCACTATTAGTGCTTGGTGGCAAGCTAAAGCAAGCCGAGATGCTATCTGCGCGTTTGGGCGATGTGATGAGCTATCTATACGCCGCCATGGCATCCATTCGCTACTATGAGACGAAACTCAGTGCTGAAGAGCGCGTTGAAGCCGCACCCTACTTCCATTATGCAACACGTTGGTCATTGACCCAGGCAGAGAATGCCTTAATGGCATTCTTAGATAACTTCCCAGCGTCTGCGCCGCGCAAACTGATGCGCACGCTAACGATGAGTTTTTCTCACAAAATGCCAAAGATCAACGATGACTTGGTACGCGAGCTTGCCGAGCAAGCTCAGCTAGACACTCAATTTAAACGTCATCTAACCCACTTAGTACAGCCTGTGGCTGGGGATGGTAATGACATCAATGAGCAGGCTTACCACGCCAAACTTGCCTGCTTACCTTTGCTGGCTAAAGTGAAAAAATCGCTTCGCCGAGGTGACTTTAAAGGCGGTGCACATTTTGCGGTGACATTAGAAAACGCCTTAGCTGCCAAAATCATCAACCAAGATGAGTTTAAGCAACTGATGGATTACAACAGCAAACGACTGCGTGCAATTCGAGTCGATGAATTTGACTTTGACCTGAACCCTATTGTCGTCAAAGCCGATTTAAAAATCGCTTAACACTTAAAAATAAAATGAAAGGCAGCCTTCGGGTTGCCTTTTTTGTATCGACATCCGAGTAATCTTGCCCCGCTTACCGTGGCAATTGCCACAACTTGATATACCGCAATACCGCATTTAATCCGCACAATGTCAGCGATTTCACACCATGTACCCTCAGCCACCAGCAAAAAGCACAATAACGACATATCAATAACTGGGTATCAATAACTTGTCGGTTGATATTTAAGCAACTATCTTCAATGTAGGCAGTTGTTTTCTTAGTGTAAAGAAGCAGCTGTATCATAATAATGTCAGCTAATGATAATTATGAATGCGCTGCCGTACTGAGCGAACGGTTAATACTTTCGATAATATTAAGGATGCATATATGAAAAAGATCAGCGTTGCACTTGTTGCCCTCATGCTTGCCGCGTGTGCTTCATCACCCGCCAATTGGAAAGGAATGTCTGAGCGCGAGATTGTTGATTGGAAAGAGATAGGATTTGATGCTGCCAAAGCCCAGGCTTGGCGCGGTGGTGGATTTACACCAGAGCTTTCCGAAATTTGGACTAAAGCCGGTTTTAGCTTAGAAGATGCTACCGCATGGAAAGGCCAATCTTTTAATGCAGAAGAAGCTAAGACTTGGCGTGGCAGTGGCTTTGATCTTGAAAAAGCTATCGAGTCTCGCGAACAAGGATTAACCCCGGTAAAAACCAACTAGCGCGGCCGTTATCTAGGCCCCGTTACCGCTTGAGCATCAACCAACAATACAGTTAGGCCATGTGTCCGCTACGTTTATCACCTTGATAAAAGCGTACCGACACATGGCCTAAAACAAGCAATCTAAAACATTGGATGGTTCCAAGCTTAGGGTAAGTGCAGCACAATACTGCGATTATCAGGTTTGACTCGGCCACCATCGATGGCATCCGCCATGTGCTTGATGATTGGGCTGACCGTATTGCCCGACTTATCGGTCAAAAAATAACTATGGCCTTTTAAGTCCAATTTATTGTTAAAGTCATCACAGTCAACTTCGTAGACTTTATTAGGTAACCGAGATAGCTTCTCAGGCCCTGTCATCCCCATCCGCCGTGAAAGGGTTTTGTTACGGATATTGGCAAGTTTCGACGCCGGCATTGATAAATCATCATTGGCAAAATACACCACCACATTTCTGCTACTATCGACGATATGCCTGCCGGGCTGATCTTGCTCTAAAATCTCATTTTTGACATCCGCTGCAACCATAAAAGTGTTACGGAACAACTGCGGCATATTGCCCGCAGCATGCTTTTCCGACCAGTCGTTTAGCGCATTTTTAAGCACCCGGTTACCCATTGAGTGTGCCAACACATTGATTCGCTTAAGGCAAGGCTCTGCTTGCTGCGCCTCAGCTCGGCGCCAACTATCAAATTTACCTAATAATCGCGCAAAAGCTGGACCGCTGGCATCTGCAGCATCTTGATCATCCCAATAGTCGTCAGCAAATGCGACTGCACTATCGTCATCACATGGCCAGATAAGCGGGATAACGTGCACTAGTCCGGGCCTTTCATTGTCCATCAGCTGTTGCAATTTAGCGGCATTATTGAAAATGTCCGGCTCCATATTATTGTTAAATCCATGAATATAGAACAGCAGCTGAGTCTCTGCTGGTAACGCTTTTAATCTTTTAAATAGTTCAGGGCTTTTAATCTCGACATAATCATCTTCACCGCGTCGTTCACAAAAATACAAATATTGTGCCGCAGCGGTATTGTCATAGTTGAAACTGATTTTTCGATTACGCTTTGATTTAGCTGATTGTTTTGGTGTGCGGCTGGTAATAAACAGCATCATCCACCTCCTTTTTAATTATGTTGGGCATCCTATTGCGATACAATGAGTAAATAACAAACATACAGTTTGGCGACCTTATTACCCATTGCATTAAAAAATAGCTGAGCAAATTGAGAACACCAACGACAACATCCCAATTTCAGCAATAATCAGTCTTTCGCCTACTCAAATAAAAAAAGATAGCCGGAGCGCAAAGCCCTATGGAAAACCTCAATTTAGATTTCAGCCAAACCGTCCATATTGATACCGAGCAGCAACCATGGCTGCCAAGCCCAATGCAGGGCGTTGAACGTAAACCATTAGCAAGGCAGCAGCAGGAATCAGGGCATGCAACAAGCATTGTACGTTATCTGCCTGGCGCTCGCTTTAAGCGTCACTTGCACCCTATGGGAGAGGAAATTCTGGTGCTATCGGGCACCTTTAGTGATGAGCACGGTAATTATGGGCCTGGCAGCTACATTCGCAACCCGCCTGGCAGTGCTCATGCGCCTTTTAGTGAGCAAGGATGCACTTTGTTTGTCAAACTAAACCAATTTGATAAACAGGATAGCGCCAGTGTGAGAATTGACACACAGACTACGCTTTGGCAACCGGGACAAGGCGGATTACAAGTGATGCCATTACACGATTATGCAGGTCAACACACGGCACTGGTTAAGTGGCCCGCTGGTGAGCGGTTTTTATCACACAAGCACTTTGGTGGCGAAGAGATATTAGTATTGAGTGGCTGTTTTGAGGATGAATACGGTAGTTACAACGCGATGAGCTGGCTTCGAAGTCCACACTTGAGCCAGCATCAGCCTTTCGTACAACAAGATACCATTATTTTTGTCAAGGTCGGACACCTGCCAGTCAGCTAGCCGACACCGAACCTAAAAACTTCTATTGGCTGTGTCATTACTTAACGCTATAGCCTTTAGCTTCTAAACAAGCTGCACGAGCACGCAGAAAATCTTGTTGTCCTTCGGCATTGCTTTGCTCAGCAGCCTGAACCGCCTGCTGTTCCGCCGCCACTTGTTGCTTTGCTTGTTGCTGGTTTGCACGGCGACTTTGGCGTCTTGCGGCGACTGCGCCAACCCAAGCACCATTCTGTGCCGCATCACTGCGATCATCATCTCCAAACTCTGCAACCACCGCACCGGTCGCCGCTCCCGCCATGGCACCGCGCATACCTGAGCCTCGCTCTGCACCTTGATCAACGTCTGTAGTCGCTGGTGTTACTGCAACCTGAGGGTTAGCAGGATCATAGTGGCTTTGTTCTATCGCCCAAGCATCACAGCTTGATTCATCGAGTTGTTGTTGCTCTGCAGATTGACCTTGCTCTGGAAACACGAACTGCTCATTCGCACTGACGGTCTGAGATAATGACGCGCCAAGTAAAAGCATCATGGTTAAGCCAAGCTTACCGATAATCGATGTTGCTAGATGAGATTGAGTCATAAAGATTCCTTTAAATAATATAGCTGTTTTGCAATCATCATTAGCAGAACAAGTGAGGCTTGCTCGCTAAACCGCGATAGTTCATTGCTTTGATTATTTAATCACCATTATAGTGTCATCATTTAAAACATAAACAGCAACCAATAGAACCAAAGGTTCTGAAATTCGGAACCCCTATTAATATAGACACACAACTTAAACCTATAAGCTGGAACCATGTTCTAAAGTCATGACCTAAAAATACGGTGACATAACCCCAAGGCAGGTGGTTTCCGCTGACAAGGTAAAATTCACTTCATTAGCCAACAAGGGGTACGTTGTTATTATTTTATTCACTATTGACCATTTTACTCACGCCAGTTTGCGCAGCCTGAGCGAGATCCATGTTGGCAAACTCGGCCACAATAAAATCGATAAAACGACGTTGCAACAATGGCATGAACTGATTGGATCGGTACAACAACCAGCTGTGTACTTCATATACTGGCGTTGAAGCATAAACACATTTTAGACTTCCCAGCTTGACCATCGCATCACCAATATGGACAGGCAGAGCGACGATACCGACCCCAGCAATTGCCGCATTAAGTATCGCACCCACATCATTACTGGTGAACACGGTACGCATATTCTGCGGTTTGAATTTGCTTGTCAGCGGCATACGCAGTAATTCTCCACCGGGCATTCTTGCTTGAATATAAGGCAGTTCAGCTAGCTGCTCTATATGACTCGGTAGATTGTGTTTAGCTAAAAATTCACTACTGGCATACAAGGATAATTGTGCAGTTTTTAGTTTACGCGCAATCATCTCACTATCAGGTAAGCTTTCACCATAATGAAAACCAACATCAACATGCTTAGCAATGATGCTTGTCGTATCGTTACTACTTAGTATCTCAACGGTAACCTGCGGATGACTCGCCATAAAACGGTAAACAAGATCATTAATAGCATGGCTGTGAGCACTGGCCGCTAATTGCACCTTTAAATGACCACTGACTTGTTGTTTGGGAAACTTAATCGCATTGATGGTATCGTCAAACTGTTGCAACATTGAGATAGCGTTATCGTAAAACACTTGCCCTTGCTCGGTAAGCTGCAAGGCGCGAGGCTGACGAACAAATAGCTTAGCCCCTAAAAAATGCTCCAGTGCTTGTATTCTGCGGCTCACATTAGACTTAGGTAAATCCAGTAACCCAGCAGCTTTCACTATGCTGCCACTGTCTACGACCTGAATAAACAGCTTAATGTCTTGAGTTTTCAAACGTGACCCTTTCCCAACCTATCACCCATCTAGTGTTCAAACCTATCACACTTAATGGCCCATTGGCATGGTCAACACCCGCTTCCATATTTGCGACTTAAGGAGTAATAGCAAAGATATTCCCGCCTATTCTAGGTTGGCATTGTCATGACGGTTTACTTCAAAATGCACTATGCTAAATTGGAATTAGTATCGACCAAACAAGGAAATGTCATGTCTGTAGTGAGAAATAAAATACTGATTTTATTTGCACACCCTTCACTTGAGCGCTCTGAAGTCAATAAACCCCTGTTTAATGCCAGTCTGCGCCATCAAGATGTCACCGCTATAGACCTTTACCGTGAATACCCCACTTTTGATATCGATATTGAAGTCGAGCAGCAACGTTTGTTAGACCATGATGTCATCATTTTTATGTTTCCACTATTTTGGTATTCAACCCCCGCTATTCTCAAACAATGGCAAGACTTGGTGCTTGAATATGGTTTTGCCTATGGAGCCAATGGCACTGCGTTAACGGACAAAGTGTTTTTCTGTGTCACAACCGCAGGTGGTGCTGAAGCCGCTTATCAGCAAGATGGCTATAATCACTTTACCTTAAGAGAGTTGCTTCACCCTATTGAGCAAACCGCCAATTTAACTCATATGAAGTACCTGCCTCCTTTTGCGCTATTTAGCAGTCGCAATGCTGCCGAACAGGGGCGGATAACCGAACATGTAGACCAATTTATTTCTCTGCTTACAGCCTGTGCTGAGCAGCGATTAGATATCCAGCATGCTGCCACTTTACCGCTGCTCAACCATGCACTGACTAGTGCCCATACCCCATTAACTGGCGAGTGAGGATTACACTATGACAGGCTATTTTATTGATGCATTTATCTACCTATGCGCAGCGGTAATTGCAGTCCCGCTAGCCAAGCGTTTTGGTTTAGGCTCTGTGCTGGGTTATTTGGTGGCTGGGGTAGTTATAGGTCCGATTGTTGGCAGTGAGAACACCAATAGCCTGCAACACTTTGCTGAGTTTGGTGTGGTCATGATGTTATTTTTAGTCGGGTTAGAATTAGAGCCCAAAAAACTGTGGGAAATGCGCAATCGCTTGATGGGTCTAGGTGGCCTTCAAATTGGCTTAACCACGGCAATCATTACTGCAGGCGGACTATTTTTTGACCTCGGCTGGACCGTGGCGCTAACCATCGGCCTGATATTCGCACTATCGTCTACGGCAATTGTGCTGCAAACCTTCAATGAAAAAAACCTCACTAAAACTGAAGGCGGCAATAACGCATTTTCGGTATTGCTGTCTCAAGATATTGCCGTCATTCCGATGTTGGCTTTATTGCCATTGTTGGCACTACCCGAACTCGTCGCGCAAGCTCAACATGCGACCGCGCAAGCAGCTGAACATCACGAAGAGTTATCATTAGTCGCAGGGCTACCGGGATGGGCTTACGCTGGTGTGCTTCTGCTCGCTATAGGTTTTGTCGGTGTTGGCGGCCATTACCTCAGCCGGCCATTATTTCGCTATGTTGCAAGCTCAGGGCTGCGAGAAATTTTTGTTGCGACGTCACTGATGTTAGTCATCGGCATCGCGGCGCTAATGAGCTTGGTGGGTCTCTCTCCAGCGCTCGGCGCATTCCTAGCCGGGGTGGTGTTAGCCAACAGTGAGTTCAGGCATGAACTTGAATCAAATATCGAGCCCTTTAAAGGATTATTGCTGGGATTGTTCTTTATAACCGTAGGTGCCGGTATTGATTTTGCCATTCTTGGTGAGAATTTATTGGTGGTTATCGCTCTGACACTTGCAGTCATGTTTATCAAAGCGTTGGTGTTGTACGTGCTGGCACTCATCTTCAAAATAAAAAATAGCGATCGCTGGTTGTTTACCTTAAGTCTTGCTCAGGCGGGGGAGTTCGGCTTTGTACTACTAAGCTTTACCGTGCAAAACAACATTCTTCCCGGTGATATTGCCAAAATACTCTTACTGGTGGTGGCGTTATCGATGTTCTTGACTCCAGCTCTGTTTATCTTTTTCGACAAAGTGATTTTGCCTAAATTTGAGCAAACTGAAAACCAAAGAGAGGCCGATGAGATCACCCACCAAGGCAGCGTGATTATCGCGGGAGTGGGTCGTTTCGGTCAGATGGTCAATCGTTTTCTCCGCGCTAACAAAATCGAAACCGTGGTACTCGACAGCCAAGTATCTCAAGTTGATAACTTGAAGAAAATCAATGTACAAAGTTACTATGGGGATGCTACCCAGCCAGATCTGTTGCATACCGCAGGTATCAGCAAGGCGGCCATGTTAGTCATTGCCATTGATAATAAAGAAGCCGCAATTGAACTGACAAAATATGTGAAGCATACCTACCCTAAAGTGAAAATTTTCGCTCGCGCATTCGACCGAGGGCATCACTTTGAACTTAAACATGCAGGGGCGGATTTTATTGTCAGTGAAACCTACCATTCAGCTCTGGAGTTAGGCAAAGAAGCGCTAATATCAATGGGCGTTCATCCTTATAAGGCAGAGCAGAAAAAGACCACCTTAAGACGATTGGAGCTTAGCTACAAAGACTCTTTATTTGATCTTTGGCGCAATAATACTGAAGACAGTAAGTACAGTATTCACTTTAGAGAACTGTTTATTGAGCTGGAAAACGCTATAGCTAAAGCGATGAAAAGTGAAAACGTAGATGAACAAGCTAAAGTCGAGCGAGGCTGGACTCCGCCACCGAAGAACTACCTCGATGATTTCAAGGACTAAGCTGCGCTGATGCAATGCTCAGCTGATGTGAGCACTGCACACGTATTAACGGTGTTCAGGACTGATGGCGGCAATTGTTGCAGCGAATTCCCCCATTTCAACCACAGTGTAACGACTCACAACTTTAGTATCGCTAGCAGGCTGATGCAGTAGACTCACCCCGTCACGGTAAGCCTGCTTAGGCCGAATAGGCCTAGGCGTAAAGCCACCGCCACAATTAGGACACACATTTTGTAATTGCTCAGCAACGCAGCGACGACAAAAAGTGCACTCGTAACTGCAGATCATCGCATCGGTAGAGTCCGGGCTAAGCTGCACTTCACAGCATTCACAGTTGGGTTTAATCATTAACATGTTTATGCCTCTGTGTTTGCTCAGTCACTTACGGGTTGACGATATTAGTAATGATGTTGGTTTTTACCGAATTGGCGATAAAGCACTGCTCATGGGCTAAATGATGTAAATGTGCTAACTGCTCTTCACTGGGTTTGTCTGCGCCATTGTTATTGCTAAATACCACTTTAGGATTTAATACCAATCAGTATAAACATTTAGTCACTCAGCGAGAGTTTAGCGGTACTGAGGCAAGGCAACGAGTGAAGAGCATAGTTGTTCTACGGTTAAACTCGTTAACACAGCATCAGAACCGCTAAAATTCGCCATTCTGGCGCGTTTTTGGCTACCTATTTCTGCGTTGAATAACCTCGCAAGGGAGCAACCATTGTTTCAGTTATTCGCCTTGAATTAGTTTGCCAAAAGCGCGCTGAGTTGATCAAATTCTTATACTGATTGGTATAACACTACTTCAGTCATGGCCAGTTTCCCTTGCTCATCCTACGCCATTTTTCCGCAAGCATTATCCTCATAGGACTGCACGATGTAACCCGCCTTTGCGGCAAAGTGCAGCAAAAATAGCATATGGCAACTGGATAATGAGGCAACAAATGCTTCTTCAGGATCAACCGCATTTTCATCAGAAAAGGGTAAAGGCACAATATGTGGCGATGACGATGCTGCGAGTTCAGCGCCACCATCGAAGCTCCACGTATGGGCTCGACTGTAGCGACCTTTTGTAAAATCATCCTCATCACTGTGTTGCCATTGAACTCGTGCATTGTAACTCGCCATATTCTATTAACCCTCTACTTTAACTCGATTTGTTATCGAATTATCCCTTGAAGCTTAGCCATTAATAAAGCAATATTATTTCACCAGCTATTAAGTAAAACTCACATCATGTCTACTCACTACTCACTCGCCGCTATTCAGACCTTTACTGTTGTTGCCCAAGAGCTGAGCTTTAGTCGCGCTGCAAGCCTACTCAATATTACTCCCAGTGCCGTTAGCCACCAGATTAAACTACTGGAGCAACAATTAGATGTGAGTTTATTTAATCGAAAATCCCATGGTGTCACACTTACAGTTGCCGGTGAAAATCTGCAAAAATTTGCCACCATGGGCATACAAAACATTCAACATGGCGTCCATCAAAGTCAATTTGCTAGCCAAAGAACCCGCTTAGTGATAGCGGCAATCCCCTCGTTTTGCCAACGTTTTTTGATCCCTAAGCTCAGTCACTTTCAAGCCCAGTATCCCGACATCGAGATAGAAGTTATTGCCCTAGATAAAATAGTCGATTTCAATACCACCCAATGCGACGCCCATATTCACTTCGGCAGTGGCGACTATGCCAATTTGCACAGTGAGTGGCTTGCAAAGGAGTCAGTCTATCCCGTGTGTCATCCTGCACTACTCAGCCATCAGCACATAAAAAACCAAGAGGCTAGCCACGCATTACTGCACAATCACACATTACTGGGATATCGCGCTGGTATAGAAGATGCGCCGGGAGGTGTCAGTTGGCCAGCTTGGTTTAGTCAGTTCAACATAGAAAGAGCTAGCAACCAAAATCAGCAGTGGTTTAGTCAAGTCTCGCTGGCGCTGACTGCCGCTGAGCACCAACAAGGAATTGTACTTGGTTGGCATCACTTGCTAGGCACTGCAATGACTGATGGTAAACTTGTACGCATAGGAAATGCACAACTTGATACCCAATTTCAATATTATCTGGTGGCGCCACCTGCACATTGGCACAAACCAGAATTAAAGGCCTTTCACCAGTGGCTCAAACAACAATTTGCTCACTAATAACTGCTATTTCAGCCACAAAAAAACCACTTTAAAAAGTGGTTTTTTTGTCTTACTCCCGCTTGGGAGTGTTAATTAGCAGGCTAGACCAGCTTCATCTCTTGCACAATTTCATGGGCAATTTCAGGCGTAGTGCTTACCGGCTTTTCATGTAGGTCTGATTTAAGCTGACCTTTGCGATGCTTTAATGCTGCATCGAGTTTTTTGGCTGCTGATGCAATAGCGGGATACATCACACTATTACCACCAGAGGCGGCTATTCGGCTTCCTTCATATTTGGTACTGATTTCAACCTGAAACTCGCCGTGCTCTTTCGAGATAATGATGTCGAGCGAAATCAAGGTTGGGAAATGTGTCTCGATTTTGGAAAACTTTTCGTTCACATGTTCTTTGATTGAATCGGTAATATCAACGTGGTGACCAGAAAGATTTATTTTCATAGGTTTTCCTTTTAAGAATTACTTCACTAATAGAACTGGGGACGCTCAACTGCAATCTCAAGGCCTATTAAACACTTTTTTATGTCTTACCCAATAACTCCCTGCATTTAGTGAATTTATGACATTTGTATCAATGTGCTTAACTCTACTGTGCACCTAAAAAAGCGTGCTGACAATCGAATTTGCATGATTTTTTGTTTAACTAATCAAAATCTGAACAACTAACAACGGATCAAGAATAGTTCATAAATCACATTTGTGTGCTTGTTCAGATAACATTCAGCTTAATTAGTTTATTATTCCACCATCAAAAACTTGGGGGAGTTAATTATGCAGGTCAATCAAAGTGTACAAAGTGTCAATCAGGTCTATTCGCAACCCGCGGTAACCCCAGCAGCTAACAGCGCCAATACTAGTAATCGCAGCAATACAGCGGCGCATGCTGATACCGTAACAATCTCTGCGCAAGCTATGGCATTGAGCCGCAATGATCGGTCAAGTTTACCAGGCACACTGCCCGCATTACCTAACAATGGTGATAAAGTTGATGCGTATGTCGACTACAAAAAGGCCCAGATGCAGTACCAAGTAGCCTCAGATTTAACCGGAATTGCAACTGGCAATGGCAACGGTATTTCAGCGCCCACGGCTTACTATCTAAACAATAATGATGATGCCCGCTCGGCAGTGGTCAATCAGCAAGTTCAACAACAAAACCTCGCTGCGATGCAAGCATACGCGACCGCTAGCGACAACGCCCAGCAGTGGTATGAAGAGTAGTTGACACATTTCCCCCACACAATAGAGTACACCAAGAGCCAGTCCATACTGGCTCGCATCACTATCCCACCCCCAAAATAGTAAGCAATCACTTTAGCAACCAGCCAAATATTGGACTTTGGCGTCCCCACAAGCCTATTTGAATTTGTAAGCTACAATGCTAGGCTAGCCCTTTTGCGCCAAAGGCCCGCTATGTTGTTCTCATCAAAATTAACTTGGGCTAATCGCCAACACACTAACTTAGCCACACCACTGGCATGGTCACGGCAACATCAGATTAGTTTGCAATCAGGTCAGATACTTGAGTGTTCGAGTGCAGCCGCTTTTAATGGCGATGCAGATAAAGCTAACCCAGAGGAGTTATTACTTGCTGCAGTCAGCAGTTGCCATATGTTGAGCTTGCTGACCATTGCAGAGAAAAAGCGCTGGCATGTTACTGCATACCAAGACTATGCCCAAGCGATACTTAGTCGCAATGCTCACGGTTTGCAGTATATTAGCGAGATCACTTTAGCCCCTAAAATTAGCTTTGCAGCTAGCTCTCCAACAAGTGACCAGTTGGAAAAAGCCCATCAATTAGCACATCAACATTGTTTTATTGCCAATAGCATTAAAGCTAAGGTGATCATTAATCTTGATTAATGGCCAAAGAAGCCGTACTACTCATCTCGCCATCGCTCCATCACTTCGACCACTTGTGGTAAGCATTGATTGACAAACGCCTCTGCTAGTTGAGGGTCAAAATGGCCACCAGCTTCAGTTTTTATTAACTCTACCGCTTCTTCAACACTCCAGGCTCGCTTGTAGGGGCGGTTACTGGTTAGGGCGTCAAATACATCGGCGACCGCTACAATACGGCCCTCTAAAGGAATGTCGTTACCCGCCAAACCGTTAGGGTACCCAGAGCCATCCCATTTCTCGTGATGAGTTAACGCCACAACCTTAGCAACCCGCAGCAATTCAGACTGATCATCGCCGAGAATCTCCGCACCAATCGCAGCATGGGTTTTCATCACTTGCCACTCATCGTTATCAAGTTTGCCGGGCTTTTGTAATATCGCATCCGGAATGCCTATTTTGCCCACATCATGCATAGGGGCTGCGGCTTTTAGCAATCTGGCATCGGTTTCATCCATGCCGACAGCCAGCGCTAGCAAATAGGTATAATGGCTCATTCGAATAACATGCAAGCCGGTTTCATTGTCTTTGTATTCAGCAGCTCGGCCTAGTCTCTGAATCACCTTTTTTTGATTGTTAGCCAAATCAGCTGTCGCTTCGCGAACTTTTCTATCTAACTCGCGGTTTTGATTGTAAAGCGCCAAATGCGTACTGACCCTAGACTTAACAATAGGTGGGCTGATAGGTTTAGTAATGTAGTCAACTGCACCTAATGACAATCCGTGCAGCTCATCTTCTTGGGCTATTTTGGCTGTCACAAAAATAATCGGAATGTGCTTTGTCAGCGGATCAGCTTTTAGCTGTCTACATACCTCGTAACCATCAATACCAGGCATCATGACATCCAATAAGATCAAATCTGGCGGGCTGGCTAGACGGGCAATTTTTAAGGCTATCTCACCGTTTTTTGCCGCTTTAACATGGTAATCCTGCTTTAATATTCCCACCATGACATCAATATTTTCAGGGGTGTCATCAACCACTAAAATGGTCTCTCTCTCTAAAGCTTTGTCCATATACGCTTTCCCCTTATTGTTTATCAATGGCCGCTTGCAACTGGGCGACTATCTCTATTGCTTGATCATACTCATAGTCATCTGTCGCACTGCAAAGCTGTTTAAATAACTGTGCAGTCGCTCCTTGCCCTAAAAACGCTAAGTCAGTTAAAATATAGTCATTAATTTCTGCATCGTAGTTCTCTAGCATAGACAACAACTTAGCTAACATGGCTTGACTTTCATCACTGGAAACACTCATCGTGGGCTGCTCGTTTTGTTGCACGCTAAGCTCAAGAAAAGTGGCGATTTCTTGTTGTACCAGCAATAACTCAGCCAACACCTGTGGCAAATTCTCATCACCCAATGACGGCGCCTCAGCTTCAAGTTTAGCAGCCAAATCAGCTAAATTTTGTGCACCGATGTTGCCAGCAATCCCTTTTAAGGTATGAGCAACTCTCTCACAGGTTGTAGCATCTTTTTTACCAATCGCGTCGACATACTGCTGTTCAAAAATTTCGGTGGTCGTATTAAATCGGGCCATTATTTTTAGATACAACCAGACATCGTGACCGGTACGAGCAAACCCAGCTTGGTGATCGATATGAGTAAAGTCAAACGCTGGCAACTGCATTGCAGGCCGAGTTGGCCCGGCCCCTTCAACGCTGGCTGGGTTAGCAGGCGTAATCCACTTGGCCATGGCCACAAACATGTTATCAACGTTAATTGGCTTAGCGATGTGATCGTTCATACCCGAACTAATGGCTTTTTCGCGATCGCCAGCCATCGCATTGGCCGTCATCGCTAATATGGGTAAATCGGCAAATTGAGGCTGCTTTCTAATTGCTGCAGTAGCGGTGTACCCATCCATCACTGGCATTTGGCAATCCATTAGCACGCCGTCAAACTGCTGCTTATCAAGCCACGCTAATGCCTGCTCGCCATGCTCTGCAATGGTGACTTTAATGGCATGTTTTTCGAGTAAATCCTGAATTAATTCTTGATTGAGGTCGTTATCTTCGACTACCAATATCTGACTGCCGGCTAATGACACAATCGCTCGTTCGGTGATCTCTTTCTTATCCGCCCGACGAGATTGACTGCTCACTTCCGCGCCTAATGCTTGCATAATGCTATTGAGCAAATTTGATGAGGTGACTGGCTTGGTCAAAATCTGACTCACCTGCATATCTTTCGCGGCAACAACAAGCTCCTCTTTACCAAAGGCTGTCACCATGATGACTTCATTATCATAGCCTTGCTCACGCAGGGCCATTAAGGTTTCAATGCCGTCAAACACCGGCATTTTCCAATCCAGTAGCGTGACATCAAAGTCTTGCTCAGCGGCAAGTTGCAATGCCTCATGGCCACTTTTCGCCACCTGATAATTGATGCTAAAGCTCTCTAACATGTTGGCAAATATCTGCCGTGCACTGCTGTTGTCATCAACAATGAGCACCTTGACTTCATCAATATTGATTGGCAATCGTTGCATTGCCGGCTCTTTGTTTACCTCGGCTTTATCGACCGCAGCAAAGGTTAAATCAAAGTAGAAGCGGCTACCTTTGCCAAATTCGCTACTAAAGGCGATTTCGCCTCCCATCAACTCTACCAAATTCTTACAGATCACCAGTCCAAGTCCGGTACCGCCATGTTTACGGGTAACAGAGCTATCAGCTTGCGAAAATGCCTTAAATAGACGACTACTTTGCTCGGCATTCATACCAATGCCTGTGTCAGTCACAGAAAAAGCTAACGTCGCATTGTCACTACTCACACTAGTGGCACTGACCTGAATCACCACTTCGCCTTGCTCGGTAAACTTGATGGCATTATTAACTAAATTGGTGAGGACTTGGCCAAGCCTTAATGGATCGCCAATCAATAAGCTGGGGGTATTGGCTTCAATATCAAATAGCAGCTCTAGGCCTTTATCTTCCGCTTTAAAACCGACTAAGTTAGAGACACCTTCGAGCACATCTTCGAGCTTAAACACAATGTGTTCAACATCGAGCTTACCCGCTTCAATTTTAGAAAAATCAAGGATGTCGTTGATGATCCCCAGCAGTGATTCGGCTGAGCGGTTGACCTTGGTAATGTAATTACGCTGCTTAGGATCAAGCTCAGTATCTAACGCGAGGTGAGACATACCAATAATGGCGTTCATTGGTGTGCGGATTTCATGACTCATATTGGCCAAGAACTCGCTTTTTGCCTTATTGGCACTATCGGCCTTTAATCTTGCTTGCTCTAACTCTTGCTCTAACTGTTTAGATGCATCAATATTGACGTGAATACCACTGATCCGCAGTGGTCGATTAAACTCATCCCTTTCAAATACTTGGCCGACGTTAAGAATCCACTCATAATGACCCGCTTTATGTTTTAAGCGCAGTTCATGCCGATAGATTGCTGAGCGCTGCTCAATATGCTCTTCCATCGCTTGGATATGCTGTTCTAAGTCATCAGGGTGAATTAGCGATAACCAGGTTTTATCCGACGCTTTAAGCTCTGACCATTTCGCATCACTGACACACAAGTCAGTCATATCATAACCTAACATTTGTGCATAAATATGATTAATGACGGTTTTATCTTCTTGTGGGAATGTATCCCACATACCAAGTTGCGCGCTGGTAGAGGCAACTTCTAAGCGCTCTTCTGATTCATGTAAGCGCAACTCAGCCTGTTTTTGCTCGGTAATATCGAACAAGCTGCCATCGATATAATCGGGTCCACCATCAGTCGACCTAGAAAATTGTGCCTTAAGCTGACCGTACCTAAATTCGCCTTTGGCATTATAAAATCCCATATCGAGTGAAAATGGGATACCTTGTTGTTGCCCTTTCTCCATCTCTCTCGACAGTTCAGCAACATAGCGTTCATCGACAATTTCTAGCAAGCGAGCTTTAGGTGGACTGCACAAGAAATCTTCTTTGGCATAACCGGTAATACTTTCAATGGTGGAGCTGGCATATAGCATTTTCGAGTTACGCCAATTCTCTTTGAGTAAAAAGCGAAACACCGCCCCTTGAATATTATTAGCCATCGACTCGAACTGATCTTGATTATTCTTTAACTGCTGGCGAACTTTCTCTCTTTGGGTTACATCTAGCAGCGAAATACGGTGCTCCTCAACCTTGTCTGACTCATCGGTTTTAGTCACCACATTAAGCGATGCAACAACCACTTCGCCACTGGGCTGTTCAATTTCAACTCGCACATCAGTACAAGGCTCACCCCGCATGATACGGGCAATCAGCTGTTGACGTTGTTCAATTCGTTGATGATTTTCTTGACTAAAAGTGAATACATCAGAGAGTGTCAGCCCGCTAAATTCATTGCGATCTTTACCCACCAAACTCGCAAAAGCCAAGTTGTGTTTAGCGATCTGTCCATTGGGCTCAACAGAAGCGTAGGCCACAGGTGAATTCTCATATAAATCCCACAACCTTTCTTCACGCTCTTGCAGCTCTGTAGTGCGCAACTTTACTCGGCTTTCCAGCTCGCTATTGACCTCAATCAACTGATTGTGCACTTGTCGTGCTAACCATAGCGATGCTGATAGAATCAGCGCTATCAGCACCATCACGCCCACAATGACCCCATACACTATCTTTTTAAGGTCATCGTAATTACTGCGGGCCTCTTTGAGCGACATTTCGGCAATAATCCCGAAACCGTAGCGGTCACTCCAACGCCAAGCACCGATAACTTCTACACCACGAAAATCTATATAACCTTCAAAATCATAACCCCGTTGATGCTGACTAACTTGTGCCGCACTTTTCGTTAGCGGCCCTAAGGTTTGCTGATCTTCTGGGTTAGCCGCCGACAACTCTCGACTAGGCTCAGATATGGTTAAATTAAGTACACTGGTTTCATTTACGTCCAGTAAACCCAGTTCATATAGTTCACTGGCAAACCGACTTTCAGATAGGATCTTGCCTTGCTCATTAACAAAGTAAGAATCACCGGTATCCCCCACATGGCTGCGACGGGTCAATAGTGCAAACTCTTTAAATGGATTGATACGCAAGATAAGTAACGCAGGAGTGTGGCCACCGCGCATCTCAATCGGACTGATAACGAACATGGTGGGCGTTCCTGCCTCCTCCATGCCATCAACTGAAGGCAAACGCACTTCGGACGGAATTGGCGGCGTTAATACCACCTCCCCCGCAAACGCGCGCGCAACTAAACTTGGAAAATAACGGTAAACAATACTCTGTGCACCGAGCGGTTCGTCTCGCAGCGAGGCGATATTGACACCATCTGGGGTAATAATAGAAAAGCCAAGAGAGCCAAATGGCTCGCTATAGCGGGCATAAGCCGATCTCGCCCACTCAACATGAGAGCTTTGCAACAAAGATTCTTTATCTTTTGGCAGCTTAATCATATCTTCAACATGATCATGCAATAGTGGGTTGATAGCCACACTGAGGACTCTATCTTCCCAGCCTTCAGCCCAAGCTTTAACCGCCGCATCCGCCGTATCAACAATGCCAATAAGCGACTCGCCACTTTTCTCTCGCTCGTGCCGGTCTGCTTCAGAAAGACCGATCTCGGCCAATGTAAAAATAATGGCCACGAAGATCACTAAACCTAAAGCCGTTATCTTTGAGTAACGCGACAATTGATAGAGCTGTTGATTACCGCGAAAAAGTAGCTGACGCAGCCGAGCAAACACCAAAACTAATGCGACAACTAACACACCTAAAATTATCAATAACAAGGTTTTTTCCATGTCGCATTACCTTTATCTAGCTAGTATGTGTATATGACAAAATCACTTATTCAAATGTCACTGTGACGTTAGTTAGGTTCTTTTCATCATTGACTTGCATATCTATATCGAGCCCCTGCACTTCGGCTAACAGCTTAGCCGAATAGGTACCTAGGCCCGCACCTGTCGCCGTATGAGTCGTCACCCCTTTGTCCCAAAAGCGGTTGCGAATTGTTGAGTCTACGGCACCAATATTTTGAACCCTCACCGCCAATGGCGTAGTTAAACTCAAGGTAATCGATACCCGAGTTTTATCGGGTGCCGCCTCACAAGCGTTCTTAATCAGGTTAAAAAACAGTGAGTAACATAAAATGGGGTCAGCATTGACCGTAAAGGGATGCTCAGGTTCTTCCTCAAATGGTTCAAGGAAAATCACCTGATTTTTCTCTGCAAAGGTTTTTTGCATCAAGGTGACGATACGTTTGAGGGTGTCATGTATCGAAAATGCCTGCGGCTGATGCACAAAACGGCCCGTTTCAATTTTTATCAGCTCGCTCGACAAAGTCACCATATAAGATAGCTGCTGAGTCAAGTTATCGAGTTGCTCTAAATTGTACTTGCTCTCTTTTGGAGTTAGATGCTCATTGTGCATCGTCTTTACCGTGGCGATTAGCGCACCAATTGGGCCTTTCAAATCATTATTGAGGATCGTCTCTACGCTTTCTTGCAGTCGTTGTTTCTCTTTTAAGTCATCATAGTCAGCTTGCAGGCTTTTATGACGCGCCATGTAACGCATCAGATTGGCGATGCGTAACTTTAAAAGTTCTGGTTGTATAGGTTTCGTGACGTAATCGACTGCGCCACCCTTTAAGCCCTGCAGGTTACTTTCCATATCCGTCAGTGCGGTAATGAAAATCACTGGAATATGCTGTGACTGCGGATGTGCGCGCATTTTCTCAATCACTTCAAAGCCACTTAACCCTGGCATCATCACATCTAGCAGAACCAAGTCAGGCGGCATATCGCCCTGGACTATCGCCAGTGCTTTCTCACCGGATTTTACGAGTTTGACGTCATAATCTTGTTTCAATAATCCACCAATCAAGGTTAGATTATCACTGCTATCATCGACCACTAATACCGACTGACGAGCTTTTTTACTATTGGTCTCATTATCTTTTGCTGCAGCCAGTCTATCGGTCAGACGGCCACCTTTTAGGGCAGAAGTCACCCGCTGCCTTAGCATCCCCACTGTGAACGGCTTGATCATTAAGTCAGTCACGCCGGCTTTAATCGCCATGACCATCTGTTCACGCTCTGCATCCGCAGGGGTCATGATAAACGGGATATGCTTTAATTTCGGGTTGCTGCGGATTGCCTTAAGTAGCTCTAGGCCATCCATTTTCGGCATTTCCCAATCGGAAATAATTAAATCTACCTGACGTTCGCGCAGATAAGCCAGTGCCTGCATACCATTGTCGGCTTGCTTAACATTACCTACCCCAAATCGGCGCAGTTGATCTGAGGTGATGCGGCGGATCACATCCATATCGTCGACAAGCAGCACTGTGTACTTATTTAGATCCATCGCAACACCTTTCACTTACATCACTTAAAGAACGCTTATTAACAATATCTATTCTGCAGGTATCTCTATGTCATCGCCGTTTTCGGCAACGGTATCAATCCATGCAATAAACAACTTATAGCCAAGCGCTAGCACTACGGCACCAACAAATAAGCCGACAATTCCAGACATCATCATGCCGCCTAGTGCACCAAGTAGAATGACCAACATTGGAATATCCACGCCTCTGCCCATCAGCAAAGGCTTTAATACTGCATCACTCGCGCTTACCAATATGCCCCATACCATGAAGATCACCGCTACCGTTGAAGATTCAACAGAGAACACGTATGCCATCAGCGGCCCAAGAATTAAAATAGGCGGTAATTGTATAATGGCTAAAATAAGTACCGCTAACATCCAGATACCGGTACCAGGGATCCCCACAACAGCCATACCAACACCTGCCAGTACCGACTGGATCACTGCAACCCCTATTACCCCTTGCACAACACTGCGAACCGTCGCCACACCCAAAGAGGTAAACCCTTCACCTCGACCAGGCGCTAAACGATTGGCTATTTTATGAAACACTTCTGTCGCGCCTTGGCTATTTTTCATAAACACGCCAGCGATAATAATAGAGATAACAAACTGCAAAACGGTGAAACCTAGGCTTCCAAGCGCCGATGCCGCTTTGCCTCCATACTGCTTGATTTGAGGCGCGTAAGTTTTAATCACCCCTTCAAGGTTAGATGAGGCCTTGCTCCATATTTGGTGTAATGACTCTCCCACCAAAGGTAGCTCTGCAACGGCGTCTTTTGGTGGTGGGATCACTAAAGTTCCCTCTTGAATTTCACCGATAAACTCTTGAGTTCCGCTAAAAAGCGCACCAGAGAACATAAATGTGGGCACCAACAGCGCTGCGAGAGCAATAATCGTCACCAATGCGCTAGCGCGTCCAGCCGTCATTTTCATACTGCTGCTGACCTTCATCACTAATGGATACAAGGCAATAGCGATGATCCCGCCCCACACGATTGGCATAATAAAAGGACGAACAATTTGAAAGCACCAAATCAATACGACGAATAGCAAACCTATCTTAATAGCTGCATCCATCGCATCGTGGCTAAATGTCGATGTTTTCTGCGGGCGGGGTTCCATATTTCACTCCTGAAATAAGTTAATTTGGTTGTTTTAAAAACAATAACTCCAAGCTATAGCATACTTAGCTTGTTATCAAGCTGTTATACCCTGTTATTGTTGCGTTTTTTAAATCTAATTACCGAGAACAATAGGCAAAAAAATAGCGCTTCTAGAAGCGCTATTTGTGTCACTGAATTCGCTTATTTATCATTCTCGATAAAATCTTCGCTAAAATCGGTTTCCCAATACTTATAGCCTTGTACTGTTGCCTGAGCAGCAGCTCCCATTAGGTTAACCTGGTAGGTTTTAACCCCAGAAACATCCACTGACTGGTTTGCCGATGCTTGCTCACCGCTGCCTTCATATTCAGCACTGGCTTCAGCCTGTGCTTGACCTTCATAGCCAGACTCTTTAAAACGCGCCAGCGCAGCTGGATCTTGGAAAGCCTGAACAAAAGCAACTTTCTTAAAGCCGATACCTGCACCCACACCACCGGTAGCAAAACGGTAATAAGATTGCTTACCGCCTTCATGCAGCACACAAATTCCACCACCAGTAGACAGCGCGAACAAATAGCTGTTGCTACCCGTGCACACCACATAACCCACCGAACCTTTCACTGCCGCCGGTGCACCTTTGTGCTCTGAGTAAATCTCTTGCAAAGCTGCTTGAGTCTCTTGCCTTGCATGTGCTTTTTTGGTCTCTGGAGTATCACCTGTTGCACAGCCAAAAAGCATAGTTGGAACCAATAAACTCATCAGTACTTTTGCTAGTTTCATTAAATTTCCTCATTAGAAAATGATAATCAGTGTGTTGTTTCAATGTTGACGATTATATCGCCAATTCAAATATAAACTTACCATTTTGCGCCAACCGTAATCGCTAATATCTACCGTTTTAATTCTGCGCACTATAAGTGTAGAAGCTATTTTAACTCTTGCCGTTAATTACATTCTTTTCTGGCAAAATATCTAATATTTTTACTATATTACCAATCCAGCAGCTGCATACGACTACCATAGCAATCAGTGCATAGGCTTCACCGAGTAATAAAGTGAAGATCACTGATGTAGACCAGCCTACGCCGCCCCAGGTAATTGAAAATACAGCCAGTAACACCATGGTTTGCATAACTGCTCCTGTTTAATCAATGTAGCTAGTCTACCCAATTGCCCTCACAGCAATTTACCATTTCACGCCAGTCGCGTTTAATCGGCTTTTTTGCAAGTTATCGGCCCTAATTACTCAAAGGCTCCCACAAAAAAACGCAGCCACTGGCTGCGTTTTTTAACGGGTAAGATAATAATCTAGTCGCCAAAATCGTCCAACAGAATATTCTCTTCCTCAACCCCTAAACTTTCTAGCATTGTGATCACTGCCGCATTCATTATTGGCGGGCCACACATATAGAATTCGCAGTCCTCTGGTGCCTTATGCTGCTTTAAGTAATTCTCATACAGCACATTATGGATAAAGCCAGTATAGCCATCCCAGTTATCTTCCGGTAACGGATCGGACAAGGCCACATGCCAAACAAAGTTGTCATTTTCAGCAGCAAGCGTATCAAAGTCTTGCTGGTAGAAAACTTCGCGGGTAGAACGAGCTCCATACCAAAAGCTCATTTTACGCTTTGTGTGCTTACTCTTTAGCTGATCAAATATGTGCGAGCGCATCGGTGCCATGCCCGCACCACCGCCAATAAACACCATTTCCGCATCAGTATCTTTCACAAAGAACTCGCCAAATGGTCCTGAGATAGTCACTTTATCGCCAGCTTTGAGATTGAAAATATACGATGACATTTTACCCGGCGGCACATTATCAGCAGGCGGCGTGGCAATACGCACATTAAGCATAATGCGGCCTTTTTCATCTGGATAGTTTGCCATTGAATAAGCACGTAGCACTTCCTCATCTACCGTTGAGACAAGGTCAAACAACTGATACTTTTCCCAATCATCACGGTACATTTCAGGAATATCAAAATCGCTATACTTTACCTCATGGGCAGGAGCTTCTATCTGAATATAACCACCCGCCTTAAACTTAACATCTTCACCTTCAGGTAGCTTCAGCAGCAATTCTTTGATGAAGGTGGCAGTATTATTATTAGAGATCACCTCACACTGCCACTTTTTGACCCCGAATATTTCCTCTTCGACCTCAAGCTCCATGTCAGTCTTTACCGCCACCTGACAAGCTAGACGACAACCCGCCTTCGCTTCTTTCTTGGTAATATGATCAAGCTCAGTCGGTAAAATATCACCACCACCCGACTTAACCGTTACTCGGCACTGGCCACATGTACCGCCACCACCGCATGCCGAGGGAATAAAGATATTTTGCCCAGCAAGAGCGCCCAATAACTTATCACCTACCGGTGTGTTGACAGCTTTTTCTGCATCATCGTTAATGCCGATTTTGACATTGCCCGTTGCAACCAATTTACTTTTGGCGACTAATATCACCATCACCAGCAAACTTACCACTAAGGTAAACATACCGATGCCAATTGCCATTTCCATCGTTTCTACCTCTTAAATTGCAATGCCAGAGAATGCCATAAACCCAAGTGCCATTAAGCCCGTGGTTATGAACGTAATACCTACGCCCTGCAAGCCTTCAGGAATAGCATGAAACTTCATTCTCTCCCTTAGCCCCGCTAACATTACAATTGCCATCGCCCAGCCTAAACCAGAACCCGCAGCAAACACCGCTGATTCAGCCAAGGTGTAATCACGGTTAGCCATGAAAATCACCCCTGCAAAAATGGCACAGTTCACTGTCAGTAATGGCAGGAAAATCCCTAAGCTTTGATACAAGCTCGGTATGTATTTGTCCAACACCATCTCTAGGATTTGCACTAAAGCTGCAATGACCCCAATAAAAGTAATTAATTGCAGGTAGCTTAAATCCAACTCAGGGTAGCCAGCCCATGCCAAGGCGCCAGGTGCTAGCACACCAGAGTAAATGACTTGGTTAAGCGGTACCGCCAAGGTCATGACCACAATCACCGCAATACCCAAACCAAACGAGGCGGAGACTTTCTTTGATACCGCCAAAAAGGTACACATGCCCATAAAGAAAGACAGTGCCATATTGTCAATCAGCGCGGCTTGAACGAACAAATTAATATAATGTTCCATGATGATTATCCTCGCTTACGCTGAACAACATTGATGGCCCAAATCATGACGCCAATCAGGAAAAATGCGCTCGGCGGCAGTTTGAACATCTCGTTAGCCAAGTACCAACCACCGTTCTCGATGGTCTGTAATATTTCATGACCGAACAGAGTGCCACTACCCAGTAGTTCGCGCACAAAGGCGACACCTAACAAGATGACGCCATACCCCATGGCATTGCCCAGCGCATCAACCACAGCAATGTGCGGCCTATTTTTCATGGCGAAGGCTTCAGCACGTCCCATAATGATGCAGTTGGTAATAATCAGACTCACAAATACAGACAGCTGGCGCGACAGCTCGTAAGCGATATCTTGCAGCACCATGTCCACAATAATCACCAAGGAGGCAATAACCGTCATTTGCGCAATAATCCGTACGCTGTTTGGGATCAGGTGACGAATTGTTGAAATGATGAGGTTAGAGAACACCAAAACGAAGGTTACCGCCAGCGTCATCACTAATGCTGTTTGCATTGAGTTACTGACTGCTAATGCTGAGCAAACCCCCAAAACCTGCATCGCAACGGGGTTGTTAGCAAATATCGGCGTCGCTAGAATCTCTTTGGTTGATGCCATATTCTTGCTCATCTTGCTGCCTCCGATGCTCTAATTTTGTCGAAGAAGACTTGGAACCCTTCAGTACCAAACCAAAACTGAATTACTCGCTGCACACCACGGCCAGTCATTGTCGCGCCGCTAACGGCATCTACGCCATGAACATCGCCAGCTTTAGCGCCACCTTTGACAACAGAGAAAGACACTTTGCCCTTGTCATCAAATAGCTGCTTGCCTTGGAACTTGTCCGTCCATTCTGGATCGTTAAGAAAGTCGCCAATACCTGGCGTTTCACCGTGCTCATAAAACACCACGTTTTCAATGGTATTTAAGTCTGCTTCTACTGCCACGTAGCCATAAATCATTGACCAAAGCCCTTTGCCATAGACAGGCAGCACTATACTAGCCAACTTGCCTTGGCCATCTCTGACTTCAAAGACTCTGACATCTTGGGCACGGCTACGAATTCTAGCGGTATCTTTTTTGGGTTTAGTCGCGGTTTGCGGATTAATTGCAGCCATGCGTTCATCAAAATTCATGATATCAGCAGTTGCCATCGCTTCAGCATCGCCCGTATTAAGGTTAATCAGCTTAGGCGTAACACGTTCATCAAATACGCTGCGAAAATCTTGGCCTTCGGCCACCTCAACATTAGAAGCTATCAGGACAAAACGTTTTATTTCATCGCGCTGTTTCGCCAACTTACGCTCTTTTAGTAACTCAGCGGTGCCGGTTATCATAAACGAACATAACAAGCACAAAGTCACGGTAAAGATCATGGTGCCCATGACCGTATCTTTTTTAAAGGCCATTACGTTTCACTCTCCGCTTCATGTTGGCGCGTGCCACCAGATAATCAAGGATCGGCGACCATAAATTAGCAAATAGAATCGCTAACATGATCCCTTCTGGCATCTTCAGGTTCATCACGCGGATGAGCACTGTCATAAAGCCAATTAATAAACCGTAGGCAACCTTGCCTTGACGTGTATAAGAAGTGGTTACTGGATCGGTGGCCATGAACATCATCGCAATAGCAAATCCACCGGTGACCAAATGCCAGGTCCAAGGCATGGCAAATAGGGCGTTCTTCTCAGAACCAATCAGATTAAATAAGCCCGCCGTGACTATCATGCCTACCAGCACACCAGCTACTATTCGCCAGTCCGCTAAGCGGGTAATAATGAGAAAGGTACCGCCTATCAACAGGGCTAAAGTGCTGGTCTCACCTATGGTCCCGACAGTAAAGCCAAAGAAAGCATTGAGCCAATTGGGGTCAGTAAAAGCTTGGTACCAAGTGTAATCAGTGAAAACTAACTTACCTGCAGCGGCTTGACCTAAAGCGGTTGCACCAGCGAAGCCATCAACGGCGACAAACTGGCTGGTTTCCATCACTTTAGTTGGATAAGCAAAAAAGATAAATGCATAGCCTGCTAACGCTGGGTTGAGGAAATTGTACCCCATACCACCAAACATCTCTTTAGCGACAATCACCCCAAAGGTAATACCGATAGCCACAATCCATAATGGTGTAGAGACCGGTATAATTAACGTAAACAGTAAAGCGGTAACAAAGAAGCCTTCATGCAGTTCTTGACGGCGAACTTTGGCAAACACAATTTCCCAAAACAGACTGACAACCAGCGCAGTCAGATAAATAGGCAGGTATAAACTCAGGCCAAAAGCAAATTTAGCCACCATGCCACTGTTTTCAGTTAGCCCACCAAATAACCAAGTAAACGGCATAAGTTGCCACAGCTCAATCGTAGCAGAACCGGCAATTACCGCTAATTGGGCTTGTAAACCAATGTTATAAACGCCAAACAAAATTGCGGGTAATAAACACAAACCAACCATCGTCATGGTGCGTTTTACATCGATGGCATCACGAACATGCACTTTACCTTGGGTTGCACGGCCATTAGCAACAATTAAAGAGCGTAAATAGCCTTTAATCGCGTGCCCCGGAGCATAATAGTCCTCTTGGGCATCGAGTTTTTTGTTTTTATCAGTCATTAGCCTTCCCTCTCAATGATGTCGAGGCAGGCCCGAAGTTCTTTTCCAAAATCATATTTTCCAGGACAGACGAAAGTACATAAGGCTAAATCTTCCTCATCAAGCTCCAGCGCACCTAATGCTTGAGCTTCATCGGTGTCTTTAACCACTAAATCTCTCACCAATAATGTCGGCAGAATATCTAAAGGCATAACCCGATCTAACTGACCAAAAGCCATCATGGCGCGCGCAGACCCACCGGTATGTGTGGTCATATCAAACAAGCGTTTTTGGCGTGTAAATCGCGATACAACCGCGCGTGTAATGGAGAAAATATTGGTGCCGCCATGTATCCAAGGCAATAGACGGTGCTGGGCATCTTCTTCAAGCACACTCACTTGTTGATGAAAACGTCCAAGGTAATCGAGCGCCCCAATGGCCGTGTGGCCAGCGAGAATAGAACCTGACACGACTCGGTGATGGCCCGGCTTAATTTCATCAACAACCAATTGGCTTAACTGTGCCCCAAGCTGAGTTCTAACTAGCCTTGAGTTCAACACACTAGGGCCTGCCAGCGCGACAACTCTGTCTGTATATAGCTCACCACTGGTAAACAATTTGCCAAACGCGATCACATCTTGGTAGCCGATGTGCCAAACAGGTCGTTCAATGCTAGCCGCCAAAGTAAAGTGTATGTGAGTCCCCACAAGCCCAGCTGGGTGTACGCCAGCAAAATAGCGAGGCTCAATTCCAGGTTGTTCTTGCCCAGGTAATGGTTCGCCTTGGTCGCTGCAGAGGTAAACCGGTCCTTGAGTCAGTTTGGTTAATACCGCTAAACCATCACTAAAGGCTTGCGATTGCTCAGCAATGATCACCCTTGGGGAAGCGGCAAGTGGATTGGTATCCATGGCTGTGACAAAAATTGCCGCCGCTTGTGCATCTAATTGCGGAACTCGAGAAAATGGGCGGGTACGCAGCGCCGTCCACATGCCACTTTTTACCAGTAAATCCTGTGCAATCTGGCGATCGATTTCAGCTATAGATTCGGGTACTTCAAAGCGGATTTGGTTATCGGCGTCATGATCGCAATCAATTACCACAGATTGTAATACTCGACGTTCGCCGCGGTTAATTGCACTAACAACACCACTTGCAGGAGCGGTATAGCAAACGCCAGGTGACTTTTTGTCTTCAAATAGCACTTGGCCTTTGGCGACTTTATCACCCTCTTCAACCAGCATTGTGGGCTTTAAACCAACGTATTCCTCACCGAGTAAGGCGACCTGGTTAGGTTGGGATGCAGGGCTAATTTGTTGCTTGGGTTCACCAGCGATCGGAACATCGAGTCCTTTCTTGATGATTTTTACTTGAATTGAATTATCTGCCATAACAAACAAAAACCGTTAATCGTTTTGGATAAGTAATGTTACTTGCTAATCAACTAAATTACCGCAATAAATGTCACATTCTCACAGCAAAATGTAATTTAATGACAAAAAAACCACTTTTTTTGTCGCACAGCTCACAGGTAACCCGGTTTACAATTTAACATTGTAGTTTTATAACTATAACGCACACATTGATTTTTCCTGCTGACGCAAACTTTTTACCGCCTATTTTCTGCTGCAATCTCAAGCATACTAAGTCAGAAATATAACAGCCTAATGACCCATTGCTTGTAAAAAAGCAAAGTTAACACGACCATGATTCCGCCAGCGCATAAACGACTAGCGCTTATATCGCTATGGTGAAACCACGGTCAACTGAGCACCTTTTTCAGCCACATAGAAAACAATGATCTTTGCCGGCTCATCACCATTGTTTTGTCCATAGTGCTCAGTATTGACTAACTCTATTAATGGGTCGCCCGCCACCATCTGTCTGGTAAGTGAACCACTGTGCACAGTCAACTCACCGCTGGCTAAAATGCCCGCATTAATCACTGGATGAATGTGTAAAGGTAGGCGTTCTCCTGGCGCAATAATAATCTCTTTAATCGTCACTTCTGGCTGCTGCAGTGTTTGGGCAGGTAATGGCTCACCATTCCAGCTCTGGGTACTCTTAATCAAATCCCTACTGGTTGCTCCCTGACAGGCCAAACTGGTCAGCAGCGCCGCAAAAGCTATTGCATAACGTAATTGCACATCAAACTCCTAATTTTAACACTCACTAATATAGCAGCTATATCAGCAGCAATTGCCAAGGTTTACAAGTACAGGGCGCTAAAAGGGGCCGCGGGATAATTTATCAACGACTGAAACCTTGGCAGCTACTGGTCGCTGCCAAGGGATTGGTATACACTGATTTTTTTGTTAATTAGAGTGAGTTCACCATGTCATCACGTGTATTTGTATTGGCCCAATTTAAGCCTAAACCTGGTAAAGAAGCTGAGTTATTTGAAGTCCTTAAGGCACTTGAGCCCGACGCACTGCGTGAACAAGGTTGCATGCAGTACATTTTGACTCGCCAAATTGATCATCCAAGCGCGACTCGCAATGAATATCCTATTGTGTTTAACGAGATCTGGACCGACGGCGAAAGCTGGGCCGCCCATGGTCGCCGCCAACAAATTCAACACTTCTTTAATAGCCAAGTTGTCGCAGAGGACGGCATAGTAGCAGATGCGATTGTCACCGCTTATTCCGACGAAGGTTACAACTACGACGCCCCCGTATTTGAATAGCCAATCCTCAAAGGCCACTTTCGAGTGGCCTTTTTTGTTTTCTTCCTTGCCGTTGAAATGAATACAGTGACAGATAGCCACCAAGTTACTGAGATAAATTAGACATCTAGACGTCTAATTGCTATGTTCAAGTTTCATTTCATCGACAAGGGCCGTTACATGAAACTTGAATCACTAGCACTTCATCATGGTTATCAATCTGAAGCGACTACCAAAGCCGCTGCAGTGCCGATTTATCAGACCACCTCTTATACCTTTGATGATACTCAACATGGCGCCGATCTATTTGATCTCAAAGTACCTGGTAATATATACACGCGAATAATGAACCCCACGACTGACGTGTTAGAGCAAAGACTTGCGGCGATAGAAGGTGGCATTGGTGCGCTAGCCGTCGCTTCAGGTATGGCCGCCATCACATATGCGATACAAGCGCTGACCCAAGTGGGTGACAACATTGTTAGTACAAGCCAACTGTATGGTGGCACGTACAATTTGTTTGCCCATACACTGCCGCGCCAAGGTGTCGATGTTAGAATGGCTGCTTTTGATGACTTTGATGGACTCGAAGCATTAATTGACGGCAACACAAAAGCCCTCTTTTGCGAATCAATCGGCAACCCCGCAGGTAATGTTGTCGATATTCAACGTCTCGCTGAACTTGCGCACCAACACGGGGTACCACTAATCGTTGATAACACCGTTGCCACCCCAGTTTTGTGTAAACCATTTGAGTTTGGTGCCGACATCGTCATTCACTCGCTAACGAAATACATTGGTGGCCACGGCACCACCATTGGTGGGGTGATCATCGATTCCGGCAAGTTTGATTGGTCGGCACACCCACAGCGCTTTGCATTGCTCATTGAGCCCGACCCTTCTTACCATGGTGTTGTTTACACACAAGCATTTGGACCCGCAGCATTTATCGGTCGATGTCGAGTTGTGCCACTACGCAACACAGGAGCAGCTTTGGCGCCGCAAAGTGCGTTCTTGCTATTGCAAGGGCTTGAAACCTTAGCTCTTAGAATGGAGCGTCATTGCAGTAATGCACTAGCACTGGCGAAATATCTAGATAACCATCCCGATATCAGTTGGGTCAACTATGCGGCCTTAGCTAACAGCCCTTTTCAGGATAACTGTCAGAAAATAACCGGTGGTAAAGCCTCAGGCATTATCAGTTTTGGTATTAAAGCGAGTGCCAATAGTGACGCAAAATCCGTGGGCGGTAAGTTCATTGATGGTTTAAAAATGATTTTACGCTTGGTAAATATTGGCGATGCCAAATCACTCGCTTGTCACCCGGCATCAACCACTCACCGACAACTCGATAGCGATGAGTTGGCAAAGGCTGGCGTCAGCGAAGATTTAATCCGCATATCGGTCGGTATTGAGCATATAGACGATATTATTAGCGATGTAGAGCAGGCTCTGCAGTTTGCTAAAGCCAATAGCTAATTAACAAAAGCCAGCGTCAACGGCGCTGGCTTTAACTATTTAAGCTTTATTTTATATCAGTCGCGATTAGAAGCGGCCTATTACACCGACACTCATATCTACGCCGTCATAATCAGAATCGACTACTTTTGCTACAGCAAAATTGGCAGAGAAGCTGTCAGATATGCGCAGCCAGTAGGCAGTGCGCACATCAAATGCATCATCGTCATCACTGTAGTGATAACCCGCACCGACTGACCATGAGTCGGTCACATACCAGTCTGCACCAACATTGAACAGATCATCTGAGTCAAAATGGGTCCATGCGGCTTGCAAGTCTACACCCGAGGTTGAGGCTAGAGGTAGATAGCTGCGGGCTTGTAGGCCGTAACTTTCTTCAACACCATCTTCACCGTCGTTGTAAAACGCGGCCACTGCTGACGTTTCATTGAAGTAAAAACCTAACTGCGCGCCATAGGTGTCTACGTCAAAACTACCCACTTCAGATTTCTGATAGTTCGCACCAATAAACCACTTTGATGCGAAAACATAAGTACCATCAACACCATAATTTTCCGCATCTGCAGCATCAAAATTACTGTACTGCGCGCCAAAATTAGTTGTCTGAGCTAAAAAGCCATTTAATGCATATGGACTATTAGCTTGATCAACCGGGCTCACGTAGTAGCGGTAGTTTGCATTCCAAATGCCATCACTCACCTCTTCTGAGTTGGTGTTATAGGCAATGCCTGCTTGGTGCTGGAATGGGTTATCTTGAGCGGCAAAAGCCTGAGTGCTTGCAAGCGCCGTAAGTAGCGCAATCTTGGTAAGTGTTTTCATCATATTCCCTTAATTAATTATTAGGCTAGGAGAACACGACGAACGCAAAGTAAAGATATACAAACGTATTATATTTCAATCCATTGCAGCCATCCGGGTGGCATTTCTTGACTTCGCTCTCCTAGCGGCCGCTACCATAATCGACATTGACAAAAATTCAAAACACTATTTTAGGGAAAATGAAATCTTTTGGGTTAAGTGACCAAAAATGAGCCGCAACAATAACACCTTTGGTGGTTATTCAAGCAACCAATAATACTATTGGCTAGACAAAACAATGAACACAGCGAAATCAACTGATGAAAATGAAAACTAATTTTGCTCGCCATTGGCTTGTTTGTGGAAAGTGCCCGCTCATTCATCTAGCCGGGCTTTGCGCGCATCTAATATGCTCATCGCTTCGGTAATCGCGACTACCGCCCGAGACTTAAACTCACGCTTATATAAGGTATAAACCACTAAGAGTGAAGCCAAAATAAACAGTAAAGGATGAAAGAACCAGCAGAGAACCGCCATCGCAAAATAGTAGGCTCGTAAACCATTATTATAGGAATGTGCTGCTTGATCTTGCACCACAGCCATCTGCTTAGCGTAGCGTTGCAATGCCTCATTGCCTCCTTCTTGATCAATAGGCGCCGCCCCCACCATCACATTTAAAAAGCCATATTGACGCATAGACCAAGTAAACAGGAAAAAAGCATAAACAAAAATAAAGGTGAGTAAGCCGAGCTTTATTTGAATGACCGCATCGGTCGGTGCAGCACTATATGGAATAGAGGCGATAACAAACTCTAGACGTTCTATTTGTGCAAACAAAGTCAACACACCCGCTAGCACCAGCATAGTGGTTGATGCAAAAAACGTAATATTACGCTCAAGGTTGGCCAGCAATGCCGCCTCGCCGACACGCACTTCTCGACTAAGTAGCTCATTCATCCAATGGATACGATGCTGGTGCAAACACCGAGCAATACAATTAGTGGTTTTGGCTTTTTTGCGCGCAAAACGGGTGTAACCAATCCAACAACTAAAAAAGCAAATGACTGCTAACAAGTCCAACAACATAATTGTCTATACTGACCTCTAATACTCTATTAGATCCAATGTACTGCAAATGCCCACCAAACGACAACTACCAACTAACCAAGGCAGTAGTTATGGCATGCATTAACCCCTTCCGTTATACCAAAGCGGAATAGATAAAGGTACAAATGTAAGCGTTTATGCTATAACGGGGCATTGGTCTAGTTGATAGATTTACTGGGTAAAATAAAGGATTATTTATGAGGTTACTCCCACGCAAGTATTTTCGTACTTTCATTGTCTTAAGCAGTTTAGCTATTGCCGGTTGTAGTGGCGGCGGAAGTACAACGGCAGACACGAATTCTGGCAACACCGGCTCAATTGGTACTGGTGGCTCTGGAACCGGCTCTGGCAATAACTCCTCTACAGAATGGGTCGCTGGGGAATTTACTCCCTATACACAGCTTGCTAATCAATGCAGTGCCGATCAAACGGGCTCAGCCATGACAGAAAAACTGTGGCTACGTTCATGGAGTGACGATACTTACCTGTGGTACTCCGAAATTTTAGATCAGGACCCTGCCCCATATACTGTTGCAGAGTATTTTTCAGTATTGATGACGCAGGAACTAACAGCGTCGGGCGAACCAAAAGATAATCCAAATTTTCACTACTCAATTCCAACCGACATATGGGAACAACAAAGCCAGTCAGGCGCCTCTTTTGGGTATGGTTTCGAAATAGTCATTCAACAAGCAAGTAATCAACAAGAGCGCAAAGTCAGTGTGGCTTACTCTGAGCCAAACACACCGGCAAGTAGTGCCAATATCCAACGTGGTGCAGTCATTGTTGCTATTGATGGCGTCAATGTTGCCAGCGCCAACAACGACAGTGAATTAGCGGTACTTACTAATGGTCTGTTTCCATCGCAATCTGGCCAGCAAACCGAGTTTTTGGTACGTGATTTAGGTTCAGTCGACAACCGCACTATAACGCTTACGGCGCAAACCGTGGTTTCCACGCCAGTACAACAAACCCAAGTTATCGATACCGCCACAGGGAAAGTGGGTTACGTGCTATTTAACTCTCATATCGCACCTGCTGAGCGTGGTCTTTATGATGCCATAAGTACCTTAAGTCAAGCTGGGATTGATGATTTAGTCCTTGATTTACGCTATAACGGCGGCGGTTTGTTAGCCATGGCTAGTCAACTGAGCTATATGATTGCTGGTGAGCAAGCCACCATAGACCGTATTTTTGAGCGCACTAGCTTTAACGATAAATACCCCAACACCAACCCAGTCACCGGTGAGCCATTAACGAGTATGCCGTTTATCACAGAGAGTATCGGCTTTAATACCGGACTATTGTCAGCAGGCTTAAATTTGCCCGTGTTAGATTTACCACGAGTTTTCGTGCTTACCAGTAACGGCACTTGTTCTGCCAGTGAAGCAATAATGAACGGCTTACGCGGCATCGACATTGAAGTCATTCAAATTGGCGCGACCACCTGTGGTAAACCCTATGGTTTTTATCCGACGCCTAATTGCGGCACCACCTATTTCACCATTCAATTTCAAGGTGAAAACAACAAAGGCTTTGGTGAATACTCAGATGGATTTGCAGCGGTTAGCAACCCAACTTTACCAAGCGAACTACCAGGGTGTTATGTTGCCGATGATTTAACCCATGACTTTGGTGACACCAATGAAGGTATGCTCAGTGCCGCTCTTTATTATCGTGATAATGGCCAGTGTCCAATCAGCATAGCAAGTCGTTCACCTCAACTAAGCAGCACGGTACAATCTATTGATACATCGTTGAAAATTGAAGATGCTCGCCAACAGAACTTCTGGAAGCACAACCGTATCGTCAACAATATGGGAAGCCAGTAAATGAAGAGCATAACGCGATGGTGCGTGTTGGGTCTGTCCGCGGTAATTGTTGGATGCTCGGTGTCAGCTACGCCACTGACCGACAAAGCTGAACCCGCACTGCGCACAGACAACAGCGCTGAGGGCACCGAAGAAATTAAACAAGCCATCGCACAGTTACTGGCGCTCAAGCAAGTGAACCTTAGCGAACAGGCGTTTACCCAGCAAACCAGTATCACCATTGAACGCACTGCTCACAAGGTCAATGGCCAACTGATTATGGGGCGTAACTATGAGATGCCGCAGCAGGTTAATTTGCTAACAGAGGGCGGTCGTTGTTATGTGTCACACCCTAAAAGCCAGCAAAGCCAACAGTTATTTAAGGTGCACTGTCAGCCTCAGTAACTCCCTTTGAGCGAGTTAATGAATTGAAGTACAAAAAAAGCCGTATCACAATACGGCTTTTTCTTTTTAGGGTTTGTCCCGTCCTGAGATAAGTTGACACTTTGGAGACTTATCTATGAAACCTTCAAGCACAATCAGCATTAAACGTACACAACGTGATTACACATTAGGCTTTAAATTAGCCGTTGTCAGTCAAGTAGAAAAAGGCGAGCTAACCTATAAGCAAGCTCAACAGCACTACGGTATTCAAGGTCGAAGTAC
>NZ_JAEH01000041.1 GCF_000518805.1 Shewanella waksmanii ATCC BAA-643
CTACGGACGCGGGATGGAGCAGTTTGGTAGCTCGTCGGGCTCATAACCCGAAGGTCGTTGGTTCAAATCCAGCTCCCGCAACCAATTTCACAAAAACACCCCCTACAACTCTCAGCAGCCAAGACAATATTCTCGTTATTGCTGAACCCTCTGCCGTGCTAACATCTCGTCACCCAACGCCACTTGCGCAAAATAACTCGATAATAAACAAAAAAGCCGCCTCGTAGGCAGCTTTCTCAATAAGTATTTATTTGGCAGACGGTTTGCTAATGCAGTTACGCTGCAGCGATTTGGCGCTTTACTTTTAAAGGTTGAAGACGGTCATTCATCACTTTAATGCATTCAAATTGACGCAATGACTTACTGCCATTGAGTGAGAGTTCAGGTTCAAGCAACATGACTAGCGATGCTTGGATATTTGACTCCACTACCATAACCTGTGCTTCGACACCTTGGCAGCGAAGTTGAAACACTTTAGCTAACTCGCTATATACGCACATACTACTGACATCAAAAAACCATGATTTTGGCATTTGCGGTTTCATAAGAAAATGCGCAGCTGTGGCATTCAGGGCTAATTGCACCCGCGCAGCATCCGATAACGAGGCAATTTTTACGAGCTTTTCAATAAACTCAATATAGAATTTGGCATGCTCAACATTAAACTCTAACGCCGACATCGCATCGGGAATCAAAGTCTTTGCTTTATAAGGAGTTAAAAACTCCATCTCTGAGCCTAACGAAACGCTTAACACACCATACGTATCGTTATATCTCCATTGCCAATCCCTTTTTGGCATTAATAACATAACGCTTACCTATTAAATAAATACCCCTCGATAATAGATGATTAATTGCCCAATATCAAAAAATTTTTATAAATTATAACTGAAATAACAATACCTTAAGACAAAAAAGCGCGATCGTTTTTCGATCGCGCGATCTGCAAATTAGATCAAATACGGATCAATTGATCAGCGCACTCGATAGGCATCAACAATCTCTTTGATCAATTGCGGGCCCTGATAAATAAAGCCGGAATAAATCTGTACCATCTCTGCACCGGCATCAAGCTTGTCCAATGCATCTTCGGCGCTATTAATACCGCCAACACCGATAATAGGCAGCTTGCCGCCTAAGGCGTCAGCTAACTGTTTAATCACTTTAGTTGACAATGAATTCAGTGGCTTACCACTTAAACCGCCAGCTTCATTTGAATTCATCAAGCCGCTTACACCGTCTCGAGTTAACGTCGTGTTGGTGGCAATTGCGCCATCAAACTCGTTGCGGATTAAGGAATCGGCAATCGACTGAACTTCTTCTTGGCTCAGATCTGGCGCAATTTTTAGCGCGATCGGCACATACTTACCATGCTGCTTGGCAAGATCTTTTTGTTTCGCTTTTAACGATCCCAATAGATCATCAAGCAGCTCACCATATTGCAAAGCACGCAGACCAGGCGTATTGGGAGACGAAATATTTACCGCAATATAAGCTGAATATTGGTAGACTTTGTCCATACAGATGAGGTAATCATCTTTACCCTGTTCAACCGGTGTGTCTTTGTTCTTGCCGATATTGACGCCGACCATCGCACCTGACTTGGCTGCTTTTAGGTTCTCGACGAGCGCATCAACACCTTTGTTATTGAAACCCATACGGTTGATGATGGCTTTAGCAGGTTTAATGCGGAATAATCGCGGTTGGTCATTACCAGGTTGAGGACGTGGTGTAACAGTACCCACCTCAATGTGGCCAAAGCCCATCGCATGAAACGCATCAATACACTCACCATCTTTGTCCATACCCGCCGCTAAACCAACAGGATTTGGAAAAGTGAGCCCCATAAATGTAACCGGTGCAGGATCAAACTTCTGGCCATAGAAGCAGTTTAATGGCGAATTAGCGGTAGATTTCAAGCTATGTATTGCGAGGTTGTGCGCTTTTTCAGGATCCATCTGAAACATCACCTTTTGCGCGATTTTGTAAAACATGCGTTCTCCTAGACCGAAAAAAGCCCCGGCAAATGCCAGGGCTAATAGTTATTATTAATTGTCTACTTTTGACCTTCACAATGAAGGATAAGTAAATTGAGCTCTCGCAGTGCGACAGAGAACTTCGCAAATTCGTGGCTTTGAGAAGTCTTAAAGTCTGCAAGCATGTGGAACCATCTCTCCAACAAGCCCTGGTTGGAGTCAATCCACTGCTCAATAATGGTTTCTGCATCACAGCTAGCTGTACATGTGCGTAAAACCACAGAGCTTAATGCACGTTGCTGCCAATCTAACTCTTCTCTAAATGCCGCTCTTGCCAATGCTTGCCAGTGATTCGCTACTGGTTGAGCACTAATCTGGTCAAGGAACCAATGCAGTTCTACACGTGCACCTAGTTTAAAGTAAGTTTCAGCAACTAATGCCACTGGCTTGTTTTCAAACTCAGCAATTTGAGAGATATCAAGTGCAGAGAAAAGTGTACTCATATTGACAACGTCAGTAGCAACACTTTCGGTCACGCCTTCTTTAGCAAGCGCGATAATCTCAGCTTGAATATCACCAACTTCATCAGCAACCATATACTGGTGAACGTTAGCGCGTAACTCTTCAAATACTGGGCTGTAGAAAGCCACCGTCTGCTCTATGCTTTGGTTACGATTGCGATGGCGTAGGAACCAACGACACGCTCGACGCATGTTACGACGTAACTGATGCAGCATTTCACCTTGTACAACAGCCGGCACAATACCGTTTAATGCCGTAATTGACTTAGTTAAATCAGCTAAACCAAATACTTCACGAGCCATAGTGTAACAGATTGCCGCTTCGGCAACTGAGGCACCTGTCTCATCTTGCATACGTTGTACAAAATTTAATCCCATATCGTTAACGAGCTCATTTGCCAACGATGTGGCAATAATTTCTGCGCGCAGTGGATGCGCAACCATACGCTCACTGTACTGGTCTTTAAGTTGCTGCGGGAAATAAGCAATAAGCAGCTGGCTCAAGAAAGTATCTTCGGTAATTTCCGGCGTCAGTAGTTGCTCTTTGAGCACCATTTTCGCATAGGCAACCAGAACCGATAACTCTGGTCGTGTCAGTGCTTTGCCATTCGCTAAACGCTCAGCTAGCTCATCTTCTGTAGGCAAGAACTCCAGCGCTCTATCAAGCTTATCTTCTTTTTCAAGATAATGAATGAAACGAATTTGTTCTTTAAGCTGCTCTGCACCGCGTACTTGAGTAACTGAAATTGTCCGCGTTTGATCTTTACAATCTTGTAAGACAATACGGCTGACTTCTTCTGTCATATCAAGCAATAAACGGTTACGTTGCTTCATGGTTAGCTCACCATCGGCAACTAAAGCGTTCAGAAGAATCTTAATATTCACTTCGTTATCAGAGCAGTCAACACCGCCAACGTTATCAACAAAGTCAGTATTCATACGGCCGCCATTAGCGGTGTACTCTATACGACCAAGCTGAGTGCAACCTAAGTTACCACCTTCACCTATGATTCGTGCTTGAACTTCATTACCGTTTACACGTAATGCATCGTTTGCACGGTCACCCACTTCAGCATGCGACTCAGACGTGGCTTTAACATAGGTACCAATACCCCCATTCCAAATCAAATCGACCTTCATTTTAAGCAGCTCTTTAAGCAACTCATTGGGCGTCATGGTTGATTTCTTAGTCTCAAGCATGGCTTTCATTTCTGGCGTCAAGCTAATTGACTTCGCCGAGCGAGAGAAAATGCCGCCGCCTTTTGAAATGAGCGATTGGTCATAATCTTCCCAACTTGAACGTGGCAGCTCAAACAAACGCGCACGCTCTTTATAACTGCTTGCTGCATCTGGATTTGGGTCGATAAAGATATGTAGGTGGTTAAACGCTGTAACCAAACGGGTGTGCTCTGATAGCAGCATGCCGTTACCAAATACGTCACCGGCCATATCACCCACAGCGAGACAGGTAAAATCTGTGGTTTGGCAATCAATGCCAATTTCACGGAAGTGACGTTTTACCGACTCCCATGCACCACGTGCGGTGATCCCCATCTTCTTATGATCATAACCATTACTGCCACCTGATGCGAAAGCATCACCCAGCCAGAAGTTATATTCTTCTGAGATTTCGTTAGCAATGTCAGAGAATGTCGCTGTCCCTTTATCGGCAGCAACAACTAAGTATGGGTCATCTTCATCATGTCTAACAACGTTAACTGGTGGCACAACTTCGCCATCGATAATGTTGTCTGAAATATCTAACAAGCCGCGAATAAACAAACGGTAACATTGTTGACCTTCAGTAAAGAATGCTTCTCTGCCACCTTCAACAGGGAGTTGTTTACAAACGAAACCACCTTTGGCACCCACAGGCACAATCACGGTATTTTTCACTTGTTGCGCTTTCACTAAGCCAAGTACTTCGGTACGGAAGTCTTCTCGTCTGTCTGACCAACGTAACCCGCCGCGAGCCACTTTACCGCCACGCAGGTGCACACCTTCTACACGTGGCGAGTAGACAAAGATTTCGAACTTAGGCAAAGGCTTAGGCATTTCAGGAATGTCATCTGGAGAAAACTTAAATGAAATATAAGCTTTCTCAGTACCTTGCTCATTGACCTGATAAAAGTTGGTTCTCAATGTGGCATTAATCAAATCTAAATAACGACGAATGATACGGTCGTCATCAAGACTTGATACATCATCTAGACGTAAATCAATTTGCTCAACAAACTTACTTAATGTCCGTGTTTTAAGTTTAGGGTTGAACTTACGAATAAACATCTTAACCAAGAGATCCGCAATTTGCGGATAGCGGCTAAAGGTCTCTTCAATGTATGCTTGGCTGAAAGTCGCATCGATTTGGCGCATATACTTAGCGTAAGCACGCAAGATAGACACCTCTCGTCCAGTCAGGCCAGTAGCCAACACCAAACGGTTAAAACCATCATCCTCTAGCTTCTTGTTCCATACTTCTGCAAGTGCAGTTTGGAAACGGTCTTGGCTATCGGCTAGATTTTCTGTAGCACCGCCCTGCACTGTCATTAAGAAGTCTAAAATCCAGAATGTCGCACCATCATCCGTTTTCACTTCATAGGGACGTTCATTGATCACACGTAGACCAAAGTTCTCAAGCATTGGTAGCACATCAGAAAGATGAATAGGCTCATCTTTATGGAACAGCTTTAAGCGTACTTTGTTGTCGTTTAATGCGGTCTCTTGCGGCTGATAAAACAACATACCCAGCTTATGCGAATCATCAAGTGCTTCTAGTTGCTGTACATCTACTACTGCCGAACTAGGCAACACATCTTCTTTATAACTGCGTGGGAATGCTTTGATATAACGTTTAACTAAGCTGTTACCAGACTCTTCACCTTGGGCAGTAGTTAGTGCGTTGTTGAGCTTGTCTTCCCAAGACTTCGCGGCCTCAGTCAGGTTATTTTCGATTGCAGCCACATCGACATCCATATTGTTATTATCAACTTTCACTATGTAGTGGGTACGAGCCAAAGTCGATTCTGAGAAATAAGTGGTAAATTCCACTTCTTCTTCACTGTTAAAGTGCTGAGCTAAAATGCGTTGAGTATCTTCACGTAGTTTAGTGTTATAGCGATCTTTAGAGACATAAACTAAGCAAGATAAGAAGCGACCAAAGTCATCTTTACGAACAAATAGCTTTAATTTGTCACGGTCTTGCATCTCTAACACGCCATGGGCCACTGATGCTAGCTCTTCAACATTGGCTTGGATCAGTTCATCGCGCGGCAGCGTCTCAAGAATATGCATTAATGCTTTGTAGTCGTGAGAGCGTGGCGTCAGACCTGAACGGTCAAGTACACGTTGTACTTTTTCAGCTAATAGCGGTATCTCGCGTGGACTGCGGTTATATAAATTAGATGCGTAAAGCCCTAAGAAGCGGTCTTCACCTATCACGTTGCCTTGCTTATCGAAGCGTTTAACACCGATATAGTCGACATAAGCTGGACGATGAACACGGCTCTTTTCACTGCTTTTAGTCAAAACCAGTAAGCTATTATCTAAGGCATCTTTACGAGCACTCTCTGATAAGCTTGATAGCATCAGCGACGCAGGCTTTGGCTTACCAGGAATATTCATTAGGCCTAAACCCGTTGATAGATCCGGTACTAGCTCTAAATCACCTTCAACTTTGTTCAAATCGTAGCGGCGGTAACCCAGCAAAGTAAAATGATGGTTGTTAAGGTAGCTTAAGAAATTAACCGCTTCTTCTAGCTCTTGCTTTTCACCTGGATAAGGACGTTTGGCTAAATCGCTAACGGTCTCTCCCAGCTTCTCAGACATTTTTTGCCAGTCTTTAACCGATGCTTCTACATCACCAAGGACTGATGCTAGCTCTTTTTCCAGCTGCTTAATGTCAGCGTTGCTGCTTAGACGGTCAATCTCAATTAGAAATACCGCAACTTTCTCAGCTTTGCTGCTGTCGTCATTGTAAGCAACTTTAGAAATCATCCCTTTGGTACGGGTAATTGCCATTGGGGTGTGCAGCATCATATGCGCGGTAATACCCATGCGGTTTAATGCCATGCCGACTGAATCGACCAAGAAAGGCATATCCGGCTGCACAACCTCGATAATGGAATGCGACGATTTCCAGCCATGCTTGGATTGAGCTGGATTGAACACGCGAATATGGCTACTACCTTTGGCCGTTTTATTTGTGGCATTCCAAAGGCTAAGCACTGCGCCATATAAATCACTATCATTACGCGCATACAGGTCGTCTTTTGACATATGTGCATACAGACAGGTGGCAAAGTGTTCTACTTGTTTGGCTTGTGTATTGGGAACTTTAGAGTGAATTAGGTTGACTACATTCTCAAGTAGTACTGAAGGCATTGCATCTTTCAAGGCCATGTTGCTGTTTCCTTAAGGGTCTATGGCAGCGTATTCTAGTTATATGGATGCTTGAGCATATGACGGGCCAGAAAATTGTGACCTAGGTCATAGCGCGAAGTTTATTACTAAATTTGCCATATTTCGAGAATTATTTTAGTGGTAGATCCTCATAAAAACCAGTTATAGCAACATTTTGCTGCGATAGATGCAAAAACAATCGACTATAGAGCGTAACTATGCAAAAAAAAGGAGAGCTAAGCTCTCCTTTTAATGACTAGGCGCGTGGTTTTCGCCAGAATACCGCCGCAATGGCTGGCAAAATAATTATTGCCCCTAACATATTCACTAAAAACATAAACGTGAGCAAAATTCCCATGTCCATTTGGAACTTAAGTGCAGAGAAGAACCAAGTACTGACACCAATAGCCAAAGTAAGGCCAGTGAATATCACCGCACTACCCCGTTCAACCAACGCCTGATAATAAGCATCTTGCACTGGTACGCCGTCCCTTAACTTCACCGCCATGGTCGACAAAATATAGATACCGTAATCCACCCCAATACCTACACCTAAGGCAATCACCGGCAGCGTACTGACCGCTAGACCGATATCAAGCTGGGTCATCAAGGCCTGAGCCAATGTAGAAACCACATACAAAGGAATAATCACTGCAACTGTTGCGCGCAATGAGCGGAAACTGAGTAAACACAGCACAAAGACCGCACCGTATACATAGAGCATCATGGGTAGCTGCGCTTCAGCGACGGCCTCATTAGTGGCAGCCATTACCCCAACAGGGCCTGAAGCTAAGCGGAATGTCAGTTGCTCATTATTCATCGTGGCGGCAAGGGTTTTAACTTTATCTACCACGACTTCAACAGTTTCAGCCTTATGATCTTGCAAAAACAGATACACAGGCATGACCGAGCAATCACTGTTAAGCAGCCCAGATGTAGTTGGAATACGCCCTACCGCCTGCACGAGACTCGCAGTTGTACGCGGCAAAACCTGCCACTTAGGATTACCCTCGTTAAAACCAGCATTAACCCTTTTCGCAACAGACGCTAAACTCGCGGTTGATTCAACACCCGGTGTATTGGCAACTTGCCACTCAAACTCATCTATTTGCATTAACTGATCATGATAGGTACACGCTTCAGGTTTTGCTTCCACAATGACAGTCATGACATCGGTTGTGATAGAGAAATGATCAGTGATGAAAAACGTATCTTGGTTGTAGCGCGAATCAAAATGTAGCGCTGGCGCACCGCCCTGCAGATCGCCAATTTTCATTTTATTGGCTTCATACAGACCAACCCCATAAAGTACCGCCGTGACGCTTAAGACAACCGCTGCATATTTTGGTGTGGCAAAACAGGAAAGTTTGCGCCAAATATCATTGCCATCAGCTTTTTTAACCGCTTTAACGCTTGGCGATAACTTACAGTATGAGATCAGTAACGGTAACAGGATCAAATTAGTCAAAATAATCACTGCCACACCTAATGAGGCAGAGATAGCCAGCTCACGAATAATACCGATATCGATAGCTAACAAAGTCATAAAGCCCACGGTATCAGACAGTAAAGCAATACCGCCTGGCACTAATAAGCTTCTAAAGGATGAAGCGGCAGCGGCCTTAGTGGTTTCACCTTCACCCACACGTCGGCGCACAGCATTGATCATCTGCACACTGTGGCTGACACCAATGGCGAACACTAAAAACGGGATAAGAATCGACATGGGGTCTAACCCAAAGCCAACAACCGTCAGCAAACCTAGCTGCCAAATTACTGCGACTAAACTACAAGCTAGCGGCAGCAGGGTAAGCAAAATAGATTTAGAAAACAGATACACCATTACCGCAGTGACTAAAATCGCGATTAAGAAAAACAGCACCACGCCTTTGGCACCTTCTGCGACATCGCCCGCCATTTTAGCAAAGCCGATAATGTGCACTTTGATATGCTCATTTTCAAATTCACCACGCAGCTGTTCTTCCAACTGGGCAGCAAACGCTAAAGTATCAAGTGGCTCGCCAGTTTGTGGGTCGAAATCCATCAACTGTGCGCTGACCATCGCCGCAGAATAATCCTCAGCAATCAGACGCCCAACAATACCCGCTTTTTCTATATTTCCGCGTACAATGGCAAGACCTGCATCGGTAGTTGAAAAATCGGCTGGGATAACCGGCCCACCGGCGAAACCATCTTCTACTACCTCAGTAAAACGCGTTGAAGGTGAATACAAAGACTTTACTTGGGCTCTATCCACACCTGGGATAAAAAACAGTTGGTCATGGACCTTTTTTAGCGAATCGAAAAAGTTAGCGTTAAAAATATCGCCGCTAGTGTCTTCTACCGCCACCATAATGCTATTTGCACCACCAAATTGTTTTTGGTGTTTCAAATAGGTCTTCATGTATTCGTGGTTCAGGGGAATATTTTTGACAAATGCCGCATCCATTTTCAAGTTACTGGCTTGCAATGCTAAAAATACTGTCACTAACAAGAAGGAGAAAATGACAACTAGCCTTTGCCTAAAAAGGAATGCCTCTAATCCATTTACAATTTTATCTAACATCTTAAGGCCCTATTATTCTTGTTCTAATTTAACGAACCCTTTGGTTCCAGCAATCCAGAGTTGACCTTGAGGATCGGTCATTATACTGACCAAATTTTCTCCTTGTCTTTGTGCGACCAGTTTAGCTTCGCCGTCGCTTTTAACATCAAGGATCACCCCTGCGTTACCAACCAAACGAACGGTAGAATCATTCAGCACTATGCCGCCGTTAATGGTCGACTGCGTTGGCAAACTGATTTCTTGCCATTGACCCGTTCCTGTATTGGAATAAAAAAGGTGGCCTCTGAGCCCCATCACGTACACACCGGTTTCGGTCACTACGCCATTAAACAGCGAACCTTCATAAAGAAAATCTTGCTTTTGCCAGGTAAAACCTAGGTCATCTGAGGTGGCCACAAGCCCTAACTCACCAACCATTAGTAATGCGCCACTATTAAGACGAACAATACGATTAAAGTGCGGCAGCAAGGTACTACGCTCACTTAAATAGAGTGCTTCATCCTCAGCTTTGAGTTCTTCAAGATAGGCAACGTCTTCTTCAAATAAGAGTTCGTGATGAAATTCGCTTTGCCATGTTTTACCGCCGTCCTGAGTGCGATAAAACAAGCCATATGCACCAACAGCAACACCGGATTTCTCGTCAAACATTAAAATATCAAGCAATGGCTTTTCAATTTCAGGAGAGCTCATCTGCACTTGCCAAGACTGACCTGCATCTTGGGTATAAAGAATAGTCGCATCGTGACCGACGGCCCAGCCCTGATCTGCATTAACCAAAAAAGCGTTAGTTAGGAGAGCTACCGTTGGCGAACTCACCTGCTGCCATTGACCGTTAAATTTAAATAGGTGACCACGTTCACCTACAGCGATAGCTGTATTACTAAAAGTCGCAATATCAAACACAAGAGATTGGTCGGCTAGTGGTTGCAAAGCGATCTCATTTACCGACTGCGCATAAGCGCTGATAAACAATGAAAGGGAGATAAAACTGACTACAACAAACCGAAGCATGCTAAACAACATACAAACTTCCTTAGATAAATGAGGGGCGCAACGCGCCCCTACTTTATTGCCGATTAACGTATACCTGCACGCCTTAGTGCTGCTGGAGTGAAGTTAGCTTCACTTAGCTTAGCGTCGAAATCATACATACGTCCTTCGTTATCTAAGCCCATAGCGATATAACGACGCGACTGTAAATCATGGAATACTTCTAAGGTACTCCAATGAGTTGGCACTTCGTAATAGTTAATCGCATGTGCTACCGCTACGCGATATAGCTCGTCACGGTTATCGTACATATCCGCTAATGACACCTGCCACGAATCTTCGTCAATATAGAAAGTACGTGTCTTATAAATATGACGCATGCCCTCTTTCAACTGAGCTTTAACCACCCAAACACGATGCTTTTCCCAGCGAACATGTTCTGGGTTAATGTGGCCTGCCTTGATAATCTGATCATATTTCAAATTGTCAGAATGCAGTTTGTAGTCATTGTAAGGAATATAGATCTCTTTTTTACCCAATAACTCCCAGTTGTAACGTACTGGTGAGCCGTTGAACATATCGAAATCATCGGTAGTACGCAGACCATCAGATACTGTACCTGGGGTATCGAAAGCCACATTAGGGGCTTTACGAACGCGGCGTTGTCCGGTGTTATAGGTCCAAGCCTGGCGTGGTAGCGCCTCTTGGTCCATCGTTTCTTTCACTAACAAAGCGGTACCCGCTAGACGTGCAGGCTGAGTCACTACCTGCTTAAAGTAAAATAGCGTATTGGTTGAGCTTAATTTATCTAAAGTAATTTCTGGTCGAGAATATTCAAAGCGAATCTCTTCTGCTGTTTCAACCAAGGTATACCCACCGCCGGCTGTTGGTGCAGCTTGGCTACGCGCAGTTTTGATATCAACACCGCGGAAACGTAATACGTGATTCCAAATAGCTTCTAAACCGTTCTGTGGGATTGGGAAAGGCACACCAATTGACGCACCTGAAATACCGTTACCATCTGCAACCAGCTCAGCGCGAGTCGCGTTGGCCTTTGTCGCTTCATAAACAAACTCAGGTACTGAAGCAGTACGGCGAGTTTGATATATATTCATTTTGAATGTATCTGGATACAGTTCAAACAGCTTACGCTGGCCATCAGTGAGATGGTCTTTATATTGATCTTTATTGGCATTGGTAATGGTAAATTCAATTTTGTCACCGGCAAAAGGATCTGGATGATGCATGCCTTTTTCATAGCCAGCAGGGGCAGAAGTGATGCCACCATCCCACGCTGGAATACTGCCATCTTCGTTCCCAGCCTTCTCGCCACCGAGTGGTGTTAATTCAGCACCCAGTTTAGCGGCTTCCGCTTCGGAGATTTTTGCATAGCTCGCTGGTGCACATAATGCTACCGCCACAGCTGCCGACAATATCGCAAGTTTGTTCATTATTATTGTCCTTGTGATTAAATTGAATACTTGATGTTGAAAGAGACATAGTCGCGATCTGACATCTGGTTAGTGGTACCTACTCCGCCGAAGAACGAGTTATAGGAAATATCCGCTCCCCAACGGCTACGGTAGTCAAAGTTAACGCCAACCGACACAGCCTTTTTACCTTCAGTAAACAAGAACATTGGATCTGGCGTAATACCGTCAACATCATGTGAGAAAATCACTCGTGGCGACATGTTCACACCGGCGAACAAGTTGTTGTAATCTGCTTTAGCCACTAAACGGTAACCCCAAGCGAAATCTGTTGGGAATGGGTTAGTCTCTGGTCCATTATGTAATGCTTCAATAATACCAGGCATATCTGGGTTGCCGCCTGAGCGCGCAGTTCCAGGTCCATTTAAGCGCAGCTCATCAAAACCTGGCATATCGTGGATCCAAACCCCGCCGACTTCGGCAAGCATTGTTAGGTTACTGGTACCTAGCACCGGACCAAACAAGTGGGTAAATGTCATCTGTGCTTGAGTTGTATCACGTAGGATATAACCCTGTGCACGCTCGCCAGGGCCTACATCGCTAACATAGCTGGTGTATTGCGATACACCATCAAGATCAGGACGTAAGCCAGCATTAGCTAGCTGTTGTGGCATCGCGGCAAATAATAGCTCAACATCATCGATTTGTAGCGGTTCATCTTGACGATGCGCAATTTCACCGGCAACCGACGTGTCACCCACTAAGGTGTTAAAGCTAAAGCCATAAAGTTTGATATCTTCTGGGTATTCAATTTGCGCTTTAGAGAACGTCTCAAGGGCGAGCATATCTTCACGCGTCACCGAGTTACCACTCGCAGCAATACCGGCAAGTGTAGCTATATCAGCTTGAATAGCATCAGCTTCAAAGTTGGCGGTAGTACCACTGATAAGTGGGCGACGGCTATGATAATTCATGTAGTACAAACCAAACTCAGTCTCACCTAACTGCGGTGCATAATAACCAAGCTTGATACCATACTGGCCAGAATCACTGGCACTTTTCTGATCGTCAACCAAGGTGACTTTCGTTGGGTAGGCCAGCGCTAAACTGCCCAGAGTCGCGGCATCATAGTTACCTGAGGCAATCATCGCCGCCAAGGTATTATATTCAGCTTGCAAGAAATCGAGGTTAATATCTGGGTTAGCATTAAAACCTAACTGAGCATTTTGCGAGTAACCGCCATAACCGGCAAAATCATTAGTTGAGAAATATGAACCTGGTGTTGGTACCCAAACTGGCTCCCAGTCGTACTGATAAAAACCTTCAACTGATAACGAGTCGGTAATGCCAAATGAAGCCCACACCATACCTTGTGGTCTAAAGGCTTCTTTGAGCTCCGCACCTGGCGCATTCAAAATATTCAAATCAACAGGGTTAATCACCCCAATACCATGGGCAATTAGCGTACTTTCACCCCAAGAAACCACTTGATTACCAACACGAACGGTCAGTGGGTTAGCACCATCATTAAAATCGAAATCAGCATAAACGAACGCATCTAACAAGCGAATATCTTTACATTGTACTTTTGACGCTTGGTCATCAGCACAGGGGTCATATTCTTGGCCAGTGATAGGGTCACTAAAGCCATAATCGCCATCATTGGCTTTTTGGTCATAAAAATACATACCACGGGCGAATAAGCCAAAGTTCTTATATTGCAAAGAAAGCTCATGCAAGCCCTTAAATACCATAGAGGTAACGTCACCTTGAGAGTAAAGCAGGTTACTCAAATCACCGTTACTTGAATATGAACCTGGCTGAGCCCAAATCTCAGACGAGGTATATTTGGTGTTATTAAATGCAGAGTAGTTAGACCAATCAAAACGTGGGTGATTCACTTTACCAATGTGATCGTTCCAGTTTCGCTCTTCAACACGCCAGCTAGCACCAGCACTGAAGGTCGAATCGAATGTCCCTTCTACTTCTCCCCAATTAAAGGATACTGCTTGCGCGGTAGTAGCACTTCCCATGCTTAGCGCTGCAACGATCCCCAAAGCAAGTGTCGACTTGTTAAAGCCGGTTTTCACGTTTTTCATTATTGCTATTCTCCGTAACCTGCTGGATTCTTGTTATAGGAATGATAACCAACAACTTGTTAGCGTTCAGATAACACCATTGTTACAGCATTTACATCGATGGAGCAAGACGAAAAATTAGAAAAATTACTCAAAAAATTGGTTACTTAAGTCAAAATTTAGACAGGAATTAAAACGGGTGATTTAAATTTGCAGAACATAATATAAGAATCAACAAGGTAAAAGGGTTAAAGTTATTTATAAACAATGAGTTAAAGCGCAGACGGTTGTTGAGCGGCAGTTCAAAAATATAATCAGTCGTTTGAAGTATATACTCTAAACTAGAGTTTATTGAGTGATTGAAATTCTCCTTGTTTGTTAAGAATTAATCGAAATTGGCCTTGTAATCCGTTTGCGGTGAGAAATTTTCGGAAGTAACGAGCATGGATCCACAAAGTCTTACCACTATGTTGATCACGCACCTCAATTTTGTCTACATACCCCTGATAATATTGTAAAAAGTCTTTATAGCTAATACGAACACTAAAATAAAATTCCATCATTTTTCGCTGTAACTTTTAAGTAAACCTTGCACATTAGGTTAAATCAATGTTGTAGAGGAGGCGCACTCAGCGCCTCCTCTATTTTAGCCTTAGGCTAACGCTTTAGATACTTTTTCAAACAGATCTTTTGATAGATTATCCAATGCTAATAGTTCTTTGAGTGCAGACTTTATCAACTCTTGACGCTGATCGTCGTATTTCTTGAATTGAATCATAGGTGTAATAATACGAGCAGCAACCTGAGGGTTCAACGTATTGAGCTTTTTAAGGGCCCCAAGCAAGAATTGATAACCACTGCCATCTGCGGCATGAAACTCGAATGTATTAGCAGCAGCAAACGCACCAATTAATGAACGCACTCGGTTAGGATTTGAATAACTAAAAGCAGGATCTTGGGTAAGCGCTTCTATCGCAGCCACTCTTCCTGCTGCCGGACACGTCGCTTGCAATACCAGCCACTTATCCATCACAAGCGGTGTATCTTGCCATTGATTGTAAAATTCAGCTAACAAACGCTCTCTAACCGCATTGTCTTCACCATTAATAGCCTGCAAAGCCCCCAGACTGTCAGTCATGTTAGTCGCACTTTCAAACTGACTAACGGCGTAATGCTGATACTCATCTGACACACGTTGTAATAATAGCAAACAGGCATTTTTTAACGCCCGTGAAGCAGGCTCGTTATACTTGAGCATTTCACGGTAAACCGTCGCAAGCTCATCTTCACAACGCGTGGCTATCTCTTCAACCACAAAGCTTCTAGCCTTTTGCAGCAAGTTAAGCTCCACTTGGTCGACTTGCTCAATTAGTGTTGATGCATTGGGTAGCGTTAAAATTTCGGCCAGTAATGCTCTATCTAATTCTGGATTTAATAACAATCCCTTAAAAGCATCGCTGACTTCGCTCGGTAAGCTCATCGCTTGGCGCTGCGACAACGCTGCCACATTGTGCCAGGTCGCGTCACTAAACAAGGCAACTGACGCCTCCCATTTGGCGACCTCACTTGATGCATAGCGGATAAGGTGAATAAGCTGTTTATTACTATAGTTAAACTGCAATTTAACTGGCGCTGAGAAATTTTGTAATAATGACGGTACAACGCCAGCGCCAACACCCTCAAATTCGAATGTTTGTGATGCTTCAGTCAAATTAAGCACCTGATTAATAACGCTACTTCCCTCTTTGCCAATAAGTTCTACATCAAAAGGAATGTGCAATGGTAATTTAGCTGCCTCACCCGCCATCGCTGGGGTATGTTGAGTCACGGTTAGCGCATATTTGTTGTTGGCTTCATCATAAGATTCCGTTACGTCAACAATCGGCGTACCGGCTTGGCTATACCACAATCTAAACTGCATTAAATCAATACCTGATGCATCTTCCATTGCCGCCACAAAATCATCACAGGTGACCGCTTGGCCATCATGACGCTCAAAGTACAACGCCATGCCTTGCTGGAATGCTTGTTCGCCTAGCAAGGTGTGCATCATACGAATCACTTCCGCGCCTTTGTTATACACAGTTACGGTATAGAAGTTATTCATTTCAATAACAGACTCAGGACGAATAGGATGAGACATTGGTCCTGAATCTTCCGCAAACTGCTGATTTTTTATGACTTTAATCGCTTGAATCCGGTTCACCGCTCGTGAACCTAAGTCTGAGCTGAACTCTTGATCGCGAAAGACGGTCAATCCCTCTTTCAAGCTCAACTGAAACCAATCTCGGCAAGTCACGCGGTTACCCGTCCAGTTATGGAAATACTCGTGGCCGACAACAGATTCAATACCATGGTAGTCATCATCAGTTGCTGACTCGGTATCTGCTAACACATACTTAGTATTGAAAACATTCAAGCCTTTGTTTTCCATCGCCCCCATATTGAAAAAGTCGACAGCAACAATCATATAAATGTCTAAGTCATATTCAAGATTAAACCGCTCTTCATCCCACTGCATGGCTTTTTGCAGCGATACCATTGCATGCTTAGCTTTATGGAGGTTACCGATATCGACAAACACTTGCAGCAAAACTTCGCGGCCACTTTGGGTTACAAACTTATCTTCCAATAAGTCAAAGTTACCTGCCACTAGAGCAAACAAATACGCAGGCTTAGGGAATGGGTCTTGCCAGCTAACAAAATGACGGCCATCAGCCAGATCACCACTGTTAACTTTGTTGCCGTTACTTAGCAGATACGGGAATTGCGCTTTGTCAGCTTCAACGAGTACATCGTAGGTCGCAAGCACATCGGGTCTATCAAGGAAGTAGGTAATACGGCGAAAGCCCTCAGCTTCACACTGAGTGCAATACGCACCATCCGACATATACAGGCCTTCTAATGCCGAATTAGCTTCAGGATCAAGCGCAGTCACAATTTCTAAACTGAATTCGTTTTTATCAGCAGCAATGACCAGCTGTTCATTATCAAAGTGATATTGGGCTTGGTCACCATCTATTTTCAATGACACTATCGTCATGTTATCGCCATCAAGGACCAATGACTTTTTAACGTCATCAATACGCTTCACTTGGCTTACAGCAGTAACCTGTGTTGCAGGGCCTTTAAGGTCAAAATTGAGATCGATATGATTAATCGTGTAGCTAGGCGCTTGATAATCCTTGAGGTGTTTAGCTTGCATTTGAGACATTTTCTTCCCTCTGTTTACGCGTTCGAATTCTTATATAAAAAAACGCGCCTAATGCGCGTTTTTGTGTTCAGGCTCAGTAACTTTTAATCACTCAGCTTGATTTTTGGCCAATCTACCCGCATCGACCATATCTAAAGTGATATTGACCGTTTCATCAAGGAACGCGTCAGGTGTCTCAACATCGTCCTCAACATCATCAAGGTTTTTAACCACCTCAAGGCCATCAGCAACACGTCTTTCGTTAAAACGATCTAACTGCTTCTTATCCGCGGTTTCACGCTCTTCAATGCGCTCACTTTCAACCAAAGAAACGGTTGTTTCATCGTGATGCTTCTTAAACTCAGCAATATCCTGGAAAATATAGCTAAACTCAACATCTTGCTTAATACGCTGCTCATGCTTACCGGCTAATTTAGCAATTAACGCTGGGTCTATGTCACCTAAGGTGCCGTATTGGGCAACCGGTACTTTATCCCATGGTAATGCATTGTCTTCCTCTGCCTCACCGTACTCACCTGGTTCTAAGGCACTTGGGAAAGCGATATCAGGTGTAACACCTTTTAGCTGAGTTGAACCGCCATTAATGCGATAGAACTTAGCAATGGTGTACTGTACATGGCCAACAGGCTTCTCATACATGTCATAAATCTGACCAAGGCTCTTATGCTGCTGCACGGTCCCTTTACCAAAGGTAGACTCACCAACAATCAGTGCACGATCATAATCTTGCAGTGCGGCAGCAAAAATCTCTGAAGCCGATGCACTGTAACGATCAACCATTACCGTTAATGGTCCGCTATAACTGGTGCGGCCATCGTTGTCACGATTTTGCGATACCGTTCCGTTAGCGTCACGGATCTGTACAACCGGGCCTTGCTCAATAAACAAGCCAGTTAATAAAGTCGCTTCAGTTAACGCACCGCCACCATTACCACGTAGGTCGATAATAATACCTTCAACCTTGGCTTCTTTCAGTTTAACCAGTTCTTTAGAGACATCTTGAGACAGGTTCATATAGAATCCTGGAATCTCAATCACGCCGACTTTGCGACCGGCATACTCTCCTTCAGTCGGCTCCATCACCTCTGAAGTTGCAGCTCTGTCTTCTAAACGAATTTTGTCACGAACGATGGTCACATCAAACGGTTTCGCCGCTGAGCCACCCTTTTTAGGCAAGATCTGTAAAACAACTTTACTGCCCTTAGGACCCTTGATGAGTTCGACAACATCATCAAGTCGCCAGCCAATCACGTCGACGATTTCTTCGCCGTCTTGGCCAACACCCACAATACGGTCCTCTGGGGACAATTTCTCACTTGCTGCAGCCGGGCCGCCAGCAACTAAGCTACGTATCACGGTGTAATCTTCATCCATCTGCAATACGGCGCCAATCCCCTCTAAACTGAGGTTCATCTCCATTTGGAAACGCTCGGCATTACGTGGCGACAGATAACTAGTGTGCGGCTCGACAGTTCGAGAGAAGGCATTCATCACGCCCTGAAAAACATCTTCGCTTTTCGTTTGGCTTAGACGTTTGATGGCATTGTTATAGCGTTTTTCCAATACCGGCACGATCTCTTCCCACGTTTTGCCAGTCAGTTTCAAATTCAATGCATCATACTTGACGCGCTGACGCCATAACTCATCTAACTCGGCTTCATTCTTCGGCCAAGCAGCATCTTTGCGATCGTACTGATACTTGTCATCGGGAACATCAAACTTGATTTCATTTTCAAGTTGACTCAACGCAAAGGCAAAACGGTCGTAGCGACGCTTTTGAATCAATTCATACATTTCATATGCTGGCGTCAAATTACCGCTTTTAAGCATATCGTCGAATTGAGTGGCGTATTTTTCTAAACTATCTACGTCCGATTGCAACATCACATTGCGGCGGAAGTCGAGCTGCTTTAGGTAGCGGTCGAAAACTTGTTTAGAAAATTCGTCATCTAAATCAAATCTATGATAGTGCGAGCGCGTGAACAGACGTGTTACGCGCTTACTTGCCACCTTATGTTGTGGCTCTTGTGACAGTGAGGGTAACTCGCTGAATGGAATGGTTGGCGATAGCGCCAAAGCTGAGAATCCAACAAAAAGACTGGCAATAGAGGCGGCCAGAGATAATTTTCGCATCAACAAGTTACTCCTTTATGACTATGAGGCAGTTACAATAGGATATGTTCTACCCGAACTTTAACGGTCAATCCCGAATCTAACTGCACTTGAACATCTTGCTTCTTAATGTCCAAGATAACGCCCTTAACAGGGGCTTTGCCAAGTTTGACATTCACACGTTGATTTGGTTTCAATTCATTTAACACAGCTGGTGTTAAATTAACCGGTTTAGCTTGCGCTTTAGGTGCAGCTGCAGGCTTACGTTTCGGCGGATTTTTCTTAACCGGCTTCTTCGTTGCCTTAGGCGCTTGACCTTCAGACTTAGCGGCTTTCTCAGCACGCTTGGCCTTGGCTCTGTCTTGGCTTTCTTTTAGCGTAGCTTGAGCGTGATCAATATGTTCCTGCTCTAGCTCACCACAAGGGTTACCGTCTAAGTCGATGCGCTGAGCGCCCGCTTTAACCCCTTTAAGGTAACGCCAACTACTAGTATAGCGTCTCAGTGCAATTCTCAACTGAGTCTTACTGACTTTTGAATCATCAGCTAACCTTTCAGCCAAATCCTGAAACAATCCAATTTTAAGCGGCTTAGTTTCACCTTCGGCGATAAAGCACAAAGGAAATGTTTCATATAAATACGCGAGTATCGCGTTGGTGTCGGTCAACTTTTCTGTTGATTCCATCATTACTTCCACAGTTAAAAAGGGGCACTTAGTTGCACTTTAGTTGAGTAGCAGCCAGTGTCGTTCATCATTGTTAGCTTACGCATAGAAACAAATAGTCGATCATTTATTTTCTGCGCGGTCACCAACATACCTTAGCAATTACAAATAACAAACACCAAGTGTGATTCACTCATAGAAATATGATGTAACACTTGGGTTCATTCCAGCAGCCTATTATAAGGAGGATACTGACGATTGCGACCTTCAATTGATAAAAATTGGTTGTAGTTTAGGCGAATAACGTCTTTTCAAACGAATTTACTAGCTTTTCTAACCCGATTTGATCAGTTTCACTAAATCTGTCCAACGAAGGACTATCGATATCTAACACCGCAATCACCTGATTATCACGACGAACCGGGATAACAATTTCAGAATTACTGGCCGCATCACAGGCAATATGACCATCAAACCCATGGACATCTGCAATGCGTAAGGTACGGTTTTCAGCCGCCGCCGTGCCACACACTCCTCGGCCCATCGGGATACGAGTACAGGCAACTTTACCTTGAAATGGCCCTAATACTAATTGGTCCTGCTTAAAAATATAAAAGCCAGCCCAATTGATATCATCAAGATTATCATTCACTAACGCCGAAAAATTCGCCATTGCTGCAACAAAGTCATCTTCGCCAGCCAATAAAGCTGCTGTCTGTTTTGCTAAAGTGTCGTAACACGGGGAGTTCATACAAATTTCCTAACAATTTATCTCGATGTTAATCAGCTTTCTTGGCTGCTTTTTTAGCAACCGGCGCCTTCTTAACCGGCGCGCCTTTAAGCAGCGCCATTAATTGATCTTTATGCTGTGCCAAATAAAAGCTCAGCTTTTCACTTGCTTCATCGTCGAATCCTAGGTCAGCTTCGCTGATAAAAGGAAGCAGGTTGTCGGCGATATCGAGCATCTTATCATATGCATCCGCCTCCTTTTTAGATGTGAATGTCATCTTCTCCACCCCTTCTCTGACCACGACAAATTTAGTTATAACTGCCATGCCTACCCTCATTACTGTTTTTATATACAGTGCTAGAATCTCACACAATCAACTTCTTATGCAAGTATTGGAAATAATCTGATATTATTGCGTAACCATCGTTTGCATAAAAACACTCTTTTTGATGTTAAAATGCGACGGTTAGCCTTTGTATCATAACGCTTTGATGTTTATTTGTGCTGGGTTTAGGTCAATAAACATTGGTTTTTTTTCATTTTTGCAAACCAACATCAATAGGTATTGAGTCACACAAGATATGCAGCAATGTGCTTTAGATAAAAGTGTTATTTTATGCCGTTCGTGTGATCTAGTGGTAAGCAAACGTGCGTTGCCCACCGGGGTGCGAGCCTTGTGCCCGCGTTGCCATACTGCACTTTACGACACACCTTATTGCTCTATCAATGGCATGCTGGCCCTGTGCTTAACTGCGCTTATCTTCTTTTTTCCGGCCAACCTACTTCCCGTTTTAGAACTGCATTTTCTTGGCAGTATCAGAACCACAACGATTGCAGAGGGCGCCATCAATGTCGCCCAGCAAGGCTACTGGATAGTGGGCATTGCGGTCATTACCGCAGCGGTCATCGCGCCTGGGTTGCTGATTGCATCCATACTGGCGCAAATTCTTATTGTAAAATACCAACTTAGCAGCCCCTTTTTCAGAGAAGTATTGCGCCAACTACTCAGGCAGCAAAGCTTGTTATCGCAGCTTACAATGCTAGAAATCTACATGATCAGTATTTTAGTCTCGGTGTTCCAACTGTCTGACTATACTGATCTATATTTTGGGATGGGCACTTTCTGCTTCACCATGCTGTTTGTTATGACGATTTTTTTACAGCGTGAATATGACCTTGAACATATGTGGAGCATGCTAGATGACTGATAAAGCCAAGCAAGTTCAGGGCAAAGACAATGGACTGGCACCGTGTAAGACCTGTCTTAAATTGTGCAAAATAGAAGATCGTCAGTGCCAACGTTGTGGCACAACGATTTCAGCACGGGATTATACCAGTGTGCAAAAAAGCTGGGCCTTGTTGATCACTGCAGCCATATTGTTGATACCGGCCAATGTCTACCCTATCACCATTATGACAAGCCAAGGTACCATGCGCCAAGATACCATTTTCAGTGGGATTACCCACTTAGTGGAACTTGAGTTGATGCCAATTGCCATCATCTTATTTACCGCCAGTATTTTGGTACCTATGTTGAAAATTGTCGGCCTTAGTATCTATCTGTGTGCAATTAGTTTTCGACTGCCCATTTCCAAAAAGAATTTAATGTCCGGTTTTCACATCATTGAGTGGATTGGACGCTGGTCAATGTTAGATCTGTTTGTGATTTCCATTACCGCCGCTTTAGTTAATATGGGACAGTTACTTGATGCTAAGCCTGCCCCTGCTGCTACCGCATTTGCCCTTGTGATTCTCTTGACACAGTTAGCTGCAAAAGTACTCGACACTCGCCTATTATGGGATAGATTGGAATTAGACAATGACACAAATTGAAACACCCAAAGTCGTTAAGAAAAAACTATTTTCACCTATATGGTTACTGCCGATCATCGCATTGGTGCTCGGCGCCTGGTTAGGGGTAAAAAGCATCCGAGAATCCGGTGTCGAAGTACGCATTCATTTTCCAAGTGCCACCGGTATCGATGTAGGTAAAACCTTAGTGCGTTATCAAGGTCTTACCGTGGGTAAAGTGGTTGACATCAGTATCGATGATGATCTGCAAGGCGTGAATGTAGATGTATTGATGGATTACCGTGCAGCGCCGTTTCTAAATGATAACACCCAGTTTTGGTTGGTTACGCCCAAAGCCTCTATCACCGGCGTCGAAGGCCTTGATGCGCTGTTTTCTGGTAACTATATCGCCATTAAGCCCGGTGACGGCGATTCTCGTTCGGTATTTGAAGCAGCGCGTGAAACGCCAGTGATGCTGCCGGGTAATGACGGATTAGTGATTGAACTATCCAGTGACACCTTAGGCTCGTTAGATGCTGGTTCACAGGTTTATTATCGACAAATACCCGTAGGTAAAGTCATTAGCTATCGCTTAGAGACCAGTGAAAAGATTGTTTTTAATGCCTACATTCAACAAAAGTACGCTGATTTGGTGAAAGTGGATTCACAGTTTTGGAATGTATCAGGATTTGATATTGATGCGTCACTCAATGGCATTAGCGTTAAAACAGAGAGTTTAGCGGCTATTCTAGCTGGCGGCATAAGCTTTAGCTCAACGGGTAATGCTACCGCACAAACCGGCCAGCACTTTAACCTCTATGAAAGTGAAGCGTTAGCCTATGGCGGCAAAGAGTTTACCTTAATTGCCAGTAATGCTGACCAAATCAGCGAAGGTAGCCGTATCCAATTCCGCGGCATTGAAATTGGCCGAGTCGTGCAATCTAACCTTGATGATACAGGGGTCGAGTTTAAGGCAAAAATAGACCACCAATATGCTGATTTACTTACGGGTACAGCCAAGTTTTGGATTGAAGGTGCCGACATTTCATTTGCTGGCGTCAAGCACGCCAGTCGACTGATAACCGGCAGTATCGTCAACTTTATGCCAGGTCAAGGACCGAGCAAAGACAGTTACAACCTGCTTGAGTCAGCCCCAGAAATAATCAATGCGCAGCCAATTACACTGCAACTGACGGCTAGCGAAAACCCCAATATCAAGCAAGGCGCTCAAGTTCGCTATAAACAACTCCCCATAGGTAAAGTCACCAAAGTGGCATTTAGCGATGATTTTAAAGCGGTTGAATATCAAGTCGAAATTGATGCGGTTTATGCAAGTTTACTGAAACAAAACAGCTATTTCCTGCCCGAGTCGGTATTTGCTATTGATGCATCTCTAGATGGTGTGAGTGTGACCACCCGAGATTTAGACACCTTCTCGCAAGGGGCAATAAGCCTAATATCGGGTGATAGTTCAAGCTTACTAAGCACGGGCAGCAAAGCCAACTTGTATGCCTCTGCCGATGCAGCAGAACAAGCAATGAGTCGCGCCTCACAAACCCTGATTACCTTAAGCAGTCCCGATGGCGGTCAACTTTCTGCCAATGCCCCTGTGTATTATAAGAAAATGCAGATCGGTCAAGTTAACCAAGTTAACTGGCAAGCGGACCAAGATAATTTCGTCATTGAAATCGGTATCGACAAAACCTTTAAGCGACTGATACAGCCAAATACCGTGTTTTGGCGCAATAGCGCAATGACAATCAATGCAGGTCTGAGTGGTGTTGATATTGACGTTGCCCCGATCGAGGGGGCCCTTAAAGGCAGCATCACCTTAAGCCTACTCGCTGAAGATCAGCAAGCTAACAGTGACTACCTCTACCAAAGCCAAGTGCTTGCTGAAGCCCAAGCCGTTGCTGTGAAGCTGCACTTCCCTGCTTCTACCAAGCTAAGCGCTAAAGCGGCTATTCGTTATCAAGGTCATCAGGTTGGCGAAATTGAGCAAGTGAGCCTAGATAACGATCTGCAAAACCTCACTGCAATTGGTTACTTATATGGCGACTACGCCGATAAATTTACTCAAGATGACGCCCATTACACCATTACCGAAGCCAAAGTATCGATTACTGGCATCGAAGCACCAGAGACCTTGATAACCGGGGCCTACGTTAGTGTGACACCGGGCAATAGCGGCACATCATCATTCGAGTTTTACGGCAAACAAAGCGCACCATTAACCCTCAACGAAGGCGACGTCCGCTTTACATTGATCCGCGACACACTGGGCAGCCTAAATATCGGTACGCCTCTGGTGTATCGCGGCGTTAAAATTGGCCAAATTGATCACTATCAATTGAACGACGCAGGTAATCAAATTGAATTGACAGCCCATGTTGAACAACCTTTTGCTCACTTGGTCAATCAGAGCAGTCAGTTCTGGGATCTATCTGGTATTAAAGTCGACTTTGGCCTGTTTTCAGGCGCGCAAGTAGAAACTGGCTCCCTAGAAACCATATTGGCAGGCGGTATTGGCGTGGCCACTGAATTAGTGACATCACAAAGCAATCAAATCGCCACCGGGCAACAATTTACCATTGCACCGAAAGCCGAAGAGCAATGGTTACAGTGGTCACCGGTCCAACAAAAACCCTAAACTCTCTTCGAACATAAAGGCAATAGCTGCAAAGTTATTGCCTTTTTTTATGATGAAGTCAGTTTTAATTGGACAAGTTGGCCGCTTCTCGTAAACTTTAACTTAGGCCTCAGCAATCACAGGCTTAAGTAGATAACGCGATAACAATCACTACGTCAGTGAGTAAGTCAGACAGGAAAATTATGTCAAAGAATCTGATGCAACAAGCAGCTGCCAACCTTAAAAAAGCTGTACCTTTGATGTTAAAGCATCAAATACCGACAACCCCAACTAACTATGCGTTATGGTACGCCTACGTGGGTGAGCAGAGCCCACAATTGGTTGAAAAACTCGATAGTGTGATTGAGCAATACCAGACCTGTCCGCCAATAAAAGCAGAGATGCTCTATCGCGAACACATTAGCGATCCCGTTGAAATTGATTTAATTGATATGCGCCAGAACCTAGAAGCTATGGCTACTGAATTGTCGCAATCGTTAAAAGACACCAACCACGATGCCAGCCAGTTTCAAACTCGAGTCGATACCAACTTTAACCGCCTAAACCGTATTGAAGAAGAAGGCGTAAGCTTGGAAAAAGTCCTAGGATTGGTGCGCGAATTAGTTAAAGAATCTGACGATATCCGCCAATCAACACAATTTTTTACCGGTCAACTGGACAAAGCTCAATCGGAAATTGAGTCACTTAAAAGTAAACTAAAGCAGTCTGAAAACGATGTCTATCACGATGCGCTCACTGGCGTGCTCAACCGGCGGGCCTTTGACCGCGATTTAGACGGTATTCTCAATCAATCCCCCCAAGGTTGCTGCTTAATCCTCACCGATATTGACCATTTTAAAGACTTTAATGATACCTATGGCCACCTACTAGGCGATCAGGTATTGAAAGTCGTTGCTAAACGATTAAGTGAGTCTTGCAGGGATGGCAGCCAAATTTATCGCTACGGCGGTGAAGAGTTTGCCATTATTGTCCCCAACAGCCATCAACGCAAAGCACGTCACTTAGCCGATGCAATGCGCCGTTCCATGGAGAAAATATCTTTAAAGGATCGTCGTAAAAACCAGAGAATTGATAATGTTACAGCATCATTTGGGGTAACAGAATGGCAAAAGTCTGACGACGCTATTACGTTAATAGAGCGCGCCGACGGACTATTGTACGAAGCCAAACGCTTAGGCCGAAATCGAGTAATGCCTATTTGATGAAACAGGCAGCGCCGTCACCACTAAACGATATTCAGTGTTTGGACTAATACGGTCAAATGGGTAGCAAGTCACTAGGGTTAACATAACCTCGTCATTATTAGTAAATTCAATTTGTGATTGATGCACTATCTGAGTATTAACAACCCGATAGGTCATTTCATCGGCATTGGCATCTTCCACTGCTATCGTATCACCAGGTTTAACATACTTAAGTAGTGAAAAATGACTATCTCTATGGCCCGCAATCACAGTATTACCCCATACATTAATTTCGTTATCTACCAACATTGCAGCTGGGCCAAAAGCTAAATTTCGCCCAGAAGCCCCAGCCAGCACATACAGATCATTTCTGTCTCCTTGCTGACGCTCAAAGCGTAACTTGGCTACCGGATAAGTATCAGCCCAACTCCAAGGCTTATGAAACTGACTGTCATTCAAGGTTTTTTGCCAAGCGTTTTCGATAAGAAACTGAGCAAAATGGGCTTTAGCTTGCATATATCCTCCAGAAATAATGAGTGCAACACCACCAAGTACCAATCCAAGCACACAGATCTTTAGCTTAAGTGTTGCCGTAAAATTTGCTGATTTGTTCATACTGGCTCCGTCACAGAACCCTCAAGGGCGAGTTTACTGCCCTTGATGTTGAATAAATGTCGATAACTGACATATAAAGCCCCACCGAGCATCAACATCACGCTGCCCAGAAATAGTAATAACGGACTCATCGTTGCAGTTTGCGGCAAGCGTCCAACCTGCCAGCCTTTAGGGAGATTTTGCGCTGTTTGCCCCTGCATTAATGACTGGCCTTGATTACGCCGTGCCACATCATCGATAGCGACTAGGCTGGTGTATTGACTAACAATGTGATGGGAAAGCGCTAAAGCAGTGACTTCGCGCTTGATAGCGTCACGGTTATCAGACCGTCTTGCCAGCATCAGACCAGCAATTTTCTCTCTCGCCCAGACAATATCGAGCCCTGGCATCTCGCTCGCCCGCTGAGGTTCGACCTCGGTATACCAGTATTGTCCATCCAAAAGGCCTGAAATAACGATGCTATCTGCAACCAGTGGTTTTTTATAGCTGAACATCAGTGCCTGATCTTGATACACATCGCGCTGACGCTGCGGCCAAACATCTAATGGCTGGCCACTTTTGGTTGCTATTTTGATGTCGGTAAGACGAGGAGTAGAGATTGCGCTTAGCAACTGCTGCATTTTGACTTCGACTTCATCAACTTTACCAATATAAGTATAAGTCCCGCGCCCGACCCTAGCAGCCTTTTCCATAAAATAACCATTTGGCGCCGCACCAATACCCACGGTAAATAACCGGCTGTCACCCAGTTGCTCGGTAATTTGATTGAATAGGGTTTGCTCGTTCCCTACCGCGCCATCGGTTATGAATATCACTTGGCGTAATTGCGCCTTGTTTGCATCATTGCCCTGATGTGGGTTGGCCAGCACTTGATGTTGTAAAGCCTCAGTTAACGCAGCGGACATCTCCGTGCCACCATCGGCAGACAGTTGCCTGATAAACTGCTGGGCCTTACCAAGCATTCTAGCCGTCACTGGCATCGCGTAAGGGGCAAAACTGCGAGTGTGAGAGTCAAAAGCAATGATATTAAAGGTATCTTGACTGCCTAAGTCAGCTAATGCCGTTATCAGCGCAGATTTAGCCTGCTGTATTGACTCACCGTGCATTGAGCCCGACGTATCAACCACCAATATCAGTTCACGACGTACTCGCCGCTCTGAGCCGTAAGACGGGTTCACCATCACTAAGCCATATTCTTGCTCAGCACTAGGTAACGAATCTTGCAAAAATTCATTATCTTTTGTGCTTGGCAACCCTCTATGAGTGATCCCTGCCTGACTAAATGCTGCTATCACAGGTTGCTGTGCAGATCGCATTTGCCAGTTGAGCACAAAATCACGCTCGGGTCGCGTCGCCTCCTTTAACGCAACATTCAACTCGCTACTGTTTTTCGAGCTGACCTCAATATCATGGTACGGCGCACTAATACTGCTGATATCAGCTTGAGCATTCAGCGTTATATTGAGGGTCATATTTGCCTGCTTCGCCGCGACAAAACTGGTATTTTCAGTAGTCAAAGCTGCATCATCAGTCCTTGAAGCTGAGCTCGTCTTAGCTGCCTCATACCTAGGAGTGATGGCAGTTGGAAAGCGTAATGCAAACTGACCATTACGTAACTGCAATCTTTGCTGGTAGACCAGTTCGACATGCAAGGTCTCGCCCGGTGCGAGGTTGGTAAAGGCATTGGTAAACAGGTTTGGTCGTCGCTGTACTGTTAATGTTGCAGTCTTACCCTGCTTTTGCGCCTGCTCGAACATGGCTTTGGCCTGCGCTTTGGGCTTAATCACCCCAACCAGCTTTCGTTCACCGACTCGCATGATTAGCGTATCAATAGCCGCATCATGGGGTAAGGGAAATTGAAATTGCCCCCGCATCCAGTGCTCGGTGTGATTAACAAAAGTCTGTTTGACCCGTGCACGATTAACCCAGCCCGTGACCTGCATTTCTACATCAGTTTGAGTGGGCAAGCTAACCAGTTGTGTGGGGCTACCATCAACAAGCTTGCCGCTTTGTTCAACCAGTTGATAGTTAATGTAGCTTTGACCTAAAGTCGGTTCTGTGGCGCTCATCGCCATAACTGCGTCACTTAACAGCATAACGGCTACAGAAAAGGTCACTAAAATGTGTTTGGCCCAAGTGGCTCCCAGCGGGAGCCCTTTTGGGTGGTGTTGCCATTCCTTCGAGCATGCAATGTCCATCATATTGCTCCCAAAATCACTTAGTGGTTGGCTGCAACAGCGGTTTCTTCGGTCACTAAGCGTAAGGTGACACGGCGATCAAAAAAGTCATTCTCAAAATTCTGTTCTTGATTCAGTGGTGAGCTAGCACCAAAGGCACTGGTGTCTAGTCGTGCCACTTCCACCCCCTTATTAACTAGGTAACCTCTCACTTCTGCCGCTCGCTGCTCAGACAAAGCTTGGTTGTAGGTTGAATCGCCACGTCTGTCGGCATAGCCGGTGAGGTCGAGTCGTAAACTAGGTGATTGATTTAGTAAATAGGCCACTTCATCTAACTGCGCTTGAAAATGCGGCTGGATTTCTGAAGAGCCGGTTTTAAATTGCACATTGAGGCCTAAAGTCAGCTCAGCTAAACGAGTAGACTGCGCCTGTTTTAACGCCACAAGTTGCTGTTTGGTTTGCTGCTGGTTGGCCGCCAGGCGCTGTTTTTCAGCAGCAAGGTTGGCAATTTCATCTTGTTGCATAGCTAATTGTGCGCTATTACTTTTCAGCTCTGATTCATCCCCAACAGATTTACCAATGATGGTTCCGGTAAAGGCACCAATAATCGCACCAACGGGGCCGCCTACCACAGCACCTAGGACAATGCCTGAGCTTAGGCCAATGAGCTCTTCATTATGGCTGCGGGTTTCAGCCTCTTGTGCTTGCTCGGCAAAGCTAGCTTGAGAGAAAGTAACGCTTGAGATGATTAATGCGCTTAGAAGTTGCTTTTTCATAATGTATTCCTTTATTTCAACTGTTTGTTAGATGTCGACTTAATGTGTCGATGAACTTGATGTCACCTATTAAAACGATTTGAAATGGCTACATTGGGCGGCAAAAATGGCATTGCGTCGATCAAATGTGGCAACAAAATGGCAATTGGCCTGCACGCCTTTAAACCCGCAAAAATTACTGTATAGTTCGAACAATCAAAGCAGTAAAAGAGACTCGTTGGTTATGAAACGTATTGCCATCGTCGAAGATGAAGCGGCTATCCGCGAAAACTATAAAGAAGTGTTGCAGCAACAAGGTTACCAAGTTCAAGCCTATGCCAATCGTCCTAGTGCGATGGAGGCATTTGCCACACGCTTACCCGATTTGGCAATAATAGATATTGGCTTAGAAGATGAAATTGATGGGGGTTTTACTCTCTGTCAATCGCTGCGAGCCCTATCCAGTAGTTTGCCAATCATTTTTCTGACGGCCCGCGACAGTGACTTTGATACGGTATGTGGCCTGAGACTGGGTGCGGATGACTACCTCACTAAAGATGTCAGCTTCCCGCATCTGATTGCACGCTTAGCGGCGCTGTTTCGCCGCAGCGAGCTCATCGCGCAAACGACTAAACAAGATAACTTAATTGAACACGGTGATTTAACTATCGATGCCAATCGCATCCAAGTCTATTGGAAGCAACAAGCCATTGAGCTAACCGTTACAGAGTTTTGGATGGTGCATGCACTGGCCAAGCACCCTGGCCATGTCCGCAGTCGCCAAGCGTTAATGCAAGATGCAAAAATCTATGTCGACGACAGCACGATCACATCGCACGTGAAACGGATTCGAAAAAAGTTTTTACATCAAGATAGCAAGTTTGATTGCATTGATACCGTATACGGTATGGGTTACCGCTGGGATCCACAAGGTTAACTATGTACCATCCACCCATTGGTCTACGCTCAAAAGTTGCCATTTTATCGTTGTTTTTATTGTGCCTACCTTGGTTGGGTTATCAGTACGTGTGGGAGATGGAAAAATACCTCAGACACGGACAGGAAAAAACCCTTGAAGGTACGACTCAAGCGCTGGCAACCGCCCTGCATGAAAGACCAAAGCTGTTTGACAAACAAGCCAGTTTTCTTAATCAAGTACAGCTAGGCCGCGACCTGTATGCTTACCCGTTAGCACGTCCAATTCAACTAGATGGCAAGTTAGGTGATTGGGATGCCTATCGCCACCGCTCTATCAATTATGCTGAGCAATACCAGATTTACCGCGGTGATCCCGCTAAGCCATTAACCCTGAGTTTTGAGCATATGGTCGGCAAGTATTCTGGCTACCTATATGCATTTTTTGAAGTCACAGACCCTAGCGTAATATATCGAGGCAGTAACAGCCTACAAATCGATAATAATGATCATTTAAGTATTGCCACCTTGGCGCCAGACGGCGAGTTTAGGCGTTATATCGTCTCCACCACTCAAGATGGTTGGGTTAGCGCGTTTGAGCTCCCCCTTGACCCCAACAAGCGCACGCCGGTAACGCCTGAAGTACGGATTCAAGGCAAATGGCTGAAGACCGACAAAGGATACAATGTTGAACTAAGAATGCCGCTGCACATGGTTGGCAGTAAACTTGGTTTTGCCATTGCCGATGTCAATTCCAAATACAGCCGCAACATCGAAGCCATTATCGGTACCTCGGGCATTGATGATGTTGAAAAGCTTGGAACCGTACTCGTACCCTCCCCCGAAATTGAAAGCATAATCAAAGGTATGAGCCACAATAGCTCGCGTATTTGGGTCGTAGACAAACATGGACGCGTATTGGCTAAATCGGGTGACATTCGCGCCAGCCAAAGTGTGTGGACAAAAACCGCAGCGGATAAACCAGCAGACAATGCTTGGGACCAATTCAAGCAGCAGTACCTACACCCGCTTTATTATAAAATTCTAACTACGCCACCGAAAGATTTTGTCGACTCTTTGCAAGATTCAACGGTTCTCAACGGCAGTCACATTGAGTTGGCCTTAAAAGGAAAACAAGGCTCTACATGGCGACTGACTCCCGATAACAAGGCTGTAGTGCTGGCGGCAGCCAGTCCAATTTGGATTGACGATAAAGTAATGGGAGTTGTCATTGCTGAAGAGACAACCCATGGCATTCGCACTTTGCGTAATCGCGCACTAGAAAAATTGTTTAATGTCATTCTCACCATTATGAGTATGGGAACACTGGCGCTGTTTTTCTTTGCGTCGAGCATCTCTAGCCGCATTAGACGGCTACGTGATGATGCCGAACAAGCCATTGATAGCCAGGGCCGAATTCAAAAAGCCATTGAAGGCTCCAAAGTGAGGGATGAGATTGGTGATTTGTCACGCAGTTTCTCTAACATTGTTAGTCGTTTAGGTCAGTACACCCACTACTTGGAAAACATGTCATCTCGGCTCTCCCATGAACTGCGCACACCTGTGGCGGTAGTGCGCTCCTCACTCGAGCATCTCAACAACCAAGCCTTGGATGAAGCCAGTCAGAAATACGTTGATCGTGCGCAAGAAGGGGTCAGCAGGCTTAATATGATCCTTAACAACATGAGTGAAGCCACTCGCTTAGAACAAAGCTTATCGCAAGCTGAGCTAGACGAGTTTGCATTAAACAAGGTTATCGCGGGCGTGATGCAAGGTTATCAGTTCACCTACCCAGAGCAGACATTTAACCTTAATCTCAGTGAGCAGCACCTGCCAATGCAAGGTGTACCGGAATATATCGCCCAACTAATGGATAAACTGATTGCCAATGCCATTGAATTTAGTCCTAAAGAGAGTGCTATTGCCGTGGATTTAAGCGCCAGCAGCAAACAAGCCATCATCACAGTGAGTAATCATGGCCCGGCATTGCCTAGCGATATGGGTGAACAAATATTTGAATCTATGGTGTCAGTGCGCAGTCAAAAAGCCCAAGAAAAGCCGCACTTAGGACTGGGGCTCTATATTGCTAGGCTCATCTGCGACTTCCATCAAGGCAGCATCACAGCCAAAAACCTGCTTGATGAACAACAGCAGGCCATTGGCGTCCAGATCACCATTAAACTGCCATTGTATTCAGGCTAATAATACGGCGCGTTAATTCGAAATTATTCAACTTAGCGCGCGCACCACTTCTATTTAGCCGTACAGATGTTAAGATGGCTAAATAGACGTCAGCGACAGAGTGTAATGTTCATGAAAAAAGAAACAGCAATTGTTAGCGTAGGCCGCGATAAAAAGTGGACTAAAGGGGTGATCAACCCGCCGGTATTTAGAGCCTCGACTATGGTGTTTGATACCATCGAAGAGATGCGGTTTGCCACCAAGAACCGCGCCAATGGTGAAATGTTTTATGGTCGCCGTGGTGGCCCGACTCATTTCGCGTTTCAAGCTGCCATTGCTGAACTCGAAGGCGGAGTAGGCACCGCACTCTACCCTTCAGGTAGTGCCGCCATTAGCGCCGCGCTCATGTCGTTTTTAAAAGCCGGCGATCACTTGTTGATGGTTGACAGCGCATACGAGCCGACTCGTGATTTATGTAATAAATTATTGGCCGGCTATGGTATCGAAACCACCTATTACGACCCTATGATTGGCGCAGGTATTGCCGAGCTTATTCAACCCAATACCAAGGTTTTGTTCTTAGAATCGCCAGGTTCTATTACCATGGAAGTACAAGACGTCCCTACTTTATGCAAAATCGCGCATCAACATGATTTGACAGTTATGCTCGACAATACTTGGGCTTCGCCTATTAATAGCCGCCCATTTGACATGGGCGTCGACATCTCCATTCAGGCGGCCACTAAATATATTGTGGGCCACAGTGATGTAATGATGGGGACTGCAACCGCCAATGAAAAACATTGGGAGCAACTCAGGGAAAACAGCTACCTGATGGGTCAATGCACCTCCCCCGATGACGTATACCTTGCCAGCCGCGGCCTAAGAACACTGGGTGTACGTATGGCTCAGCATGAACAAAACGCCCTTAAGATTGCCAACTGGTTGGCTAGCCGCCCAGAAGTTGATCATATTCGTCATCCGGCATTTGAAACTTGCCCCGGCCATGAGTTTTTTAAACGCGACTTTAGCGGTGCCAATGGTCTGTTTTCGTTCGTTTTAAAGCAAGGCAACATCAAGTCTGTTACCGCATTTGTTGAGAACATGGCGCACTTTAAGATGGGCTTTTCTTGGGGCGGCTATGAGAGCTTAATTTTGGGCGTGTTTGGCATCGACAAATTGCGTACTGCGACCCAGTGGGATAGCAGTAAACCTCTGATACGTTTACATATTGGATTGGAGAATGTTGACGACTTAATTGCCGATCTTGATGCAGCGTTTGAGCGGTTCAACCAAGCACTATAATGGATCCTTTTCAGGGTGGTATTGGCCACCCTGATTAATTGACCTCAATATCTTGATAGTCATCGCTGATACCTTTACCTTCGAGTAAACGGATTTTCACTTCTAAATTATGGCGTGAATCGCCAAAATTAAGCGCTGCTTGTTTATCTATTCTCCCCTGCTTATACAGCTGCAGTATCGCCTCATCAAATGTCACCACTTCTTGTTCCAAGTTACGTTCAAGTGCATCACGAATATCATCAATTTTAGCGCGTCGAATGAGCTCTCTAATGAAGGGGGTATCTCGAAGGATTTCAATCGCAGGCCAACGCTTTTGATTTACGCCTGGGACTAAACGTTGGCAGATAACCGCTTTAAGATTGTGAGATAAATCAATTAATAACTGCTTATGGGCAATTTCAGGGAAAAAGTTTATTACTCGATCTAAGGTTTCTATACTGTTGCTTGCGTGAATGGTCGCTAAACACAAATGGCCGGTCTCAGCATAGGAAATCGCATTTTTCATTGTCTCTTGGTCGCGGATCTCGCCAATGAGTATCACATCCGGTGCTTCGCGCATCGCACTGCGCAATGCTTGAGCATAGCTTTTAGTGTCCTCACCAACTTCACGTTGATTAATAATGGCTTGTTTATAGCTATGAACAAATTCGATGGGGTCTTCAATGGTAAGAATATGTCCAGGTTGGTTAGCATTGCGATAATCAATCATTGAAGCCAATGTGGTCGATTTGCCTGATCCCGTAGCGCCAGCAACCAAAATTAGTCCTCTCGGCTGCATGACTAAATCTGCTAAACACGGCGGTAGATTCAGTTCATGTAATTGCGGTGGCTCAGTTTTTATATGTCTAATGACCATCGCCACATCAGCCATTTGCCTAAAAATACTGACTCTAAATCGACCTACACCTGCCAAGGTTATACCAATACTGACATCCCACTCAGACTCAAATTGGGCTAATTGGCGATCTTTCATTAATGAGTACGCCAAACTCTTAACATCATCAGCATGCAATATCGTTTGCTGTTCGACTGGGCTGCATTGACCTTCTATTTTAATCAGTACAGGCGCATCAGGACTGAAAAACAGATCCGATGCTTGCTTTAACACCATTAACTTTAAGTACTTTGCAATTCCCATAGGCATCCCTTACCTGCGAGTTCAATAAAAAAGGCAACCCTCAAGGTTGCCTTTAAAACATAGCAGAAAATCAATAACCTGTAGTACTAACCACTAATTTTTGGCAGATTCACTTTGGTTGTCGACCCAAGCCTCTGTGCCATACAAAGGCACTGTCGACAGTGCGTGTTTATGGCTCCCATTGGTCTCTTTGGTTGAATACGACAAATACAGCAAAGTTTGATTTTCTGCATCGTAAATTCGACGCACTTTTAGTGATTTAAATAAGATGCTTAACGACTCTTTAAATACAATTTCACCATTTTTACTGCGGTCAATCGCTGCAATATCGGCACGACTTATCGGCCCGGTTTGTCGGCAGGAAATGCTCATGTCCGACGGATCGGCAAAATCTAAATTGGCTTCCACTCGGCTAATATGGCAAGTCACCCCGGCAATTTTTGGATCGTCACGAGCATCTATCACCACATCTTTGGTGGTAAACAGCCCCAAACTCACTTTACCAACATCATCGCCGCAACCCGCCAGCAAGATTGTGCCTAATAAACCCAGCAATAAACGCTGTATCATTGTCAAATTTCCCTTATTCCATTAGTATCTTCAGTCTATCAGCGTTCAACGCCAATAGCTTATTTCCCATTAAATACTTTTTGCGCCCAGCGCGTTAAACCCGCAGTTACACTACCAAAGTGATCCCCTACCACAATCGGTACTTGCGGATAGAGCGATGCGATAACACTGTAAATCGCAGGGCTTCGTGCGGTACCGCCAGTGACGTATATTACCTCTGGTGCTTGGCCTGCTTGTTCAACCGCCCGCTGCATTAAATGAGTAATTTTACTACTAGGAGCCTGAATTGCTTCAATAAACATAGCCTCAGTCACATTGGCGTGTAGTCCACGGTGCAAATAATCTAGTGGCGCGTCGGTGGCAACATTATCCGATAAAGCAATTTTTACTGATTCAGCACTTCGCACAATACGATAGCCCAATTGATCAGCTTGCACCTTTAATAAACGCTGCAATAACTGAGGTGATTGAGCATCTTTAATGAGATCTAAAATGAGTGTTTTTGAACCCAAAGCGGCAAATTCGCGCTGTGCACTGATATCATTGACTGCAACCGCATTCCAAAAAGGTTTACTTGGCACTGGTAGGCCATTGGTCATTAGCGTATCTAAACCCAGGTGTGGCATAAATGCGCCCATAGCGAGCGCTATATCAAGATCGTTACCACCAATACGCTGTCCGGTATGAGCCAGAAAGTCAGCACTTCTGTCGGAGTTACCACTTAAAGTCGGCCCCATGTTCACCACAGAGCAGTCAGTAGTACCACCACCCACATCGACCACTAACACACATTTATCTTCAGTTAGGCTCGCTTCATAATCCATACCTGCGGCAATCGGCTCAAACAAGAAAGCCACATCAACAAAGCCGGCACGCCTTGCCGCTAAACGTAGAATTGATTCTGCTTGTTGATTGCTCTCTTCACCGCCAATCCCTTGGAAGTTTACCGGACGCCCCACGACGGCATGGGTAATTGGCTCACCTAAACTTTGCTCGGCAGATTGCTTCACATGGAGCATCATCATAGTGACAATATCTTCAAACAGAGCAATCTGTTCGCTACGCAAGCCTTTTGCGCCCAAAAATGATTTGGGTGAGCGGACATAAAAGCCTTCTTCAGGCATATCTAAATAAGCATCAATTGCTGCTTGTCCGACAAATACAGCCTGCTCATCAGCGTAAAGATCTAACTCTCGTCTCGCCGCTCGGGCACGCGCTAATTGGGAGGAACGTAATTTGGCATAGTCTGGTCTAAATGCAGCTGGCATTTGATTTAGCACTGCTTCAGCGATCAGTTCCCTGTCCATTGCATAAAGGGTGGAGCTAATGTACTGGCTACCATCAACTAGCGGTACAAGCTTCACTTCACCCGCAGCCATTACACCGACAGCACAATTGGCACTGCCGTAGTCAAAACCAACAAACATGGTTCACTCCAAAGACTCTAAAAAAGCCGGCAAAGTTAACACACTCGGTGTAAAAGGCAATGGCAACAACAAAAATTCCTACAGGTCATCACAAATAGTAAAACGCCGTAATCGACTACTAGCGTTGCAACCAATATTCAAAAATAAGAAATATATAATTTCCCATAGTACTTCTGACTGTATATTCGAAATCAAGTTTGATTAATTAATAACCTATAACTAGTCTAACTATTCAACTTATTTTACCTGAAACGTCTCATGGATGCGGACAAAAAAACTCAAAAGAAAAGCAATTTAACTGCCTACTTAATTTTAATACTCGCCGGTGTTGTCTCCACTGGAATCTATTTTGACTATAAAAGCGATATAGATAGGCAAGTTAATGTCGATTACTTTCGTCAACTATCCGAAGTTGAAGACTCTTTCAGCCATACAATAGCCAGAATAGCAGCGCTTAGTAAATATGATGATTCAAAAACCCTGGCGAGACAATACAATACCTATAGTGAAATAAACCTAGATACTGCAAATGGAACCTGTTTATTCTTGGGTCCGCCCACTAGAGAGGATGCTAGCCGAGAACTAAATGGGGATAATCCCAAAAAAGGCGTAAGTGATATTTGTATTCGGAAAAAAGGTGAAGATAAAATAGACAACAATGATGAAGGTAATTTCCAAGCCATTGAGATTAACGAAGTACTGTCCCAGCTACCCAACCAGTTTGATGAAATACTATTAGCTAACAATGATGACAAAATAATCGGCCATTCAAATAAATACAGCATCCATAACATCAGTAATATTAACAAGCTAATCAATAAAATTTATAAAGAGGCCGAAAAGTCCGGCATATCGAAGATATTATCTAGCCGTGCCCAACCTTTAGCACCTACTGAAGGAAAAATAAGTTTGGGTCAAACCAGTTTTACGGATACAGAGTTAGGTGGACAACGTTATCGAATATTTTTTCATCCCATGGTTTACTCTGAACTTAACCAAGGTGATGAGCTGGTTTTAGTCGCGATACTCTCCCATGCGAAACTGATGAGTCGAGATCCGCTGTCCCATAACCTACCATTTTTAGTCAGTGGACTATTTTTGCTCTTAAGTATCTGGGTTGCGACGCTACTTTGGTTTTACCCTATCAATGCAAGCTTAACAAAGCTAACAAGAAACCTATCGATCGTTACGCTCTATGGACTACTGTTTACAGTTTTAGCACTGACCTTATCCCTAAGTTTCAAAAATCGAGTCAAAGACCACCGACATCAATTAACTGTCGAAAAAATCAAACAGTTTAGATTAGACTTTGAAAACGACATAAATTATGCCACAGCAAATCTTTTAGAACAGAAACAACTATTTGAGTACATTTGGTCCATTGATGATAAAGTTGATTGCGAAGAGCTAACCGCTAAAGCAAAAAAAATTATCAACACCAACTTTTACCAGAAAAAAACAACGTCAAGAACTAAAAAAAATGAACAGTTAGAGGAGACTTTCAATCAGGGTAGTTGTTTCTTATCTAGTGAGACATTGCAATTTATAAAAGAAAATGTACAAGACGAAGATGAGACAGAAACTCATAGCATAAGGTTTATCGGTAACGACCTTATTCCACCAAACGAAAGAAAAAACCATGCCCAAGATGGACAGCGACTTGATATAGAAAAAATCAAAAACGGCCTGACTCAGTACAATGGCGATCAACCATTCCCCCTTAGTGCTTTTATTGCCAACGATAAAGGTATTACAGTTTTATCCATTCATCATCACGAGGCCAATTTAACTAGCGGCACCAATCTGTCACATCGAAACTATATAAAACAAATTCAACGAGGTAATAGCTGGTCTCTCCCAACAAATAATAACCCGCAGATAAAAGGAGAAAAGTTCTACTTACAACGCCTTTACAACGTCACCAACGGCTCTCTAGGCACTACCATCAGTGTACCGTCGAGCTTTCCGAATCAGGTTATCGCTGGTGATTACTATCTACCTAGTAGTCTATTAATGTCCGTAGATAAACACGATTCAATAGAAAATAACCAATGGATATCTGATCTGATTATTATGATCAGTAATATTAATACTGGCGAAGTCATATTCCATACTGAGAATGAACGAAGTCTTAAAGAAAATCTAGTCACACTTAATAGCGAAAACTCAAAAGCCTTTGCAACATGGTTAGCCACTTCAGTCAGCAACGAAGAGGAACAACTTAGCTTTAAAGGTTTTTACCATGGTGAACCAGGGCGATATTACAAAACTCACAGTATTACAGGCCCTTATACTGTGACAGCTTTTCTACCTGACAACAGCCTTAAAACGCTAACGGTTAATCAATTTTCATATTTACTAACCGCTATAACTATAGTAATAGCTATAACCTCATCATTGATGTATTTGTTCTATACACTCTATGTCGGTTTTAGAAATAAGTCGCGTACAGAAGTTGTAGTCAATGGTATAAAGCACCCTTTTTTCTATCGATTGCACCTACCAACATTAATTACAGTCTGGTACTTAGTAGTAATAGAGTCATTGCAAGTCTCTGCAGCCATTTTTTCAATTACTTTAGCGAGTACTTTAGCATTAGCTGCGCTTTATATTCTCAAGGAGTTAAAAAAAAGCCGATCCCACTTCACCGATTTTAAGATAGAAAGCATTGTTAAGCATAAAGCCACATTCTCTACTGGAATTACGCTAGTAGCTTGCATAATAGTCATCACACCTACCTATCAATCTAGCCTGTTCACCTTCAATAAATATCAACAACTAGTGCACGAACATATTATGAAAAATAATACTCGAGACATCTCCAAGTTCTACCGTGAGTATTACCCAAAAACACTGAGTCATTGTGTTAGTAAGCAAACTAAAATACCTATCTGCGAATGGTTTACCCAAGATATAACTAAAGCCTCCAAGCCTGTCGATTTTACAACTTACACACAGTTAAGGTTACTTGAGCACTATGTAGATGAACAGTTGTCTGCGGTTGTAGAGGAACAAGCTAAATTGCCCCCGGTTGAGCTGTTAGGTCTTTCAAGCCTATGGGTAATACTCTCGATTTTGCTCAGTGCGAGTTGGCTCATAATATACAGCTGGTGGGTCAAGCCAAGATTACTTTTGTCTACAGGTACTCGGAAACACTTAACACTCATGCGGAGGCTTAATCGCAGTCTAGCTTTATCTGAGCTAAAAACAAACCAAGACGCGAGTGGGTCACAAACGGCCAAGTTAACAATTTGTTTGGGCATGACTAAGCGCCATGGCGAAAGCCTACCGCATGCGCTTGCTACTAGGGATGACGACTTATTTCGTGAACTAAAATCGGCAGTTAGTGCTGATCAATCAAATTACCAGCCCTTAGAGCAATTGAATGAACACCCACAGCAAGCTAACCAAACGATCAATTATAGAGAAATGTTACCTAGCATAAAATATTCATACGACGCTGCTGAAAATGCCATGTCTCTATGGGATCTAGAAATTTGTCTTGAAACTCACTTCACACGCACACAATTGCTGCGTCTTATTGAAGAGCTCAAGCAACAAAATCAAGTCACCAACCTAACCGTTACCCTGCATTGCTCTAGTTCTACATTAGATAAATTGAACTGGCTGGACGAGTTACAGCTTAAGAAGTTTGAAACTTTGGAACATAGAGATATGTTAGCTTGGTCTGAATGTCTAATGGACTTTGATGTTGAGCTGGCAAATGAGCTGGATACTTACTATATCGGCCTAGACAAAAGCATCGCTGTCAAAGAGCAAACGTCCCTACCCGAACTAGCAGCTATTCCGTTGCAACTAAAGCGTTTCTATTGCAACGAAAAAAGTTCAGACCTCACTACTAAGTTTAACCGAAATTTATCTCGAGCCCACACGTACAGCTATTTACTACATCATTACAGTGCGACCTATCGATATAAGTGGGAAAGCTGTAATGACAATGAAAAGCTAGCCTTATTCTATTTAGCACGAGATGAACAAATAAACCCCCAAAACAAAAACTTAATTAGTATTCTTGGTCAAAAAGGTTTGATCGAGCTTCACCCTAACGGCATCGATTTAAAGATAATTAATGAGACATTCAAAATCTATGTCAAATACGCAGAATCTCAAAAGGTATTCGAACAGTTAAAGCGCCGTGGTTCAGCAGGCACTTGGAATAATTTCAAAGTACCTTTTACTATCCTAATTTTTATGGCTGTCATAGGTTTAGCACTAACGTCTGGCCAATCAATATTTGTGTTGTTAGGCGGCATCAGTGCGGCTCTTTCATCTATAGCCAGCATTAGGACTAATATGGGGAATGGTCTACCTAAGTAGGTAAACGTTTAAATTAACTTAAAGCTAATCACGTAAAGCTGCTCGGTATCGGGGTAGACATCGCGGATAATTTGCTTGAGCTTATCTAACGGAAGATATTCTTGTTCAGCATGAAACTGATTAAGCTCGCTAAACAAGATGGGCTCGACACTCAGGATTTCAATGTCGCACACTTTGACTTGGGTCTCTAAGGTAAACACAGCGACTTGAGTACCAGGAACATAATGGCTTTCAGCTTCGTCACGAATGGTTATGGTCTTCTTCCCCGAAGCCACTAGCGGGGTTAAAAACTCAAAAAAGGTAATGGTTGATGGGGCAATATCTGGCATATATTAGTTCTTTTAGGAAAAATGACAGCTAGTACATGTCTAATTATACCATGTTTATTGGCCAACTAACGCGACATATTTATAAAAGTAATTGGTGTTACTTAATGTACAGTTACCAAAAAAATCAAAACCACACATTAGAGTTTTATTGCATATACTTCCCCCTTTTAGTTCGGCTTAAAAAAATAAGGGGGTAAACATCAAGAGTTACACCCTTATTTTCTTAGTTCGTCTATTTAGTAGTAATTACAAGAACCCGGTACTTGGCGGGCACACGCTCTAAACTCATTACTGCATTGCATCGGTGTTTTGTCGCCCGACACTAAACAAGCCTCCCAAGCACGATTACACTGAGAACAAGATGGGTTAAATGCGTATGCAGTTACAGCTGCGCCTAACCCTAAACCCACTATTACAACTTTAAACATTTTGCTAATTGTCATTATTATATCCTTATAATCAGTTACTCATTGCCCAATATTAGACAAATTTAAGTTAGCACTATTAAAATCCTACCAGCAATAACCCAAAAGTTTATATTCAGAACTGTTAGGTCAACAAAATGTCGTCAAAAATAGCACAAACAAATTGACAAGATATAAAGACAATCGAGATTAGACCAAAAATAAATAAGGCCGCATTAGCGACCTTATTTAAATATATTGTTTAGAAAGAGTTTATTTATTCTGCTGACTTTGCTTCACTTGTGCTTTACGGTCACGGCGTTGTTCAATAACTTTATTTACATCACTGCCGATATGACTTTCGCCACGTTTAGCGGCTAGTTGCACCTGCTTTTCACGCTCAGCAAATCGCTGTCTTTGTTTCTCAGAAATACTATCAATACAGTGCGGGCAACTGACACCTTTTACATAGTGTTCGCTGGCTTTATCTTGCTCGGTAATAGGTAATCGACAGGCGTTACATTGGTCGTAATCACCTTTCTCAAGATCGTGATTAACTGAAACACGATTGTCGAATACAAAACACTCTCCTTGCCATAGGCTGTCTTTTTGATCGACTTCTTCTAGGTATTTAAGTACGCCACCTTCTAGGTGATAAACCTCATCGAACCCCTGCTCTTTTAAATAAGCGGTCGATTTTTCACAGCGAATACCCCCCGTGCAAAACATGGCCACTTTTTTGTGTTGTTGCGGGTCTAGGTTATCTTTTACGTAGTCAGGAAACTCTCTAAAGGTCTTAGTTTTAGGATCTACCGCATGTTTGAAGGTACCAATATCGACTTCATAATCGTTACGAGTATCAATAAGCAACACTTCTGGATCAGAAATCAGTTTATTCCAATCTTTAGGTTTCACGTAGGTACCAACCACTCTACGTGGATCAATACCTTCAACACCCATAGTCACAATCTCTTTTTTAAGTTTAACTTTGGTGCGATAGAACGGCATTTCGTCGTCAAAAGAGAGTTTGTACACAATATTGTCTAGTCCAGGCTGCTCACCCAACCAAACTAGTAGTGCATCAATCGCGCTTTGGCTGCCAGCTACGGTGCCGTTAATGCCTTCGTTGGCTAACAGTAAAGTACCTTTAATTTGCAAGCGTTCCATCTGTTGTAACAACGGCACTTGTAATTGCTCGTGATCGGCTAAGGTGACAAATTTATATAGGGCACACACAACAACTTTTGACATAACATCCTCTTTGCTCGCTGAGGCTTAATCCCCAGTGCAGGTAACCACAATGATTGCTATTTATGAGTTAACAGCACTGCAATCATCACATAATCGGGCGCAAATTCTACCTAGATCACACCCCAACAAACAGGGACAAAAAGTAAGGTTATTAAAATTATTCATAAATCTTGCTTGAGCCAAGGCAATAATCACGCAAAAATGGCGCCTATAAACGCCAAATAGCGGCGAACTTTGCAAGGAACTGCCAGTGTCGACTCAACTTAATCAATCAACGCAACTACCGATATTATACTCTTTTAGGCGTTGTCCTTATGCCATGCGCGCTCGACTCGGATTACTACTTGGGCAGCAGTCGGTACAACTTAGAGAAATTATCCTTAAGCACAAACCACAGCCCATGTTAGATGCCTCACCCAAAGGCACAGTGCCAGTATTAATATTGGCTAATGGACAAGTGATTGATGAGAGTTTAGACATCATGCTGTGGAGTTTAAGTCAATCTGATCCCAACAACCTATTATTAGCTGGCAGTGCAAAACAAGAGTTAGCGCAAGCGCTCATCGCAACCAATGATCAGCAATTTAAACCTTGGTTAGACAAGTACAAATATGCAGACCGCCATCCCGAACATGACGAGCAATACTACCGTCAGCAAGGTGAAACCTTTATTGCTCAGCTTGAAGCCCTGCTAGGTAAACATGACAATTTATTAAGCGAGCACGCTAGCATTGCTGATTTTGCAATCTTTCCGTTTATTCGCCAATTTGCCCATGTTGATCGCGATTGGTTCTTTCAGGCCAACTATCCACAGGTGCAAAGGTGGTTGACCGGGCACATCAACAGTGAGGTATTTACTCAGGCAATGAAAAAATACCTACAGTGGCTCGATGACCCTAGCCCTATTACTTTTGGTGCCAGCTAAGCGCTGCTAGCTTACACGGCTCCGCCAACATCCACTAACCAATGCCAACAAACGGCATCGACACACGAGCACCAGCCAAAAAAAGCCCGGTGATCCAATTGGGTCACCGGGCTTAACTCACTAAGCTAATCTGATTTGCTATGGTTTCGCGATTAACACCATGAATTATAGCGCCATAGATAATCGCACCATCGACTAGCAAGCGCGTTAGCTTAAAGGCTCAATTGGTACACTGCCGTGGTGCCACTCACTTCATTGCCAATAATCAACAAAGGCTTAGCCGTCGGGCTATATTCTGCCGCGACAAACTTCATGCCTTCAGGGCCCAAGTCGCCAGCCAGTTCCGGTGTGCCAGTAATGTCACTGCCATCAATCTCAAAATCGACATCAAAATCTCGATTAACAATATAATCAACAAATTGCACAGCAAACGGATTAGTTATGTCAAAAATCATAAAGCCAGAGGTGCGCTCCAAGCCAACAAATGCATAGTGCTTACCCGCAATTTGCCCCAAAGCCAATGCTTCTGGCTCGGCGCCTTTGTCATCGCTACGGCTATCACCTTTGCTTTCTTCGTTATGATTGTTGAAGTTGTCGCCCAACACTGCCGCTGTAATGCGAGCAATCTGGTTGCCGCTATCAAACACTTGGTTACCAGACGTATCCCAAATTGAGAACGAGCGTCCGCCATAACCCACTATTTGGTCGTAGTCGCCATCACCATCGGTATCACCCATTGATGTCGTGACTTTTAAGCGGCCTAACTGGGTTTCATCTTGCGCTGCGGCCACTTGTGGGTGGTTGGCATCCAAGGTGAGATCTTCGGCACGAACTTCTTCAGAGAAACCACTGTAGTCTCGGGCGTCACCTTCATTGGCCGACACAATAAAATGCGCGCCGTTCCATGAGTAGCTGGCAATGGTATCAGGCTGATACAGGCCATATACCCCTTCATAGGCTTGGATATTGATGGCATCATCTTTATCACTGGCATCAATGGCGTTATGCGCTAATCCAAAGTCCTTTAGCCCCAATGGCATTATTGATACCACGTGCATCTGCTCAAGGTCGATAACAGCAATGGCATTATTTTCCTGCAGGCTCACATAGGCTTGGGTGTTATCTGCTGATACTGCAATGTACTCAGGCTCTAAATCTTGGGCAATGCTTGCACCCGGTCCGTTAACTTTGATTTTGTCACTAAACTCACTATTGCGCTCGGCGCCAACATTAAAGGCAGTAAAGTCAATGGTGTTGGCGGTATCTGCTGGCACCCTATCAGCCAGAGTAATAATTGATACACTGCCTTCAGGATCAACGGTGTAAGCATCATTAGGTTCCCCCTCGTTAGCAACAATCACTTTGCTACCGTCATGGCTAAACACCACATTGTCAGGCAGTGCGCCAACTTCTACTGCTTTAAGCAAACTAGGTTGCGCTTCTGCGTCAAGTTGGTAGAAAGCAATATAGCCATTACCCTGCTTACTGTTGCCTTGGCCGTCTCCGCGCTCGACCGCCACTGCCAATAGGTCATCGAAAATTGCTAAGCTATTTACGCCACCTAAATCGGTAAGCCCCAAGTCACCTGCAACATCAATTGACGCGACTTTATCGATATTATTAAGGGTGTATTGAGCATCCGCTGCAACCTCGCCACCACTTAGGGTACTGGCATCAATGATATCAACTTGACCACTTTGGGCATTCACAACAAAAATGTGCTGCGACGTTTTATGAAAATCGACAATTTCAGCGGCACTTTGACCAAATATGCCAGACTCATTCCGCGCAATTAGCTGCGCAGAAAGCTGACCGATCGCCTCTTTGCACAGCGCTTGAGTTTGACTGGCATCGACTTCATCGGCGTCAAGCACACTATTGCCATTAGCATCTAGGCCAGTTTCGATTAACTGACCGCCCAACGCACACTGTTCGCTACCCATTGCTAGCTCAGTAATCGCCACTAAAGAACTTAAACCCTGGCTACCGTCGGTACCATTTGTACCGTTAGTTCCGTTAGCGCCTGCCGCACCGTCGTCGCCATCACACCCAGTTAGCAGTGCTGATGCGACAAATAACGACAATATGGTTTTTGTTGTTTTCATTTTTATTTCCCTTAGGTTTCAGAATGGGTTTCAAAAATTGCCAATTGGCCCGATAAGTGCCGCTAATTTAGAACCCTAGTAAGAAAATAAAATGAAACAAACATGACACTTTTAATACGTTAATTTAACAAAGTTCGCTATTGGTGATGCAAACATGAGATTTGTTACAAATAAAGCGCGAAACAACAGGCTTAAAGATGGTCAAAACACCAGCATGAGCGTAGACTAATCCACCTCTCAGAAATTGCTGTGCCCTCAGCAGTTCATCGATAAGTCATCCAAAATTCACAAGAGGTATGAGTGAAAAGCGATCCGATCCCAACAGCCCCATCTCAAGCCGAGTTAACGATCAGCCTAGCGCTGTTGATCCCAATGCTATCAGCCATTGTGGCCATTACTCCGCTGGCCATCGATCTGTATCTGCCGGCTATGGCAACCTTGGCCACCAGTTTCCACACCGATATCACCATGGTGCAGCAATCATTAAGCATCTACCTCGCAGGTTATGCCGTGGGTATGCTGACTTTTGGTCCTCTTGCAGACCGATTTGGTCGCAGACCGTTAGTGATTATTGGGCTAACAGGCTTTGCCATCACCAGCCTAATACTGGCGTTTGTTAATAATATCGAGCTATTTCTCAGCTTAAGGTTTGTGCAAGCGTTTATTGGAGCCGCAGCAACGGTAGTTGTGCCGGGGTATATTAAAGAGGTGTACGGTAAAAACACCGCCAAAGGCATGTCTTATGTCAGCCTGATTATGATGCTAGCGCCGTTAATCGCCCCTAGCATTGGTAGCCTAATTCTTGAGTTTGGTGATTGGCATCTGATTTTCTTCATCTTGGCCTTCTATGCCATTGCCCTGTTGATGTTGGTCATCGTTAAACTCAAAATGCCCAGCGACATCAACCATGGCCAGCGCAGTCAAAAATCATTCTTTGGCGCATACGCAGTGGTATTTACTAAACCCGGTGTCAAACTGCATATCACCAGTGGTGTACTGACCTCGTTTGCGTTTTTCTGCTACCTCACTGCATCGCCTTTTGTGTACATGGAAGTGTTTGGGCTGGATAAGTCTTTATTTGCGGTGTTGTTTAGTACCAATGTTGGCGCCCTTATGGCTGCAAACATCATCAATACCCGCATTGTAGGCAAGTACGGTTCGCGGCGCATGCTTCGAGCCTCAACCATATTAGCGATTTTCGCCGGCAGTGCCTTACTGAGTGTTAACTTACTGGATTTAAGCTACCACTATACCGTTGCCGCGCTTATTCCCTTTATGGGCTTTTTGGGGATTATGTCGGTGAACGCCGATGCCATCGTGCTGATGAAGTTCCAACAAGAAACCGGCACCGCGACTGCAGTTATCGGGACGCTAAGGTTTGGCTTTGGCGCCGTTGCGGGGCCATTACTGGCGCTATTTTATACTGGCACCGCCGTGCCGTTTTCAGCGTTAATGCTCGGTGCCGTCATGCTAGTTGGCGTGTGCCAAATTGCCAGTCGGCGTACCAGTAACTAGTCACATACAGTGTCAATAAGGGATGCCTTGCCACATATTGGATGTGAGGCAAACGCCTAAATCAGGTGCGCCGTAGGCGTCACCTGGATTTACTTGTTAGCTTCCTGCATGATTTCACCAAATGTTAGAAACTGCCTGATTGTAGGAAAATCCCACTCATTTAGCCCTAAAGACATCAGGTGTTTAAGGGCTCCATCTTTAGGACTGTCGCTGAACTCATCTGGGTATGTACTGACGAACCAACTCCAGAAGACCTTTGCTTCGAGAGGAATTTCACCCGCAATATTTTGAAGCATTAGTATTGCATCAAGCATAAAATCAGATGTAAATCTCTCAATTGGAGCGATATTTATCTTTCCTTCAGGATCTTTATCTGCATGTTTGAAAAAGTTATAAGGTTCATTGACAGTTCTTACATGTTTCCTGAATTCCTCTCTCGTCACGCCTTTTGGGTTCTTAACTAAACTTACTACGCCTTGCTCTTTGCCAACATCAACTAACACCTGATGAGCAGATGCAATAACAGTATGAATCACTACAAAATCACGTGACTCAAAAAATAGAGTTACCGCTTCAGTAATCTGTCGTCTAGCAACTTCTATCTTGTCAATCCAAATTGGTTGCATGTTACTCCTTGGAAGCTAACGTCGCCGTAACGGGCCGAAAGTCGCTCAGCGGTTGAGGTCCAGCACAGCTCTGCTGTGCATTCGTTGACGGCCTTGTTAGGTTTAAATTTTATAGATAAGGTCGCCCGCCTGGTCTGTACGATCCGGTAAGCTATTTCTTAGGTCCTCGAGGTTGTTGTGATGAGGATCTGGATGATTGTAAGAATTATCACCTACAGAAATAGCACAGTCCTCTACGGTTAGTTCTTTTGCCCATTCATTCACTGAAAAATGACCCGCGGCGCCTCCATGATGGGGGGCAACTAAAAGTGTTTTACGTTTACGATATTTTCCAGATATTGCAGCTAATATTTTACAGTAATGGTGATCACCAGTTAGCAGGGCTAACTTCTCACTCCCTTTAATCGCCAAAACTATGCCAGTTTGGTTTCTAGAGCGCCCATTTGTAGCACGGTAAAGGTCTAATGAATTTGAAGATAAGAGTAAGTTAAGATCTATTGTTCTACCGGTTCTGTCAGTATTAGGAATTAAATGAAAAGGAACATTATTTTCTAAAATATTATCTATTGCATCTTGATAAACCAGTGTGGACGGTACGTTTGTGGGTCCATACACTGCAATTATTTTTGAGAAGTGTTCTTTACTCAAGTATTTAAGTGATTGAAAATGATCCATATCCCAGTGACTGATTACAATGTATACAGATCTTTCAAGGAAATTCTTAAAGCGCCTATCTATAAGTGCCTTTATTTGGGTTTCGGAATATCTAGAAGAAGCTCCTAAATCATAGATGATAGTATGTTTACGTGTTCGAACCTCATTCCAATTCCCTTGGCCACAATCTACAACCACTAACTCATTGGCGATATCTACAGGCTCAATGTCGATGGTTGTATCGAATTTAAAATCCAATGAATCTACACTAGTTAATAACTCACTAAACGAATCTACTTCGCGCTCAATTTTAAATTTGTTTCGATAGAAAGCTCCACCCTCCCCTTCATTATCTTCAGACACATCGATAACTTGAATATCTTCATCATACATATGCTCTAAAGGGAATTTATACCAAGACCCTGCATACATTACCTTCCTGCCTTGGTGTGGCAAGGTCAATCCAAAAAACTTAGGATTGCTAGCATCATACTCGATATTGACAGCCTCTAAAAAAGTCGAAGCGTCTTTTTCAGATTTAAAATCTATAGTGTATTCTACGATACCCATGTCTTTATCGGATGAATAATTCTCTATGTATATATCAATAAAGTTCATAATTTCTCTACATTGTGGATATCGTAAAACCTAACGCCCTTGTTAAACAGCTTGTTAGGTAGTCAGTCTTTATACCAGTGCTCTGGCAAATTTTTGAAGTTAATAAGCCTGTCGAAAGTTTGTTTTACTGTCCATCGATTTAATAATCCAGTAACCAAAGCTGTAGCTAAATATGAAATAAAAAATGTAAAAACAAGCACAACTAAAACTAGGTAGTCATATTTGTTAAGTTCACCTCTTGGTTCACCTGACGCGTATTCATCGACTCCAAACACTTGCAAAAAAGAGTACAAACTTTCCCAGAGTAAATAGAAAACACCAAGCGAGACAATAAACAGAATACTCAAATATAGGTTGTACTTAGCCTTTAATCTCAACTGTCTTTTACTATCCACCTTGACTACCTAACGCCCTGTTAATAGGCAAAATAAAGTTGGCTAGAATCAGCGACGAAGGAGCAAAAGCCAACTGTATTTTGTGATCTTCACCCGATAAGGAAAACATTAGCCAGCCATTATTAATCAATAACATAGCAAAGCTACTGTGTACTACTCAAGGGCAAACTAGATTTGTACCTTCAAATGCTTTGCTCAATACAAAAAAACTTTTTGAAATTAGCAAAAATGAGGAAATAAGCCATTAATTGCTGTATTTGGCGCGAGGGGGGGGTATTCTGCGGAAGGAGCTGAGGAGTTATGTGAAATATGAACGTTTGAACTTAGTTGACAGGCATAAATTGGCAACTACTTGAGAAATGTCGCCTTCGTTTGTTTAGATGTTCACAGTAATGGCTAAACTCTTCCAATGTACCCACAGGGCCATGGAAAAGCTGTCCAAATTCCGTGACAATTTTAACCCAATTGGCTGAGGGGATGTTTAACCTGCTCAGTATGTCACAAACCTGTGAATCAATAGCACCACGCTTATCGTCTCGAATCACCCTGCCCGTTTCATCTACCAGTACAAGATAGTCTTGCAGTGAGACAGCAATGCCTTTGGGTTGGTTAGTGCGTTCATTGCCTATAAAAGGTAAAAGACGCTTAGGTTGTTCTCCTGTAAGTGCTGCTTTTACTCTGAGTTTGATACTCGTGAAGTCCGATTGCTCAGGTTTTGTCGCCATTTTAGCCCGTATCGGATTAAGCTCTACATAGGCCATACAGGCCAATACAGCTGCTTCATCAAGCAATGCTTGTGATTTGAACCGCCCTTCCCAGAAATGCCCTGTGCAGTTATCTTCAAGGTTAGCTTGTCTTGCAATAGGCTCATTTAAACAACGCATAAACCAGCTTATATCGCAAAGACGTGAGCGATACGTCGCTATCAGATGTTTAAGCTGAGCAACTGTGTACTCTTCTATCACTTCACCTTTAGCAAATTTCTGCGTTAAGACTGTTCCTTTAAACAATTTATGCCATTGCAGTACGACATCCCTATCTGACCAGGCATTAACTTGTTCAATATCAATATGTAGGACAACATGAAGGTGGTTGCTCATCACTGAATAAGCCGCCACATCAATGGCAAACACTTCGGTAAGTTTTAAGATTTGAGCCTCTACCCAACCACGGCGATGGTCATAATTTTTGCCAGTGTACTTATCATCACCACATAAGAAAGCGCGTCGTACAACACGACTGCAACAGTGATAATAAGGTGTGTCTTCGAGACTAATGAGGGTTCGTCTGGGCCTTGGCATGCAACCTCCTTGTTATATGCGCAAATCAAGCATAGTCGGAGGTTGTTATTTACGCCATTAACTATGGGTGTCTATATGTTTTTCTTTTCGCCAACGACTCAGCATTAACGGGTGAATATCAAGCGCTAGCGCAACATCCTTAGACATGACATCGTCTCTTAAGCTTAGCTGGACAGCTTTGACTTTGAATTTTACAGGGTAAAACCATGTCTTTCTTGGTTGGGTATATTTAGGCATTTTAGCCTCCTCAAAGTGATGAGAAGGTGTCCACTAAAACGGGGGAAGAGCAAGTTCCGTTTTAAATGCCTTGTTAGTTGGTGAACTGCATTTAGAAAGCCACTGCAAACACCAAG
>NZ_JAEH01000042.1 GCF_000518805.1 Shewanella waksmanii ATCC BAA-643
GCCAGAAGGCGGGCAGGTGACGCCGGCGAGTCAGCGTGTGGCCGCGGGTGAGGCAGGTGTGGTTAAGCTCACACCAACTAGTGGATGGCACATAGTTTCAGTGAGCGGGTGTGGCGGGACATTAACCGGTGACAGCTATATCACAGCGCCAGTGACAGAAGCTTGTCACATAGAAACCAAGTTTGAACAAGAAAGTTATCTAGTATCGATAGAGTTAAACGATATTCAAGGGGGAACTGTCTCCCCTGTTGAACAAATGGTATTACATGGAGAACAAGGCTTTTTTGATGTTGCTATTAGTGATAATTGGATTGTAGATAGAGCTAGTGGTTGTAATGGAAGTCTAGTAAATGGCATATATAGTACGTCGGCGATTACTGAAAGTTGTCAAATTAGTATTTTACTTAAGCATCTGAAGCATACGGTTACAGCTGCTCTAAGTATTAATGGAGGAGGTCGTATTTCACCAACGTCTGTACAAGTGGCAAATGATGAGAAATTTTCGTTTACTGTCACACCAGATGATGGGTGGCTAATTAATGAGGTAACAGGTTGTAATGGCTTGTTAGCCTCTAACATATATACAACTGAAAATATTCATTCTCCTTGCAATATTACCGCAGACTTTATACCTCAAACTTATTTAATTTCTACTGAAATTGAAAATCCTCAAGTAGGCACCATATCGCCAGTTGAGCAATTTATTGATCACGAAGGTAGTGGTACGTTCGAATTACAACCAGCTGCTGGCTGGACCGTGGAGTCAGTGAATGGGTGTGGTGGAACACTAATTGATCTAGTGTATACGACTGGAAAAGTTTATGGGCCATGTTCAATTAAAGTAAAATATGGCGTCGACTCGAAAAAATATCTAATTTCATCTGAAAATATACTTAATAAGCAATCTATAGCAAGAAGGTATTATGACGGTTTTGATTTGGATGACGTTAGGGTTGTAAAAGTAACAAATGACACTTTTAGAATTCAAAACTATACGCCTAGGAAGTTGAAACGCCCTATGATAAATGTCAATGGTACAATATTGGTTTTGGATACTGGAGTTGAAGCATTTTCAATTGTCGAAGCTACTATACCTATATCTTTAGGTATTGGGAATATTGCTAGTATTAGTTTCATCGACGATACGCCATTCTTTAAGGCTAAAGTTAAAAGCTTCAAAAATAATGAATCGAGTAGTTTATTCAGAGGAACAACTGAAGCATATGCTGAGAAGTATCTTAAGCAAATAAGGGCTCAAAAGTATTTTGATAACCGCTTTGAAATTGTCCACGGATTTCTTGACTATAAAAATATGAATAGCACGAAAAAAGGTAATGTTAATGGATTCGATGTTGACGTTTACAATGATGCTTGCACCTATGATGGTAGTGATGGAATATTAAATGTTGAAGTTCCTTTTATGGATGGGAGTATATCTCAAGCTGATAAGGTTGAAGTTTTTGTTACAGCTAATGATAAGTCCACTAATTCTGTCAAACTGTTTAGTTTACTGGCACATAAGCCAAGTTCTGTATACCGTATCCTTAACTCCAATTCATTAGGGCTTGCAACGGTAGGTAATGGTTGGCTTTCGGTTTTACATAACCAATTAGTTACAGGTAAATATCCAAAATCGACTTATGAGCATGAAAAATTGCATAATCATGGTTTTGGGCATGATGGAGGGATGACATACGGCTGGTCGGATCAGTTTGTTAAGCTAATTAGAAATAACTATTATGATTTTTACTCTGATAGCTATAACTATTTGTCAAGTGATAAAAACTACATTGCTAGATATCGTTTTGTTGACTATGACCAAGATAATATCGCTGTATTGATATGGTGGGGTGGGAGAGATTTGTACGATAGGGATATTCTGGATAAACATCATTTGAACAAGTTTATATTTAATTCCAATAAGATTAAATTTAAAGAGATTGGAGTGTTTGATAATGAGACTTTCTCACCGTTTAGCTTCGATGTTAATGCAGATCAAGGTAAAACAGTTGGGGCTTTTAACAGTGGCGATTTTAAGCCTTTAACTCTTGCTGAAATTAATGGGAACTTGCAGAACTATCCAGCTTTATATGCTGTGTTTTCTAAGCCTAGTGAATCTGTGAATTTTCTAGTAGCCAGTGGTAGCGATGACAAATCTCGTTCAGGTAATTTAATTGTTAGATATCCTAGTCGTGGTAATCTTAGTGAATTAAATAGTAATAGTATAAGCAGCAAGTTTAAGAGAAGCAGTTTTGGATTTTTCGAGGATAGACACGATTACCATGTTCTTTTAGAGGCAGTTAGTTCGACTAGTTTGAGCGGTTCTAATGTTTCTCAATATCGCCTTTTTTCTTTAGATGAAGCAGAGGCATTCTGTCAAAAGAATAATATGACACTTGCAACTTTTCCTGATTTGAAAGCTGAAAACCTTATTGAAATTCAAAATAAATATTTATCTAATGCATCAATGGTAGGCTTAGACCCGATATCGTTAGAAGCATTATCTTTATCTGTAGCTCGCTCTAATGATGATGAGTATTTTATTGAATATGTAAAAAAAGGGCAGTTAGTATTATGTCGTTAGAAAAGTGTGTGGTTTTAATAGGAAAGGAATAATGAATATATTTAGATTTTCTAAGCCAATAGCATTCTATGGTGCTTTGATTTTTTACAGTAGTTTGGTGAATGCTGTGTTTGTTGAATCTGTTGATGGAGGGTTTTCTACTGAATTAACACTTAGTGGAAACATATCGCAACAACCTCTAAGTTGGATGTGGGATATACCTGATCATACTCAAGAAGGGTTATTGAATGATTGGGTTATGAAAAAAGATGATATGGTCATAGAAGGTAGTAATGCGCTTTATGAATTTGATAATAAAGTTGCATACAGGTTGCTACAGGGATATACCAAGAGACTAGCTTATAGCGGCGGTTTAGCAATACGTCCTAATATTGTTTTAGGTAATGCAACTGACGAAGTTACTGTAGACGGTACTATCCAAACAGTAGAAGTTGCTGCTTTAGGTTATTTTTCCAACGAAGCAACTATAAGCGGCTCATTAACCATGACAGTGCAAGCTGGAAATGCTATTGCTTTGTATTGGCAGAATACGCAAAAAAAATGGTTGGCTAATAGTGATAGTGAGCTAGGACTGTCTGCCAAAGCTTTGTTGAAGAACAATGTAGAGAATTTTAGTAGTTATTATAGTCATATTGATGAAGAAAAAACTCAGCCTTATCAGTGGATATATAATATGGCAGGTGAGGAGGGGGCATTACAGTTGGGGTTAGCATTTGACTCAAAAATTTCAAACTACCAACTCAGATTTCCAATAGCAGCAGTCCCTGTAGTTTGGAGTGCTGAGCTTCCTATTACAGTTACCTTTCAGTAATATTATCGGTAAACAGTTTCCACCTTGGATAAGAAAAGGATTTCTTTATTTTACGGAAAGGATTCCGAATTTTTATCTTTCTATTATGGTGCTTTTACACAAATCAAGCGATTAGCTAATATGATTTATGCTGCATTGTAAATACTTTGCATTAGTGGATTTTTTTAGTGTCGTTTTTCAATTTTAGGATAATTTGGTTTTGCATATTTTTGATTGCCTTTAGATTAATGGGATTATCAATTCATATATTTTTATTGTTAAGTTAAAACTATCCTTGTTATCTATCTATACTTTTTTAATTCTTGAAATGTTTTGATGGCAACAATTTATCTTAGTCAAGATGTACAATCATGATAAGGAGGCTATGTTGTTAGTGAACGGTCATAAATTCCATATTAAGAAATCTAGACTCATTCTTTTTTGTATTGATTATCTATGTATTTACTGAGGTAAAAGTAAATGTCACAGGATAAATAAATTGTCGTTGTTTTGATAAAAGATATCCAAGTTCCTTTTTACCTGCTGTACTGCACTATCACTTTTTTGGTTAAGGTTAAGCAAAGTAATAAATTTAAATTGTTACGAGCACAGTAATGTTTTATTTTTAGACCGTGGTCACGGTGCTAATGCTTTGTTTTCGTTGTTATTTAGTTAATTTAATTTTTCGATCTATTCTATAAATATTGCGCTAATTTCATTTTGAAACAGGTTTTTAGTCGCGTTAATCTAGGCGTGATTTGATTCGGCTAGCTATGCAAGGGGTACTTGGTTTTGGGAGAAAAATTTAGTGGAATGAGATTTATGAAGTTTGGAGTCATAAATTTCTAAATGACGGGTGCTAGTTTTCAATCGCAAGGTCTTTCTAAATTAGCCCAATGATGATGCTTGTTGAGCTATGTAGAAGGTTAATACTGTTGTTAACTGGCCTACTAAAATTCACATCTTAACTAATATTGTTTTTATAATCTTATAAATTCCGTTTTTAAGCTCTTTGTTTGCTTAAGTGTCTAGTAGGTAAGTTGATTTTTGATTTGCTAGTGTTTTTTGTTTTAGGTTGCTGAGCGGTAAAAAGTAAATTTTAAGGCTTTGTCATCTTAATATTTTTTAATTTTTTTTATTGTCTTTGGTATTTGCTTTGTCTCATCTAAAGTTTGGTTGTCGGCATCGGCAGACGCTTGTAACGTTATTAAACATACATATGCAGGAGGAATGCAAAATATCATGTAGACAAACCAAACGGGATATTCAGCGAGCGGATATACTATATACAGCGAGCAAAGAACGTTCTGATTTGAAATGGTACATAATATATGATTGCGATTTTAACTTAAACACGCCTTTGTTTTTGTGCTAGCACCATCGCATGTCATTTTGTACTTTTGTAAACTGATTATGCGTTCCTATATGAAGTGTGTTGTTGCGTTATTTGCAGTTTGCCGTTGACTGAGGGAATGTGGATGTTGAATTGAAATATTTGAAATATAAAGTAGTAAGTGGATTAACACGTTTTTATGAACAGTGTATATGTTGCTCATTGCGCTGTGGTACAAAAATGAGAACAGGCAATTTATTTTACTAAAGTATGTTTCATTTTCATTCGATATTCGCTTAACGAAAATGTGACTGTATTTTAATAGAGACGAAACTCAATTTAGGTCACTTTTGTAAGTATGTAAGTAGCACGATAATGTGAAACTACTTTGAATATGTATATAAGGATTGATGAAATGAAAAAGACGATGATCGCAGGTATGGTGTCGGTACTTATGGCAGCTAGTGCGAATGCTGCGTTTACTGAGTCAGCTGATGGTACGTTTACGGGCTCTTTGAGTTTTAGTGGCTCCATTACAGATACACAACCTGCTTGGATGTGGGAACTCCCAGAAGTGACAATCAACAGTGTAACTGATTGGAATGTTGACAAAGCTGCTGGCGTTCTAGAAGGTGAAAACGCCGTATTTGACTTCGCTGATAAGGGAACGTTTGAGTTTCTTCACGGATATACAAAATCTGTAGCTGCTGGTGGTCAACCTGGCTTTCGTCCTATAGTCACAGTTGGTGAAGGCGATACAGCACAAGAAATTAATGACACAGTTAAATCTATTTCTGTTGTTGCAAGTGGTGTTGGTAGTGATGGCGCGGCAACAGCCGATGGACAGTTATCATTTAGTATCAGTGGCGGTAATGCGGTCGCGTTTTTCTGGCCAGAATCTGGTTTATGGTGGTTGGCGTATAGCGGTGGAACAGCTGGTGCTAATGCTCGTACATTGCTTCAGAGTAATGTAGAAAATTATGCCACTGTTTACGCGCAAATTGATATGGAAGAGGAAAGAGCTTTTTCTTGGAACTATAATTATCTAAATAATACCTCGTTGAATGCGTCAGGCGCGTTTGATTCAACCATGTCTGATATCAAACTTAGTTTCCCATCTACTTCAGTTCCTGCCACATGGACTGCCGATGTGCCAGTTACTGTAACCATGATGTAAGGTAAAACTTTGCATTAATAATAGAAATTGCCCATCAATTTGATGGGCAATTTTGTTTGTACGATATATAAGGGGTCAGATATGCAGCTTAGTTTAGATGTTTATGTCCAAGAGATCGTGGCAACAAGTGGTCGCCCAGAAGGCGTGAGTGTAGAGGTATTGGTTCGCCCTATAGGAAGCAGCCTACCAACCAGTGTGTATTATGATCTTTTAAGTCAAAGTAAGGCAAAAAAAATCATCTTGGCTTCAATGACTTCAATTTTGAATTTAGATTTTTCAGATATGAGCATGATTGCAGGATCTGGTGAGCAAATTTGTCAGTTGTTTTTTAATGTTGAACCAGAATTACTTCCTGAAATAAAAAAAGAGATAGTTGAGTTTCATGCAATGCTAAAGATGTATGGAATAAAACTTGTGATTGAGTTAACTGAAAGGGTGACTTTGGAGTTTGATAAGAAGTATAGAGATATATCTGAGACACTTTTTGAATTAAGCGACGAAGGAATATGCTTTGCTATGGATGATTTTTCAGGTTTCCGAGATGTAAGGCGTGGATGGCTTCTTACCGGCGCGATCTCTATTGTCAAATTAGTTTTGCCAAATGATTTTTCCTATGTTAGCAAAAGTCGACATGATTTCTTATTTTTGGTCAATGAAATAAAGGCTAGAAACGTTGATGTAGTCATAGAGAAAGTCGAAACATTTAAAGAGTTATTGTGTTTGGATATGCTGAGCTGTGACTATGTGCAAGGGCATTTTTTTGGGGAACCGCAAAAGGTATCTGCGTTAAGTGTTTTTTAGTGTTCTGGTAGGGAGTATGTTTAGCCTTTGGAGGTCAAATGAGAAGATTGAACAGTTTAGTTATCTTGTGTGTAGTTTTAGTCTTGTCTACGGCATGTGGTTCTTTTGTGGAGCTGGAAACACCAAACCAGAACGATAGGGTAAAGCTTATTATAATACATTATACCGCAATACAGGAGGATGAGACGTTAGCACGATTTATGGATGCAGAAGCTGAAGTCAGTTCACATTTTTTAGTCAGCAAAAAAAATATTTATCGGTTAGCTGATGAAAGTAAAAGAACTTTTCATGCTGGTTATTCTAGTTGGAATGGACGTTCTTTTTTAAATGATACATCGATAGGAATAGAACTTGTACAAAAAATACAGTGTGGAAATGATGACTTCGACTCTGTTTGTATGTTTAAGGATTATGACCCGAAGTTAATCATCAACTTAGAAAAAGTATTGGCACATGTGTATGAACGGTATCCCAATATTGAAGCCATTAATGTGGTTGGTCATCAAGATATTGCAACAAGTCGCAAACTAGATCCAGGCCCTAGATTTCCTTGGCAGTACTTATATAGTAAGGGTTACGGTGCTTGGTATGATGAACAGGATTTTTTTAACGAATATCGTAGTATTAAAAATATCGGCTTTGATGAAAGTGATTTGTTTCAAGTTATCGTTAGGTATGGTTACAGTGAAACTGATGATATGGAAACCGTTATTAGAGCATTTCAGGCACATTTTACACCGACTCATATAGCAGGTAAGGCATGTCCATATACCATGGCTGTGGCGATGGCTTTGTTGAAAAAATATAAACAATCTGACTATGAAGCTGCTTGGGCATCGCTAAAACCTAAAGTAACTGGACAAGTTAAAGGCCATGATTCAAAAAATAGTTTGGAGCCGGGCTAGAATGGTGCTTGTTAGTTTTACTAGCGCTCTACTTAAAAGGTAAGGGCGCTTTTTTGTGTCCGTTTTTGGTGAAACAGGGGATACGTTTAGCTAAAGCGATTGCCTTTTGCACGGCTTTAGACAGAAAAGCGTTGAGTATAGTAAAACAGTTGGTGAAATTGACTGAGACTGCTTTGTCATCGCTTTAGGTCAGCGAGTGGAATAGGAGGGAAGAAGGATATCGGCAACACAGGCGTGTTGCCGATAAGACACATTACTTCTTGTAAGAAGAAGCGATGTTGTCGATACGATCGTTAGCGCGCTTAGCTTCAGCTTGTGCGTCCATCGCAGCAGACTTAGCGTCTTTAACATCAGAAGCTAGAGAACCTTGCTCAGACTTCAGAGAGCTAACTTCAGCTGATAATTGATCAACCTTGTTACCTAGGTTAGCAACGCTTTCTTCAAGAGCAGTAGTGTTTGCACAGCCACCAAGTAGGGCAGTCATTGCTACACCAGCAATCATCAGTACTTTTTTGTTCATTGGGAAATCCCTTTAAATCAGTTGGATTGAATGGAGCAGATGCGTAGTACAACTGCAACTTGTTAATTATGTCATAGATAGCGTAATTTGCTATTTATTTTCACCCTAAGGTATTAATACATTAACTAATAAATGCCCAAATGCAAGTCGAAAGCCGCATTTTTAAACTAAGTTGACGTTTTCTTCACATAAAAGTCATATATCTACAGTTTATTCGACTGTTCTGATGCCTAAGTGACTAACTTGGCTTTAACTTTTTCGATGCAAGCGATGCGTTCAATTTGCAACTGGGTTTTAATATCAGCCCCTTGATAACCCGCTTCGATAATGGCTTTTACTGGCACATTTTTAGCGGCTTCATAGGCGGCGATAACATAACCTGCTTGCGGATAGTCCTGCTGCTCAAAGCCTGTTCGGCCTTTCATATCAGCTTCGCAACAAAGCAGTAATTGTGCTAATCGTTGTGGTTTGCGCCAAACATCGGCTTTATCGAGTATTTTTAACAAAGTCTCTGCACGCAACTCGAATGCATTATGGATGTTTTGATGCTGGTCGCTAACAAGTAAAGCTAAGTCTTTGTATTCGTTTGGAACCTTAATTCTGGCACACAATTGTTTAATTAAAGGCAGGCCTTTTTGCCCGTGGCCATGGTGTTTCGGCCACATGGCTGCAGGCGTTACGCTTTTACCTAAATCATGCAGTAATGCAGCGAAGCGGACTGCTTTATCGTCACTTAATAAGCTGGCTTGCTCTAATACCAGTAAAGTGTGAATTCCGCTGTCTATTTCTGGGTGCCACTTTTGCGGTTGCGGTACACCAAATAATTGATCAATTTCCTTAAATAATACCTTTAAGGCGCCGCAATCTCGTAATACCTGCAAGAAAACCTGCGGTGACTGGGTGGCTAATGCTTTGTCTAGTTCTTGAAATACTCGCTCTGGTGTCAGGGCGTCTAGTTCGCCATTGCTGGCCATGGTTGCCATCAACGTTTGGGTTTCCTCGGCTACCGTGAAGCCTAGGTGAGCAAACCGAGCGGCAAAGCGTGCCACTCTTAGCACCCGCAATGGATCTTCAATAAATGCCGCTGATACGTGTCGCAGCTGTTTACGGGCCAGATCTTGTTGGCCGCCGTAAGGATCGTACAACTTGCCTTCATCGTCTTGGGCTATGGCGTTGATGGTTAAGTCTCGGCGAATCAAGTCCTGCTCAAGCGTTACATCTGGCGCAGCGTAGCAGCTGAAACCATTGTAGCCTTTTGCGGTTTTTCGTTCGGTACGCGCAAGGGCGTACTCTTGTTGTGTTTTGGGGTGCAGAAATACCGGAAAGTTTTTGCCGACTTGTTGGTAGCCCTGTGCCAACATCTGTTCTGGGGTTGCCCCCACCACCATATAATCGCGATCTTTTATTGGTAACGCCAACAAAGCATCACGCACCGCACCGCCTACTAGGTAGATTTTCACCTTGATTCACCTCTTTAACTGCTTGGCGATATCTTAGCATGGCTGTATAGCAAAGCGTGCGCTGAACTGTGATTGGCTAGAATTAATTTGGGGTAATTTTTGACAATGATTGGCCTAGGGATTAGTTTGGAGCCTCATTTATTGAATTGGACTCTAGGCTGCATGTATAAGGCGTTTTATGGACTAAGCGATAACCCGTTTTCTATCGCACCCAACCCGCATTATCTTTTTCTCAGTGATCGTCACCGTGAAGCACTAGCACACCTGACATACGGACTGGGTGAAACCGGTGGCTTTGTGTTGCTAACGGGCGAGGTGGGGACCGGTAAAACCACAGTATCGAGAACCTTGTTGAACCAGCTGCCTGACAATACCGATACCGCATTCATTCTTAACCCATCGCTGACGGAACTTGAGTTGCTCGCCACCTTATGTGATGAGTTAGGCATTGAATCTGGTGACTCACCCACTCTCAAACAGCTTACCGATCTACTTAGCTCGTTCTTATTGGCTAATCATGAGAAATGCCGTAATACGGTACTGATCATTGATGAAGCACAACATCTACGTGCGGAAGTGTTAGAGCAGTTAAGGCTATTAACCAATTTAGAAACCGACACCAAAAAGCTATTACAAGTGATCTTAATCGGTCAGCCAGAGTTACAGCAGCTGCTTAAACGCCAAGAGCTGCGTCAGCTTGCCCAACGTATTACAGCTCGTTACCATTTATTGCCTTTGACTGAGCAGGAAATCGCGTTATATGTGCAACATCGGTTACAGGTCGCGGGTCGACATGAGCCACTATTTAATCGCGGCGCAATAAAAGCCCTGCATAAGCACAGTGGCGGGATCCCGCGGCTAATCAATTTGTTGTGTGAACGCGCCTTGATGGCGGGTTACGCTCAATCAAAAGTGCCGATTGATGCCAAGATGGTGCGTACCGCCTCTGGTGAAGTGTTAGGTGAAGAGACTAAGCAAACTAACTACCTGTGGCCTGCGGTGGCAGGGCTAGCGGTTGTGACCACCTTTAGTGGTGCGCTTTACTGGTTCAGCCAAGGCGGCGACGGCCCAGTAAAGCAAACGTCAACAGCAGCGAGCGAGCCTACAACACAGCCTATAACGCAGCAAGTGACTAAATCTGCCAGTAACCAGCAGCTTTCTGCAAGCCAGCGTGTGCTGCAAAACGCCATCAATGCCAGTCGTGATATCGATAGTGCCTATGCCAGCATTCTTGGTCTGTGGGGCAAAGCGCCTTATGTTGGGTTAACGGCGTGCCAATCGGCGCAGCAACAAGGTCTTGACTGTTTTCAGCAGCAGGGCAATTGGCATACTATTGTGAAGCTAAACTTTCCTGCGGTGGTTTACCTGCAAGATGACAGTGGTCAGCCTTTTTACGGCACGCTGGTCTCTCGTCAAGGTGAGCAGATGTTAATTCAGCTCAATGAGCAGCAGCTTTGGGTTGATCGTGATTGGTTTAATCGTCACTTTAGCGGCACCTTTGAACTACTCTGGCAGTCGCCCAATTCTAATGTTACCGAAATCGGCCGCAATGCCAGTCAAGCACAGTTGCAATGGCTTGAAAATAGTTTAGCAACCATTGCCAGCAAGCCGCCTCGATTAGTGAGTTATTTCGATCAGCAACTTGAACAATCACTGCGTGAGTTCCAGCGTACTCATGGACTGCGTGCCGATGCGATTGCAGGTAGCCAAACCTTAGTGCAGCTTAATTTGTATTTGAGTGATCAAGGCCCTAGGTTGGTTGAAAATCGAGGACGTTACTAATGTCGATTCTACTCGATGCGGTGACACGTTCTAAGCAGCAACAAGATGGTCAAATTGATCCGGTTATGGCGCCGCGTGCACAATTGACACTGGCGAATGAGCGAACCTTGCCTTGGGGTAAAGTGGCATTACTTACTGGTGCGATAGCACTGAGTATTGGCGGAGCGTGGTTGTTTAGCCAGTTTTTTGAACTTAAAGGCAGCGCAGCGCAGAGTAGCAAGCTTCAAGTGCAAGTTGAGAGTGAAAAGACACCGCTAACCGCGCCAAAGCGTGATAGTTTAGCTGCTGAACCTGCTTTGCCAACTCAGCAGCAATCAGTGCGTTTAGCCGGTAAAGTTGCACTGCCAGTTGCGCAGCCCTATGTGGCTAACAACCAGGCTTATGTGCCTCAGTCAGCTAGCGCGGCTAATGCTGTTGATGAACCCTTGCGAGTCGGTGGTGAGTCAATGTCCAGTCAGTTAAACGTGTCGAACTCAAGCCGCAATACCCCATCTGCGAGTGATCAAACAGTCACTGCCGAAGAGCCCGTCATATTAGGTGCTAATAGCAACCAACGTGGTCAGCAACTTCTCGATTCGTTGAAGTATCAGGTGGAAGCCGCTGCCAATGATGTGGGATTTGACGAAACGGTCAATAGTGCCCGTCGCCAAGATAACGCGAAACAGACGGTCAGTAGCGGCGGTCAAACAGCGCAGCCTGACAATAATTTAGTCGCTGCTTTTGAAGCCGCGCTGCTAGAGCTGGAGCGGGAAAACTCTGTGGCGACGCCGGTCACTGAGCCCAAGCTTGACCCAATCCCTGCAACCCCAAGCGATGAACTGCCGCGTTATGGAGAGTTGCCTGCTGGGGTGCAGTTACAGGTGCCTGAATTTACTATCTTGGCCCATGTTTATGCTAGCGATCCTAATAATCGGTGGCTTAATGTTGATGGGGCAGAGCTGCAACAAGGCGATCTTATTGGTGGCAAGATGACCATTGTAGAGATCCGTCCGCGCGATGTAGTGTTAGAGGTGGCAGGCACAGAGTTTAAAGTACCGGCAATATAGTTAAGCTTTGCCGCTTTTATGATGAAACGGATACCTAGGTATCCGTTTTTTTATGGATTATTTTTTCTACTGAACTGTATTGTTTAACGGGGATAAATATCCGAAAAAATAGCCACTTAATCTGCTGGATTTTGTATAACTTTTTCCTAAGTATTAAAACGCTTACAGCAAACAATATTTTGACTAAGTCAAAATATTGACCGGGCAATAAATAAACAGTAATCTGCGGCTGATATTGTTTTGAGCTGCACACTTTTGCCGCTCGGTTTTGGGAATCGCTATGAGTTTTATCTTCAGAAGTGGCCTGTTAATGGGCGCATTAATCTGGTTAATTATCAGCGCTAAAAGCTTGCTGAACATGGGCGTAATGGATAACCCTAGTGTCATATTCGAACACACTTCATTGCTTATGCAGGTAGTAGTGGCTTTGATTATTTTACGGATGAATATGGGCGGTAAACGCGACCCATACTAGTATTTAAGCTAGATGGCGCTGCGAATCGTGACATTAAAGAGGTACATTGGGGCTTAACGAATCCCCACAAAAAGATAAGTTAAAATAATGAGATAAAATATTTGAGGAACATTCATGGCATTGGGTGATCAAATTTATCGCCAAACAAAAATCATCACGAGTCAATGCCATGAATGCGAACCAAGTTTTATCAAAATGCCTTTCCCTTGTCACCCCATCAATGCACAAAACTCGTCGACAGAGCCTATTCGCTGCAATCCAAAGCTCGATGAATGGGGCTGTACTTTCTATTACAGGGTTAGGACGTGAGATTAATAGCAAAACACTTGAAAAGCATAAAATCAAAGGTGTTGATAGGCTTTGCAGTAATGACAATTTACACAGATATCGCATTTATTTACACCCGCATGGCCTATTTACTCGTGGGGAAGATAAAACAGCCTATCATCCATATTGATTGGTCTGATTTAGATGAGCGTAAGCAACATTTTCTCATCCGTGCCTCACTCGCTGCTCAAGGTCGCTCGCTAACTCTTTATGAAGAAGTTCATCTCGTGAATATGAAAGAGAAGCCGAAAACACACTTGTTATTCATGCAAAGACTTAAAGCTATCTTGCCTAGTGATTGTAAGCCAATCATTGTTACCGATGCTGGCTTTCGGATACCCTGGTTCAGGCAGATACAGTCATTGAATTGGGATTACGTTGGAAGCTTTAGAAATCGAGCTCACTGTAAACAACTCGATGAATCAAGCTGGTATCCCGTCAAAGCGTTATATACTCAGGCGAACTCGAGAGCCAAATGGCTTGGTGAATTTCTATTAGGTGAGAACTCACCATTTCAATCTCGATTAGTGCTTTTTAAGCGAACACCGAGAGGGCGAAAAGATAAAAATGCTGTTGGTAATAAATCTCGAAGTAGCAAGTACTCTCGCGCCAATGCTGAACGTGAGAAGGAGCCTTGGTCATTAGCCACTTCTCTTTGCCAATCAAATGTTACCGCTAAGCGAATTGTTCAAATCTATGCAACTAGAATGCAGATAGAAGAAAGTTTTAGAGAGGTTAAAACCGGCTTAAAGATGAATGCTAGCGGAACACGAATCACCACCAAGCTCAATGTGTTGCTGCTTATTGCTTGTCTATCTCAGTTTACTCTCTACTTGCTTGGTTTAGCCGTAAAAGCCGCAAACAAACATCGGCAATGCCAAGCGAATTCAATCAAGTATCGCGTAACCTACTTTCAAGCCAGTTTATTGGCTTGCGAGCATACAAAGACAGAAAATTGAAGTTACTCAAGGCACATTGGGAAGCAGCAATCAAATCATTGATGGGGTTAATCAAGGAGCCATAAGCATGTTATTAAATTCGTGGAGATCCCTCAGCACGGGGCCCTTTTACTTAGTTTTTCTAAATATATTAACTCTCCATTTATCTTTGAACTGTGTAATATATGTAAATGCAAAGGTAAGTTTTTTAGCTCATTTGTATTCTTTCTGTATTCTTTCTGTGTTATTAATGTTGGCTCTGCTTTATTTTTTGTTATTAAAATAAAGAACAATCAAGTCAGCACTATTTAGTAAGTGTTAGTCTACTTATTGAAATCGAAGTCTATTTTTACGACTTGCATATAGAGTTAAGTTGTTGCGTGAGTCAAACGACTCAATACTAATGTGTTATATATTAACTTCAACATCGATAAAGGAAATTGTTACCGAATCGTTTAACTATTTTATGTTTAGAAGCTGCTGCGATAAAACAAAGGTTTGTTTAAGATCACTTCTAAAACCACAATAGTAATTAGATGAAGTGACGGCTGTTTACCTAAATCGATGTTGAAGTCAATGTTCTCATTGTTTCATGAGGTTCGGTGCTTTTACATTAAATAAATAATATTAATTTTGAGTGTCAATCTGATTGAGTAGTCGGTTTTATAAAAATAGCGGGATACTTTTCATTAATATTTTTTGAATTCTCCTAGATTACTTGCTTATCATTTCCACTGTATTTTAAGTAAAAGTGGCTGACCATGTCGTGGTAGTGACTAAATATGTAGGGAGTATGTCGTATCTCTTTGCGATGGAGCTAGGTAGAGAGTGCCGGGATTTTTAACACTATTCATTAGAAACTGAGATATGGCTTGGTAAGTTCTAACTATTCCGTCATTTCCATTAGAGTTAATATAGTGGTACGGTTAATTTGGTCTAGTTAGAGGTGACATTATGACAAAATGTACAAGAAGACTTTATTAGTGCAGAATTTATACTCGAATCAGTTCAATTAGTTTTAGATCAAAATTACTTAATTGTTGAAGTGGCTCAAGCCATGAATTTAGGATTAATGGGTTAGACAGCTGAGAGAAGAGAGTCAAGATAACATACTGAAAACATCTCTTACCACCCTAGAACAGATTGAAATTCGTGACTTGAAGAAGCAATTAACACGCCGGCAGGAGCATAATGTAATGTAAGAGTGCCGCAGCTCTGTTGATATTGGATTCACTGAACAATTCTTAATGATTGAGAAACTCAGGTAGCGCTACAACATAAAAACATTGTGCGAAGTGTTCAGAACTCATCGCAGCCGCTACAAGTATGGGAGAAAATATCAATTACCATTACACATAGAGGGTTAATTCTCACTGCATTGTCAGTGAATTACATACTGCAAGTAATGGATCGGAGGTGCTAGATAGATTGCTGATATGGTTAGCCAGCAAGGTGTCTAACTCAGCCGTTATTAGTCAATAATCGGATGAAAGAGTTTGCTATAGTTAGCTTTGAGGTATCATAAGCACAAATATCTAGAAGTGACACTGGACATATTGAAATTCCTAATCACACCCAGGTCGACAATTCGCTGTTACTACTCTAAATAAAGTCTGGATTGGTGATATCGGGCTGGTAACCGCTGGATGTATTTAGCTGCTGTGGTTGATTTATTTGCTCGTAAAGTTATTGGCCAGGCTATGTCATTATCGCCATATAGTCAGTTTAACTGATAAAGCACTTTCAATAGCCTATCATGGTCGTGGAAAACCTAAAGGTGTTATGTACCATAGCGATCCAGGAACTCACTATATAAGTAGAAAATTTCGGCAACTATTATGGCTATACCAGCTTAAACAAAGTTTATCTCGAGGTGGTAATTGCTGGGGTAATAGCCATATGGAACGCTTTTTTAGAAGCCTTAAGACAGAATGGATACCAAGAAGATCAAGGTATCGTTATTTTACAGAAGTACAGATCTAAATTACAAGATACATTATTGGATATTACTGCCAGCTTCGCTTGCACCAATATAATGGTGGGCTGACGCCAATGAGTCGGAGCGATTGTTCTGGCTAAACTCTACGATCGTGGCCAATATTAGTTGACTGCTAGATAATCATGGCAACAGCACTATGAGCAATAATGTTTATTTTAAATAGTCCATTAGATAGAGGCATTCCAGTAGTGGTAAGGCTCTTGACTATAAATTGAGTGCGGATAGGCAGTGCCACCCATAACTGTATCTATTTCAGCTAAAATAAATTCAGTCCACTCACTGTTTCTCTAATGTCACTTGAGGTTTTACCCCTGTTTTACCGGTTAGGCTTACTGTCTTATCAACCCTAAAAGATTTCATACATGCCTTCAAAATCAATCATAAAGGGGGGAGCACTATTCGCATCATAGTTGCCATCTTCTATCTGAGATTAAGCCTTAAGTTGTTTCCCATACCTAGAAGGTTTCATTATCGGTTGTTGCATCTTGAAATGTTAGTCTGGCCAGTAAATTCCCACCAGCTGATTCTTGCCATGCGGCGTATACTCCGGGTGCTGCTATAGAGAGTGTTAATAAGCAGTGGGTTACAATTTTCTCCCATCAAATCAACTTAGAAAGTTATTGTCGCTGTTGGAGAACATCAACTTATTTCATAAAAAGTGCATTTTTATATATCACTTTAAGAAGTTTAACTGTGTTTGCTTAGATGTAAAATTCTGTCATGAATGTAAACACCTATACCAATCAGTATTCTTATAAGATATTTGGTGTCGAGGAGTAATGATAGTAGCTGGTGAAGTAGAGGTGTTGAAGTTATAAGGTCAACTAGAGTGTTAATTAGGTGGTTTAATAATAATTAATTATTATAATTAATTGTTTGGTGTTTTTTTGTTTTAATGAGTTTATGTAATATCACTCCATGAGACAGTATAATGACTGAATTGAGCATTGCATGATGAGCCTGATGTGACGAGTCACATGAACGGGTAATGTAAGTTTGAAACGTGTAGTCAATATGAATATGGAGAGTGGAGAGCGATAATGAAAAAACGTGACATAGGCAAAAATGTCTATAAATCTTGTTGTTTGTGTATTGCTTTTGCCGTTGGGTTTGTAGGACTTGCAGATACAGTTAAGGCTGGAACATTGGATGTTTTATACTACAATCATTTTGAGAATGCATCACAACGTGCAGGGTGGTCAACACAATACCTTGCGCTGAAAGAACGTACGAATAATTGGGAGCTTCAGGCTAAATATGTTCCATCTTCTAGAGGGTCTGAGAGAATTACTGATGAGGTGAATCTTAGTTCAAAGGTGAGGTCAGCTACTCTTAACTATGATGTGAGGTTTCATTCCAAGTTTGAGTTTGTTAGAACCGGAAAACTTCATGGGCTCGGTGGAGGTTCGGCGACTACTGGATGTAATGCTAAAACGAGTAGAGGTTGGAGTGCTCGAGTGATTTGGGATGTGAATGGTGTTGCTAGTATTTATGTGTATCATCAAAATAGAGTAAGTTCCTGTGGAGATAGATGGACTGCTCAAGATTTTCGGTTTGAAGCAGGAAAAACGTATAGAGTTAGCCTATACGTATCGTTGAATTCCGCACCTAATGTTGCAGATGGTATTATTGAGCTATATGTTGATGGAGTAAAAATAGCGTCGGCAAATGGAGTAAGGTTATCAGGTCGAAGTGATGTAAAGATTGATAAATTTTTATTTCATACATTTCACGGTGGGTCTAATAGCTCTTACAGCCCAACAAAAAATGTCTTTACATATTTTGATAACTTTTTAATCATGGAAGGAAAAAACATAGTGATGGAATGATTTTAGTCTTTGTGATTAGTTAAATCCTTTTATTTGGTTGCTTGTGGCGAAATTCTGTGTGACTGTTGTTAGGTTTTAAATAATTATTGCCATTTAAAAATATTTGTGTACAGGCTTCATGTTTTTTAGAACAATCATGTATGAATACGAAATTATAATGAGAAATTATTGAGTTAATAAAGTTGATTAAAATATAAGTGAGGCGGGAGTTTTATCTTTATTTTTAATGAATGTAAAATTGGAGTTATGAATTTATTCAATCTGTAGTTGTAAGAAGGTATATAGATGATTTTGTTGCTTTTAGTCTTAGAGGCGAGTTTAGAAAATCATCCCTGTCAGTGGCTGTATTTAATGTGTGACATTTTATCTGCTGCTATTGTTTAATAATGGCTGAGTATGAAAAGTTTGTTTAGGAGTCTGTGTCATTTCAGTCATATGTATAAACCAATGACACATGACCAAAGACTTCGATTTAGCACAAGTCAATAAAGCACTTCAGTCAGGACAAGACCTAACAGGTAAAGAGTGCTTTCTTACTGCTCATCAAAGCTGCCTTGAAGGCGGAGCTTGGGCAACATCTGAAAGATGATGAGCAGCCTGACTGATAAGCATGGTTCTAGCCAAAAGACCATAAGTTTTCAGCGGGCGTTTTGAATTGGATACCCACACGACCGCTCAGGCTTCTTTGAGTAAAGTTAATTAGGAAAAATTAAACCAAGCTAGCTGATGAGAGCGACCATAAAATCTTATCCATGTTTTCTCTCGGCATGATCTACCGTGATGTTCGCGAAGATATGTATGGATTGATGTCTCTGAAGCAGCTATCGCTATCACCGGTGTGACAGACGTTTGATACCTGAGCTGCGGTTACTAGATGCTATTTACCTCTTTGTTTGGCGCGATAACTATCCATTATAAAACCAAAGAAGGTGGGCGCTACGTTAGCAAGGCTATTTACACAATCCTAGGATTAACTATCGTAGGACAGAAAGAGATACTCGAGCTTTATCTTTCTGAGTCCGAAGGGGGAAATTACTAGCTTGCTGTGCTGACCAACCTTCATAACCGTAGTGTTGAAGATATGTTGATTGACCGTGTAGATGGCCTAACAGGTTCCCCTAGAGCTTTTGCAACGATTTGCTCTGAGACTGAAGTTCAGCTGTGTTATCCATCAAATCTGAAATTTACTCAAATACGCAGCTTCTAAGTATCAGAAAGAGTTTATGGCTGATTTAAAGCCAGTTTATCGAGAAGTAAGTAAAGATACGGCAGAAGCTGAACTAGACCAAGTGGAGTTGCAATACCCAATTGTGCTGCGTTCCTAGTGTAATAAATGGGTTAATTTGTCGGTTTACTTTAAGTATCCCTAGTATGTTCGTAAGGCCATCTATACGACTAATGTAATCGAAGCAGTTTATCTTCAATTCCGTAAACTGACTAAAACTAATGGAAGGTTCCCGAACGAAAATAACTTGCTAAAGCTGCTTTGCGCTGGGATATGGAATTCTTCCAAGGAATGGACAATGCCAATTCAGAACTGGAATATGACATTGTCTCTTCTGGCGATTCACTTCGGGGGACGCTTGGATGATGACGTCTTAGGACTCTAGCTCAAATTAGCTGACACAAAGTTCTAAATGCCCTCGTTGTATTTCCTTCTTTGTGTCGTTGCTTCGCTGGTTACTTAGCCATGCTGGCTAATACACGATCAGCTGCAGCTAAGGTTGCTTCTAGCTCTTTTTCACCGTGAGCCATAGATAAGAACCCGGCTTCATAAGCACTTGGTGCTAGGTAGATGCCTTCGTCCAACATGCCGTGGTAGAAGACACGGAACTGCTCTTCATTACACTGAGTAACTTGGTCAAAACGCGTGATTTGCGCTTCATCAGTGAAGAAGAAACCAAACATGCCGCCAACATAGTTGATAGACATTGGCACACCATGCTTATTGGCTGCAGCTTTAAAGCCTTCGGCGATAAGTTTAGTTTTTGCTGCCAACTCTTCATATAGACCTGGTGCTGATAGGGCTTCCATTTGTGCCAAACCTGCAGTCATGGCAATCGGGTTGCCTGAAAGTGTACCTGCTTGGTAAACCGGACCAGTAGGTGCGATAAACTGCATGACATCTTTACGGCCACCAAAAGCACCAACTGGCATGCCGCCGCCAATAACTTTACCTAGCGTGGTTAGGTCTGGCTTGATGCCGTAGTGACCTTGAGCACCGCTTTTCGAAACGCGGAAACCGGTCATGACTTCATCAATGATCAGTAGGGCACCGTATTCATCACACAATGCGCGTAGACCTTCTAAGAAACCTGGGATTGGTGGGATACAGTTCATGTTGCCAGCAACAGGCTCAAGAATGATACAAGAAATATCTTCTGGGTACTGTTCAAACAGGGCTTTAACCGATTCAAGCTCGTTATAAACGGCGGTTAATGTGTGCTTAGCAAAGTCTTCAGGGATACCCGGAGAGCTTGGTTGACCTAAGGTCAGTGCGCCAGAACCCGCTTTAACGAGTAGGCAGTCAGCATGGCCATGGTAGCAACCTTCAAACTTCAAGATTTTGTCACGGTTAGTGAAACCGCGTGCTAGACGAATGGCACTCATAGTGGCTTCTGTGCCTGAGCTCACCATACGAACTTGTTCCATTGAAGGCACCATTTCAATGACTTTTTCAGCCATGGTCACTTCTAGTTCAGTTGGGGCGCCAAAAGACAGGCCGTTTTCTACTGCAGCTAATACCGCTTCACGAATTTTTGGATGGTTGTGGCCTAAAATCATTGGGCCCCACGAACCTACATAATCAATGTAAGCTTTACCATCTGCATCATAGATATAGGCACCATCTGCTTTTTCGATAAAGCGTGGCGAGCCACCTACACCGTTAAATGCACGTACTGGCGAGTTAACGCCGCCAGGAATGGTTTTTTTCGCCTGTTCAAATAGCGTTTCAGAACGGGTCATGCTAAATCCTTTAAGTCAGTCGCCAAATTAAAAATCGGCTTTGCGTGAATACCAGTTCACTGGGCATTCGTATTGCTCAAGTTGTGAGTCAACACCTAATGTCAGTGCAAATAGTGCCATACGGATCAATAACCCATTATCTGCTTGCCTAAAAATGGCTAAGTTAGGATGACTATTTAGGTCATTGTCTAACTCGTTCGCTTGCTCGCGTGAGTCGCGTGGCAGTGGGTGCATGATCACTGTGTTCGATTTACAATGTTGTGTATAAATATTGTGGTTCAATCTAAATTTGCCACGATACTTATTCGCTTCGTCTTGTGATGGGAAGCGTTCTTCTTGAATTCGAGTTAGATAGAGTATATCAGCCTGATCTAAATTTCCTTCAAGTTGGTCTGTTATTGTGATCTTATGCCCAGCATTTTCAATGTCGCTGATCACATAGTCAGGCATTGCTAGCTCTTTTGGTGAGACTAAAGTGAAACTGACATTTTGGTACATGCATAATAGGCGTGATAATGAATGTACGGTACGTCCAAACTTCAAATCACCCACCATGGCGATGTGCATACCACTAATATCTCGACCGCCTGCTGCCAGCTCTTTTTGAATGGTAAAAAGATCTAGCAGTGCTTGGGTTGGATGCTCGTTGGAGCCATCGCCACCATTGATCACTGGCACTCGACTGCCTTCGGCAAACTCTTTTACCGAAAAGGCATCAGGGTGTCTCATGGCAATCACATCGGAATAGCTTGAGAGCACGCGCGCAGTATCGTATAGCGACTCACCTTTTGATAGTGAAGATGATCCCATACCTACGGTTTCATTGACTTTACCGCCAAGCAAGTTGAAGGCACAGCCAAAACTGATGCGTGTGCGGGTACTTGGCTCAAAGAATAAGCTACCTAAAATGGCGCCATCAAGCACAGTGGTGCGTTTCTGACGCAGGGCATAGGGCGTCATACGAGTGGCAACACTAAAGATTTGTTGAACAGCATCTAAGTTGAGCTGGTTTACTGACAGGATGTGAGAACCTTGAAACTGAGTCATCAGCCTTTATTTCCAATTGCAATGGGGCAAACTGCACAACCGTTTTAGGTGTTATACAGGCCCAGATATTATGTAGGGTGGCTGAGGCGGCATTATACCCGAAACACTATATTAGGGAAATCCTAGTATAGAGAAATAGCGACACAGTTAGCATTCTCATGTTAGCAATTTGGAGAGATAGGAAAAGCTAGGCTAAAAGCCTAACTTTTAGCCTAGTAAAAACAGCAAAAATGGATGATTAAGGGGTGAGTGTTGAGTAGTAATAGGCCACATCTTTCATCTCAAGCTCGCTCAGCATGGCTGCTTGCCCTTGCATCAAGGGGTTTTGTCGCCGGCCCTGTTTGAAGTCCAACAATTGCTTAAACAAATAGGCCGCTTTTTGCCCCTGCAGATTTGGATAGGCTGGCATCATTTTCAGCATCGCTTCACCGTGGCAGGCAACGCAGCGCGTGTTCGCCAGTTGTTCACCTTTGGCGATATCGGCTTGATAATTGGTAGCTTCATCAGTGATTGATATCGCTAGTTTACCTAGGTCTTGATTAAACTGCGTTGGTGTGGCGGCGACTTGTCCGCTGAGTAAGCCCGAACCGATGAGGATCAACATGCATGCTCGCATCATAGTGGCTCCTTATTGGTACTTGGCATCGGTGGCATTTGCGATTCTGACAAGGGTTTCCGACGGAAGATGCGCATATCGATGCCTGATTCGTTGTAGTATGTCGATAGATAATCCAATACCGGATCCCAAGTTTCTGAGAGATCCCATAAGCCTTGGGTGTCAATCATCCAGTCGATAGTGTCTTTCCAAACGGCTCTGCTACCCGGGTTTTGCGGAATAATATGGCTGGTATGGCAGGCATTACATTGCTGGTTAACCACTTGCCAGCCCGGTGCCATAATAAGCCCTGATACAGGATCGATTGGATATTGCGGCTCGGCAGCACTCACGCTAACAGCGGTGCTAAAACCGAGGACGATAACGAGATTGCGTATGCTCATTAAGCCACCCTAACCGCAATGCGATGACAGCCGTTAAATAGGTAACCTTTAGGGTTCCATTGCGGTTGTACCATGGGCTGGCTATCGCCCTTGCTATCCGTTGCTCGCGCCCAAATCTCATAGTAACCCACCTGTGGGAGTTTCACTTTGAGCTGCCATTGTTGCCATGCCATTGGGTTTACAGGTTTGCTTAGCGATGCTGTCTGCCAGGTGGTGCCGTAGTCATAACTGACTTCTACTTTTGCCACATCGCGGGTTCCTGCCCAAGCATGACCGCGCACTTCAATCTCTTCACCTAGGCTAATTTCACCGCCAGTGGCAGGGGCGGTGATCAGTGATTTGACGATCATCTCTTCAATGATCTTAAAGTCTTTGTTGGCTACCTTTTCACCCGGTGCAACTGGATTCTTTGGCACTTGGTATGCGGGGGCAGCCATTTTCTTACCGTCGTGAACGCGATCTCTGACACCGATGCCGGTCGCGCATTTTTGCGAGACTGAACCCGGACGACCTCCAAAGACAATGCGTAGCGGGTAGCCATGCATATAAGGAATATCTTCGCCGTTCATTGCCCATGCAATCATTGCGTTTTCGTTCATAGCAGCGGCAATGGGTACGCCGCGAGAAATGGCCGCGCCTTTGCCGCTAATATGCTTATCAGCCCCATAATGTGCGGTATATACTGCATCAGATTTAACGCCACAGTCAGCCAATACATCTTTCACTAACACGCCGGTCCATTCGGCGCAAAATACCGCCGAATTGCTCCACTGATTCCCTTTGGCATTGGGGTAAAAATTCTCGCGGCTATTACCACCACACTCTAGTACCAGCTGTTGTGTGTGGGTTTTGAATTTGTTTTTTAGCTCGGCAATGGTATAGGTCTTTGGGGTCTCGATTGATTCTCCGTCTACGGTAAACTCCCAAGTATCTGCATCGATGTTGTCAAAGTCTGGCATTTGACCATTCCAGCGAATAAAGGCGATATCCGATGGCGTAGTGGCAGGGTCGAGCAGATGCTCTGGCGGGAAAGCATTCAATGGGCTGCTGTTAAGCACTTTGAAATGCGCTGGTAAGTGTTCTACTTTTGACCATTTTACTGCGCTGAGATCTAATGGTTCTACACCTGTAGGACGGGCAAATACCCAATTGACTGGCAGCATGGCAGCAACTGAAGTGGCGGCAGCACCTTTAAGAAAACTACGTCTGTCTAGGCTCATTTGGATTCATCCTCTGTATTGGCAAAATAGTGAGCAATCGCATTAATTTGTTGCTCATTGAGTAGCTTGGCTACTTTGGTCATGGTGGGGTCTTGTCGCTGCGCACTTTTAAACTGCTTGAGTTGCTCAATTAAATACTGCGCACTTTGGCCTTGAAGATTGGGGATTGTGGCAAATTGGCTTAGACCTTGCTCACCGTGGCAGGCTTTGCACATGTTAAGCAGCTGAGGTTCGGGCTGGTCATTGGCATGGCCAATACCTAAGGGTAATAGCAATAAAAGCAGCCAAGATTTCCTTGGTGGTATGGCGCTGGTGTTCCAAGCGGACATAGCGATTTCCTTCGTTGCAACCCAGTCAGAAAATTCACTGGGTATTGAATAGCGACAGATTGTGTCAATCTTATTGTTGTTGATTCAGGTCAAGGTTTTATGGCTGACCTTGCTGTAGGTGGCAATTTACGGATAACTGTGACCAAAGGCATGTAAAAAGTTGTGAAAAGATATAAAAACTCAGATTATTTTCTTTTAAATTAGGTGCTTAAAAATATTCGTAGATGCTAAGGTTTGTGGGTGTTTGAGTTGGATAAGCGTACAGTTTGTCAAATGATAGCTTTGACAAAGATGCCATTTGATTTGAGTTTTGATTTAGATTTAGGCATCTTGGTGGCTGTTTTCATGGCCAATGATTGGCACAATAATATTAACAATAGGGACTTTTGTGATGAAGTTAATCAAGTTATCGACGATGATATTATTCGTTTGGGGTGCGGTAGGATGTGGGTCGGGTGCCAGCTATCATGTGAGCGCCAGTTCAGATGAAGATGTCATGGCTAATGCTAATGGTGGTCAGTCGCAACAAATTGACCAAAAAATACGTGAAGCTGAAAAGGCTGAACGAGCACGCCAAGAGAAGCTTAAGTAAACTACAACGCAGCGAATATCAGTTGGCTTGCCTATACCTGACCAGAGCGGATCTGTTTTTGTAAGCTTGCCCAGCTGATCACGCCGACAATTTCGCTGATGTTATTTTGATAGATAAAGACTTCCCCACGCCGCTCTCTTGAGAGAATATCGTAGACTTCCTTTAATGTGGCAGTATCTGCGACCCCTTGAATAGGGTGGCGGGTTAAGGTGCTCACTTCGTTGCTAACCTGCAATTCCAGTTGCAACATCTGCATATTGCCCTGCTGGTCGCGGCTCAGCACCGAACGCCCTTCAGCACGTTTTAGTACTTCGAGTAGTAATTCATCATTGTGACCGACAATGACAAAACGCCGATCCATAATCGCTCTAACACCAAGCTTTTGTAGGCCGAGCTTTATGGGTGAGACTTTATAGTCGAGTCCCATGATTTCCATCTGCCGGTAAAAGATAGACTTGGTTCGCAGCACTTGGTGGCTAATCAGAAAAGCGGGAATGACCACGACCATTGAAGGCAAAATAATCGACGCGTTGTTGGTCAGTTCTAGCATACCCACCAAAGCGGCTAGCGGTGCATTAAGGCAAACTCCCATCATCGCACTCATGCCGATAATGGTGTACAAACCGATATAAGGTGCCACATCTGGAAATAGGCTAGTTGCGAGCATGGCCAGTAATGTGCCTAATACCGCGCCAATACCATACAGTGGCCCAATTATCCCTCCTGGAATACCCAGTCCGAGCGCTGCTACAGTGGCAATGATTTTACCCACTAGCAGGCCAAACAGTAATAGCATTGATGGATGCTCAGTAATACTGGCGGCAATGGCCAGTTCACCGCTACCTAGTGCTTGTGGCAATACCATACCTATAATGCAAGTGACGATGCCAGCTAGGCCGAGTCGGTATATCAGTGGCCACTGCTGGCCTGTATCGGTAACTGCGAGTAAGGTGCGATTAAAAATGGCAGCAACAAAGCCAATGGCGATACCACATACCGCTAAAATAGGGTATTGCGACAGTGGAATATGCAAAACACCAATATGCTCATATTCATGAATGTTGCCAAATACCAGTTGGCTAGAGAGCGCGCCACAAATAGCAGAAATCATTATTGGGAAGAAGTAGTGCACCTTATATTCCCTAAGGAACACTTCAAACACAAATATCACCGCAGCCAATGGCGAATTAAAAATTGCAGCAATACCCGCAGCAATGCCACTGGCACACATGATGCGGACACTGTTGTCGGGAAGATTAAATTTTTCGGCCAAATAACTGGCACTGACCGCGCCCAAATGAATGGCAGGGCCTTCCTTGCCCACCGAAAAATTACTTGCTAAGGCAAGCAGTGCCTGAAAAAATTGCGCCGGTGCTGAGGGGAGCGGAATTTTGCCATAATGCATCTTGATGCGGTGCATTACGTAGGCAATTCCCATCCGTTTATAGCGTGAAGATCCCATTTGTGCCACGAGCCAGATTAAAATTGCACCAAATAGTGGTAGTAACACTCGCCAGTCATCAATGAACTCAGTAGTATTCAGACTTTGGATTTGGGTGTAGGCCGTCATCCACTGCAGTAATAGGCGAAATAGTAGAATGACGCTGGTGGCAGCAAGGGCAAATAGCAGTGCAATTAAGCACAGTTGGCCACTGATTTTTGCCTGTGACAATTTATCTCTGAGAGTTGTTCGGAGATATTTACAGCTTTGTAGATAAGTTTTCTTAACAAGGCGCTGCACAGTCACTGTCGACAAATTCCATGTAAGTTAATTTTGATGCTGGACTAAAAAGAGTATAAGGGGCTTTAACTTAATGCCAAATTATCATCGCTGGGCGAATCGCATGCAAGCTAATGAGCGAAAAATTCGCCCATCCAGTGTTTATCTTTTGTTACTGGTTATGGTGGCTTTCCTATTAGGGGGCTTGGTATGGCAAACCTGGCAAGAGTATCAAGCAGCCCAAGTTGAAGTCGATGACAGTCGCGAAGTGCAACTTCGTGGGCAATTGCAGCAACAAGCGGAAGTTTTGGCGGCGCGTAATCTAGCTTTAACACTCGAGCAAGAAGCCAATAAGAATATGCAGCAGCTGTTCGCTGAACAACACAACAAGCAGCAACAATTGGAGCGTGAATTAGCATTTTACCGCAGTATCATGGCGCCAGAGAATAATGCTGAAGGCGTTGCGATACATGGGCTTGAGCTTATTCCTAGTCAGTTGGCTAATAAATATCGCCTCAAACTTATTCTTACCCAGCTGCAAAAACGTAAACAGTCATTGAAAGGTCAGGCTAAGTTGGTGTTTACCGGCTTGCAAGAGGGCGAAGTGGTTAATATACCGCTGACGGAACTCAGTGAGCAGTCGTTTGCTTTTCAGTTTCGCTACTTTCAGGTGTTAGAGACCGAGGTGATTTTACCGGCGGGCTTTGAACTAAACCGGGTCACGGTAGATGTGACCGTCCCCGCGACGCGATGGACTAAACGGGCTCAAACTGAGCAGACTTTTGAGCGAGATGATATTCTCCCCATCGATTTAGAATCGATTGATGTCAGTCATGTTGATATTGGTAGTGGTGAGTTAGCTGAAGATGATGAGCTTAGCAAGCTGGTACCCGTGCAGTCAGCCGAGCCTGAGAGCGAGGTAACTGAAGAACCACAGCCGTAATGCGTGCCAGGTGGCACATTTATACTCATAGAGTTCACAGATTATTCGATAGCTGCGCATATTACTTGAACAAATTGGTCAGGTATCGGATAATTCCGCTCAGCAAACTGATGTTTAGAGGTAGTAATGACAGAACAAGCTGAAGATACAATGCCAATCAAGTTTACCGATGAAGCTGCTTCAAAGGTAAAAACACTGCTTGATGAAGAGCAAAATGATGCGCTTAAGTTACGAGTTTATGTAACAGGTGGAGGCTGCTCTGGTTTTCAGTACGGTTTTACATTCGATGAGAAAGTGAATGAAGGCGACTTCACTGTAGAAAAGCAAGGTGTGCAGCTAGTAGTTGACCCTATGAGCTTACAGTATTTAGTTGGCGGTGAAGTAGATTACACCTCAGGCCTTGAAGGTTCGCGTTTTTTTGTTAAGAACCCAAATGCCACCACAACATGTGGTTGTGGTGCTAGCTTCTCAGTGTAAAGCTTAAGTTTTAAACTTAGTGTTACCCATAAAAAACCAGCTTAGCGCTGGTTTTTTTGTTGCTGGGCTTTATCGGCTCTAGCTCATAATATTCATGTTTACTTTGGTGCTGCAATAGGCACTGACCTTCGGCGTGAAAGCAATCCATACTTGCAGCAACGCAATGACGATTAACACCGAAAAGATTAACCAATCAGGTAATTTACCTTGCCAAGCACCCAAGTCGAAACTCGAAGGGCCGTTGGCAAGATTGTCAGGTTCGTGCAACATGACGGGGAGCATACTGACTAACATGAGCTGTAAAACGGTGTAAAGCCGCAGCATAAGTAAACCAGTTTTTTGTTTGCCGGCAACCGCAACCACAATAAATAGGGTCAATACGCAAAATAGCACGCCTTGATTAGCAATTAAACCGCTGATTGAGGCGACGGTTAAGAACAGCAATAAGGCAATTAAACGTTTAGGCATGGCTAGTTTAACGTTTTGTTTCGGCTCCGCCTCTACAGCAGGTTGTTGTGCTGAACTGGGTTGCTTCACAATTTCCCCCTTCAGATTTAGTGGCGTTTTTTAGGTGCTAAGCGCTGCTCAAGTTCATAAGGTGGGATCACCACACCTAGATCATCATGGACAGGGAAAACAGCAACGAAGAGGTCGTCATCTTGCATGCCTGGTACCCAACGCTCCAACCATTCGCTTAAGGGAATAGCCAAAACTGTGCAGTCTTTCCAGTCATCAATTGCCCATGCTTGCGCGCTTTCAGCAGTGGGCCACATAGGAATGCAATCTTCCTCTTCGGTGGTAAGCATGACACAACCATCTGCATCCTGAAGTGTCCACAACACCTCTTCGGATTTAGCTTGTTCAACTAAAAAGTCATAACGGGCTTCTGGGGTCATCTGGCTTGGATCTTTGGCGCTTGTGCTCATGGCGAATACTCATTAAATAGGCGTGATTGCTTGGTGGCAGATAATAACATCAGTATCAAGGTGGGCAAAGTTGTATTTATTGATTTAATGTTCTGGCTATGAATCATAGTAGGTAAATATTCTCAGCGATGAACTAGGTTATTAACCTCTTTGTTGTTTTTTTAATTTATATTAATTCGCTGGTTCCTGCTTTTGAAATTATTATTAGTTTTATGTTGGTTTTAATATCGATAGATTTGGAGCTGGAAATGGATGAACATTGGTGTTGTGACGAAAAAGAAACAATTGTTAGTATCCTGAATAAGCAAAATAAGAGAAATGAAATTTCTATAATAGATGGCTATTCGGAAATTAGTTATGAAGAGCTAATGGAAAAGGCTGACTTGATTGCAAATGAATTGTTGTTTCATGGAGTTGATAAAGGTGCCTTAATAGGGGTCTGCATGAAACGTTCTTGGATGCTAGTAGCTACTTTGATAGGTATCTTAAGGGCTGGCTGTGCTTATGTTCCCTTGGACCCATCATATCCAAATGAACGGATAGAATATATGTTGAAGCATGCGGGTGTTTCAGCTGTTTTTGTTGAGAGTGAGGTTGAAGCGAAGTTGTGTCATACAGTAGAACAAGTTATTTGGGTTAACAAGATACAAAGGAAAAAACAAGACAGTATTCGTTTTCCTTCTGCCTCAGATCTGGCCTATGTTATCTATACATCGGGCTCAACAGGAAAACCTAAGGGAGTTGCGGTTGAGCATAAAAATGTTGTTGCAATGAGTCTAGCTTTACGCTGTCTTTATACTACTGAAGAACTGAAAGGAGTTTTAGCAGCAGCTTCTGTTTGTTTTGACACCTCTGTTATGGAAATTTTGGGGACATTGATGTTAGGTGGCACAATTATTTTGGCCAAGAATGCTCTTGAGTTACCTAATTTACCCTATGCATGTAAAGTAAAAGCCTGTGTCATGGTGCCTTCTTCTATGAAGAGTTTACTTTCTTCTTCATCGCTGCCAGACAGTCTTCGCTGTATTGTGCTTGGTGGTGAGGAAGTTAAGTCTTCATTAGTAGAGCAGCTCTACAGGCAAAACGCTAAACTAAGAGTTTTAAATGCATATGGACCAACTGAAGACACAGTTTTTTCGACGATTGGCGAGATTAGACCTCATACAAAAATAGTAACAATTGGGTGCTCAGTTATTAACTCTCGCTCATATATTCTTGATGAGAAATTAAAGCGAATAGACAAAAAAGGTGTGCCAGGGGAACTTTATCTTGCTGGGGGGAAGTTGGCTAGAGGTTATTTATATGAAACAGAGTTAACTAAAGAGAGGTTTATAGATATTAAACCAAGCTCGAATATTCCAGAGGAAAGGTTGTATAGGACTGGGGATTTGGTGCAATGGACAGAAGGTAATGAAATTGAATTCTTAGGACGAGTAGACCTACAAGTAAAAATTAGAGGGTTCAGAGTAGAAATTGGTGAAATTGAGGCTGCATTGGAAAGTATGCCTGCTATTGCTACGGCCGCAGTGGCTGTCAAAAATACAAATAATGAACAAAAAATTTTAGTGGCGTATATAGTAAAACAAGATAGGTGTGTTCTTGATGAAGATATTAAAACTTATCTTAATAAAAAGCTACCAAAGCATATGGTGCCGAAATTATTAATGCATATGGATTCACTTGTCTATTTACCTAATGGAAAATTGGATCGTAATAATTTGCCAAGTTTGAGGGAAGTGCAACTAGCTATATCCTCTCAAGAAAGCTTGATGCTGGTAGATAACGCTAGTGCTAAAAATACCTATGCGGCTATTTTGGAAAAAATTCAAATTGAAATTGCATCTTTATTTGGTTTTAGCGATATCAAGCAGATTAATGGTAATTTGATGTTTGAAAGGTTGGGATTGGACTCATTAAGCTCACTAGAATTAAGTAGCCGGTTAACAAAAGTTTTACATTGTTCTCTTTCGCCACAAGTTTTTTTAGACTATGAATCGCCTGTAAGCCTAGCGAAGTATGTAACGAGCTTATCCTCACCAAGTGTTCAAGTGAGAGAAAGTTCTATGGAAACAGTGAATTTCCCCGATACTTTGGCAAGTTTCCAGACTTTGTTGCAATCATCTCATCCAACTTTTCAATGCGCTAACGTTATTTCTTGGAGTGTAGCAGATAAGAGCGTATTAGTGCATGAAGTGACCGTTATGGTTAATGATGCATGCAGAAACCCCTATGGAAAAGTATTGAGAACTGGGAGTTCTGCTACAGGTATTATTGGTGATTCTTATAATAAAGATATAGATAGGATGTCTATTATCTGGTCAACAAATCTTTATTTTGGTTTGAATCGTGATCCTCGTGTTATTTCTGAAGCATCACATGCATTATGCCAATATGGAACTGGTATGGGAATATCTGCTGCGGCAACAGGTATGACAAATCAACATTTGGATTTTGAAAGAGATTTTGCTGAACTGGTTGGAAAGCCTAGTGCTTGTCTTTTTCCTACTGGATATACAGCTAATCTTGGTGGTATTTCAGGAATTATAGGAACAAATGATGTCGTGGTAATAGATCAACTTTGTCACGCTTCAATTGTTGATGGTGCTAGATTAAGCGGAGCGACAATTAGAACTTTTCAACATAATAATGTTGAGGATTTAGAAGCAGTTTTGAAATCTGAGATTTCAATATATAAAACGGTGCTTGTGGTACTTGAAAGTGTTTATAGCATGGGTGAAGGGCTGGCTCCTGTTAGAGATATTGTGTCTTCTGCTAAAAAATACGGTGCGCTAGTGCTAGTTGATGAAGCTCATTCATTCGGCTTTTATGGTGCAAAGGGGGCAGGCGTATGCGCGGAGTTAGGTGTTACGAAAGATGTAGATTTTATAATGACCACACTAAGTAAAGCATTAGGTAGTATTGGAGGAGTTATAGCAGCAAGTCAAGAACATATCGATTTGTTGAAGTCGTCATCTCGAGCGTACATTTTCCAAGCCTCAATCAGTCCTGCGGATATAGGTGCAGCTTTAGCTTCGTTGAGGATATTGCAAGCGGATGAGTCATTACGTGAGCAATTATGGGATAGAACACGATATATGCGTAAACGATTTGAAGACGCTGGATTTGATTTGGGAACCGGCGATGGTCCCATTGTAACACCTCACTTTGCTGATAAAGATAAACTTTATGCAATCGTGCATAGTTTGTATCAGAAAGGGGTTCAAACACTAGCAGTAACTTACCCTATTGTTGAAATGGGTGGCGGCCGGTTGAGATTTATTTGCTCTGCTGCTCATAGTCATGCTGATATAGATAAAACTGTAGAGGCATTGATAGAAGCAGAAATTGAAGTAAATAAGTTGTATGCAGTAGCAGAAAAGAGCAATAGTATTAATGAAAAGGAAAGCGAATACATTGTTAAATTGTTAAGTGGCTGGCGTGAAAGTTTTTTTAATTATTTGAAAAGTATGTTGGCAGAAGACTCTGTTTTAACCCCTGAGTTAGTTTTATCTTTGAAATTTGATTTTTGTAATGAGTTAATTTCACTGGAGGTAACAAATGATGGTGTTGTTATTACAAATAGCCCCAAGCTTAATTTATCCGAATGTATAATAAATTTGAAAACAATGGAAGCTATTTCCGCTTTGTGTAGTTACGATGTTCGGGCTATATTAAACTGTATAATTGAGGGGACTATTGAATTGAATGGCCAGACTGAGCCTTTTGTTTGGTTTATTGCTCGTTTTGTAGAGTGTCGAGATAATAATATGGTAGCTATTTAAACAAGCGTTTAAAGGTTTTGGGTTAGTTGTTGATTTACCTCATAAAGTACATGTCTGCTTAGCAGTGCATGTACTTTATAAACAGAAAACAACCATGATGATAGTGACAAAGTTTTTTCTAAATTATTTTGAATAAAAAGGGAATGCAACCGTTTATCGTATACCTTCAAATTGCTCAAATCAGAGAGACTACGTTAATGAGTCAGCGCTGATTTGAGCATAGTCGGTTTTATTGTAGTTGCTATTATTTGACGATGAAGTTGATAATTTTATTGGCTATTTCGGTATTATCTAAGTGGCCAGCAAACTGGTTAGCGCCAGTACCATAAGCCAATATTGGTACATCAATGCCATCGTGTCCTGTGGTCGTCCAGCCAGTGTAGCTCAGCGCATCGATACGACGCTTAATTGCCGAGGCCATTTTTTTCACTGCGGTTTTAGACTGACTCGCATCCAGTAGCGTTTGTTGCAAAATAGCGAGCTGGTTATCGCTTAATGACAAGTTAATATGCTTAACCCAACTGGCACTAAACTGCTTTATGTCGCGCAGAGTATTGGGGTTTTCTAACAGTATTTTGGCATAGGCTTTAGGTAAAGTATTGATCTGCGGTAGCTGTTTACCTCGCCATTGATAGTCACCTTTGCGTCCTAATGTGAGTCCACCGGTAGAGTGGTCTGCGGTGGCGACCAGCAAAGTATCTGCATGCTTATCAACGTACGCTTTAGCGCTGGCAAGGGCGAGGGCAAAGTCATGCATCTCGGCCATGGCACAGGCAATATCGTTGCTATGTCCGCACCAATCAATTTGACTCGCCTCGACCATTAACACAAAGGGCTGTGGCTGCTTGTCGAGTAAGTTCAAGGCTTTATCGGTCATCATTTGCAACCTATTGGGGTTAGTCGAGCCCAATGCTGGTGGCAGTCCGGAGGGGGCAAATAAGCCCAGTGCGGGCAACTCAGTCAATTGCGTTAACTGATTCAAGTCATCAACGTATTGATAGCCGTAGTTGATAAACTCTTCGACTAGATTGCGGTCTTGGCGTTGAAAATACTCAGTGCCACCGCCGAGGAGGATATCTGCGCTACCAAGTCCCTTGAGCAAATTATCGGCATAGCTATCGGCAATTTGATTGTAGTTTCGCCGGCTTTTGTTGTGCGCTAAAAAGCTCGCGGGTGTTGCATGATTCACTTGAGAGGTGACCACAACACCGGTGTTATAGCCTGCTTCATTGGCTTGTTCCATCATGGTAACAAGTGGACTATGTTGATGATCGACCGCTATCGCCCCATTGTAACTTTTATGGCCGGTTGCCAGGGCTGTGGCTGCCGCCGCAGAGTCGGTGACATAGGTATCGTCATCGGGATAAGTACTCGACAACCCGACTAACAGCTGGTCGAAAATGGTGTTTTCCACCGCTTTGGTACTGGGGTCATCGCGGTAGTATCGATAAGCTGTGGTATAGGCGGGTCCCATGCCATCGCCTATTAGGTAGATGATATTGCGCGGTGTGCTAGCCTGGGCTAAACCGAGCGAGGTACCAAGCCCTAGCACTAGTGTCATGGTGAGGGAGATTCGAGCTAACTTCATTGCATATTCCTTTAAATCAACGCACTAGTGATTGATATTGGCTAGATGTCTGGGCGCTATGGCTGTCAGCCTTGCCTAGGTATCGCAGCAACCAGTTTTCTTGCTCCCACCACATATGGGCTAACGATTGTCGGGCAACATAGCTATGGCTTTCATAGGGGAGGGTGACTAATCTCGCGGTGCCCCCGAGTCCACGTATGGCTTTGAAAAGTCGTTCTGACTGCATGGGGTAGGTGCCGGAGTTCGCGTCCATTTCGCCATGGATCAATAACAGCGGTTCATCAATCTTGTCGGCATGGGTAAAGGGGGACATTTGTTGGTACAAGTCCGGCGCTTCCCAGTAGTTACGTTTCTCGTACTGAAAACCAAATGGCGTAAGTGAACGGTTGTAGGCACCACTGCGGGCGATACCAGCACTGAAAAGATCTGAATGGGCCAAAAGGTTTGCCACCATAAAAGCGCCATAAGAGTGGCCGCCAATGGCAACACGCTCAGGGTCTGCCACTCCCATATCTACTAACACATCAATGGCGGCTTGGGCATTGCTGACCAACTGCTGCCTGAAGCTGTCGTTGGGGCGTTTTTTACCTTCGCCTATGATTGGCATTGCGACCTTATCAAACACTGCAAAGCCATGAGCGACCATTGCTACCGGCCCTTTGGCGCTGATTTTTTGATACTGATGTTTAGAGAAATTGACCTGACTAGCGACTTGGGCATCTTTGTATTCACGGGGGTAAGCCCACATCAGCACTGGTAGCCGCCCTTGACTTGGATGATAACCTTTAGGCAGATAAAGCATACCCGAAAGTGGTGTGCCATCTTGACGCTGATAATGAACCAGTTGCCTGCTTACCCCGTCATACTGGCTTAATGTGTTTTGGGTTTGGTATAACAGCGTCTGCTTGTCACCCTTAACTAGCCAGTACTGTTTGGCAGTGGCACTATCTTCGCGACTAATGACCATAGTCAGCGGCGAGCGACTAATAAGGTGGATCAGTTTTTCGAGCTTATTCGGCTGGCTTTGCCAAATAATGTTGCTGGATAAATCCGCCATATTGGTTTGTTTAGCAAAGGGGCGATAACCCTGTGGCGATGCACCGAGCCCAGCATGCACAAAATGACCAGACTCGATGTTGACTAATGGCGCTGCAATTTGCCTGTTATAGAGCAATTTCCCTGGGTCGTTATAGGTATCGCGCTGGGACTTCTGGTACCACAGAGTAGGCTTGGCGCTATGATTATCTTGATAAAAACTCACCCTGAGCTGTTTCTGCTTGCTGTTTTTTTCGGTAATGAAAAGCGTGTTGTCCTCGCCCCAAGCGAGCTTACTGATCCGCCAAGTGGTTTTGACTAGAGGCTCACCTTGACCGGTAAAAGGTGCGCTGAGGGTGCTTATTTCATCTCGATATTGCGGCTGACTGTTGCCATCGCCGTTATCAAGTGGTGTGACAAAAGCGATGGTGTGTGGCTGGTCTTTGCGCCAATGGATAAGACGCGGTCCTCGGCGAACAGAGTCGCTACCACTGGGCCTAAATTCACCGCTTTCAAGTTGGCCAAAGGCGATGACCTGGTGACCTAAATGGTCAAACAGGCTGACTGTTTGGGCGAAGTCTCGATATTTAACAATGCGAGAAAAAGGCCTATCAATTTGCTTAACCAAAATATATTGATTGCTAGGAGAGACTTGATAACTGATGTTAATACCCGGTTTGCCAATGGCAGTGATTTGGCCATTTAGGGCAATTTTGCTGAGTTGAGCTGTGGTTATATTGGCAAAAGTTATCTCATCTTGGTGGTTTTTAATCAGGTCTTGATAAGTTCTTCTAGGGGCTTTTTTACCGTTTGTAGCACTGATATTTGGACTCAATACAGTAGGACTATTTTCACGGGTTTTCGTGCTGATGGCTAAGTTAGTGACGATGGCTTGGCTATCGTATTGCCAGCGATAGTTAAACCCGAGTGTTGCGTTTAAACGCTGATTAGTCAGTCTAAAAGTGGTCTTTTTCTGCAGATCAAACAGTTCGATATAGGTTGCTTGCTGATTGCTTACGATATAACTCAAATATTGGCTATCGGGCGAGAACTTGATGGCATGATAACTTAGGCCTTGTGCCGCTTTAATGATATGCCGAGATTGATCAGCCAGTTTGATTATCTCCAGCGCATTGTATTGATACTTACTGCGTGAAGGGGCGAGCGATGTGGGATTTATTCTTAATCCAGCCAGCTTTAATTCCGGTTGTGCCAGCTGTTTGATATCAACCTGAGAGATGGGTTTAAGCACCACCATATATTGGTTATCTGCAGATAAGCGTGTTGTGACCGATTTGGATTGATTGAGCACCTGCTCGATGGCAGGGCTTGGATGTTGATATTCGCCACTCATGACTTGGGCACTGCAAAACCAGATCAGGGCAGTGAACAAGATGAAAATAAATTGCATGGGTTTCTCCTGATAGAGAGTGCGACAGCAGTAAAAAGAGGCGCCCAAGATGGGCGCCAAGGGAAGGGCTGCGCTAGCAGTTAGAACTTCTGTGAGTAGCCGACAAAGTAACTACGACCCTTTGCAGAATAGCTGCTGTTGTCATCTTCATAGAAAGGCCAGTCGTTATGTTTGTCGTTGCGTACGTCATACAGTGGCGGCATTTCATCGGTTAGGTTTCTCACGCCGGCGGTGAACTTACCTTTCCATGGGGCTGAGTAACTGAGCGTCAGGTTAATGGTTTGGTACGGGTCCAGGGTATCCGTTTCCATTGATTCGACATCGTCTCCATTGACGTCAGTGTACTCAAACAGGTCAACACCTTTGGCTTCGCCTGTGTAGTAATAGGCGATAGTGGCGCGAAAATCTTCATAACTCCAATTGAAGCTGGCATTACCCTTCCATTTAGGGAAGTAGTCAGTTTCAGTTTGTTCTTCAACTTCTCCGCCAGCCTGCTCTAAATACTCTTTCTTAATCAGGTAAGAGGCGGCAAGTTTCAGTTTGAACTCGCCCGCTGCGGTTTCTGGGAAGTTATAGTTGAAACTAGCATCGATACCTTCTGAGGCTTCATAGGCGCTGTTGATTGGGCCTTTACGCATACAGGCGATATTTTCAATGCCGTCATCGTCAAACTCATTGAGGTAGCCAACTTCTGTCATCTCAGTGCAGTCGTTGTATTGACCCGTTTTGTTATATTTAGGGTCGTTAATCACATCGTAGCTAGAGATGGTTTTCACTGCGCCTTCTAATTCAATGTTCCACCAGTCGATGGTCAAATCAGCATTGTCAGTTACATTCGCCACTAAGCCAACATTCCAAAACTCACCTTTTTCTTCTTCAAGGTTTAGGTTACCTGAGTTATATGAAACGTAATCATCTTCATAAATGTCATTTGGATCACTTGGGTGTGGTACGTCGATACTGCTATATCCACGAGTTTGACCAGCATATAAACGATGCATGTCTGGGGCGCGGAAACTGCGTCCCCAATTCGCGCGCACCATGACTTCATCAATTGGACGGTAACTCAAACCAACCTGCGGAGTGGTCGCGCCGCCAACATCAGAGTCATCTAGGTAATGGTCATATCGCAATGCGGCTGATAACTCCAGTGAACGTACGCCTGGCATATTAGCAAGCAATGGCCATTGGATCTCACCAGCAATGGCCACACGGTCACGGTCGCCTTCACCGCCTGTGCCGCCCATACCTATGTAGCCGCCGTCCATAGTGATTTGATCTAAGGTATCTTCATAGCTTTCACGGGCCCACTCAGCTGTGGTCGCAAATCCAATTGTCCCAGCTGAAACTTCCATTAAATCACCAGAGAAAACGGCTTGCAGTTGATGCATGGTCGAGTCTGACTCTTTAGTTGAATCGCCCATAAGATAATCAGCTTGCTCGGCTGTCATTGCTTGATTAGGGTACCATTTCTCAGTGCCACCTTGGCTGGGATCCATGGTGACGATATCTAACATCTTGGCACCATTGACCATGTGGTGATTCTGTTTTTCATAAAGGGCATAGCCGCTAGACCATGAGATATCTAGCTCGTAGTCACCTAAGGTGCCGTTGGCGCCAAACGCTAACGAGGCTTTGGTATTTTGGGTGTCATAGGTTCGTGGCCCTGGAAACTCTTCCATGCGGCGGGCGAGATAGTAGCGGTTATAATCCTCAAATTCGTATCTATCATAGCTGTAGGCCCCGCTGACTTCGTCTTCATAGAGGTAGGTGCCAAAGCCTTTTTCGTCTTTGTATTTGGTACTTTCTTTGTATGAGGCGTTAAGCATGGCATACAGTTGCCAATCATCGTTTAAATCGTAGGTGGTGTTAACGACTAAGTTTAAGCGATCATAAGCTGATTGAAGGCCGCGATCTGCATACTTGTCGTAGTAACAACCGTACTTATAATCAGGTCGGTAAATGCCTTTGTCGCCAAACAGATCACTACACTGTTGCTGATCGAGGTTGACGTATTTGTCATCGTGATAGATGCCACTGTAATCGGTGATCCGCGATGACCAGCTTGACGGCGCAGCATCGCCAAATGGGCCTGCTCCCCATGTTAATTCACCGTCGCTATTTTCATAGTAGCCAGGGTTATAAAGGCTGTCGCGATCTGAGGTTTTAATCTCTTCAACTTTACGGTATTCAAGCATAACCAAAGTTTGGCTGTTTTCTGTATTGAACCCTTGTAGATAGGATAGATCCAGCTGCTCACCGCCGCCTTGGGTGGTATCTGAATACTTAGCTTCTACTTTCGCGCCGTCATATTGCTGTTTAAGAATAATGTTGACGACACCACCAACGGCGTCTGAACCATAAATTGCCGACGCGCCGCCGGTAAGAATTTCAATTCTTTCAACTGCGGCGCTAGGAATATCTGATACATCAACAAAGTTTGATGTACCACCTACTGCAGAAGGAAATGCAGCTTGGCGACGGCCGTTGATGAGGACTAAGGTGCGGTTCGCTCCCATGCCACGTAAGTTGACTGAGCTAGCGCTATCGGTAAAACCATCGCTTTCGCCATTGAGCGAGCCGCCGGTGTTAGCTACCGACGATTGCAAGACTTCGGAGATCGAACTTAGGCCGCTACTGGCTATGTCGTCAGCCGTAATGACAGTAACTGGGGCAACGCCTTCAAAGTCTGCCCGTTTAATGCGTGAGCCGGTGACAGCAATTTTTTCGATTTTTTCATCCGCGCCAGTTTGCTCTGCAGCTTGAACGTGAGTAGTGCCTAGCGAAGCAAGCGTGATGGCTACGGAGAGTGCTGATAATTTCATTGTTGATCTCATCTCGATACAGTCCTTAGTTTTTGTAGTTAGTGACCTATTTGTGTCCCTTTAGCGCTTGGATTAACGCTTGGATCATAGGTTCTAGTGGCAGACACTTAGGGGCTAACGCCTGAATTAGCGCCAATGAATATTGCCACGTTGTTGCTGGCTTAAAGATGTAACTATTTTGTTATTGCGAGGCAATCAATGCGGGGTCGTTTATTAGTAGTTTATTTATCTATTAAATATCTATTGTGATTTTTATCAGTAACTTAAATATCTTTTAGATCTCTTCTTGCTGCTTGTGAAACTTAGGTTAAAAACGTATTATCTGTCTTAATTGTAGTGATGGGCCTGGCTGGTCTTGAGGGTGTTAGGGGGCGATTTATGAAGATTTCTAAGCATGCAAGCTTTGCGCTAAATGGCTGCAGAGTGTCTCCTGCTGATAACAGTCTCTATTTTGCTACCGACACAAATCAAGCTTTGCAGAGCGTCTCTTTACAACCTAAATTTATCGAAGTGCTCAGTTACCTTGCACGTCACCATCCAAAAGTGGTGACCAGAGAGGAGCTAATAGAAGATATTTGGGAAGGTAATCATTATGTGGGATCGAAAGCCTTAACCAATGCTATTTGGCATCTGCGTCAGCAATTGAAAGGGGTCGCGGGTGATGAAGCGGCGATTGATACCGTGCGCAAAACCGGTTACCGATTACTGATTGCACCAGAGTTCGATGCCGCGGACTTAGTTGATGAACCTGACTTGCTAGAAAAAGCCGATAATAAAATCGCCCACCTTAGTCAGCTTAATCGTCGAATCATCGCCATATTTGGTGCATTATTGGTTGTTATCCTTGGCTTTGTACTGACGCACCTGTATTTAGATAGCGTGCGCTACACCCCTAAATTGCAGACGCGGCTGACGTCTGATGCGGGCTCGGAGCTGTATCCGGTGGTCTCGCCAGATGGGCGCTGGTTAGTCTATGGTGCGCGTGGCGTTGATGGTTATGCCAGTCTATATCTTAAGGACTTGCATACCCCGAGTGATACCCCCAAGCAATTGACGTCGAGTAACAGTAAAGAGATTCGCGCAGTGTGGAGCCCCGATGGCAGTGCTTTATATTTTGCCTCTGAGCTGCGTGCCAATAAGCAGTGTTTCATTACTCGGTTAGAACTTGATAGCAATCAGACCAACACTCTCGCCGCGTGTGATACCTACAGCGCTGGGCTTGATGTGTCTCCAGATGGCCGCTATTTAGTGTTTGTTTCTGCTGATGAGCAAGTACCTGCCTCCGGGTTATACCAGCTCGACTTATCGGAGCAAACGCCGCAGGCTGTGCGCATCTCTTGCGATACTGAATGCAGCTACCGTGATCGCGATTTAGCCTTTAGCCCAGATGGACGCTGGTTAGCTATCGCTCGTCGATTTGGCAACATTTCCGAGGATCTGTTTATGCGCGAATGGGCTAGCGGTATTGAACATAGGTTGACCCGCGGGTTTGAGGATATGCGGGGCTTAAGTTGGCACCCAGATGGCAAGCGTTTAGTGTTTAGTAGTGAAAATTCCGGCGTGCGCAACGGATTTATTGTGACTGTGGCCAGCAAAAAGGTTGAACCATTGCATGTGGAGGGACTGAGTTATCCCAGGTTTGTGCCCCTTAGCCACGATATTGTTTATGCCAATTATATGCGCGACCATCGACTTAGCCGCTTAGATTTAGCCCAACATGTACCCACAACGCCATTTCCCTTGCTGAGAGTAGAATACAGCTATCGTAATCCCGATTATTCAACCATATCAAAAAGGCTTGTCTATGTTTCCAATGAAACGGGCTTTAATGAAATTTGGTCAGCGAACATCGAGGGTAATGAACGTAAGCAACATACTGCTTTAAAACGTCGAGTCGCTTATCCGAGCTGGTCCCACGACGGCAAGAAAGTGGCGTTTCTTGCCCCTGATGATAAGAGTGAAGGCAATAAAATCCATGTGTTAGATGTGGCATCAGGGAATATTACCGTATTGGCCACCGCTTATCTCGACCATCAGCGTCCTAGCTGGGGCTGGGATGACAGTTTTATAGTGGCAAATACCTACGACGGCATTACTCGCTTTTATCTGGATAATCGCCTTCCTGAAGTCATCAGTGGTGTCGATATGCGGTTGGGCAAGATGGTTAACGCCAATATCTTACTGTTTTCACGGGCGGATAAATTGGGTCTGTGGTCGATGGATATTAATAAGCCTTTAATCATTGAAGAGGTGATTGCTGCAGAGCAATTTTTTGAGCGATACAATTGGGATGTGACCGACAAAGGTGTGTACTTTCGTCAAAATGGCAGTAGCCATCAGCTCATTGCATTTTGGCGTTTCAGCACGCAACTGGTTACGCCTATTTTAAAGCTTCCGCCCTCCAGCTTACCGCGCCATGGAGCCATTAGTTATGTGGCTGATAATGAAAGCTTGTTGCTAACAGAGTCTGAGAATTACAAACGCGATGTGATTCGCTTGCAACACCGCTTACTGCAATAAGCGCTGTTGCGTCGAAATCGATTTACGGTGCTGGAAATAAGCCACCTAAAATGGCTTCGCGGCTCGCGCCGGTTACCGCTGGTAGGTTACCACTTAGCCCATGATGATGACGCATAGCTAACCACGCAAAAGCAATGCCCTCAACCCACTGCGGGGCAATGCCAATATCTTTGGTGGTCAGTATCTTATGATTAGGCAGTAAGTTAGCTAAACGCCGCATAAGTTCATCGTTGAACGCGCCGCCGCCACAGATAAATAATTCAGCATTATCTGACAGCTTAGCGCAGTCATTGGCAATACTATGGCAGGTCAAATCGAGTAAGGTCGATTGAATATCGGCTTCGCTTAAGTAGCCAAAGTTGGCCACCTGCTGTTCTAACCACGCTTGATTAAATAGCTCTCTGCCGGTACTTTTCGGCGCGGCTAACGCAAAGTATGAATGGGACAGCAGATGATTAAGTAATTGCTCGTTGGTGGTGCCAGTGGCCGCCCATGCGCCGTGCTCATCATAGGGCTTGTTGTGCACATGGTTTATCCAAGCATCAATCAGTGTATTTCCCGGCCCCGTATCAAAACCCACTACCTCGTCGGCACCACCAGGCAGGAAGGTGATATTTGAAATGCCGCCAATATTGACAATGATTCTAGGGCTGCCGGGCTGAGCAAATAATTGCTGGTGGAATGCTGGTACTAGTGGCGCACCTTGGCCACCTAAGGCGATATCTTTGCGGCGAAAATCGGCGATAACATTGATGCCGGTTAGCGCGGCAATGGTATTGGGGTCACCAATCTGCAGGGTAAAGCCCATATCTAAGTTAGGCATATGACGGATGGTTTGTCCGTGGCTGCCGATGGCGGTGATTTGCTCAGCAGGTATGGCGTTATTGGCTAACAAATTATTTACCGCTTGGGCAAACAGTTGCCCCACGGCGCGGTCTAAATTGCCCTGCAAGTTTATTTCGTCATTACCGGGCAAGCATAAGCGGGTTAAGCCTTTAAGCAGCGAGCGTGGCATGGGCTCACTGTGGCTGGCGATGAGTCGCGGTTGTTGCTGTTCAAATTCAACGAGCACGGCATCTACACCATCCATGCTGGTGCCTGACATTAGGCCGATATAATATGATTTACTCATTGGATTTCAATCCTATTGTGCTGCGAGTCTGAGCTGTTTGTTCTGCTCAAGTTGAGCCATAAGTTGTTCGCTTAGGGCTAAAAACTGCTGTTTTTGATCTGCAGCAATCGGCATAGACTTAGGGAGTTTGACCGTTCTTGGATTGCGGTGTACGCCATTGACAATAAATTCGTAATGCAAGTGTGCACCGGTGACTCGACCCGTGGCACCTAATGTACCGATGATCTGGCCCTGTTTTACGGTGGCTCCCTGTTTAACGTTACGCTTTTTCAAGTGCAAATACTTGGTGGTATAGGTGTCATTATGTTTAATAAACACGTAATTACCATTGTACTTGTTATAGGCTGACTTAATCACGCGGCCTTTACCTGCGGCTTTAATGGGAGTGCCTACCGCCGCGACATAATCGACACCACGGTGGGCCCTAACTTGGCCGGTCACTGGGTGAAGGCGGCGAGGGTTAAAGCTGGAGCTGACGTATTTAAAGTCTACAGGAGAGCGCAAAAAGGCTTTGCGCATACTGCGGCCTTCTTCTGAATAATAGTTACCATCACTGTAGCGTACTGCAGTATAGCGATCGCCTTGGTTGGTAAACTCAGCGGCTAAGATATTGCCGTTTTGCAGAAACTCACCATCGGCATATTCTTGCTCAAATAAGATAGAGAATTGATCGCCTTCACGCAGGTCGAGTGCAAAATCGATATCCCAACCGAATATAGTGGCCAGTTGCATAATTTGATTCGGGGTTAAACCAGCCCCCACACCCGCATTCCAAAAGTTACTGCTTATGGTGGCACTGGCGAAATCTTTTCTTACTTCAACCTCTTTGACGATGACCGACTCTTGATAGCCATCAGCATTGTGTTCAATGACTAAGGTTGAAATTGCATCTAAATGATAGGTTACTTTGGCCAACTCGCCGGTGTCAGTTTTACTGATCACTATCTCTTCGCCGGGCATGATGCGCAGTAAGTTCTTTTTCGCCTTAGGCAGCAAAGTGATTTCATGCACATCTCGCGGGGTTAAGCCGGCGCGTTTAAATAAAGCTGCCAAGGTATCACCGCGTTTCACTTCAAAACGTTTATCAATCAGTAATGCGGGGGTGACTGCTGGACTCGCTGCGGTATCAAGTTCTGTTGATGAGTCATTGGGCTGAGTTGGTGCCGACGCAGTTTGCGGCGCGTCTGATTGATTTTGTGATGGAGGCGTGGGCTTGCGAAAAGCTAAAGGTACCTGCTGAGGTCGCGCTTGCGGCTGAGTAGCATCACTGGGTGCTGCATCGTTAAAGCCTTCAATGCGACCAGATAAGCTGGTATTGGTGTTTTTTGATGCCTGGGCAGTGTCTGCGGGTAATAACAATATAGTTAACGTGACTACCACCAATACACTCAGTAGAACTTGATGCATTCTAGGCAATAATTTTAATAACGTTATGAGCTTTCCCATTGACCTCGATACCAATTTTGCATAATCGTGCTGCTCCCCTTAGTGTACACCCTTTCAATTGTGCTGGCTAACAAGTAACATTACTGTCCTTAATTTTACACTAGGCTCTTAGGGGTAGTTGCCAAGATGGCTGATTTAGACCAAGCACTTGCAGAAATAAAACGCGGAACCGATGAAATTTTACTTGAGTCAGATCTGCTAGAAAAGTTAAAAGAAGGCCGCCCACTGCGGATTAAACTCGGGGCAGATCCAACCGCACCCGATATTCACCTTGGCCACACTGTAATTCTTAATAAGTTAAGAACTTTCCAAGAGTTAGGTCATGAAGTGATCTTCTTGATTGGTGACTTTACCGGTATGGTTGGTGATCCAAGTGGTAAAAACAGTACTCGCCCACCTCTGACAAAAGAGCAAGTACTTGCTAACGCGGAAACCTATAAAGAGCAGGTTTATAAAATTCTTGATCCAGCTAAAACGCGCATCGAGTTCAACTCAAGCTGGCTAGAGCCGCTTGGGGCCGCAGGCATGATTCGTCTTGCTTCGCAACAGACCGTTGCACGTATGATGGAGCGTGATGACTTTAAAAAGCGTTATGGCTCGGGTCAGGCGATTGCGATCCACGAATTTATGTACCCATTATTGCAAGGCTATGACTCAGTGGCACTTAAAGCTGATGTTGAGCTAGGTGGTACCGATCAGAAGTTTAACTTACTGATGGGCCGTGAGCTGCAAAAGGCTGAAGGGCAAAAGCCACAAACCGTGATTATGATGCCTTTGCTTGAAGGTTTAGACGGCGTGAAGAAGATGTCTAAATCGGCACATAACTACATTGGCGTGAGTGAGCCTGCTGGTGAAATGTTCGGTAAAATCATGTCAATTTCAGATGAACTGATGTGGCGTTACTTTGAGCTGCTTTCATTCCGTCCACTGACTGAAATTGAGCAGTTTAAAGCTGATGTAGAAGCCGGTGCTAACCCACGTGATATCAAAATTGCGCTAGCGAAAGAGATCATTGCGCGTTTCCACGATGATGCAGCGGCAGAAGCAGCGCATCAAGAGTTTATCAATCGTTTCCAAAAAGGGGCGATTCCGGATGATATTGAAGAGCTAGAGATTGCTGCTGGCGAAGGTATCGCAATTGCCAACTTGCTTAAACAGGCTGGGCTGGTGAACTCAACTTCAGATGCCATGCGTATGATTAAGCAAGGCGCGGCTAAGATTGATGGTGCTAAAATTGAAGACACTAAGTTACAACTGTCTGCTGGCACCACCGGGGTATTCCAAGTAGGCAAACGTAAGTTTGCTAAGATTACCTTAGTGTAGTGATACACTGCATAAACAAAAACCCGCGATAAGCGGGTTTTTTTGTGTTCAAAATTGGCTAAATGCGCTTACTGCGTGGATAACTGATCGGCCATGGTTTGATAGTCCATAAGGTCTTCATGCTCAGTGACTCTGTGATTGCTCATATCAAGTTTAACCGTTGTGACCCCTGGGATGGCCAGTTCGATAATTTTTCCGGGCTTGCCAAATTGTGCACCGGGACCACGGTAATGGTAGTTGCCTATCATGACCACTAACGAGCCTGAGTTGTACATGTGTTCAATATTGAAATCGTATTCCATGACACCGCGATGGGCGCGCTCAAAGAACTGTAGAATATTGCGCTTACCGGTATAGGTTTTACTGGCTGTGCGGTCGCTAAATACACTCTCGCGATTATAAAAGGTGCTCAGCAATCGATAATCATGATCGGTTAATGCTTTAATATAACGCACGGCCATTTGCTGCTCTTTTGGCATTTCGCCTGAGTTAGCCAGCGCTGGCGCGCAGCTACAAGCAGCAAATAAGGTCAATATTAGGCGTAGATATTTAGCAATCATAAATCATGAAACTTTCTTTTTTAAGTCAAAAGCAGGCAAGGATAAATGCCATTTTATGGCCGCTAACCTTATGGTTAATGCGGTACTTAGCGCTAACAACAGCGCCACTTTATCTGCTGCGCCCCAATAGATAGACAAGGTATAACAGATCCCGCCCATAATCGAAGCTGTGGCGTAGATTTCGGTTCGTAAAATCATTGGCACTTGGCGACAAAGTAAGTCTCGAATAATGCCTCCTCCGACACCAGTTATCAAGCCCATAATCACCGCAACCATGCCTGTTAAGCCTAAACCCAGTGCTTTTTCTGCACCGATAACAGTAAACAGCGCTAATCCGAGTGCATCGGCAACCGGCAAAGTGTATTGCGGTACCCGTTTGGGCTTACGCACAAAGATTAACGTTAGCAACACGGTGGTCAGAATGACGATGATGTAATTGGGATCTTTTATCCAGAAAACGGGAGTGGTGCCGAGCAGGGCATCGCGAATACTGCCGCCGCCCACCGCCGTAACTGAAGCCAGTACGATTACGCCAAATGGGTCCATGCGGTGACGGCCAGCCGCTAGTGCGCCTGACAAAGCAAAAACGGCGGTGCCGCATAAGTCAAAGAAATAGATCCAATGGCTCATTGATCTAGCTCTTCTAAGTGATGATTAAGTGCGACCACAGAGATACGAATTTCAATCACTGACAACAACAGTGAATACAATAACAGCAACAAACTACAGCCAAAAATAATCGAGCCAGTTTGGTTAAAGCCAATATAGATAAAAATCATACACAGGACGCACAAGGCAAAACTTGAAACCCCGGCTTCTTGCATACGGCGAATAATGACAATGCGTTTCTTTAGATTGGCTAACTGAGCACTGTGTACCGGTTTGCCCTCGGTACTCAAATTGCGAATGAGTGCCGCCAATGAGAAAAAACGGTTGGTGTAGGCTAACAGCAATAGTGAAATCGCTGGAAACAGCAGAGCTGGTGTCGTTAGCGATACGTGTAGATTGTCAAACAAGTTAGCTATCTCAATAAAATCTGTGGTGGTAGCTGGCATGATACCAAGCAGTGTCACTATGTCTAGTCACCAGCTTAGGTGAAATACCGCAGTAGCGCCCATATTGCAGGGAAGGTCACTAAGGTACTAATCCAGATTAAGGTGGTAAAGCGAGTTAGCTTAATTGCCCTATTGATATCTTCTGCTGCGGGCAATCTGCCGCTGCCTACCCGTTCAAGTGTCACCTTATTGCCATTGAATTTCATCGGCCCCGCAAGCTCTAAATTGAGAATTTGCGCAAACAGCTGACAGGTTTTGAGGTGATTATTGATGGGGTGACGGCTAGGTTTTAGCTGATAAAGTAGACGGATAGCTTTGGGGCCACCCTGAATTGCTAGGGTGAAGTTCCACAGCGCTGTTGGTATAAAATACAGCACTGAGCTTAAGAAGTGGCTGGCTTTGCCAAAGTGCTGATACTGAGAGTTAACTTTCGGCCAGCAATACTCCACTTGTTTAACCATGCGTGCACCTAGCACCAGCGCTGCGCCGCCAACGGAGAAAAACAAAATGGTCGCCACCGAACCATAGATAGGTGTGGACATCATTTTCTCGATTGTGGCTTTGGCCAAACCAATGGATGACAGCTCTGTGGTGTCACGGTAAGACCACGGCGCTAAAATCTTTCTCGCTCGGGCTTTATCATCATCTTCAAGCGCGTGCTGAACCTCTTCTGCAACTCGGTTAAAGTGCTCATCGCATAGACAGAGATATAAGATGACAATCTCAAAAAACCAGGGGAAAGCTGCTAATTCCAACAAGAAGCTGATGATCAGCCAGAAGGGCAAGATAATCAGCAGCAGCGCCATAAAGCCTGCAATGGATTGTTGCTGAGCAGAGCGCTGAGGATGATTAACTTTTTGGGCTAATTGCTTAGCTAAGTGACTAAACCAGACTAAGGCTTGTGCTTCTCGTGGCAGCGGGGCCGCTTTAGCGAGCACAATAGCAACCAGCAGTATCAAGGCATCTTGATAAAAACTGCTGTCATTTAACACTTGTTGGGCAAAGTCTGGGATCATTAGGTCAATTACGCGTCCAGTTGACGAAGCAGTGACATTACCATTAGCGCTGAGTGATGGCCCGCTTTAACAATGTAACTGTCGAAATCCACTGGAGAGTCGTTATTGGCGTTATCAGACAATGAGCGAATCACCACAAAAGGCACGTTAAACTGATGGCAAACCTGCGCAATTGCCGCACCTTCCATTTCGCAAGCCGCCATTGTCGGGAAGTTGGCTAGCATCTGCTCGGTACGTTTAGGGTCGCATATAAAGCTATCGCCCGTACAAATTAGGCCTTCAATAGCCTTCACTTCACCAAGATCTGCAACGGCTTTGTTGGCTGCAGCTTTGAGCTTAGCGTCAGGAATAAATGCAGCAGGCTGTTGCGCCATTTGGCCAATTTCATAGCCAAAAGCTGTGACATCAACATCGTGATGACGCACTTCAGAAGAAATAACGATATCACCAATGTTAAGGCTATCGACAAATCCACCGGCAGAGCCCGTGTTAATCACATAGTCTGGGGCAAACTTTTCAATGAGTAAGGTGGTGGCAACGCTGGCAGTGACTTTACCGATACCTGAGCGAGTGACAATCACTTGCTTGCCTTCTAATGTCCCCGAGACCAGCTCAATGCCGGCGATAGTGACGGATTGCGGCGCTTCCATTGACTCGATTAGGTGAGCAACTTCAGGCTCCATTGCACCAATAATACCAATTTTCATTTACTGACCTTTTGACTGCGGGCTGTCGTGTGAATAACCCTATGACGAATGGGCGCTAATATAGCAATAAACGCGGCAACTGGCGAGATCCACTGTCGCAACAATGAACGGCAAAAGTGTGAGATTATCTCTAATACCAATCAGTATAAGAATTTGATCTACTCAGCGCGCTTTGGGCAAACTAATTC
>NZ_JAEH01000043.1 GCF_000518805.1 Shewanella waksmanii ATCC BAA-643
GCTCCCCCTTAGCCATGTATAACTATCTTAGTGACGGCTTGGTTAGAAAACCTCGCCAGTCTCCATATCGATATTTTCATCACCGGTAGCAGATTCAGCAACTGCTTCACCGCTGCTCAGTAACATGGCACGTAAAGCCGCTTCAATTTCAGCTGAAATCTCTGGATTTTCAATCAGGTATTTACCTGCATTGGCACGCCCTTGACCGATTTTGCTACCTTTATAGCTGTACCAAGCACCGGCTTTCTCTACGAGTTTATGGGCTACGCCTAGGTCAACTAGCTCACCGGTACGGTTAATCCCTTCACCATATAAAATTTGGAACTCTGCTTGTTTAAATGGTGCAGCAATTTTGTTCTTAACCACTTTAACGCGGGTTTCATTACCAATCACTTCGTCGCGATCTTTAATGGCACCGGTGCGGCGAATATCTAAACGGACTGAGGCATAAAACTTCAGTGCGTTACCGCCGGTTGTGGTTTCTGGGTTACCGAACATCACACCAATTTTCATACGAATTTGGTTAATGAAAATCAGCAAAGTATTTGACTGCTTGAGGTTACCAGCAAGCTTTCGCATTGCTTGGCTCATCATACGGGCAGCAAGACCCATATGAGAATCACCAATCTCACCTTCAATTTCAGCTTTAGGGGTCAATGCCGCTACCGAGTCAACAATGATAACGTCGACGGCACCAGAGCGGGTTAACGCATCACAAATCTCTAATGCTTGCTCACCGGTATCTGGCTGTGAACAAAGCAAGTTATCGATATCAACACCTAGCTTTTGCGCATAAATCGGGTCTAATGCGTGCTCAGCATCGATAAAGGCACACACTTTACCTTCACGTTGAGCTGCTGCAATAACTTCTAGCGTTAATGTCGTTTTACCTGAAGATTCTGGACCGTAAATCTCTACGATACGCCCCATTGGTAAACCACCTGCGCCCAAAGCAACGTCAAGAGAAAGTGAACCGGTAGAAATAGTTTCAACATCCATCGAGCGGTTTTCACCTAGCTTCATGATAGAGCCTTTACCAAACTGCTTCTCAATTTGGCCTAGTACCGCTGTCAGTGCTTTCTCTTTATTCGCATCAATACTCATAGGTTTTCCTCTTAATCACAGCCTTTGCTGTGCGAACTGTGTGGTGCTGAGCTGGCGTTTGTCTCGCTAGCAGCCTCAATATGCAAACTAGTATACTGTACAATCATACAGTATCAAGTACTGTTGATGATTATTTTTTATCTGCTGGTGAATTTGGCTTTGCTCAATGGCTAAGCGACGGAATCGTTTCGCGGGTATTTTTTTATTAATTAGCCGCCATCGACAGCTAATCCTTGCTAATATTGGCAACATATTTTGTGTCGCCAGTCGACGACCTAGTGACAATCGCGGTAGGAACGGTTCAGAGTGAATAAAGCAACAACTCAACATTTAGAAAAACACACACCCATGATGCGTCAGTATCTGACCTTAAAAGCAGAAACTCCCGATATGCTTTTATTCTATCGGATGGGTGATTTTTATGAGTTATTTTATGACGATGCCAAACTGGCATCTGAATTATTAGGCATTTCACTTACCGCCCGCGGCAAAAGTGGCGGAGACCCCATTCCGATGGCTGGTATCCCCTACCATGCTGTTGAGGGCTACTTAGCAAAATTGGTTCAGCTGCGTGTCTCGGTTGCAATTTGCGAGCAGATTGGCGATCCGGCCACCTCTAAAGGACCGGTAGAGCGCAAAGTTGTCCGAATAGTGACCCCTGGTACATTGACTGATGAAGCGCTATTACAAGAGCGTCAAGACAACTTGCTCGCTGCGGTTTATCACGGTAAGACAGGGTTTGGATATGCCACCTTAGATATCTCATCAGGCCGGTTTATCGTTACCGAACTTGATACTTCTGAAGCATTAGAAGCAGAACTACAACGCACCAATCCAGCAGAGCTACTGTATAGCGAAGACTTTAGTGAGATGGCGTTAATCAACCGCTTTAGTGGTAAACGCCGCCGCCCCGAATGGGAGTTTGATTTTGATACCTGTCAGCAACTGCTGCTCGACCAATTTGGCACCAAGGACTTATATGGCTTTGGACTGGGTGAAGTGCGTTTATCGATTCAGGCTGCAGGTTGTTTAGTTCAATATGTGAAAGATACCCAGCGCACCGCGCTACCGCATATCAACTCGATCAGCCGCTTTGATCAGTACGACAGCATTATTTTGGATGCCGCGACCCGTAAAAACCTTGAGCTGACCTGTAACCTGCAAGGCGGCAGTAGCAATACTTTATCTGCCGTTCTAGATAATACCACCACTGCGATGGGCAGCCGCATGCTGCAACGTTGGATACATGAACCGCTACGCGACCACAACGTACTTCGCGCCCGCCACGATGCTGTCGATGAGCTGTTGAACTCTGGGTTATTTAGCGATCTTTCTGAGCAACTAAAGCAACTCGGAGATGTTGAGCGGATCACTGCTCGCTTGGCTCTGCGCAGCGCGCGACCACGTGATTTCGCTCGTTTACGTCAAGCATTAGGGGCACTACCGCAGCTCCAAACGACCTTAGGTCAATGCCAAAGTGATCACTTGCAAAAGCTTGCAAGCTTATTGGGTGAATTCCCCGAAGAGCATGCACTGCTATGCCGAGCTATCGTTGATAATCCACCTATGTTGATCCGTGATGGCGGTGTTTTGAAGCCAGGCTATGATGCCCAGCTTGATCAATGGCGTGATTTAAGTCAGGGCGCCACTGACTATTTAGATGAATTGGAAGCCAGAGAAAAAGCCGCAACCGGCGCTTCAACCCTCAAAGTCGGCTACAACCGAGTACACGGCTACTATATTGAGGTCAGCCGGCGTGAGTCTGATTTGGTGCCTATGAGCTATCAGCGCAGGCAAACACTCAAAAATACTGAGCGTTACATCGTTGCTGAACTTAAAGAACATGAAGAAAAGGTGTTATCCAGTCAAGGTAAAGCGCTGGCGCTAGAGAAGCAGCTTTGGGAAGCTTTGTTCGATCAGATATTACCCAAGTTAGCGCAACTGCAACAGTTTGGCCGCGCCGCAGCAGAGCTTGATGTAATTTGTAATTTTGCAGAACGGGCAGAGAGCTTAGGCTACCGTCGTCCTGAACTGGTTGCCGAAATTGGTATTGATATCGAAGCGGGCCGCCACCCTGTTGTCGAACAAGTGAGTCAAACGCCTTTTATCGCTAACCCAGTTGGTTTATCACCGCAAAAAAGTATGTTGGTGGTCACCGGCCCTAACATGGGCGGTAAATCAACTTACATGCGCCAAGTCGCGCTGATCACCTTGATGACCCATATTGGTAGCTTTGTTCCAGCCCAAAAAGCCACGATTGGCCCCATTGATCGTATCTTTACCCGTATTGGCGCTGCCGATGATCTCGCATCGGGACGCTCAACCTTCATGGTTGAAATGACAGAAACCGCTAACATTCTGCACAATGCCACCCCTGAAAGTTTGGTGCTAATGGATGAAATAGGCCGAGGTACCTCCACCTATGATGGATTGTCATTAGCTTGGTCTGCGGCAGAACATTTAGCCACCAAACTAAAATCGCTCACGTTATTTGCAACTCACTACTTCGAATTGACCCAACTACCTGAGCAGATAGCGAACATTGCTAATGTACATTTGGATGCGATTGAGCATGGTGACACCATTGTATTTATGCACGCGGTACAATCTGGCGCAGCGAGTAAGAGTTATGGTTTGCAAGTGGCCGCTTTGGCTGGCGTACCCAATAATGTAGTTAAAGCCGCAAAGCAAAAACTCGCACACTTGGAAAGTCGCGATCATCAAGCACTTGAAGCGCATATCCAACCAGTACTGGATTTCCAGGCACCCGAAACCTCTGCCGCATTGGATAAGCTAGATAGCATCAACCCCGATGATTTCTCACCTCGCCAAGCGCTTGAACTTCTCTATCAATTGAAGAAAAACAGGTAACTCGATATAAAGCATAAAAAAAGCGCACTATTAAGTGCGCTTTTTATCATCTGTCAATGGTTTGCCAAATACTTGAATGCTGGACAAGATACTCACCAAAAACAGATGTTTTACCCTGTGTAGGCCTAAGCCATTACATTTTAAAAATTGCTTCTACTGACAGTCCTTGTGCTCCTAACAAATCTTTCAGTCGCTTTAATGCTTCCACTTGGATCTGTCTAACACGTTCGCGGGTCAAACCAATCTCTTTACCCACATTTTCTAATGTCGAAGGCTCGTAACCTAATAAGCCAAATCGGCGCGCTAGCACTTCTCTTTGCTTACTATTAAGTTCATCTAACCAACGTACTACTGACTTAGACATGTCTTCATCTTGTACTTTATAATCTGGTCCTACACTATCATCGTCCGCTAATACATCGAGCAAGGCTTTATCATTGTCGCCACCTAAGGGGGTATCGACAGAAGTAATACGCTCGTTAAGCTTAAGCATTCTGCTTACATCACTGCTGGGCAAATCAAGTTTCTCAGCAATCTCTTCCGCTGTTGGCTCATGGTCCAATTTATGCGCCAGTTCGCGGGCCGTTCTGAGGTAAACATTGAGTTCTTTGACCACATGGATTGGCAGTCGAATAGTGCGAGTTTGATTCATGATTGCCCGTTCAATAGTTTGACGGATCCACCATGTTGCATAGGTCGAAAAACGAAATCCGCGTTCTGGATCGAACTTTTCTACGGCACGAATTAAGCCTAAATTACCTTCTTCAATAAGGTCGAGTAATGCTAATCCACGATTGTTATATCGGCGCGCTATTTTAACAACGAGTCTGAGGTTACTTTCAATCATGCGATTGCGGGACTTTTCACAGCCTTTGAGGGACTTACGCGAAAAATAAACTTCTTCTTCTGCACTAAGAAGTGGGGAAAAACCTATTTCGCTTAGATACAGCTGAGTGGCATCTAAGTTTTTTTGCATATCATCTTGAACTTGTGCTTCTAATTCTGATTCCTTGCCTGCCTCCTTGGTTTTAGATTCAACTTCCGACTCGTTCTTCGACAAGTCGACTAAGGGCTCCGCTACTGCGGTTGATGTTTTACGACCCATAATATGATCTCCCAAATTTTAAATACGCTAAATTACTGCACTTTCTTATCCTCCAATTGCCAATGCGGCACCCAAACTAATTATTGCTTGGGTAAATATTTAAGTGGGTCAACAGACTTTCCATGGTATCGAATTTCAAAATGTAACATGACTCGATTGGCACCTGTTTGGCCCATTTTTGCTACCGTTTGTCCAACGGTTACATACTGTTTTTCTTTCACTAAAATCTGATCTGCATGTGCATATGCACTTAAGTAATCATCACTGTGCTTAATAATGACTAAATTGCCATAACCACGTAGCGCGTTACCTGCATATACCACTCTGCCATCTGCAGCTGCTTTAATGATATCGCCTCTAGAGCCAGCGATTTTAATACCTTTATTGCCTTGCTCTGTCGCAGAAAAACGTCCGATCAATTTGCCATTCACCGGCCAATGCCATTTATACACTTTATTTGGTAATGTCGACTTTGGCTTGTGAATAATCTGGTTAACATTTTGTTGACCAGTTGTTACAGAGTACGCAGAGTTTTTGTTTGAATCAAGCGATTTTTCAGTTTTTTGTGCTGCACTATTTTGGGGCGTTGATTTTGCAGTAACTTGCTGTTTTTGTGCCGTATTTGAAGATTTCTGTGCAACTTTTGTATTACTTTTACTGCTGGTTTGGCTCTTTGGTTTATTTGTAACGCTAGATGTCGTATTAAGGCTTAATACCTGTCCAGGGTAGATGGTATAAGGCTTCTTAAGGTTGTTCTTGCGCGCCACATCAACAAAATCTTTGTTGGCGGCCCAAGCGATAGAATAAAGAGTATCTCCCTTACGCACCTGATATTGGCTTGAAGTTAAGCCACCACGTGAATATGACTTTTTAACCGGCGTTGTGACAGACACAACCGGTGCAGGGCGATCAGACTGAAAGCTACAACCCGCTAGCGTAAAGCAACATGCCGCTATAATTGTACCGTATTGTAATAAACCCAAGCGCAACCACATCACCTCTTCTGCTAATCGACCTATCCAACCACTGCTATCAGCTCAGTGCTTAGGCTAAGTCACCATTGACTAACGGCACAAAATTTACCATCTCAATAGTTTCTGACAAAAATTGCCCTTGCTGGCGCGTTACTTTTAATAACTGCTGCGTTTGCTCACCAACAGGGATAATCAAAATACCGCCCTCGGCCAGCTGCTCTAATAAAGCTTGCGGGATCTGGCTCGCTGCCGCTGTAACCATAATGGCATCAAAAGGCCCTTTATTAGCCCAGCCGCGCCAACCATCACCATACTTAAATGACACATTATGTAAATCAAGTCGCTTCAGACGTTGTCGAGCCTGAATTTGCAGCGCCTTTATTCGCTCAACAGTGCATAACTGATCAACCAGCTGCGCTAGAATCGCTGCTTGGTAGCCAGAGCCAGTGCCAATTTCCAACACCTTTTTAGGACGCTGTTCAAGCAATAGCTCTGTCATTCTCGCCACGATATAGGGCTGAGAAATCGTCTGTCCTTGGCCAATTGGCAATGCTGTGTTTTCATAGGCCTTATGCCCAAGTGCCGCATCTAAAAATAGCTCTCTTGGGGTATGTGCCACCGCATTCAAAACAGCCTGACTTTGAATACCAGCATCCCCAAGACGTTTTGCTAAGTTAATTGCCGATGCAGTTGCTACACCATTCATAGTTTATCTATCCATTGCTGCATTTTTTTGATCTGCTCAAATGCGGTTAAATCGACGGTTAAAGGGGTGATTGAAACATACCCATTGGCGACCGCATAAAAGTCGGTTCCTTCGCTGGCATCTTGCTCTTCACCGGGGGGGCCTAGCCAGAAAATCTCTTTACCTGCTGGGTCTGTTGTTCGCACCATACCTTCTGCCCGATGCCTGGCACCTAGACGCGTAATTTGCACGCCTTTTATCTCGCTCAATGGCAGATCAGGTACGTTAACGTTCAAAATTTGGTCTTGCGCTATTGGTTGCTCTATTAGCTTTTTAACTATTTTACAGGCGTAGTGGGCAGCCGTATCGTAGTGTTGCAACTGTTTACCCACCAATGACACAGCCATTGCTGGTAAACCTAAAAAGCGCCCTTCCATGGCGGCGGCGACCGTACCCGAATACAAGGTATCATCGCCCATATTGGCACCGGCATTAATACCAGACACCACCATATCAGGCTCGTGCTCATACAGCTCTCTAATCGCTAAATGAACACAGTCTGTCGGTGTACCGCTGACAGCCACAAAACCGTTTTCTAACGTATTAATTCTTAAAGGGTTAGTCAAGGTTAGCGAATTACTCGCGCCAGAGCAATTTCGATCTGGTCCAACGGTCATCACTTCAAATTCATTTGCAAGCGCATGAGAAAGCGCCACAATGCCTGGTGCCGTCACGCCATCATCATTGCTAACCAAGATTTTAATCATTTTTTTGCTCTAATTGCTGTTGTTGTCTTAAGGCATATTCGCGGGCATTGACGTCTTCATAAACGGCGACTTCGCGCAGTACCGAGGTAGCAAAACATCCCGCTGGTAGGGCAAACTTTATCACCACAGTGTCATCACTGACTTGGTAACTCAGTTGTTCTGGCTGCAACAGCAATGCACGGCGCTCTTGATCTAGGCCTGCCTTTTCTAAACCGATACAGTCATCATTAAAGGGCTCGGCAACTTGGGCTTCAAACTGGGCTGCATCGCCTTGTGCTAAGGCGCTACCGCGTCCCCACAGCGGGCAAGATAAGACGATATCCCTACGCTGCAATCGCTCGACTAAGGTGTCATCCCATTGCTCTGCAACAAAATAGCTACGCGTGCCAGCTAACATCACGCAATCACCGGTCAGTGTGTCTGTACCGTGGGAGGCAATGCGCGCGGCAACATGTTGATTAAACAGATTTGAGCGTACCGCCGATAAATAAAAGCTACGCTTATTGCGGTCTTTCACCCGTTTACCACTTAGCATTTGTCGGCCGAATACCAAATTTTTGCCATTGTGACCAAAACGCTGCTCGCCAAAATAGTTTGGCACACCATGCTGTTTAATTAACTCTAGTCGTGCCACCACAGCCTGTGGGTCACTGACTTTTCGCAAGGTAATAGTAAAGCGGTTACCAGAAAGCGCACCTGTACGCAGCTTCTTGATGTGGCGGCCACTGCTAAGCACAGTAATCTGCTCACTATTGAGCTGCTGCCAATCCGGGGTTTCTTTACCCGGGATTCGCACACCAAACCACTGCTCGGTAATGGCATTTTTATCTTTTTGCCCTGCGACGGTAACCTCTTTAGGGTGTACACCTGCAAAGCTCGATATTTTCTTCGCCACATCCGCTGTATTGAGTCCATCCTTACGAATATGAATTAAATGATGCTCCCCTTCACCAGAAGGCAAAAAGGGTAATATTTCTTGTACTAGAAGATCAGCGTTACTGGTGCGAATATCAGCGGTAGCGCTAGGCTCACCATGTAGGTAGGCTAAATCTGTCATCAAATTATCCTTTGGCAACCATCAGCACTACGGCTTCAACCGCAATCCCTTCTTTACGACCAGTAAAACCGAGTTTTTCTGTTGTGGTCGCTTTAACATTGATTTGCGCTAACGTTGCTTGCAAATCATCAGCCAGAACAGCACGAATTGCATCGATATGAGGCAGCATTTTTGGTGCTTGTGCTATCACAGTGACATCAAGATTGCCGACAACAAAGCCCTGCTGTTGTGCCAATTGGTAGCAGTGGCGCAATAATACTCGGCTGTCTGCGCCCTTAAAATCAGGATCAGTATCAGGAAAGTGCTTGCCGATATCCCCCAAAGCCATTGCCCCTAATATCGCATCGCTAATCGCATGCAATACCACATCACCATCAGAATGGGCAATTAATCCAGTCTCATAAGGGACTTCTACACCACCTAGAATAAGCGGCAGTTCTCCACCAAATTTGTGGACGTCAAAACCATGGCCAATTCGAATATTCATTGATTACTTTCTCTAAGTGGATGTGAATTAAGTAGACTGCCGAGCACTAAGAAACAGCTCAGCCAAACGCAGATCATCAGGGTGAGTGACTTTAATATTATCAGCGCGGCCCGTCACCATGCCGGGATTGACTCCTGCATGCTCCATAGCAGAAGCTTCGTCGGTGATTTGTAGCCCAGCGGCCAGTCCCTGACGTAAATGCTTCGCGAGCTGCTGCGCGGGGAAAAACTGAGGTGTCAGCGCATGCCATAAACTTTGACGGTCGACGGTAGCGCAAATGGTGCCATTGCCATTAGTGCGTTTCATGGTGTCACGCACGGGGGCGCCTAGAATCGCACCTTGTGGGTACATGCTTTGTGAAGCAATTAATTTATCAATATCACTGTGGGTTAAACAGGGCCGCGCTGCATCATGAACCAGCGCCCACGCATTGGGGTCGCACATGGCTAATGCCGCCAGTACCGAGTCTGCACGCTCTTTACCACCCAAGGTTGTGCGCAGCTTAGCATGGGACGCTTGAGTCAATTGGCAAAAAAATTGGTCATCAGGGTTTAGCGCAACAATCACTTGTGCAATTTGCGGATGCGATAATAAACAATCAAGCGTATGGGCCAATATTGGTTGGCCATTGAGCGGCAAGTATTGCTTGGGAATGTCGGCACCCATACGGCTGCCAATACCGGCTGCCGGCACGATAGCCACAACCTTAGTGTCAACTGAGTTCATCTGTCATGCTCGTGATTAACTAGAGTGGAAAGATTATTCATTAGCATCGGAAAGATCCCGTTGCTGGCCGCCCACAACTCTAAAAAAGGTTTCACCTTGTTTCACCATGCCGAGCTCATTCCTTGCTCGCTCTTCAAGGGCCTCAGTACCACTACGCAGGTCGCTTATTTCCTCTTTCAGAACCTGATTGCGTTCAACCAGCTTGGCATTACTCGCTTGCTGCAAAGTAATTTGTTCCTGTAAGTGAAAAGTTTCTGGCAAGCTATTACCACCGAACCAGAGTCGGTATTGTAACAAACCCAAAAGTAGCACCAGCAATACAAGCACGCGTTTCATCGGTAGGTAGACAGATCCGCAGGTGAAAAATTAATAGCTAAGATATTACAACAAAAAAGGCCACCAAGTGGCGGCCTTTTTTACTTAAATCAGCAAATCATTCGATTATGCTTGACCTTTAACCTCTTTAAGACCGTTATAAGGTGCTTTTTCACCTAACTGCTCTTCGATACGCAGTAGTTGGTTGTACTTAGCAACACGGTCACTACGGCTTAGTGAGCCAGTCTTAATTTGGCCCGCTGCGGTACCCACAGCTAAATCGGCAATAGTCGCATCTTCAGTTTCACCACTACGGTGAGAAATAACAACAGTGAAGCCTGCATCTTTAGCCATCTTGATTGCAGCAAGCGTTTCAGTTAATGAGCCGATTTGGTTGAACTTAATTAGGATTGAGTTAGCAATACCATTGTCGATACCACGCTTCAAAATCTTAGTGTTAGTAACAAACAGATCGTCACCTACCAATTGGATTTTGTCACCCAACAGTTTAGTTTGGTGTGCAAAGCCATCCCAATCAGACTCATCAAGACCATCTTCAATTGAAACAATTGGGTATTGGTTAGTAAGATCTTGTAGGAAGTAGTTGAACTCTTCAGAAGTAAACTTCTTACCTTCACCTTTAAGGTCATAGATGTTGGCTTCTTTGTCATAAAACTCAGAGGCAGCACAATCCATCGCTAAGGTGATGTCTTTACCTAGCTCGTAACCCGCGTTAGCTACCGCAACTTTAATCGCTGCTAGTGCAGATGCATTTGATGGCAGGTTTGGCGCGAAACCACCTTCATCACCCACTGCAGTAGAGTGGCCGTCAGCTTTTAGTACTTTTGCTAGGCTATGGAAAACTTCTGCGCCCATGCGTAGGCCTTCACGGAAGTTAGCAGCACCAACAGGTTGAATCATAAATTCTTGAATATCAACAGAGTTATCAGCATGTTCACCACCATTGATGATGTTCATCATCGGCAGTGGCATAGAATAAACACCAGAAGTACCATTTAGGTCTGCAATGTGTGCATATAGTGGCACTTTCTTAGATGCTGCGGCGGCTTTAGCTGCAGCAAGTGAAACTGCCAAAATCGCATTCGCGCCAAATTTAGCTTTGTTTTCAGTGCCGTCTAAATCAATCATGATTTGGTCAAGCTCGGCTTGAGCAAGTGCATCTTTGCCTTTCAGGGCTTCAGCAATTGGGCCATTTACAGCTTCAACGGCTTTTAATACACCTTTACCTAAATAACGCGCTTTATCACCGTCACGTAGCTCTAACGCTTCACGCGAACCGGTCGATGCACCTGATGGCGCCGCAGCCATACCGATAACACCATCTTCTAAGTGTACTTCGGCTTCAACGGTTGGGTTACCACGAGAATCCATGATTTCGCGACCGATAACGTTAATAATCTTAGCCATAATTTCCTCGACTTTAAGTTTAAAAAATAAATTGAAAATAAAATAAAACTAAAATAGGTGCAGCAGAATTTACACGCTGAAAACAAAAAACCGCCTCCGAATAACGGAAGCGGTTTTGCTGATTAAGTTAGCCTAAATCGCGTTTTTGATAGGCGGTTGCTGCAGCAACAAAGCCCTCAAATAGTGGCTGACCATCACGTGGGGTCGATGTAAATTCTGGGTGGAATTGACCAGCGACAAACCAAGGGTGGTTTGGCAGCTCAATCATTTCAACTAGCTGGCGATCTGATGATAGACCACTGAAAACAAGCCCCGCTTTTTCTAATCTTTCTCTATAACCGTTATTCACTTCATAACGGTGACGATGACGCTCAACACAAGTCACACCTTTATAGGCGTCGGCAGCTTTAGTGCCTTCTTTTAGGTGACATAGTTGTGCACCAAGACGCATAGTACCACCAAGGTCTGAAGCTTCATGGCGCTGCTCAACATTGCCTTCTTCATCAATCCACTCAGTGATCAAGCCAACAACAGGGTGTGGCGTCTCTTTATTAAATTCAGTTGAATGCGCGCCTTCAAGACCCGCTACATGGCGAGCAAACTCAATTAGCGCAACCTGCATACCTAAACAAATACCGAAATAAGGCAGGTTGTTTTCACGGGCATATTTAGCTGCGTAAATCTTACCTTCAACACCGCGCTCACCGAAACCACCTGGAACAAGAATACCGTCTAGGCCTTCAAGTACTTCATCGCCTTTAGCTTCAACGGTTTGTGAATCAATATACTTGATATTCACTGACACACGGTTAAACAAACCAGCGTGCTTTAATGCTTCATTGACCGACTTATACGCATCTGGTAGTTCAATATACTTACCTACCATACCAATGGTGACTTCACCGGTTGGGTTGGCTTCTTGATAGATAACTTGTTCCCACTCATGTAGGTCAGCTTCAGCGCAAGTTAGGCCAAAGCGCTTAGTGACTAAGTCATCTAAGCCTTGTGCTTTCAATAGCGCAGGAATTTTGTAGATACTGTCGACATCTTTTAGTGAGATAACCGCACGCTCTTCTACATTACAGAACAATGAGATTTTAGCTTTCTCGTTGGCTGGAATTGCACGGTCGCCACGACAAACCAATACATCTGGTGCAATACCAATTGAACGTAGCTCTTTTACAGAGTGTTGAGTTGGTTTGGTTTTCACTTCACCCGCAGCGCCCAAAAACGGCACTAAGGTTAAATGCATAAATAAGGTGCGGTCACGTCCTAGTTCAACACCTAATTGACGAATAGACTCTAGGAAAGGCAGTGACTCAATATCACCTACCGTACCACCAATCTCAACGATAGCGACATCATGGCCTTCACCACCTTCAATCACTTTTTCTTTAATCGCATTGGTAATGTGCGGAATAACCTGAATGGTTGCACCTAAATAATCACCACGACGCTCTTTACGAAGTACTTCTTCGTAGATGCGACCTGTAGTGAAGTTGTTACGACGGTTCATCTTGGTACGAATGAAACGCTCGTAGTGACCTAAGTCTAAGTCAGTTTCAGCGCCATCTTCAGTCACGAATACTTCACCGTGCTGAGTTGGGCTCATGGTACCTGGATCCAAGTTAATATAAGGATCCAGCTTCATAATGGTTACGTTAAGGCCTCTAGCCTCTAAAATTGCCGCTAATGATGCTGCTGCAATGCCTTTACCTAGTGATGAAACCACGCCACCAGTAACGAAGATATACCTTGTAGTCATGCTGAACCTGAGAAAATGAGTTGAAATATGTGCTTGTATGAAAGCACTAGGACGGGGCAATATTATAACAAAGCCAGTGGCCTTCGACAAATAGCTTCGGCGATAATTTTTAGCTTTTTACTGCTTCTTGCTGCTTGACTTGTTCCCAGTATCGATCTAGCTCTGCTAACGTGTGTTGCTGCAACGGCTTATTATTTTCAGCCGCTAGCTGCTCTACCCCACGAAAACGGCGCTCAAATTTACGATTTGCCTGGCGCAATGCTTGTTCTGGATCCACCTGTAAATGCCGAGATAGATTGACTACGGCAAACAGTAAGTCGCCCATTTCATCAACCACCTTGTCTTGGTCAATATCGGCCGCGTTAACTTCAGCCAACACCTCATCTACCTCTTCATGGATTTTCGCGACAACAGGGTCTAGCTCATCCCAATCGAAACCAACTCGGGCCACGCGTTTTTGAATTTTGGCCGCTCGCTTCAGTGCCGGCAATGCTTGCGGCACATCATCGAGTACAGAGTGAAGCTCCCGCTCGCTGCGCTCTTGCGACTTTACCGCTTCCCAATTGGCGTTAACTTGCGCTGAACTTGCGCTGTCGATATCTGCAAATACATGGGGGTGACGACGAATCAGCTTATCGCTTATTTGTTGTACGACATCAGAGAAATCAAATAAGCCGGCCTCTTTGCCTAACTGGCAATAAAATACCACTTGAAACAGCAAATCACCCAACTCGCTGGGTAACTCAGCCATATCCATTCGCTCGATGGCATCGGCAACTTCGTAGGCTTCTTCAATGGTAAAGGGCACAATGCTTGAAAAAGACTGGGCTTTATCCCACGGACAGCCAGTTTGCGGATCGCGTAACTTTGTCATAATGGTTAGCAATTGCTCGACATTATGCGCCATACACGCGCTCCTTTTTCATAACCTTAACCATCACAGACGTCTCGCTTCACTGACACCTTCAACTTGAGTCAATTTGGCGATAACTCGAGATAAACCATCGAGATTATAAAGTTCGAGTTCAATTTCTATGATTGCCGTTTGGGTTTTAACATCCGAGGTGGAGGTCATCGCCAACACATTGGATTTTTCCGCTGCTAACACCGAGGTTAAGTCACGTAATAATCCGCTGCGGTCGCTGGCATTAATACGGATACGAATTTTATAGCCGCCGGAGTAGTTCTCGCCCCACACCACATCAACGGCACGTTCAGGATGTACCCGCATTAACTCTTTAACTTGTTCACAATCGGCGCGGTGCACTGAAATACCCCGGCCTTTAGTGATAAAACCAAAAATCTCATCGCCTGGTACTGGTTGGCAACACTTAGCGATGTGACTCATTAGATTACCAACGCCATTGACCTCAACTTGACCTTTACCTTTTTTGGCAGGTTTGGAGCTGCTCTTCTTAACTAAATCTTCAACGGCCTCTTCGTCACTGATTTCGGTGACTCGCATCCGCGATTGAACATGATTGACGACTTGGTTAAGACGCACATCGCCACCGCCTATCCCGGCAAGCAGGTCATCCATCGTGACCATATTGAAGCGTTCAACGGCTGACTGAGCATCTTTTAGTCTCAGCCCACCACGAGCCAACTCGTTCTCTAAAATTTCACGGCCAGCAACAATGTTCTTGTCTCTGTCTTGCTGCTTAAACCAGTGCTGGATTTTCGAGCGAGCTCTTGATGAACGGATATAACCTAAATTCGGGTTCAACCAATCACGTTTAGGATTGGGTTGTTTAGAGGTGATAATTTCCACCCGCTCACCGGTTTCAACTTGGTAAGTAAATGGCACAATACGGCCGTCTACTTTAGCGCCGATGCATTTGTGGCCCACATGGGAGTGAATATAGTAAGCAAAATCCAATACCGTTGATCCTAAGGGTAAATCAATCACCTCACCACTTGGGGTAAAGACATAGACTCGGTCTTCAAATACTTGGCTGCGGACCTCTTCAACTAAGTTGCCGCTTTCTGCCACATCTTCTTGCCACTGCAGAATTTTACGCAGCCAATTAATTTTCTCTTCGTAGCCACTTTGTTTGCCGCTACTACCCTCTTTGTATTTCCAGTGGGCAGCCACACCCAGCTCGGCATCTTCATGCATCTGCTCAGTACGGATTTGAATCTCTACCGTTTTGCCTTCAGGCCCCACCACAATAGTGTGGATAGACTGGTAACCATTGGGCTTGGGGTTTGCGACATAATCATCAAACTCTTTAGGAATATGGTGCCATAACGTATGCACGACCCCTAACGCACCATAGCAATCTTGCAAACGGTCAGTGACAATTCGTACCGCCCTAACATCAAACAGTTCATCAAACTTCAACTGTTTGCCCTGCATCTTCTTCCAAATGCTATAGATATGTTTAGGACGACCATAAACTTTAGCGCGGATCAGGTCTTTGTCTAAACGAGCCTGCAACTGACTAACAAAGTCGTCGATGTAGGTTTCGCGGTCCAGCCGCTTACCATCAAGCTGCTTAGCAATATCTTTATAAGTTTGCGGGTGAAGGTAGCGAAACGAGATATCTTCAAGTTCCCACTTAAGCTGACCAATACCTAATCGGTTAGCCAGTGGCGCGTAGATTTCGGCAATTTCTCTGGCCAGAAGCACACGAGTTTCTTCATCGGCATTTTTAACTTCACGCAATAAGCAGATACGTTCGGCAAGCTTAATCACTACCGCACGTACATCCTCAACCATGGCCAATAACATCTTACGAATATTATCAATTTGTGGTTCAGCAGCGCGTGAATTCTGATTGACTTTCAAGGCACCAATAGCATCCATGGTCACCACGCTATTGACCAAGGTCGACAGCTTTTTACCAAATAGCGCTTCTAACTGTTCGGTATCAATAATTTTGGCATCGAAAATAACAAAGATAATGGCCGCTTGCAGGGTCTCAATATCCATGTTCAGTGGCGCAAGAATCTCTATCATCTCACGGGCACGTTGGCTAAGGATGGGGCTGGACTGGTTTGCCTTCTGGGCAATTAACTCGATCTGTTTAATCAGTTCCAGTAAGGTCTTGGCATCATCACTATCATTAATGTAGCGATCGACCCACTCACTTAACTGAAAATCGGCATCACTAAAATGTGCTTCTCTAACAGATACCATTAACCCAATGTCCTTTTATTCACAAAATTGCCCGCAACGCTGACGTCACCCATACCCAATATTGACAGCTTATTTATTGAGAATGTTCTATCTTCAGCATTCCCCGCTCATTGTCAATTAACAAAAGCTGACAAAATGAACATTTAGCCATTTTCGGGGATTTTATTTCAACTCAAACAAGGCCATCGCTTCGATATGATGCGTTTGTGGGAACATATCAATGAGCCCCAACTGAGTCAGTTGATAACCTTGTTCAGTTAACGGCTGACTGTCACGCGCTAGGCTGGCTGGGTTACACGAAACATAAACCACCCGCTGCGGCTTCATTTTTTTCAGCCATTGCAATGATTCAAATGCCCCTGCTCTGGCGGGATCGAGTAGCATTTTGTCAACTTTACCGAGCCAAGGCTGCGATGAGATATCTGCACTTAAATCAGCATGGAAAAACTGTACATTGTCGATGCCATTATGACGAGCGTTTGCGCGGCCCTGTTCTACCATCTCAACAACGCCTTCAACACCCACCACCTCGGCACCTGTTTGCGCTAAGGGCAGACTAAAATTACCCACACCACAAAACAGGTCTAGCACTCGCTCACCTGGCTTAGGCGCTAACCACTCAATCGCTTGGGTGACCATGGCTTGATTTATGTCTCGATTAACCTGAATAAAATTACCCGGCGAGAAACTCAATTCAAGCCCATCACTCAATTGATAAAACGGCTTAACTTCGTCACCATTAATAAAGCTCATGGCAGCGTGTTCGCCCAACAAAATCATGCTGACATTTTGCGCCGCGGCAAATTCACTAAGTTTAACCCGTTCTTTGTCAGCTACAGGCTTAGTGATGCGCAGCACTATATATAAACCACTTTCTACGGCTATCAGCTCGACATGGCCTAAGCTTTTTTTCACATTAAGGCGATTTAGTTGCGATGTTAGCGGCGCAATCAATACTGATAAGCGCTCATCGAGCACTGGACATTGGTCGATACTGACAACTTTGTCACTGGCCTTTGCACGAAACCCTAAGGTCAATTTTTGGGTATCTTTCTGATAGTGACTGGCAAGGCGGGCACGGCGGCGATAGCCCAGCTCACTGCCAATTAGCGCTGCAGACTGATGCAATGCTTGGGTCTGGCCCATTTTCTCGATTAACCCACCCAGGGCTTTAGCCTTATAGTGACGCTGGTTTTCAAGGTCAAAATGCTGCAGATCGCAGCCACCACATTGCTGATAGTGGCGGCACACAGGTTTAACCCTAGCATCCGCAGGTCGCAGTACTTTTAAGAGTTTGGCACGGCTGAAGCGTTTCTTTTGCTCAACTAACTGTACCAACACTTGTTCTGTTGGTAGCGCGCCAGGAATAAACACAATTTTGCCTTGGTGCTGGGCTATGCCCGAACCTAGGTGGTCTAAATCGGTGACTTCTAATGTGAGCTTTGTCGATAACTGTTTGGAGCTATTTGGTTTTGCTTTAAAAAATTGCGCCATTGTGGCCTCTAAAACGATAAAAAAACTGGCCAAGACAGCCCTATATCTGCCATTCTAATGTAACCTAAATGTGAACTATAGATTTAAGCCAGCAAATGTAATGAATAATGCCGAACACATGACCAAATATAGCTTGAGATCTTGGGTACTGGTGTTAGCTTTAGCCCCGACCATTCTCGTAGGCATTTTACTCGGCAGCTACTTTACCATAAATCGCTTCTATGAACTCGAAGAAACGCTCATAGAGCAAGGTGGTAATATCATTGAGCCTTTAGCGATTGCCGCTGAAATTGGCCTCGAAAGTAAAGACTTTGAAACCACTAAGCGCTTAATCACCTCTGCACAGCTAAACAAATCCGATTTAGTGCAGTTTATTGCCATTTTTGACACCAATAATCGCGTGGTGGTGACCTCTCATCATTACAAAAGCCATGAATTCATGCGCTATAGCCAGCCACTAGATTCTTTGTTGCGCACTGAGCTGGAGCAAGTGGGCGACAGCTTGATCCTCCGTAGCCCTATTTTCTCTAGCCAACGACAACTGATAGCCGCACCGACCGATCAAGATTTATCCCAGCAACGCTTGGGATATATTGCCGTGTTAATCAATAAAGAAAATGCGTTGTTGCAACAGCACCGTGCGGCAGTCGCAGCCTTCATTATTGTGCTGATTGGCGTGCAGCTAAACCTCCTATTTACCTTTAGACTGGTTAAAAACGTCACCCACCCCATTACCGAGATGGTGCGAGTGGTGGCGAAAATTCGTGAAGGTAAGCTGGACACCCGAGTTCATGGCAACCTGATTGGTGAGCTTGATTTACTTAAACGCGGCATCAATGCCATGGCAGGTTCCTTATCAGAATACCATGATGAGATGCAGCAAAATATTGACCAAGCCACCTCGGATTTACGCGAAACCTTAGAACAAATAGAGATTCAAAACGTTGAGCTCGATTTGGCGAAAAAGCGCGCTCAAGAGGCAAGCCGAATCAAATCAGAGTTCTTGGCCAACATGTCACATGAGCTGCGTACACCGCTAAATGGTGTCATTGGTTTTGCTAAGCAGCTACTAAAAACCCCACTGCATGCCAGCCAACAAGATTATATTAAAACCATTGAAAAAAGCGCTACTAACCTGTTGGGGATCATTAACGATATTCTCGACTTCTCTAAACTAGAAGCGGGCAAAATGGTGCTAGAAAATATGCCGTTCTCGTTACGAGAAGTGGTTGACGACACCCTATCATTGCTCACCAACAGTGCCCGCGAAAAAGATTTAGAGTTGGTTATCGATATTGACCCAGAGATTATTGATAATCTCAATGGTGATGCGCTGCGAGTTAGCCAAGTACTGACTAATTTGGTCGGCAACGCCATTAAATTTACCGACCGTGGCTCAGTGCAAGTTAAGATGCGCCTCTTAGACATTGACAGTGAAAAGCTCAATATTCGCTGCGAGATCACCGATACTGGCATCGGTATTGAAGAGCAACAACAAGAGTTATTGTTCCAAGCCTTTGGTCAAGCAGACTCCTCTATATCACGCCGCTTTGGCGGTACGGGTCTGGGCCTCATTATTACCAAGCGCCTGATCAATCGAATGGGCGGCCACATAGGCTGTAATTCGGTGCTTAATCAGGGCTCAACCTTCTGGTTCACTTTGCCACTTGAACGCAGCCAGTACCCTATCAGTCAGCCAATTGATACTCACCCCATGGCCAACAAGCAGGTACTGCTTTTTGAACCAAGAGAGTTAACTAATTCCATGCTAACTGAGCTAATGAACTATTGGGATATGCAGGTCACCAATGTCAGCTCAAAACAGCAGCTCGACAATTATTTAGCCCAGCGCACGCTCACCTATGACTTTGCCATTGTCGGTTGCCATAGTTTTGATCAACAAACAGATGTGGGTCAGGCACTGCGCAGTATCCGCTCCCACGTAGACTACCTAATTTACTTGTGCAGTAGCTCCAGTGCCGATGAACAAATTCGCCAAATACAGCCTTACACTGACGTCGTAATTCAAACACCCGTGACCGAGCGAAGCCTTGCACGAGCGCTAACCAATCCACATAAAGCACCACTGGCGCCAGCACAACTTCAAGAGAGCATCACCGAGTCCACCAGTCGTGAGCCCTTAAGTGTACTCGCAGTGGATGATAATCCGGCAAACCTTAAGCTTATCGATACTTTGCTAAAAGAGATTGTCGCCCATGTCACTGTGATCGACAGTGGCCAAGGCGCTATTGAGCTAGCCGCAGAGCAAATATTTGATTTGATTTTTATGGATATTCAAATGCCCGGCATAGATGGTATTAGCGCCACCAAACAAATTCGGGAACACTCACGTAATCGCAATACACCCATTATTGCTGTCACCGCGCATGCTATTGCCGAAGAACGTGAGCGCATTAATCAAAGTGGCATGGATGGTTACTTACCTAAACCGATTGATGAAGCGGCGCTACGTGGTGTGATTAGCCGCTGGAAGAGCCGGCCAACCTTTACTCATTTTGACCATAACACCCTTAATTGGGAGTTATGCCTAACCCAAGCCAATGGCAAATCGGAGCTGGCACTAGAGATGCTGCAAATGCTGACCGACTCCATTCCGGCGACCGCAGAGGTATTGCAAGCCGCGCCTGATGAGCTTGATCCGACGCAAATGCTAGCTCATGTTCACAAGCTACACGGCGCCTGTTGCTATAGTGGTGTACCTACGCTTCAACGCCTATGCCAAGAAATTGAATCAGCACTGAAACGTGACGAACGGTTAGAAAATATCGAACCTGAAATACTAGAGTTACTTGACGAGCTTTCTAAGGTAGAATCGGCAGCTAATCAAGTGATCTCTCAGTTCTCAACAGGTGTTATCGATGAGTAATAAACCCGGTTTTTTCAAAAGATTAAAAGCATTAGAACCCGAGCAGAAAAAACTGTTTGCCATAGCCCTGTGCCAACGTATGTACCCTAATTACCAATTGTTTTCTGAAGTCTGTGAATTTGGTGATGCACAGGTATTAGACACTGCTCTAAATCTGTTATGGCAATCGATGTACGACCGTAAGCTAAAACTAAATATTGATGTCTACCTTGAGCGACTCGATGTCAACACACCAGAGCCAAGTGATTTCGATGTTTATGGCGTCTACCCAGCCATGGATGCCGCAGTCGCGTTAACCTCGCTACTTAGCGCTATGCAAAGCAAGATTGAAGATGACATGACTAACATCAGCAAACTGTCTTCAGCCACTGTGGCCAATTATATTGAGGCCACATTAGAAGATGAGCTAAGCGAAGCTGAGCTTGATGACTATATTTTCAGTCACCCCGTCATGGTTGAAGAGAAAACCTTACAGTCATCACTACTTGAGATTGTTGAAGACAACCCCAAAATGACACCGGACTTTATTAAGGCATTGCGCAAAGAGATTGTGCAAGCTGGTGTATCCAATATTGGCATAGAAGTCAGCCAAGACTAACTTGTATGCCCACCTAAGCCATGAAAAAGCTCATTTACCAAGGCTACATACTGACTAATAGCCAAGGCAACACTGACTCATGGAAGCTGACCATTGGCGAGCAGCAACGTATTGGCTCGCTATTTGAGCTGCGCCGGCAAATACAATTCTATGAACAGCTCGGGGTCCTACCCGAGCTACGTACCAGCCTATTAGCCGATAAATCAGCGATTAACGCGACGGCTAACAACCCACCTCAAAGTCAGACCTCAATAAAAAAACGCCGTTAAACTTAGGCCTAATGGGCTTTATTTCGGCAAACTGTTAACCTCTACTTTTGTTTGCTATAACCGCTAAGGTAATTTGCCATGAGCCAGATTTATACACCGCTGTTTGTTGTATTTGGCATGATGTTGTGGGGATTTATCACTGACAGAGCTCGGCTTCTACCAGTACAAAGTGCCGATGTGCTCAATCAATACGTTTATTACATCGCCTTTCCCGCCATCATGTTAATTGTGCTGGCCGAAACCTCCTTTGCCGATATTATGCAATGGCGATACATTCTTGGTTATAGTGCAGCAATGGGCTGTGTGTACCTGCTGAGCATCGTGACCTCCTACCGCGCGACGCCCAAACGTGGTGATATTGCCGCAATACGCTCGCTCAATACGACGTTTGGTAATACGTCTTTTATTGGAATTCCGTTGATGATGATGCTCTACCCTGAGCAGCAACAAGCATTAACGGCAGCGGCAATTGCCAGTCTATTATCGGTTATCATGTTTGCAATTGTGCTGGTGTCTATTGCCCTGCATCAAGGTCAAACAAGCCGCCCTGCTGTCACTGCGATCGAAGCTTTGGCCAAAAACCCAATCATTATTGGCAGTGTCATTGGCACCTTAATATCGGCACTAGATATCACTTTGCCGCTAGCGGTGAGTCAGATTTTGACCCAAATAGGCATGACATCGAGCCCTTGTGCTTTGTTTGCTATCGGTATGGTCCTGAGCATGGCAATGCGCGGGGGCAGCAAGCAAAAAGCAATCGGTGCCCGCTCGGCAGTGATTGAGCTCAGTCTCATTAATGTAGCTAAGCTGATCATCCAACCATTACTGGTTTACCTTTTCTTTGTTTGGTTAGCGGTAGAACCGCAGATGTTGGTCATGGGCGTACTGCTAGCTGCGCTGCCTACTGCCGCCAGTGTGTATTTACTTGCTCAGCGCTACGATGTGCAAGCAGGCATTAGTGCTCTGGCAATCACCATCGGGGTGCTGCTGAGTTTTATTACCCTTCCCATCATTCATCATCTATTGCTAAGCTAAACTTCGAATAAAAAACCAACAAATTAGCGTTAGCTATTTACTGTATAAAAAATCAGTATATACTGTGCATTAATACAGTACTATGTGAAAGGATGTCATTATGCTTTGTCAGCTCAGCATCAATAACTTTGCAATTGTTCGCTTTCTTGAACTCGATTTTAAAGCCGGCATGACCAGTATTACAGGTGAAACCGGTGCAGGTAAGTCAATCGCCATCGATGCGCTGGGCCTGTGCTTAGGCAATCGAGCTGATGCCAATAGCGTGCGCCCCGGCGCCACTAAAGCCGAAGTGAGCGCGCGCTTTTTAGTCAACGATATTCCACTCGCGAAGCGCTGGTTAGAAGATAATGACCTTGAGCAGGACGATGAGTGTATTTTAAGACGCACCATCGGCAGCGACGGCCGTTCACGTGCTTATATCAATGGTAACCCGGTGCCCTTAACGCAAATGCGCTTAATCGGGCAACTATTGGTGGGAATTCACGGCCAACATGCCCATCACGCCATGCTGAAAAGTGAGCACCAGCTTACCTTGCTCGACAGCTATGCAAACCATAAGATACTCCTAGATGGTGTTGCGGCGAGTTATCAGCGCTGCAAGATGATTGAAAAAGAGCTGCATGCCTTAGAGCAGTCGCAACACGAACGTATCGCCCGTAAACAGTTACTGCAATACCAAGTTGAAGAACTCGATGAGTTTGCCTTAGGTGAAACAGAATTTACAGAAATAGAAGCCGAGCATAAGCGACTTGCTAACGGCACGGCACTTATCCAAACCTGCCAAAACACCCTGTTTATATTGCAAGACAATGAACAAGGCGATGTGGAATCACAATTAAATAGTGCGATAAGCGAGGCCCAAGAGCTTGCAGGTTATGATGACAGCTTGCAGAGCGTCAGTAGCATGCTCAACGAAGCCTTGATCCAAGTTCAAGAAAGTAGCAGCGAAATTCAGCGTTATTTGGACAGCTTAGAGCTTGACCCTGAACACTTTGCTTTTTTAGAACAAAGGCTATCAAAAGTCATGCAGCTAGCACGCAAGCATCATGTTAAGCCTGAAGAGTTGTATCAACACCACCAACAGCTGAGTCAAGAATTACAAAGCTTAGATTCCGATGAAGATAAGCTCAATGAAATTACCGAGCAGCTCGCCAGCTGCAAAGCCAGCTATTTAACTCAGGCTCAGAAGCTGCACAAGAGTCGATCGCGCTATGCCAAAGAGCTTGATAAGCAAGTCACTCAGTCTATTCATGAGTTGAGTATGCCTAAAGGTAAATTTGTTATCGCCATTAACTTTAATGAAAATGCCTTATCTGCGACTGGCTGCGATCATGTCGAATTTATGGTTACCACCAACCCAGGCCAGCCCTTGCAACCCATTGGCAAAGTCGCGTCTGGCGGCGAGCTGTCGCGAATCGGGTTGGGTATTCAGGTCATTACCGCTAAGAAAGTGTCTACACCAACATTGATATTTGATGAAGTGGATGTGGGAATATCGGGCCCAACAGCGGCGGTTGTCGGCCGTATGTTGCGCAGCTTAGGGGAATCGACCCAGGTGTTTTGTGTAACCCATTTACCACAAGTCGCCGGTAACGGGCATCAACATATGTTTGTCAATAAACAGAGCAAGTCCGGGCAGACTGAAACATCGATGACGCCATTGGATAAAGCTGAGCGGTTACAAGAGTTGGCGCGCTTGTTGGGCGGCGATACCATTACCGACAACACCTTAGCCAATGCTAAAGAGCTGTTGCAAAGTTAACCCATACTGCTAAAAAAGCGCATTGAGCTTTCGCGTAATACATAACACAACGCCAGCAAATGCTGGCGTTATTTTTTCCGGCTATTGGTGCGGTTACCCTACAAAATAAACCAAGGTCTGTAGACAAATCAGCGCAAAAATACCCGCCAGAACATCATCAATCATAATGCCAAAGCCGCCATGAACTTTGGCGTCAAGCCAGCGTATTGGCCAAGGCTTTAAAATATCGAAAAAGCGAAATAAAGCAAAGCCAATCACTAGCCAGATAATGCCAGCTGGTGCGGCAATCATGGTAATGAGCAAACCGGCCACTTCATCCCATACAATCGCACCATGATCATGCACGCCCATATCTTTGGATGCTTTGTCACAGATATAAAAACCAGCAATAACACTGAGTAGCGTTAACCCGATATACCAAGGCAATGATAGCGGCATCATCAACAAATAAAGCGGAATCGCCGCCAAGGTGCCAAAGGTGCCCGGGGCTTTCGCCGCTAAACCAGAACCAAAGCCAAGCGCTAGAAAGTGGATCGGATTACGCAGCGAAAGCTTGGCAACGTCAGGATCTTTAGTCAGTAAACTCATTAAGAAAAATGCTCAAATGATAAGTTTTTCGGTTCAAACTCTTGACCGCTACGCAGCAGCTTTAGCTTGTCTCCAGTACAAATTTGACCGATCTGAGTGAACGTCACGCCAGCATGAGCCAATGAAGTTTCCAAAGCGCCACGTTGCGATTCAGGCACGGTAAACAGCAATTCATAATCTTCACCGCCACTGAGTGCATAATTGATTGCGCTCTCTTTGCCAACAGTATTGACTAGCGCGTCAGATAGCGGCAACTGCTCAACATCGATCACCGCCCCAACTTCTGATCGTTTTAGCACGTGCTTGATATCGCCTAAAATCCCGTCAGAAATATCGATAGCACTTGAAGCCAAGTTTCGCAGCGACTGTCCAGCTAATACCCGAGGGCTGGGATAATAGTGACGATTAATCAGATAGTCTCTATCTTGTGCCGAGGCCTCTACGCCCGGTTCATTGGCTATCAATGCTAGCCCCACCGCTGAGTCACCTAAAGTGCCGGTGACATAAATCCAGTCACCATTGTTAGCCCCTGCGCGAGTCAGTGCTTTCTTTTCTGGCACCTGACCGTGTACGGTAATGGTGATACTGCGTGGTCCTCGGGTGGTGTCGCCGCCAATTAGGCTGACACCATAGTATTCAGCAATATCAGACAAACCTTGGCTGAAATCTGCTAACCACGCTTCATCGACATCAGGTAGCGTAAGCGCCAACGTCATCCAAGCGGGTTCTGCGCCCATAGAAGCCAAGTCTGACAAGTTAACCGCTAAGCACTTGTAGCCTAACGCTTTAGCGGGCATGTCAGGATAAAAGTGGGTGTTTTCAACTAAGGTGTCGCAAGATATTGCAATAGACTTATTTTCGGCGGGAGCAACGAGTGCGCAATCATCGCCTATATTGAGTACAACATCACGACGGTTTTGACCTCGGCCGGTAAAAAATCGCTCAATGACTTTAAACTCTTTCACAGTTCTCGTACCAGTTTAAGCGACCTCCCATGCATAGTCGCACCAGAAGTCTAAATAATAATTAATGTTAGCTCATAAAAAACGGCATCCTGAGATACCGTTTTTATGTTTAGTTGCGAGCGACTATCTTATCAAGTATGCCGTTCACAAATTTATGACCATCTTCAGCGCCGAACGCTTTGGCTAGCTCAATGGCTTCGTTAATCGCCACCTTATAAGGTACATCCTTACGGAACGTTAACTCATAAGTCGCAATGCGTAATACCGCTTTCTCGATGGGTGACACTTCGTCAAAAGCACGCTCTATATGAGGAACAATCAACTCATCTAGTTGCGACTGCTTAGTTGCGGTACCAGACAGCAACTCACGAAAATAGGCGATATCGACACCGTCAGTTTTCTGTTCAGTTAAAAACTCGTGCTCAACATCAGCAACGTTATTTCCACTCAACTGCCATGAATAGATAGCTTGTACGGCTAGACGACGTGCCTTGCGGCGCTCAGAAGGCTTCATTATTTTTCCTAATCTTACAACTGCTGTTCTAGTTCTTGCAGAACATTAACCATTTCCAACAGACCCAGCGCGGCTTCACCACCCTTGTTGCCTGCTTTAGTACCAGAGCGTTCAATCGCTTGCTCAATGGTATCTGTGGTTAATACACCGAATGAAACAGGAAGGTCGTACTCTAGAGCAATTTGCGCTAGACCTTTATTACATTCGCCTGCAACGAAATCAAAATGAGGTGTACCACCTCGGATTACTGCACCTAGCGCAATAATGCCATCAAATTTACCGCTAGCAGCAACACGACGTGCAGCTAATGGTAGTTCTACCGCGCCCGGAACACGTACAACAGTAATGTTGTCGTCTTCAACTTGACCAAAACGCTTCAATGTATCAATCGCGCCTTCAAGTAAACTTTCAACCACAAAGCTATTGAAGCGTGATACAACGATAGCAATTTTGGCGTTTTTCGCTTCGATATTACCTTGAACTACGTTCATTTATCTTACCTAACTTTTGCTGATGCTAATTATACTAAGCGGTACCTATACGTGGCTAAACCGTCTGTATAATCGGCGTTAAACCCGGCACGGGCAAAAAAGAGGCGGTATGATAACACAACGCCCACTTCTGATCCCCATGCATTTTATAAGAATCAGTTAATTTTCATTATCGCCTAGATTAATCGGCAATATACTCAGTCACTTCTAAACCAAAGCCCGACAGCGAATGATAACGCTTAGGTGAACTTAATAGACGCATAGTGGTGACACCCACATCGGCCAAAATTTGCGAGCCAACGCCCACTTGGCGAGACGTACCTTTCCACGGTGCAGGCACTGGAGCTTGTCCGTTATCTTCTAGTTCAAACGCTTTCACTTTAGCCAAAATATCACTGCTGTGCTCTTGATGGCCTAACAAGACTAATACGCCACCTTCGTTACCGATGCGCTCCATGGCTTTCTCAAGCGGCCAACTACGCTGCTGATCGCGCTCTGAATGGAGTAAGTCATTAAAGGTATTTTGTAAATGCACTCGCACAAGGACATCTGGCTTAACTTCGCCATTAACCAATACATAATGCAGCTGGTTATCTATCGTGTCGCGATAGGTCATCATGTCAAACTGACCAAAACGAGTGGGCAATTTACATTTAGCTTCACATACAACCGTGGTTTCTTTGGTGTTGCGATATTCAATCAAATCGGCAATGGTGCCCATTTTCAAACCGTGTTTTTCGGCAAAAACCTCTAGGTCTGGACGTCTTGCCATAGTGCCATCATCGTTGAGTATTTCAACAATCACCGCTGAAGGCTCCCGGCCAGCTAGGCGAGCAAGATCGCAGCCCGCTTCAGTATGACCTGCACGAATTAGCACGCCACCTTCTTGGGCCATGAGTGGAAATATATGCCCTGGTTGCACAATATCTGATGACTTAGCATCTTTAGCAACAGCCGCTTGTACTGTCACCGCTCGGTCTTGAGCAGAAATACCAGTGGTTACCCCTTCTGCCGCTTCAATCGACACGGTAAAGTTAGTCGAGAACTGGGCATTATTGTTGGTCACCATCAAAGGTAAGTTAAGCTGTTGGCAACGAGCTTTTGTCATGGTTTGACAGATGAGACCACGACCAAAAGTCGCCATAAAGTTAATCGCTTCAGGCGTAACAAGGTCTACCGCCATGATTAGATCGCCTTCATTTTCTCTATCTTCATCGTCCATCAAGATAACCATTTTACCTAAACGGATATCTTCAATGATCTCTTCTATGCTATGTAGCGCCATGGTAAGACCTTTCATTTTCTTGTATTAATTTATTAAATCCGCTAATTGCCAATTTGGCCACTTTAAGCGGTAGTTTTACGCTTGTGTATTATTTGATAAACCCTGAGCGCGCCAGTAAATCCATCGTCACATTTGATACTGTGCCATGGTTAGCATCGTTTTCCTGTGCGCCAAGCCCCATTAAGCGTTCAATGTGACGGGCAATCAGGTCAACTTCAATGTTGACGCTATCTCCGGCTTGCAGGTTCAGCAGAGTGGTTTCTGAAGCAGTGTGCGGCACAATCGTTAAGCGGAACCGAGCGCCATCAACCTCATTGACCGTTAAACTGACACCATCAATGGTAATCGACCCTTTATGGGCAATGTACTTGGCTAATTCTGCGGGCGGGGTAAGCCAAAACTCAATCGCCTTACCGCGCAACATGCGATCGTCCACACTGGCAATACCGTCAACATGCCCACTGACCATATGGCCGCCTAAACGTGTGGTCGGCGTGACCGCTTTTTCTAAATTGACGGCTTGCCCAACTTGATAACGACCAAAACCAGTTAAGTTAACCGTTTCAGCCGAAATGTCTGCGACATAGCCATCAGTTAGGCATTCTACAACGGTTAAGCACACCCCATTGGTAGCAATACTGTCACCAAGCTTTACGTCACTTAAATCTAATTTGCCACTCGATACCGTCAAGCGAATATCCTCACCTCGACGTTCAATTTTTCTCAATGTACCGATGGATTCTATGATGCCAGTAAACATATGACCTACTTTTTAACGCTGCTTAGCGATTTGAAATGTAAAACGCGTATCAACCCCGACCTTAACTTGGTCAACCAGTTGAATATCTGGAATTTGCGCCATGCTGCTAAACACCTTTAGGTTTAGCATGTCTCGGCCGCTGGCACCGATAATTTTCGGTGCTTGATACAGCACCAACTCATCGGCAAGCCCTTGGCCCACAAAAGCCCCGGCTAACGTTGCGCCAGCTTCAACCATGACATCGTTATGTGACTGAGCTAAATAGCCTAACAGCGCGTCTAAGGGGACTCTACCGTCAACCGCCGCTAATTTGAGATGACTCACATGTGCTGGCCAATTGTCTGTTTCTTGTTGCGGGTAGTCGCAGCAAGACACCAATAATATTGGGCTGGTTATCGAGAACAATTTTAGGCTATGGCGCGCTCTAGCGCGGCTATCAAGTATCACACGTACCGGCTGACGAATCAGCGCACTATCAACTTGCTCACTAACATAGCCTAGCTCTTGCGGGCGTACATTCAATGAGGGGTCGTCTGCTAAAACGGTTTCAATACCGGTAATAAGAGCACTATGTCGCGCCCGCATGCGCTGAACATCTTGGCGCGCCTGTGGCCCGGATATCCATTTAGATTGGCCATTTTGTAGCGCCGTTTTGCCGTCAATGCTAGCCGCTAATTTTATCGTGACCCTTGGCAAACCTGTAGCCATACGCTGCATAAACCCAGGATTGATAGCTGCGGCGGCTTGTGACATCAGCCCAACATCCACTTGGATGCCTGCTTGCTGTAGCATGGTAATACCCCGCCCTGACACTTGCGGATTTGGGTCAGTGACAGCAACCACAACTCGCGCCACTTTGGCATCAATGAGTCCCTTAGCGCAAGGAGGTGTGCGGCCATAATGACTACAAGGCTCCAAGGTGACATAAGCGGTGGCACCGTGAGTGGCATCGCCAGCAGCACGAATCGCATGCACCTCGGCATGGGGCCCGCCAGCTTGAATATGAAACCCTTCACCCACGACCGTTTCACCTTGGGTGATAACACAGCCAACACTTGGATTGGGCGCAGTCGTATAGCGACCTTTATGGGCAAGCTTTATGGCTCTTGCCATCATGGCATTGTCAAATGTTGAACCGTTCACTCAAACACCTTTTGCAAATTGACTACTTTTGTAGCTTAGCAATAGCTTCACCAAACTCCGACACATCTTCAAAAGCACGATAGACAGAGGCAAAGCGAATATAAGCCACTTTGTCTAAGGTCACTAACTGGTCCACCATCAGATTACCAATCATCTCAGAACGTACTTCACGTTCACCGGTGGCCCGCAATGTTGACTTAATTTTGGTTAGTGCTTGCTCAATCTGATCCATCGATACCGGACGTTTCTCTACCGCGCGTAACATACCGCCACGCAGTTTTTCTTCATCAAAAGGCTGACGACTCCCGTCCTGCTTCACCACTCTGGGCATCACCAGTTCAGCCCCTTCAAAGGTGGTAAAACGTTCATGACACTCCGCACATTCTCGACGACGGCGAACTTGGTGGCCATCTGCAACTAACCGCGAGTCAATCACTTTGGTATCTGTAGCACTGCAAAATGGACAATGCATAGCGCCTCCTGCTAAATAATGGATCATTAAGATCAAAAATGGCCGCTATATTAGCGGCCATCGGAGTTTACCTGATTTAACCTTTAAGGTTAACCATAAACAGGGAACTTAGCACACAATTCAAGCACCTGTTGCTTAACACGCTCAATGGTCGCTTCGTTGCTGATGTCATCAAGTACATCACACATCCACTGTGTTAACTCAACCGCTTGCGCTTCTTTGAAACCACGACGTGTGATTGCAGGTGAACCAATACGTAGGCCCGAAGTCACAAATGGAGAACGTGGGTCATTTGGTACTGAGTTTTTGTTCACAGTGATGTTTGCTAAACCTAATGCAGCATCAGCATCTTTACCTGTGATGTCTTTGCTGATCAGATCAAGCAAGAACAGGTGGTTGTCTGTACCGCCAGATACGACGTCGTAGCCACGCTCAATAAAGGTTTTTGCCATCGCTTGCGCATTAACAACAACTTGCTCTTGGTATGCGGTGAACTCAGGATCTAATGCTTCTTTAAATGCCACGGCTTTAGCAGCAATAACGTGCATCAATGGGCCACCTTGGCCACCTGGGAATACTGCCGAGTTAAGTTTCTTGTAAATATCTTCATCGTTTGATGCAGATAGAATCAAACCACCACGAGGACCAGCTAGTGTTTTATGGGTAGTCGTTGTTACAACGTGTGCATGTGGCAGTGGGTTCGGGTAGATACCAGCCGCAACAAGACCTGCAACGTGTGCCATATCAACAAATAGGTAAGCACCCACTTTGTCAGCGATTTCGCGGAATTTCCCCCAATCGATAATGCCTGAATATGCGCTGAAACCAGCGATAATCATCTTAGGCTTATGCTCAACCGCTAGGCGCTCAACTTCAGCGTAATCAATCTTACCCGTCGTTTCGTCAATACCGTATTGAACGGCGTTATATAGCTTACCTGAGAAGCTTACATGTGAACCGTGAGTAAGGTGACCACCATGTGCAAGGCTCATACCTAAAACAGTATCGCCGCCTTGAAGAAGTGCCATAAATACTGCTGAGTTAGCTTGCGAACCTGAATGCGGCTGAACGTTGGCATAGGTTGCACCAAACAGTTCTTTTGCGCGAGAAATAGCGAGCTCTTCTGCGATATCAACGTGCTCACAACCACCGTAGTAACGCTTGCCTGGATAACCTTCCGCATATTTATTGGTTAACTGAGAACCTTGGGCTTCTAGAACACGAGGACTCGTGTAATTTTCTGAAGCGATAAGTTCGATGTGCTCTTCTTGACGGCGAGTTTCATCTTCAATCGCTTGAAAAAGTTGTGGATCATAGTCCGCAATGTTCATATCTTTTTTCAGCATTGGTTACTCCAGCTGTACAGTCTTATAAGTAGGGTTGCGCGTATTCTACAGTGCAATTGATCACAATCCCAGACCTTACAACATGAAATTACTTGCATTTAAATCGGCAGCTAAATTCATTTTTATCTTATGACGCCGAATTCTAAGCAGGTGAATACCTTAGCGAAACCGAATATCCACGTAATGATTAAGCTCGATTTTACGAAAACACTGTTTGCAATGCGTTAGTCGTGGCGTTGCCATCCGCCCTGTTTAACAAGCGGCAGAGAATAGCAGCGAAACCAACACAGAAATTGCCAAGACAAATTAGTAAAAGTTAGATTTAAGTTCGGCGATGATTACAGTAGAATTGCCTGCATTATTGGTAAAATAAGCGAATCTAACATGGCTCAGTTTGTATACAGCATGCTTAGAGTGGGCAAAATTGTTCCACCGAAAAAGCAGATCCTTAAAGACATTTCGTTGAGTTTTTTCCCTGGCGCTAAAATTGGTGTTTTGGGTCTTAACGGCTCTGGTAAATCAACGCTACTGCGCATTATGGCCGGCCTCGATACTGAAATCGAAGGTGAAGCGCGTCCGATGCAGGACCTCAAAATTGGTTACTTGCCGCAGGAGCCTAAGCTAGACGAGCAGCAAACCGTGCGCGAAGCCATTGAAGAAGCGGTTTCTGAAGCCAAAAATGCACTAACACGTCTTGATGAAGTCTATGCACTTTACGCCGAACCCGATGCCGATTTTGATGCGTTGGCAAAAGAGCAAGGTGAACTTGAAGCCATCATTCAAGCCCAAGATGCTCACAACCTAGACAACATTCTAGAACGTGCCGCCAATGCACTGCGCCTACCCGATTGGGACGAGAAAATCGAGGTGTTGTCAGGGGGTGAACGTCGCCGTGTAGCCATTTGTCGTTTGCTGCTTGAAAAGCCAGACATGCTGCTACTTGATGAACCCACCAACCACTTGGATGCTGAATCCGTGGCGTGGTTAGAGCGCTTCTTGCAAGATTACACTGGTACCGTAGTGGCGATTACCCACGATAGATACTTCCTAGATAATGCTGCAGGCTGGATTCTAGAACTTGACCGTGGTGAAGGTATCCCATGGGAAGGTAACTACTCTTCATGGCTTGAACAAAAAGATGCGCGTTTGCAGCAAGAGTCAGCAACAGAAAGTGCTCGTCAAAAAACCATTGCCAAAGAACTTGAATGGGTACGCCAAGGCAGTAAAGGTCGTCAATCAAAAGGTAAGGCGCGTATGGCTCGATTTGAAGAGCTTAATACCAACGATTACCAAAAACGTAACGAAACCAACGAGCTGTTCATTCCGCCTGGACCGCGTTTAGGTGATAAGGTTATTGAAGTTAATAACCTGACTAAGTCTTATGGCGACCGCATCTTAATTGATGACTTGAGCTTTAGCGTACCTAAAGGCGCGATTGTCGGTATTATTGGTGCTAACGGTGCGGGTAAATCGACGCTGTTTAAAATGATCTCTGGTGCTGAGCAGCCTGACAGCGGTAGCGTTGAGTTAGGTGAATCGGTGCAAATTGCCTCGGTTGAGCAGTTCCGCGATTCAATGGACGATAAGAATACCGTCTGGCAAGAGATCTCTGGCAGCCAAGACATTATGCGCATTAACAACACTGAAATTCCAAGTCGTGCTTATGTTGGACGCTTTAATTTCCGTGGTGGTGATCAGCAAAAAATCATCGGCACCCTTTCAGGTGGTGAGCGTAACCGTGTGCACCTTGCTAAGCTACTGCAAGCTGGCGGTAACGTACTGCTTCTCGATGAACCAACCAACGATTTAGATGTAGAAACCTTGCGAGCACTAGAAGAAGCGCTATTAGAGTTCCCAGGTTGCGCCATGGTGATTTCGCATGACCGTTGGTTCCTCGATAGAATCGCGACTCACATCTTAGATTACCGTGATGAGGGCCAAGTCAATTTCTATGAAGGTAACTACACAGAATATTCCACTTGGTTAAAAGAGACATTAGGCACTGATGCTATTGAACCGCATCGCTTAAAGTACAAGAAAATGACTAAATAACCTTAGGTTAAGTCATAGTAAAAACGGAGGCGAATGCCTCCGTTTTTACTGTTTACATACCGTGTTTGGTAGCATTAATGCGCAATAAAGCCAGCTTTAACTCCCTCTTTCAGGCTGAACTCATCACCAATAGCGCCGACCACCATATGTTGACGGTCTGATTTAAGTAATCGGCGCAACGTGTACAAAGCATCCACACCAGTACAATGACTGCCTATCATCTGCTTCAAACCAAAACCCTGTAATTTTTTTGCTGTCCAAGCTAAATGCTCATCACTGGCAAATACCAGATGAAACCCACCTATAGCGGCAGTGATGTTACCTTGGCCTATGCTAGTTTGTATATGTTCCATGGTGTTGATAATGCCAGCATGACCGCACCCAGAGACCAAGACAAAACCCTTTGGGGTATCGAGTACTAATGAGAGATCTTCTGCAACAATGTCACTGACTAACCCTGACTGAGTCACAAGCTTGGCTTTTTGATTCCAATTTTTCTCGTCATGCACTCTTGGAACATTGCCCGTCACCCACACGCCCGAGAAAATTTCTGTTGGTTTATCGTACTCAATAAACTCTACGCCCATTTTCAGCAACTCATCTCGCATTTTCCATATGCCATTACGACTATTAGCCCGCTCGGCAAAAATACCCTTACCAACATGCACCCGCTTAATCGCATGGGGATTTTTAGCGCGGATGGCTTGGGCAATGCTTAGCAAGCCGCCGGTATGGTCGCCGTGGTTATGGCTTAAAATCACATCTTCGACATCAGATAGATCAATCCCGAGTTCTTGCGCATTTTGCAGCACTGTTTGCGGACGGTAACCGCTATCAAACAAGATCTTTTTACCGTCGACCTCAATTAAAGCAGCATAGCCCCACTCGCCAATACCGCGGCTGGCTAGCATGGTTGAAAGTGTCGTGATCTTCAGCTCAGTAATTTGCCGCTGAGAGCTTGCGCCATAGGCATCCGGCACAATGGCGGCAGACAACATGAGTAATAACCCCAAAATTTTTGTCATTCATCTTCCTTAAATCTGTACAAAACTATGCTGGATAACCTGAAAATGGCCTACCGTGCTGATTTAGCGCCTTCGCTCTGCTGTCTATGTCTCAGCCAATATCGATTCTAGATCTATTTAACCTCGGTTTAGTCTTTGAGGATAGCTGCTAGGTTAATGTTAGTGCTAAGATGTTACTGTAAGGTAAATTCAACAAGGAATATAGAGTGAATCAAGACGTTGCCAATAACAATAACGACAAGGTCGACGCGAAGGGCGCCAGTGGAGATCAGCCTAAGCCACAAGCTAAAAAAGCCTTTCTTAACAGCATTAATCATTTTCGCGGCATCGCAATAATCTTTATTGTGATGGCCCATTGCTATCGTCCAGCGGGGTGGCAAGTAGAAACCTTAGCCGATAAAGCCTGGTTTAACTTAATGATGAATGGCACGGTATTTTTTGTATTTATTTCTGGCTTTCTATTTCATCATGTATTCGCCCATCGCTGGGATTACAAAAAATACATGAAGAACAAAACCAAATTTGTTTTCCTGCCCTACCTTTTGTTGTCGCTACCTTGGATTGTCTGGCATATTACCGCCGGTACCGACCCCTTAATGCACCTCAATTACACCGATTTAACCGGGCCTGCAGAGGTCGCTAGTTGGTATGTGATTACTGGGCGAACATTAACGGCTTACTGGTATATCCCCATGGGGATGATGTTATTTGCCTTATCGCCGTGGGTGATGCATTTGCTTAAAACACAGCGATTAATGCACTTTGCGCTGCCATTGTTTGTTGTTGCGATGTTAATCCACCGCCCAGAATCGAACCTTAACGCAATCCAGTCGTTATTTTACTTCTTGCCGGTCTATCTGTTTGGAGTTTGGAGTTCAGAGCATCGCGACCGCTTATTCCCATTTATCGATAAGTATTGGCTACTAATGTTGTTATCAGCCATTGCGCTTGCCATCGGTCAGGCTCACTTTTATGGCGCTGGCGTGCTCAACAAACCGGCATTGGAACTCACCGTGCCAGACTTAATGTTGCCACAAAAAATCTTACTGACTTTAGTGCTGTTAGCCATTCTTAATAAGTTTGAACACATCAGCATCAAACCTTTGCAAAAGCTCGCCGATGTCAGTTTTGCCATCTACTTCATTCACCCCTGGATCACTACCCCGTGGTGGATGATTTATAACAGCCCAGATGTTTTTAGTTTACAAGGGCAAGGTAATGTACTTACCACCTTAGTGGTTACCTTAGGGGTGATAGCCATCTCCTATGTCATTGCTGTTGTCATAAAGGCATTGCTGAACAAACGTAGCCGTTACCTCATCGGTTGGTAATAGCACTAGTACAATAATAAAAGGCAACTTTTGATGTTTATTCTCTCGCGCTTGTTACGCCGCTGCGCCCTGTTGGGCGCCGTTATTTCAACGCCATTGGCTTTTGCGGCCGGCTCGCAATCTATTGATGAGTTTTATGACGGCCCCTACATTTTTGATGGCAGTGATTCTACGCAGCATCAAGTCAATTGGATTTGCAATGGCAAACTAAAACAGCAAGTCCACACCCAGCTAAACGCACAAATTCAACGCCCTCACAATTGTGGTCAACTGCCACAACCAAGCCTCAACCCTGATGCCACACAGCTGTCAGCAGATAGCTACAGCGGAATTAAACAGATTGTGGCACTGAGTGATGTTCACGGGCAATTTGACGTGTTAGTGACGCTATTACAACGCCACAATATTATTGATGCCCAACAAAACTGGACCTTTGGCGACGGCCATATGGTAATGACCGGTGATATGTTTGATCGCGGACATCAGATCAATGAAGTGTTGTGGCTCATGTATAAACTTGACGCCCAAGCAACTGCAGCAGGAGGTAAATTGCATCTATTAATGGGTAACCATGAGCAGATGGTGCTGAGGGGCGATCTTAGGTATATCCACCCTCGTTATGAGCTAAGTAGCCAGCTACTTGAGCGACCTTACGATCAATTATATGGTCGCGACACTGAGATCGGCCAATGGCTCAGATCGAAAAATACCTTAGTTAAAATCAATGACACTTTGTTTTTGCATGGCGGCATTGATATTGAGTGGGTCAACCGCAAATTGGCCCTCGATAAAGTGAATCAGCTGTATCGAACCAATGTGGATAAAACCAAAGCTGAGCTTAAGCAAGATCCCTTACTCAGCTATCTATTTTTTGGCAATGGTCCCACTTGGTTTCGCGGCTATTTTGACGAAGATTACTCGCAACAGGAACTTGAGCGGATTTTGGCTTACTTTGAAGTGAGCCGAGTAGCCGTTGGCCACACTTCACAAGACCGCGTGCTAGGACGCTTTAACAACAAGGTGATTGCCATCGATTCCAGCATCAAAAAAGGCAAATCTGGCGAGCTACTGTTCATTGACCAGCAATTATGGCGCGGTACCTTCACGGGTGAAAAACTGAGCTTATAACAAGCTAAGCTTGATAATCGGCGCATACCACCTGGTTGCGCCCCGCGGCTTTGGCTTCATATAACGCACTATCTGCTTGGGCTATCAGCTGCTCAAGCAACCCTGCTGGACCCACCTTAGCATTTGCTGACCATACACACATGCCTATGCTGGCACTCACCTTTTGTTGCTGCATATTGGTGGCAGAGAAGTCTAACTCGGTTAAGCGCGCACACACCTCTTGCAGCACCTGACTGGCGGCTTCTTTATCATGCTTGGGCAGCAAAATCATAAACTCTTCCCCACCCATACGGCAAATCTCACCGCGTTGACCTAGTACAGATAATGTAGCTGCCACAGATGATTGTAATACGGTGTCGCCAGTTGCATGACCGTAAGCGTCATTAATCTGCTTAAACTTGTCTAAATCCATAATCGCAACAGTAAATGGCTGACGCGCTTTAACTCCCCGGCTCAGTTTCTGCTCGGCCGAGATAAGCCCTTTACGACGATTATAAATCTGCGTCAAACTATCAATATTGGCCAAAATACGAATGCGGCGCAGAGCAAAGGTGAGCCAAATAGACACCAAAATTAGCGCTAGCGATAATACACTCAATAAAAACAACTGGCTGTTTTTGCTGGCTATCGACTGCTGCTGATCGCTAATTTCAATTAAGTTCTCTGCATTCGCTTCAGACAACTCTGCCGCCTGCTCGGCATACTGCTCTGACTCTACCGCCATTTCCACTCTGTCGGCGCGTTTTGCCCCTTGTTGATCACTGTAATTGCGGATCAGCAACACCACAGCTTGCATGCGTTTAAACAAGTTGTCGATATCTTGATTGCTATAGTCGAGCTCTGCTTGCACCAGCAAGGTTTCAAACCGCCCTAACTTGTCACCTACTCGCTGGTACTCATTGAGCACCTCTTCGAGTAACTGACTCACATTGGCTGTTTCGCCTAAACGCACCATTGCCGATGCCTTAAGCAAACGCATAAGGTTGCGATTAGCAAAATAGCTTTGTACATCGTTAGCGAGCATTAACTTAGTATCTGCTAACACCTGACGATTACGGCCCAGCTTGGCATTAATTTGCACTCTTTGTGACATCAAAGCCCAATAAAATGGATGTTGTGGATTGACCTGGTATTGGCGCTCGATCTGCTCAAGTTGAGCGATAGCTTCGTCGGGCTGCTGGAGAAAATCGGCTAAAGTGGCCAGTTTTAGACCGATGCCTATTTGACTATAAACGGCATCAATCTCATGAGCGCGCTGCAGGGCAGCGTTTAATTCCTGCTCAGCGGAAACCACATCTCCCATGTACATCTTCAGTGATGCAACTTGGTACTGGCTCGATAGTGCACGGTGTGGATTTGCTAACTCAGTCCATAATTGCTGCGCTTTAATGGCCGCATCTAACGCAAGATCCAGCACGTTAGTTTCAAACAATCCCACGTGCAAAGAAGTGTAATAGTAGGCATGTAGATATGCTGAATCTACCTGTTTAAGGCCAGGTTCAAGCGCTTGTAATGGCTTTATGTACTGACCAACATTATCAACCAACAAGCGATATTTAAATTCGATAATAGCCAGCCAATAAGCCCGAGATGGATCTGAAGCCGGCATTAACTGCTTGGCTTGTGACAATAGCTCAAGAATAGCTTGCTCGTCATGATGCACAACCGCAAGATCGGTCGCTATCATAAAGTAGATCCCAAGCTCCTGCACATCCATCTTATCAACCTGGGTCGACAACTCCTCAAGCGCATCTATCGATATGGTCAAGCTCCTGCTTGCAGCCTGTTCTACATCATGAAGGCGTTCAACTATCGTTGCGGCATGACTGAATTGTCCGCTTGCTAATGTTAAAACAATGACCAGCAAACTCAGGCTGCGCCACATAGGTTCTCCTAGAAATATTGTGTTAAACAAGCTAATTTTGAGCAACTCCGTCGCCCTAAAAGCCGCATAATGCATTCGAAAATGTCAGCCAGCAATTCATGCACAAGATACAGTATTTATCGCATTTTAAAATATCATTTTAGACTATGTTATCAATGCCGCTTTGATGCAACGAATCAATTACTTAACGGCGCACTGGCCAAGCAACAAAAAAGGCTACCTTAATGGTAGCCTTTTTAATGGTTAACGCCACAGCAGCTAATGATTACTGCTAAGCTTAGCCTCTTGTGCCACTATGGCATCATTGAGTTGCGCCTCAACGTATCCGGGTGAATGCGTTGCGCCAGATATAAGGCGATACATGGCGGGAATCACCAATAGGGTGACAAAGGTGGCAAATGCCATACCAAAGAACACCACGGTACCTACCGCTATGCGGCTTTCTGAGCCCGCGCCCGAGGACATAATTAGCGGAATCGCACCAATCAAAGTGGTAAAGGCTGTCATCAAAATCGGACGTAAACGTCTGGCTGAAGCATTGATAATCGCTTGCTCAATTGCTTCGCCTTTATCCCGCAGTTGGTTAGCAAACTCAACAATCAAAATGCCGTTCTTAGTCACCATACCAATGAGCATGATCATACCAATTTGACTGTAAATATTAAGGCCTTGTCCGGTAAGGTAAAGCCCCATAAAGCCACCAAACACCCCCATGGGGACTGTAAACATCACCACTAACGGGTTGATAAAGCTTTCAAACTGCGCCGCAAGGACTAAATAAGCAACCAATAAGGCTAAGGCGAACACCACCATGACACTACTTTGGTTCCCCTTAAAGTCTTTTGACTCACCAGTATAGCTAACTGAGATTTCGCTAGGTAACATCTCAATGGCTTGGTCGTCTAGGAAATCCAACGCCTCACCTAAGGTATAACCCTCGCCCAAGTTAGCTTTTAGCGTGATCGACTTTTGCTTATTGGTATGACTCAATTTATGGGCCGATGCCACCTCTTCAATCTTAGTGATCGCATCAAGGGTAATTAACTCCCCTGACGCGCTACGCATGTAGATTTGACTTAAATCAGCCATATTATTGAAGCTGTCTTCATCACCTCTCAGGTAAACATCGTACTCTTCACCGCGATCGATAAAGGTGGTTTCACTGCGGCCGCCTAACATCACCTCTAAAGTTTCTGACACCGATGCTACACTAATACCTAGTTCGGCGGCACGCTGCCTATCGACACTGACCACTAACTCTGGTGTGGTTTCGGCGTAATCTAAATCCGTCCCTTCCAGCATAGGCGAGGCAAAGGCCGCTTCTTGGAGCTCTTGTGCCCATTTAAATAACTCTTTGCAATCCGAGCCGCCAAGTACAAATTGCACCGGCTCACTAGATTGGCCCCGAAAGCCCGGTAACATAGGACGCACCATGACATCGGGGATACCTTTTAGTGCTTCAGCCACAATTCCTAAAGCTTGCTGAGCATTGATGTCACGGTCTTGCCACTCTTCAAGCTGCATGATCACAAAGCCAGTTTGGTCACCTGCGCGGCCGCCAAATGCTGGCGCCTGTATGCTAAAGGATTTGATCACCCCTTCACCGAGTAAAGGCATTAAGCGTTCTTCAACAATATCCATGTTGGCGGTCATACGGTTGTAGCTGGTGCCTTCTGCGCCTTTAACAAAGGCAAAAATTACCCCACGGTCTTCTTGCGGAGCCAGTTGCGCGGGTACCTGATTAAGCAGCCAGCCGCTGCCCGCTATACACAACACAATGACCGCTGGGGCGCCATAGCGCCACTTTACCGCCAGCGTTACCGCGCGGCGATAATTGCGCTCAAAGGCTGCAAACAGCTTATCGACCCATACGTTAAAGCCATTGGGCTTCACCTCAGATTTTAAGATTTTGCTGCCCAGAACTGGGGTTAATGTGAGCGCGACAATCGATGAGAAGATCACTGCCATGGCAAGCATCACAGAAAACTCGGTAAATAACCGCCCGACCATACCGTCCATAAAGGAGATAGGCAAAAACACCATGACCAAAACAGCAGTGGTTGCCATAACCGCAAAGCCCACCTCTCGTGCACCTTTATAGGCCGCAAGTAATGGCGGCTCACCACGTTCAATGTGATGAAACATGTTCTCTACCACCACAATGGCATCATCGACCACTAAGCCAATGGCCAAAATCAGTGCCATTAAGGTCAGTAGGTTAATAGAGAAACCAAAGAAGTTGGCCGCGATACACGCTGAAATTAGCGATACCGGTACCGTCACCGCAGGAATTAACGTGGCGCGTGCTTGGCCAATAAAGATATACAGCACCAGCACAACCAAGGCGCCAGTAATAAATAACGTGTTGTAAACTTCGCTGATAGAACGGTCAATAAATACCGTAGAGTCGTAGTCGACGGTAAGCTCTGTGCCTTCAGGCAAGAACTTTTGAATACGCTCAACTTCTTGGTGAACCCCTTTGGCCACCTCAAGTGGGTTGGCGTCAGATTGCGCAATAATGCCCAAACTTAAATTAGGAACACCATCACTTTTAAAGGTGGAGTTTTCATTCTCAGCGCCAATAAAGACCGAAGCTACATCTTTTAGATAAATTGGCGTGCCATCTTCGGCTGTGCGCACCACCAAATAATCAAAATCTTCTGGGTGGTGATATAACCGCGCGGTACGTACCGTCATCACTGTGGTGTCGTTGCGTACTTCCCCACCAGGGGTTTCAACGTTTTCGGTATTCAATGCCGAAATAATATCAGAGGTAGTGACATTACGGCCCGCCATCAGCTCTGGGTTAAGCTGCACGTACATCACTTTGTACAAGCCACCAGAGATATCAATCGAACTCACCCCTGTGATGAGGTTAAATCTGTCCTCTAATACCCGCTGGGCATAATCGGTTAGCTGGGTCCGGTCCATCACTGACGAGCTAAGGTTGATGTATACCGACGGTTCACCGGATCCGTTATCTTTGGAGACAATCGGATCGTTAGCTTCATCTGGTAGCCTTCGCTGAGCACGGGCAACCGCGTCACGCACGTCGCTCACCCCTTCGGTTAAATCCCAGTCGAGATCAAACACGATAGTAATACGTGACATCCCATTACGGGTTACCGAAGTAATTTCATCAACACCACTAATGCCAGTAAGTTCATCTTCAATCGCAGTGGTAATTTGGCTTTCCATGATGGTCGCAGATGCGCCTTCATAGGTGGTCATAACAGTAACCACAGGGCTTTCTACATCGGGCATTTCTCGGACTGCCAGTTTAGAGAACGACACAATGCCGAACACACATAGCAGTAAGCTTAAAACGATGGCAACAACCGGCCGTTTAACCGACACATCAGATAACAACATTAACCGCGGCTCCCTTGAGGCTGAGCGTCATCAATATCGGCAATTTGTGTATCGGCAGTAATACTTAAATCATCGACCTTCAAGCCGTCACGCATGTTCACTAATCCTTGTACCACGATACGATCGCCAACGTTAACGCCTTCGCTAATTAACACTTCATCTTGAATACGGGCACCTAAGGTCACTTGAGTACGTTTAGCCATTTGGTGTTCATCCACCACATACACGTAACGTTTAGTGCCAGAGTACTCCAGCGCCTGCACCGGAATAACTGGCTCTAACACAGCCGGAAAGGTTAAATTGGCCGACATTAACATGCCTGGCTTTAACTGTTTTTTACTGTTGTCAAAGTTAACCCGCACTTTCATGTTGAGGGTATCTTGGTTAATGCGTGGATCTATCGCCACAATTTCACCAAAGAACACTTCTTTGGGCCAAGCGCGATTGGTGGCGCTCACTTGCATCCCCACACTAATCTGCGACAAATAGGTTTCGGGCACTTGAATATCTAGGCGCATTGAAGACAGATCATCCAAGCTAAGCAACTCATTACCCACGGACACCATTTTACCTAAGCTAAAATCAACTAGACCCGCAGTACCAGAAAAGGGGGCACGAATGTAATGATAGTCTAGTTCGGCTTGTGCAGCGCTTAAACGCGCCGCTGCCATTTCAACGCTGGCTTGTTGACCATCAATCTCTGTTTGGGTGATGGCGTTACTTTCAATCAAGCGATTAAACTCGGCCAGTTTACGCTTTTCATCTAGCAGGTAGGCATTGGCTTCAATCAAATTAGATTTTGCCCGTGCATCTTCCAACTCAATGAGCACCTGGCCGGCGGTGATGGCTTCGTTGGCATTGACGTTAATCGTCTTAATTTTGCCCTGCACTTCAGGGGCAATGTACACCGATTGATTGGCCTCTAATTTACCAATCAAGGTGATCTGTTGAGACAGCTCATGCTCATCAACAATCCCCGTCATAACAGGTACCACCCGCACAGACTTTGCTTTAGGTTGGCCTTTGTTTGCTTCGCTTAAACTGCTGTAACCAATCACGGCAATAACTGCCGCCACAAGAGGGATTAAAATAAGGCTTTTTTTCATGATAACTACTGCCAAAAAAAGAGACCGATACTAGGGACTATTTTAAAGAAAAAACCTGAAAAATTAGAGTAAATGAATGTAAAGCTGCGCAAATAACTTATCTAATAGTAACAAAAGCTTGTAACAAACAATTTCTGTTAACAAACTCAAAGATCGTCACTAACAAACTGGCCACATTGATCACCAAAAACCGACAGTTTGTCAGCAAGTCTCTTGCAATAGAGATCTGCATAAGCCATGCTGCGACCATGCACATAGTATGGATAGCTGACCCCGAATCCCGTCAGCAAGTTAAGCAGTTTTATCGCCTGTATATGCCCAATGCGAAACCCAATGCGCGCGAGCATATTGCTACACTCGTTAACGGCTGCAGTTCATCAGCAATCGCCGTTAGCGTTAACGACATCATCGCCACATTGAGACTGCGCCCAATAGGTGAAAACCAACTACTTACCGGGATGCTCGTCAGGCCAGAAAAACAGCATCAAGGCTTTGGCAAGCAGCTACTCACCGCCATTACGCCCAAACTAACAGCAAAGCCAACTTACCTTTTTTGCTTACCCAGCTTAGTCAATTTCTATCGCCAACAGCAGTTTGAGCAAACTGAAGAGCTACACAATGATATCGCCCAATTACTGCGACGCTATCAGCAACGCGAACCTCAGCTCATCGCCATGCGCTATCAGCCAGATAACCCAGATATTTAACAGGCAAGCCTTCAATATTGCCCACTGCTGCGGTATGGTGAGCAGCATACTCACCCCTTGGAGCACCAAGTGAAAAAACTTGCCATTTTTGTCGATGTGCAAAACATCTACTACACCTGCAAAGAGGCCTATGGCCGTCAATTTAACTATCGCAAACTATGGCAACATTTAGGCTACGAAGGGGAGATTGCCATTGCCAACGCCTACGCGATTCACCGCGGTGACGATGGTCAGCTCAAATTTCAAGATGCACTGAAACACATTGGCTTTGAAGTCAAACTCAAACCTTTTATTCAGCGCAGTGATGGTAGTGCCAAAGGCGATTGGGACGTCGGCATCACCATCGATATCATGGAAGCAGCCAGTGAAGTCGATAGCATTATTTTACTGTCTGGAGACGGCGACTTCGCCCTATTGCTAGGTCACATCGCCCACAAATACGGTATCGAAACCCAAGTGTATGGCGTACCTCAACTCACCGCCAAATCGCTCATCGACTCAGCAGCGAAATTTCATGAAATTGATGGCAGCTTGTTGCAATAGATTTGGCAGTTTTCTATGCTAATTTACTGAAGGTTCTAAAGGTTATTCACAATAAAAAGCTTCACCAATTAGGACGCTACTATAAACACCTTTACTGGAACTCATAACAACCCCATTTGAGGTTCCTGATGCTGCAATCCCTTCGTTGCTAGAATCAACAGCTTTGATTAAAAGGACATAATTACCACCTAACGCAGCGGTTTCATTACGAAGGTCATTACGTGCACCTTTAATTATATTTTCGTCACTCGTTAAATCAGCAGTAAAAAAGTTACCTTGTGATGCTGAAACCTCCCCTTTGAATTGACATTTACTTGTATCCAATTCTGACACTATTCGAACACCTCTAGTATCATCTTGAATTTTTGTAGCTGAGCAACCAGCAAGTATTTGTGCTGCAATAATAAGCGAATATTTTTTCATATCATTCTCAATTCTCTGTTCAATAATATTTCAACTGTTGCAACTTTGCTTACAGATGAAGTTCTATTTTCAGGTTCATAGAATGCAGATGAAATACCTTGTTTTCTAATTAATACCTATTAAGTATTCGAATAGGTAACAACAAACTTTTTTCAGCGCAGTGATGGCAGTGCCAAAGGCGATTGGGACGTCGGCATCACTATCGATATCATGGAAGCAACCAGTGAAGTCGATAGCATTATTTTACTGTCTGGAGACGGCGACTTCGCCCTATTGCTAGGCCACATCACCCACAAATACGGTATCGAAACCCAAGTGTATGGCGTACCTCAACTCACCGCCAAAGCGCTCATCGACTCAGCAGCAAAATCTCATGAAATTGATGGCAGTTTGTTGCAGTAACAGATATGGATCGCACCTCAATAAGGTGTGTTCCATTGTAAACCCACATTGGCAAAGGAAAGAGCGTTGACTCACTGTTCGTGTTCATCTAAACAACATGTATCTGAGCTAACAACAGCAGCCACTACCGTTTTGAATTAGCGGGCACTTAACAGTGCCAAAAGAGCAAAACACAACTGTCTCCCGCTAAAGGCTTTAGAAGTTGACGGCAAGATGTTCACTCATAAAAGTGTTGGCAAGCATCAGCTGGCATTACTTCTTTTTTTCTTAACTCCACACTTTCGGCAGCGGATAATAGACTCTAGAATTATTTCACTCTGGTAAGCCCCTAGTTATCTAGACACTTTCTAGTTTCTCAAAATACTGCTTTTCGAACTTCATTGGTGACAGTCCGTTATTACTACCATGATGGCGCACTGGATTATAGAAATATTCGATATAGTTAAATATTTCTGAGCGTGCTTCATCTCTGGTTTTATAGACTTTTCGCTTAACTCTATCCTTCTTTAGGAGTGAGAAAAAACTCTCTGCAACAGCGTTATCATGGCAGTTCCCTCTGCGGCTCATACTTGCTTCAAGGTTGTG
>NZ_JAEH01000044.1 GCF_000518805.1 Shewanella waksmanii ATCC BAA-643
ATGGGTTGCGTCCAGTCTAATCTACCATGCTTTCTTAACCATGTAAGGACCGTACTTCGACCTTGAATACCGTAGTGCTGTTGAGCTTGCTTATAGGTTAGTTCGCCTTTTTCTACTTGACTGACAACGGCTAATTTAAAGCCTAATGTGTAATCACGTTGTGTACGTTTAATGCTGATTGTGCTTGAAGGTTTCATAGATAAGTCTCCAAAGTGTCAACTTATCTCAGGACGGGACAGGTATTGATATTAAAAAGGCCGCTGATTAGCGGCCTTTTTAACAAAGATTAGCACGATATTTTGCTGGCTTACTTAACCCGCATACCAGGTTGCGCGCCTTCATGTGGCTCAAGGATCCATAGGTCTTTTTTGCCTGGGCCCGCTGCTAACACCATGCCTTCAGATACGCCAAAACGCATTTTACGTGGTGCCAGGTTAGCGACCATGACAGTGAGTTTACCTTCAAGATCTTCAGGGGCATAAGCTGACTTAATACCGGCAAAAACTTGCTTAGTTTCACCGCCTAAGTCTAGCTGTAACTTCAACAGCTTGTTGGCTTCAGGTACATGCTCTGCTTTGGCGATACGGGCTATGCGCAAGTCTAACTTGGCAAAGTCATCGAAGCTGATTTCATCGCTAATCGGGTCTTCATCAAGTTGACTTTTTGGCGCTTCAGCCACTTGTAAATTCTCCGTTGAGGCAGCAATGATTGCTTCGATATTTTTCATATCGACACGCTGCATCAGGGCTTTAAATTTAGCAATCTCATGGCCTGCAAGGTCCATGTCTAGATTGTCCCACGTTAGTGTCAGTTGCAAGAATGACTCGACGTCGCTGGCAAGCTTTGGTAACACTGGCTTTAAGTAAGTTACCAAAATGCGGAACAAGTTAAGTGCATTACTGCACACTTGATGCGCTTGTGCTTGTTGATCTTCTTGCTTGATTAACTGCCATGGTGCAGCGTCTGCGACGTAAGCGTTGGCAATATCTGCCAATGCCATAATTTCGCGCATCGCTTTACCAAATTCTCGGTTTTCGTATAGATCGGCGATCTCATCTTGTTTAGCTAAGAAACTATTTGTGAGGCTCATATCCTCAATCGCAGCTAATTTGCCTTCAAAGCGTTTACTGATGAAACCTGCAGTACGAGAAGCAAGGTTAACCAGTTTGCCAACAAGGTCTGAGTTTACCCGTTGCGCAAAGTCTTCTAGGTTTAAATCGAGATCATCAATTTTACTGCTCAATTTAGCGGCGTAGTAATAACGCAGGTATTCAGGATCTAAATTGTCTAAATAAGTCCGCGCCTTAATAAAGGTGCCTTTAGACTTAGACATTTTAGCGCCGTTTACGGTGACATAACCGTGGGCATACACGCTGTTAGGCTTACGGTAACCTGCACCTTCCAACATGGCTGGCCAGAACAGGCTGTGGAAGTAAACAATATCTTTGCCGATGAAGTGGTAGACTTCTGCGGTTGAATCTTGGGCCCAAAATTCATCAAAGTTTAAATCGTCACGTTTGTCACAAAGATTTTTAAATGAACCCATGTAGCCAATTGGCGCATCGAGCCATACGTAAAAGAATTTACCCGGCGCATCTGGGATTTCAAATCCAAAGTAAGGGGCATCACGGGTGATGTCCCACTGCTGTAGCCCTTGCTCAAACCATTCGCCGAGCTTGTTGGCCATTTCGGTTTGCAATGAACCAGAGGTAGTCCACGCTTTTAACATCTCTTCAAATGCGGGCAGGTCGAAGAAGAAGTGCTCAGTGTCTTTCATCACTGGGGTGGCGCCCGACACAGCAGATTTTGGGTTTATCAAATCTGTTGGGCTATAGGTTGCACCGCAGCTGTCGCAGTTATCGCCATATTGGTCTTCAGACTTACACTTAGGGCAAGTGCCTTTAACAAAACGGTCTGGTAAAAACATCGACTTTTCAGGGTCAAATAGCTGAGAAATGGTTTTGGTTTTGATATACCCATTGTCTCTAAGCTTGATATACACATCGCTGGCAAGTTCACGGTTCTCATCACTGTGAGTACTGTGGAAGTTATCAAACTGGATGTTAAAATCAGCAAAATCTTGCTCGTGCTCTTTTTGTACTTGAGCAATCATCTCTTCTGGCGCAATACCTAATTGCTGCGCCTTAAGCATGATAGGCGTGCCGTGTGCATCATCTGCACAGATATAGTGACACTCGTGGCCACGTAGCTTTTGAAAACGAGCCCAAATATCAGTTTGGATGTATTCCAGCATATGACCCAGATGAATGGGGCCATTGGCATATGGAAGCGCGCTGGTAACGAGGATTTTACGTTGTGAAGTTGCCATCTTATCTCTAAATCAGTAGGTGCCCAATATTAATGGCATAGATACTAACCGATCAAAGGCTAACTTTCATTAAAAGCTGATGCAATTGCGCTAAATCTACACGAATATTCAGCAGAAATTCTGGTACACTTAGCCAAATTATTTTTAGGGGGTAGCCGTTTTGTCTTCAGCGTCTCAGAATTATCGTCTCAGTGACGATCTTCTCGGCCCAGTGTTGGCCATTTTAGATGATTTCCAAGATCCATATTTAGCACAGGGCCTTGTCAGTGCCGGTTTAGTTACTAAGCTGGATATTGAAGGAACTCGATTGCAACTAGGTTTGTGCTACCCATACCCTTGTCAGAGTCAGTACCGCGACACCGTCATGGCCGTCACCAAAAAACTGGCTACATTAGCTGCCATCGAAGAAGTTGAGTGTGAAATCGACTTTCAAGTTGCTGCGGTTTCAGCCATTGAGAGTGTTGAGCCTTTACCTAATATCAAGCAAGTTATCGCCGTTGCCTCGGGTAAAGGTGGCGTAGGTAAATCGACTACTTCAGTAAACCTTGCGTTGGCGTTAGCCAGTGAAGGCGCGCGAGTGGGTATTCTTGATGCGGATATTTATGGGCCATCGATCCCGATCATGCTTGGAGTAACCGATTTTAAGCCGGTATCACCTGATGGCAAAATGATGACTGCGGCAACGGCGCACGGCATCACCGCACAGTCGATAGGCTTTATGCTAAACGACGAAGAAGCGGCAGTATGGCGAGGTCCAATGGCTGCGGGGGCACTGGCACAGCTCATTAATGAAACCAGCTGGCCTGAGCTTGATTATTTAGTCATTGATATGCCACCGGGAACGGGTGATATTCAGTTAACCTTGTCGCAAAAAGTCCCGGTAAGTGGCGCGGTGGTAGTGACTACGCCACAAGATATCGCTCTCGCCGACGCGAAGAAGGGCGTCAATATGTTCCAAAAGGTTCATATTCCAGTACTCGGCATTGTCGAAAACATGAGCTTCCATCAATGCAGTGAATGTGGTCACAAAGAGCACCCATTTGGCAGCCAAGGTGGAGCTAAAATGGCTGAGCGCTATAATGTACCTTTATTGGGCGAACTGCCCCTGCAATTAAACATTCGTGAAGATGTTGATAAAGGGGCACCAACTGTGGTGTCAGATAGTGACAGTCATGTGGCTAATATTTATCGTGATATTGCACGTAAAGTGGGTGCACAATTGGCACTCGTTCAGACTCAGCCTGCTGTGTCTATTTCCATTTCAGATGAAGAGTAAAGGTAAGTCTTGATGAGTTCTCAATGTGTCATTATTGGTATTGCGGGTGCATCTGCATCTGGTAAGAGTTTGATTGCTAAAACCATTTATGAGGAGCTGTGCCGTGATTTAGGTACTGACCAAATAGGTGTTATAGCGGAAGATGCTTACTATAAAGATCAAACTCATTTATCAATGGAAGACAGAGTTCAAACCAACTATGACCATCCAAAAGCGTTGGACCATGAGTTATTAGCGCAACATTTGAGTGCGTTAAAACAGGGCCAAGCGGTTGATATTCCCAAATATGATTATTCAGTACATAATCGAGTTGACGAATGTGTGCCAATGACACCTAAAAAAGTCATTATTTTGGAAGGTATTTTGTTGCTGACTGACCCTGAACTACGCGATTTAATGGATGCTAGCGTGTTTATGGATACGCCGTTAGATATCTGCTTTATGCGTCGTTTAAGCCGTGATGTTGCAGAGCGTGGTCGCACCATGGAATCAGTGATGCAGCAGTACACTGAAACCGTGAGACCGATGTTCTTACAGTTTATCGAACCTTCAAAGCAGTACGCTGATATTATCGTTCCTCGGGGCGGTAAAAATCGCATTGCGACCGATATATTGAAAACTCGAATTCAACACTTACTGGCTAAATAGCGCGATAAATAAGGGTTGAGCTTAAATGGATAAGGATGGCTAATTTACGTGCTTTGGGTTAATCGTCAATTGGATGGCAAGGTCACGGCTACGGACAGAGGGCTTGCCTATGGCGATGGTGTGTTTGCAACAATGCGCTATACCCAAGCTGGCCCACTCCTGTTTGAGCTCCACCTTGCGCGTTTACAACAAAGTTGTCAGCGACTTGGTATAGATTGGCAAGCTGATGATCAATTTCGTACCTTTCTTAATACCATTTGTCGTGACGCTTTCCAGCAAAACGGTCTCGATGGCTGCGTTAAAGTGCTATTGAGCCGCGGCTCTGGCGGCAGGGGATACCAGGCCCCCGCTGTTGCTAACATCACCGAAGTGGTGTCGCTGCATGCAATCCCACTGCACTATGCTGATTGGCAAGCTCAGGGAATTAACCTTGGGCTGAGCAACATCGCCTTAGCGCGGCAACCTCGTTTAGCGGGGATGAAGCACCTTAATCGTCTTGAACAGGTATTAATTCGTGAACAAACTTTAGCGGCAAACTGCGATGATGTTGTCGTATGTGACAGTGAAGGTTGGGTGATAGAGACCGCGGTGGCTAATCTGTTTATGGCTAAAGCGGGTCGAGTTTATACGCCACGATTGGCCTTTGCCGGAGTCGCTGGCGTGATGCGCCAGCAGTTACTCATTGAGCTAGCCCAGCTTGGCTGGTCTGTTTCAATATGTGATATTAATTTGGCGATGTTAATGCAAGCTGATAATGTCTTTATGACCAATAGCTTATTTGGCATTGTTGATATCAATAGTGTTAATCAGCAAGTTTTTGTTCATGCTCCATTTACTCAAACTCTACGTAGTGCTCTGAATTTATCATTATGAAAAAAACGCTCGTTACTCTAGCAGGTTTGCTATTTACGCTTCTCACCGTTGCGCTTGTTGGCCTATATTATGTGCATCAAAATGTGCAGAGTTTTAGTCATACGGCTTTTACCATTACCGAACCGCAAACCCTTGAGCTTAAACGCGGCACTTCGTTTAACCAGTTACTTAATGAGTTGCAAAAAAGGCAGCTTATTACTGAAACATGGCCTGCTAAAGTGCTTATCAGATTACAGCCAGATGTAGCCAATATTCGTTCAGGCTACTATGACATTCTGCCCGGTGATACGTTCATTGAATTGATACAACGCCTTAATCAAGGTAAAGAAAAAGTGTTTAGTATCACTTTAATCGAAGGTCAAAACATCAAAGAGTGGCGAGCGGTCTTGGCATCCAGTAGCCATACCAAAGATAATATCGACAATGTGTTTAATGCAGTTTTAGTTAAACATGGCGATGAATCAGGGTTGCCAGAAGGTAAATTTTATCCAGATACCTATCACTATCATGCTGGCGCAACGCTCGAGAGTATTGTTGAGCAAAGTTATCTAAAAATGCAGCAACAATTAGCGCAAATATGGCAAGCACGGGATGAGTCTATTCCACTGTCGACGCCTTATGAGTTGTTGATCATGGCGTCAATCATTGAAAAAGAGACTGGCAAAGCCAGTGAGCGCCCTTGGATATCGGCTGTATTTACTAATCGATTACGAAAGGGGATGCGCCTACAAACTGACCCGACGGTGATCTACGGGATGGGTGATCGTTACCAAGGTAATATTACGCGCAAAGATTTGCGTGAACACACGCCTTTTAATACTTATCGAATTAACGGGCTAACACCGACACCGATTGCCGCACCAAGCGGGGCGTCACTGCACGCCGCAGCTAACCCAGCAGATGTGGATTACTTCTACTTTGTCTCCAAAAATGACGGTAGTCATGTGTTTTCAAGAACCTTGGCTGAGCATAATCGCGCCGTGAATAAATATCAGAGAAATCGATGAATAACCAAAACAACGCCAAATTTATTGTTATTGAGGGATTAGAAGGTGCTGGTAAATCTAGCGCTATTGCTTTAGTGAAGGACTTTATTGAAAAGCATACTGGTGCTGTTCCGGTTTGTACTCGCGAGCCTGGTGGCACTCCGCTGGCTGAAAAAATGCGAGACTTGGTTAAAGTGGCTGATGAGACTGATCCCCTGTGTGATAAAGCGGAATGCTTACTGATTTATGCGGCAAGAGCTCAGTTAATTGCTAACGTGATTCAACCGGCGCTGGACCAAGGGCAGTGGGTATTGGGCGATAGGCACAACTTGTCATCGCTTGCTTACCAAGGGGGCGGCCGAGGTTTATTAGATGTGGTTAACTCCCTGAGTGAAATTACCTTAGGCCAATTTAAACCGGATTTAACCTTGTATCTTGATATTGAGCCTAAGCTGGGGTTAACCCGCGCGGCAGACCGGGGCGCTCTTGATCGGATAGAGCAGCAGGATGTCAGCTTTTTTGAGCGTGCTCGCAGTACGTATCTATCATTAGCAGATCAAGACGACAGCATTAAAGTGGTTGATGCAAGCCAAACAATGGCTGCGGTTCACAAAGATATTATTGCTGTCTTGCAGAGCCAAGGCTGGTAGTTGATGAATCGCTTTCCTTGGCTGGATGCCATCAGTGAGCATTGTTTTAGCCAGCTGGTCAATCAAACTTTAGGCCATGCCTACGTTGTTGATCTGCATCCAGGCTATGGTGCCAACGAATTTATTCAAGCTTTTGCCGCTGCAGCGCTGTGTTTATCACCCAATGTTCAAGGTGCATGCGGTCAATGCAAGTCTTGCTTGTTGATGAATGCTGGCAATCACCCAGATTTTTACCAAGTTGCCCCCGATGGCAATCAAATCAAAGTCGATCAGATCCGTAGTTTGTGCCAAGACCTCGTCTCGACTGCACAACAAGGCGGGCGCCGTGTCGCGGTGATTAATTACAGTGAGAAAATGAATCAAGCTGCGGCTAATGCACTGCTAAAAACCTTAGAAGAGCCAGGAGAGGGCACGCTGCTCATCCTGCAAAGCTCACAGCCTGCGCATCTGCTGGCGACCATCACTAGCCGTTGCCAGCGGCTACATATTACCTTGCCCGATGCGGCTCAAATTAATGCTTGGTTGCAGCAACAGTATCAAGTAAACCAAGACGCCACTTGGTGCCTGCCCGTTGTCGGCGGCCCACTTGATTTGGCACAAGCCCTACAAGAAGGGCGTTATCAAAGCCTACTGCAATTGCGCAAAGATTGGATTGAGAGTTTGTCGTCTGGGCACCTGTGTGCTAATTTAATGAGTATTGATGAAAAGCAAGTTTCTGATGCACATAAAGTTTTATATCTTGTGTTAAGACAGAAATTACTTAAAACGCCAAATATTGATGCACTATTAGCAGCAAATATCGTCGAGTTATCTACCTTGGTGATGAAGACCTGCCATGAGTTATCATTAATGCCCAATATCAATGCGTTAGGATTATTTCAAAACTACTTAGCACGCTATAACCAACTGACGGGAAGCTAATTAATCATATGGTCGATTTGGTCGTAAATTTTGACACCTTGCATCAGTTGTATCGTGCATATATGCCATTTATACAACCTGCTGGGCTGTTTATTGCTACATCAGAGAGCCATTATTTAGGGCAAGAGTTGACCATTGCCTATCAATTGCCCGGTAGCACCACAAAACAGGAATTTAAAGGCGCGGTTGTTTGGATCAACCCGCTTGGCGCATCTGGCGGTCGACCAGCGGGGATCGGGGTCAAAATTTTGTCTGATGCAGACACCCACAAACACCATATCGAGAATTTACTGTCTCGCGAGCTCGCCTCAGGGGATTTGACCTGCACAATGTAGCTCTGTATTCTTGCCGTCTTTATTGTGTATTTGCTAATTAGAGTAACTCCCCCGTGCTTATCGACTCCCATTGCCATTTAGATAGACTTAAATCTGCCCCTGACCATGCTAGTTTGGTTGATATCATCAATCAGGCCAAAGCACGGGATATTAGTCACTTTTTGTGTGTTAACGTTCGCCAGAAGGGCTTTCGTGAAATGCAGCAAAAAATGGCTGAGTTCGATGAGATTTTTCTGTCGGCTGGAGTTCATCCCCTTGATGTGCAAGAAGGCTTAGATACTGCTGAGTTACATGAATATATTGCCGATCCCAAAGTGGTCGCCATTGGTGAAACAGGGCTGGATTATTTTTACGCTAATGAAACTAAAGTGCTGCAACAACAATGTTTTGAGCAACAGATCGCGTTAGCAGTAGACGTCAATAAGCCGCTGATTGTGCATACCCGTGATGCCAGAGAAGATACTATCGCCTTTTTGAAGCAAGGCAATGCCGATAAGGTCGGCGGTGTTTTGCACTGCTTTACTGAAAACTGGGAAATGGCAAAAGCCGCAATAGATTTAGGTTTTTATATCTCAGTATCAGGAATCGTGACCTTTAAGAATGCCAGTGAATTGCGAACTGTGATTCGAAAAGTGCCTAAAGATCGTTTATTAGTTGAAACGGACTCACCTTATCTTGCGCCAGTGCCGCATCGTGGCAAAGAGAATCAACCTGCTTTTGTAAGAGATGTTGCTGAATTTGTGGCAGAACTGCGTGGCGAAAAGTTCGATGAGTTAGCTCACAACACCACAGAAAGCTTCTTTAATCTTTTCAAAGAAGCGGCGGTATTGGCTGGACGCTAGTCAGTTTGATTAACAAGAGCGGCGAGCCTGTGTGGCGGCTTATACTGATTGGTATTATAGGTGTGAGTTTAAAGCAGACAAAAAAAGACCCAAAACTATTCCAATTGTTCTGGGTCTAGGGGAATGGCTCCTCTCGGAGCCGTGCGCTACTGTTGAGAACCTCATTAGGTTTGTCTCTGCAACAAAGTGTAGATGATAAATTAGATTTCGCTCAAATATTAACCAATGCTTGCTCACCGATTTGTAACAAAATATGTACGGTGTGCAGATAGTCCGCTATCGCTTAAGCCGACTTAATCACTTTGTCTTTTACCAGTTCCCGTGGCAGGCTATTTTTTAGCTTATTTCCTAAGTGTTTAGCTAAACCTAACGGGGCGCCTAAATAACTGACAACCTTCTCACCTTGGGGCTTGGTTTTCTCGGCCAAAGTAATATCGCGCCCCATCAGGTATTGCAATGCTTGGTCCTCATCAAGAGCTAGCATGTGTGTTTTAGGTGTCAGTGCAATAAGTGCCTCGTGGCGCGGTTTAAAGCCTTTTTTAATCTTGTCTGCCAACTTAATACCAATACGTTGGTAGCGCATTTTGCCAATTAAAGGCTCCATCTGACGAGGGAATAACCAAAACTCGTCATCGCGTACCATTAAGTTATTGTCTTGAAAGTTGATACCGAAAGTTTGCTGCAGGTACTCTTCAAGCTCGGCGGTTTGTTTGCGGCTGGCAGGGGTAAAAGGAAACACTTTCTGCGCTTTAGGCTGCGGCTGGTCGCGCACGACGCTGGCGGTTTTAGTCAACTTGGCGACAAAGAAGCCTTCGCTATCGAAAATTTGCGGCCACACATGTAAGAAGCCTTCATCTGTGCAGGCTTTGTCGGCACCCGTGAAAAGCTCAGCCAACGAGTCAAAGCGCACAGCACCTGGGTAGCACTGCTGAATATGTGCCATGATTGCTTGGTTTTCTTTGCGATTAAGGGTGCAGGTTGAATACACCAAGCTACCACCTGGTTTTAGGGCCAAAAAAGCCGACTTAATCAAATCTTTTTGAGTTGCGGCAATGGCATCTATCTCGCTTTCATCCCAATGTTTAAGTGCATCAGGGTCTTTGCGGACTGTACCTTCGCCACTGCAAGGTGCATCTAGCAGAATATGGTCAAAAGTTTCATATTGGTATTCACCAAATACTCGAGCATCAAAGTGGGTGAGGGCGCAGTTGCTAACGCCCATGCGCAATATATTGGCATGCAATACTTTAACACGGCTAGCGGAGTACTCGTTTGCTACCAGTATACCGTCGTTATCCATCATAGCCGCAAGTTGAGTCGTTTTAGAGCCCGGTGCTGAAGCCATATCTAACAGGGTTAAAGGCTGCGATACTTTGTGTGGAAACAGCGCAGTAGGTGGTAGCATCGAACTGGCTTCTTGAATGTAAAATAGCCCCTGAATGTGTTCTATGGTATTGCCTATTTGAATGCTCGGGTCAACGGTGATCCAATAGCCATCTTGGCACCACGGGATTGCTTCAAATTGCCACCCTTTAGGCGTTAGGTGAGCGATTAAATCGGCACTGCTAATTTTCAGTGTATTGACTCTGATCGAAGGGCGTAATGGTTTACCACAATAGTCGATAAAATCGTCCATCGATAAATTAGCTGGAATATCTTTGGCGATACTATTGATAAAATTTTGATTTAGTTGAACCATATTGACTAACTACAAGAAATATTGGCAAAAGTATATCATAGACATCGTCATATCCATGCCATCAACCATAACGCACTTAACAAGGAGTGTCGGTGTTAAATAGAGTTTGGTTAGTTTTCTTTGTCACTTCGCTGTTAGCCATTGCGGTTTCCTTGCTCAATGGTAATAGCCAAGTGTTGTCTGAGTCGGTCAATGCGCTGTTTAGTAGCAGTAAGCTAGCGGCAGAGATTGCACTGGGTCTTGTTGGTGTGCTGTCTCTATGGATGGGGTTGATGCGCGTTGGCGAGAAAGCCGGAGTCGTCGCGGTTTTTGCAAAACTGTTTGAGCCGCTATTAAGTAAGTTGATGCCTGAAGTACCTCGTGGCCATAAGGCGTACGGCAGTGTCACCATGAACTTAACGGCGAACATGTTAGGGCTGGATAACGCCGCAACACCACTTGGGTTGAAGGCTATGCAGGATTTACAGGAGCTCAACCCTGTTAAGCATGTCGCCATCAATGCCCAAATCTTATTTTTGGTACTTAATACTTCCTCTGTGACTTTAGTGCCAGTGACAGTATTTTTATACCGAGCGCAACAGGGCGCGGCCGCCCCGGCTGAAGTCTTTTTGCCTATTTTATTGGCGACATTAGCCTCAACCATTGCTGGCGTCACTGTTGTGGCTATTTTTCAGCGAATCTCGTTGCTCAATGCGGTGGTGATTGGTTATGGTGCTGCGATATTAGCAAGCTTAAGTGCCTTGATGTTCTACTTGGGCACCCTGAGTGTCACTGCGATAGGTGAAGTGTCGACCTTATTGGGGAATGGTGTACTACTGACGCTAATTTTCAGTTTTATTCTGGTTGCGGGTTTGAAAAAAGTGGCGGTGTACGATGAGTTTATTGAAGGGGCTAAACAAGGTTTTGCACAATCAATCAAACTCATTCCCTATCTATTAGCCATGCTGATAGCCATTGCCTTATTACGTGCATCAGGAGCACTAGACTACCTACTTTACGTAGTTGCCAGTTTAGTTCAGTGGCTGGGGGGAGACACTCGCTTTGTTGATGCATTGCCCACGGCAATGATGAAGCCTTTTAGTGGCTCTGGTGCCAGGGCAATGATGCTAGAAACCATGGATCATTATGGGGTGGACTCTTTTGCTGGACGGCTAGCTGCCATTTTTCAAGGCAGCACAGAGACGACCTTTTATGTGTTAGCGGTGTATTTCGGTGCGGTGGGAATAAGAAATGGCCGCTATGCTTTGGTATGTGGTTTGACTGCCGATTTTGCCGGCATCATTGCCGCTATTGCCGTGTGTTACCATTTTTATGGCTAACAACTAATTTTTATGACTAACAACTAAGCGACTTGAAAATAGCACACAAAAAAAGCCATCGTTTAGCGATGGCTTTTTAATAGATTTAACAGCGATTAGAAGCGGTAGCTGACTGACAACATGGGGCCAATGAAACTGTAATAGAGGTTGTAGCTGGCAACATTCAAATCGGTATTTCTTAATTTTTGGTCATAATCTACATCGACTTCATAATAGTTAAATGCGGCAGTCATATGCCAGTTTTCGGTAATTTCAGCTTCGACACCGGCGCGGATATCAACGAGTCCACCTTCTAGATCGTCCAGTTTGACGTAAAAGTATTGTGCATGGGCGGTAAAACGAAAACGGTCAGCAAATTCGTAATCACCGTATAAGCCGATATCAGGTAACGGCGCAGTGACCTTAGTGTCAACGGTTTTTGGTACGGGGACCGTTGGACAATCAGCGGTTGCAGTGGTGACTTGGCAAGCACCAATTTGACCTTCGAATCCTGTTTTAATAAACATGGCGTGCAAACCAATGGAAAAACCGAGATTGTAGTTATTACCTTGGTAAAAATTGTAGCCGTAGCCAATGCGAGCGATATCTATATTGAGGGTGGTATCGATTTTACTGCCAGCTTTGAAGTCATATAACGTGCCGTCAAGTTCAACTTGAAAGGGCTTAGTGAGTTGGGTGACTTCAGCGCTACGATGCAGCTGTTTCCAATCCATATAGAGAATGTGCTGATCATTAAAATGATAAAACAGTTCAAAAAACGGCAGGAATTGCGACTCTTCTAATTTAAGATCTTCTTCAAAATCGATTTGAAAGTCTCTACCAAGGAGTGGGTCGGTGACATCCATACTGGAATTGGAATTAGAATAAAACCCACCGACTCGAATGATGGTTTTACTTTTCTTTTCGGCAAGTGTTGGCTCGACAACCGTCGTCTCATTCTCAGCCGCACAGGGGGCTGCTAACAGGCACAACGCGAGTATAGACCATTTCTTCAACACCAATGTTACTCCATAATAATTATTATTTTTATATAAGTTATTGATAATTATAAGATAGGTCCATCTATCGAGTAACAATGATAACAGAGTATGTCCAAATGTGAATGATTTGTATCAAAAAATGTGAGGTTATTTTATACAAAATAATCAAAATGGCAGCGTTGTCACAGAATGATGCAAAATTTTCTGCTGAATCACGGTGTATCGCTAGCGCTTAATAGGTGTTATTTACGAGGTGAGCAGCGGAATAATCACCATTAACCAAGTTATTCCACATAGCATTAAACTAAGAAAAACTGCCGCTGATGCGACATCTTTTGCTTGGCCGCTTAATGGATGAATTTCATCACCCACTCGGTCAACAACAGCTTCGATAGCGGAGTTAAGTAACTCAACAATGAGCACCAAAAATACGCTGCCTATAAGCAAAATGCGTTCGCTGGTGTCAATATTGAGTAGCAAGGCAATAGGCAACATGATGGCGGCTAGCAGGACCTCTTGTCGAAAAGCGGCTTCACTGCTCCAAGCTTGTTTCAATCCTTGCACAGAAAACCCGGTTGCTCTAATGACACGCTTCAATCCATGATTATTTTTTGGCTTCATCCTGACTCTCTTTTTCAGCTATAGTTGCTTAACGGCAATGTACTGGCAACGGATAGCCAGCAGTGGATTGCACTGTAAGCGATTTTCTATCTATGTGCTAGTGCACTAAGCTCAAGGAGGAGCGAAATATGCGACAACTAATGACCGTTGCTAAAGCGGTGGTTCTTTGGACTAGCTTGTCTATCCTGGCAAGCCTAACGTCTAGTATTGCGGCCAAGCAACTGGCGGCACAATTTGATGCTGCCCAAGTCAGGGAGTTCACCGGTACGGTTGCTGATAGCATCGTGCTCAGTGAGTATTTGGTGAGCGAAAAATATGATGGCGTGCGTGCACACTGGGACGGGCAGTACTTAAGAACGCGAGCCGGCCATATCATTCATGTCCCTATCGATATCAGTAACACATTTCCAGCAACAGCATTTGAAGCTGAGTTGTGGTTGGGCTATGGCAAGTTTGAAGTGGCATCAGCTTTGGCTCGGCGCGAAGTTAGTGACGTAGCCTTGTGGCAACAAGCCAAGCTACTCGTTTTTGATAGCCCTGCTGATGGTACAACTTTCACCGGGCGAGTTAAGTGGATGGAAAAACAACTCAGTATGCAATCCGCGTATATTCAGGTGGTAAAGCAGCAACAATTACATAACTGGCAGCAAGTTACTGACAAGTTCAATCAAGTGTTAAATGCGGGTGGTGAAGGCTTGATGTTACATCACTCCCGTGCAACCTACCGGGTTAACAACAAAGCCGATTTAATCAAAGTCAAACCCTTTTATGATACCGAGGCCCGAGTGGTTGGCCATAACATGGGCTATGGTGGCGATCCCTTGTTGCTCAAGTCATTGCAGTTAGCGTTACCATCTGGGGTGCAGTTCCGTTTAGCGACAGGCTTTAGTATCAAGCAACGCACCAAGCCGCCAGCAATAGGCGCGCGAGTGACGTTTAAATTCTATGGTTGGACAAACGGTGGTGTGCCAAGGCATGCGAGCTTTTTAAGGGTTAGAGAACCTGCTAACAGCATACATTCTCATTGAAAAGGTCGCTTAGGGCTCAATAATAGCAAATAGCGCTGCTTGGCAGACTTTGCGGTTATCGCTCAGAGCTTAGCGCTTAGCCCACTCTCAATGACTAAATGGAAAACTGTTTGTCGTATCCGGCAATGGCCAGTACCACATCCGCCATCACTTTGGTGGCGTCACGATCTTTTGCTGCGACACAAGTTTGGATCATGTACTCGCCAACGTCCTTATCGTCAATTAGTTGGGTCATGGCTGCGAATCGGTTAATTAACTTATTGCCTGTATCATTTCCGTAGGTGTGGTTGATTAACGCCTTGGCAGACTGGTTGACCTTCGAGCTAAGCTCGCTGGTATCTGGAACATCGCTCACCATTAACATCAGCAGAATATCGCAGTTAATGGTCAAGTTGTCGTCGCTAGCTTGTGGGTTAGCAACGGCCAGGTTGCAATTAAGCAATAGATATAGCCCGGTAAACAGCGCCATAAACAGTTGACACTTTTTCATATCGCCGCCTTAAGTTGCTGTAGATTAATATGGTGCAAGTTTAGCGGCCATTGTTGCTACAGCCGAGTTAGTTTCTATAGGCATTTTTAATAGGTGAGCACAGATTGAAGGCGAGCGAAAATGAAGCAGTAAGAGTTTAGCTGCTAAAAAAGTGTAATGGCTAAATATGCTAGCAACTAGCAAGCACTTTGATCAGCCATCTAATGATGAGTTAGTCGGTCATTAGATGGCTGTCCATTGCTTTAGTTAGTCTTGATATTGCTCAAACCACCACAAAATATGGGCGACTTTAGACATCAAGTTACTCGGGCGTTTATAGATGCCGTGGGGCGCGTCAGGGATCCTCACCATAGCGGTATCGATATTTCGTAGTTTGAGAGCCTGATAGAACTGTTCGGTTTCTGCCATTGGCGTGCGTAAATCGGCTTCACCGGTCAATAACATCGTTGGTGTGCTGACATTGCCGACGTAACTAATAGGAGAAAGCTTCATATAGTGCTCAGTGTCTTCCCATGGCATTTTGTCAAACCAATTTTTTATCACAAATGGATAGATATCGGTGGTCAATGCAAAGCTAAACCAGTTAATCACCGGCTTGGCGACCACAGCGGCTTTAAATCTGTCGGTGTGACCGATAATCCAGGCTGTTAACACTCCACCGCCTGAGCCACCTGTAACGAACAGGGCTTGTTCATCAATGGCATCGCGGGCGATAACACCATCAACTACAGACATTAGGTCATCATAGTCTTGGCTTGGATAGTTGTTGTAGATAGTTTGTGAAAACTCTTTACCATAACTGTCACTGCCGCGAGGGTTGGCATAAACCACGACATAGCCGCTGGCAGCCATCAATTGTATTTCAGCAGCAAAGTGCGGGCCGTAGTTGGTGACGGGGCCGCCGTGAATTTCTAGAATGAGCGGAAATGTTTTGCCTGTCTTAATTGCTTCGTTGTAACCCGGAGGGTAGGCCACCCAAGCTTGGATATCACGGCCATCCGCCGATGATTTGACCGTGATCTCTTTTACTTCAGCCAGCTGTTTATGTGCCAAAGCATCATGGTTTAGGTTGGTAAGTTGTTCAGTTTTACCTTTGCGAACAATGCTAATGTCAGCTGGTCGCTGTGGGTCAGAATAGGTAAAGGCGATTGTGCCGTTGTCTGCAACGTCAAACTGCGCTGCGGTATACGGTCGGCCAAACGCTAAGCCGCCTAAATCTTTGGCAACTATTTTACGTTTACCTTTAAGCGGTTGGTAGGCGACAAATGCTTGTCCGTGGTCATGGTAACTAAAATAAACCCCTTTACCATTGTCAGCCCATTTTATTTGATTGACAGAGCGGTCTAAGTCGGCGGTCAATGAGCGTTTATCACTGCCATCCATGTTCATGATAAACACTTCAGCATTTTCATAATTTTTATAATTCTGCGGCGAACTCACATAGGCGATATGCTTGCCAGAACCCGATATGGCGGGGTTATTGTCTAGACCATCACGCTCGGTAAGTTGTTGCTGGGCTAAAGTGGTGATATTGAGCTTATAAATATTGGAATCATTACGGGCTAAATCACTGTCTGGTCGTTTGTTGGCGGCAAAAATCAGATGCTTACCATCTTTGCTCCAGGCTAACGGCCCGGAGTGATTGATAGCTTCATGGGTTAGCTGTCTAGCGGCGCCGCCATTAGCCGACATCACAAATATTTGGCTATAACCGGGATTGGTAAAGCCTGCACCGTCAAATCGATAATACATTTCATCAATATAGACAGCTGGTTTGGCCCATTTTGCTTGGCTAGGTTTGCCGGGTAGGTTGACCACTGATTTACGCTTACCTTCAACAAAACGCGTAAATGCCAACTGCTTACCGTCTGGCGACCAACTCAAATTGCTTGGCGCATGACTAAAGTGAGTAAGCTGCGCTTGTGCATCAGCATTAAGCCATTTCATGTGGATCTGAGGACTACCGCTAGCGGTGGAGATATACGCCAACATATTGTTGTCAGGTGATAAAGTCGGTGCATAATCGACATGTTGACCGTTGGTCACAGGGGTGAGCTGTTTGTGTTTATTCACCTTCCAGATATTACTGAGTTTCTTATCAGTCATAATATCCATGTAGTTCCGCATGAAGTACACTTCATCGCCATCGGCATTGATCTCTAGTCCCGATGCATACTCAAGACTAAATACATCCTCTAATTGCAATACTGACTGCTTTTCAATGACTGCATCAATAGTCGGTTCTTTAGCAAGTGCATTGGCAGCAAGAAGCGGCGATAATAGCAGAGCCAGGTAGACGCCTTTATTCATCATGTTTCCTTTACATTGTTTTGTTTTTAATGGCGAAGGGTAACTAACGCGAAAGTCGTCAATAACCAACAGGGCTTACCAAGCTAGCATACCCCATCAAAACCTCAATATAGTGGAACATTGATTTACAATTTTGTGCATAGTAAACAGCTGCCTATCCGTGTGAATAAGTTTGAATGGCAGTGGTTGCTGTCAAGTGAAAGTCAGTCCGGTAGCGGACACTTACGACTTAGCTGAAACGCTTGTCAGGATTGGTTAGTTGGAAAATAGATGTTGGCTTGAGCGCCGATACTATTGTCATTGTTACGTATATCCAAATCGCCACCATTGTTGACCACCAACTGCCTACTTAAGACCAATCCGATGCCGGTGCCTTTTTCTTTGGTGGTATAAAAAGGCACAAAAATATTGTCCATATTGCTAATTCCGCAGCCGCTGTCGATAACTTGAATCTCAATAGCACTGCTGTGTCGATGCAGACAAATGATCACTTTGCCGTCGGGGAGGGAGGCCATAGACTCGCGCGCATTTTTAATTAAATTGACCAACACTTGTTTTAGCTGCACCTCATCGGCATAAATATCGATGGGGCCATTGGCGGTTCTAAGCTGGATGTTGTCGAATAAAGGTGTGATTGACTGCACTAACTTTTCTAAATTAAACAGCGTTTTTTCTGGTGGTGGCACCTTGGCGAGTTGTTGGTAACTTTGGATAAACTCATTGAGAGAGTTAGCCCTTTCTTGTATGACACCGAGACCATTTTGCAGATCGCTATTAAGCTCAGAGGGTAAGTTGGCACAATTAGCTTCGGTAAAGCGCGTTAAAGTTGCACTAATAGAAGCAATAGGTGCCAAGGAGTTATTAATTTCATGACTGAGCACTCTAAGCAGCCGCTGCCAAGCTAACCTTTCTTCTTCGCGTAATAGGTTTTGTATATCAGTAATGAATATGAGTTGCTGTTTTATACCGTTTTCAAAGTACTCATCTCGGTGCAAATAAATCTTCTTTTTATGCTCTTTGAGGTCAAACTCTAAGACTTGTTTATTGTGTTCCGGTGTCGTGGCAGGTATGCCCAACTCTCTGATCGGCCAGCCTTTCATTCGTTCAACACGACGATTAAACAGTTTTTCTGCGGCAGGGTTCATTAAGGTCACATTGTCGCGACTGTCTGTGGCGATAATCGCCACATCGATCTGATTGATCACTTTATTGAGCAAGATGTGCTTTTCTTTGGTTATTAGGCTTTGTTGGGCAAAGGTGTTGGCTAATGTATTGATGAGCTGACTTAACTCATTGATTACGCCACTTGATGAAGACTCTTTTGCGCGCATAGAGTAGTCTTCACATGTTAAGGCTTCTACAACACTAGTTAAGGTTCTAACTTTATTAACAACGATTTTCTTTAAATAAAATGCGAAATAAAACAGCCAGATGAAACTGATACTAGCGGCATAAAGCACTGAATTTTCATCTAAGTGCACTAGCTGTACGCTGGATGTGATAAGTAAAATGGGGACTAATCCAGCAGCAAGGGTTATTAATAAAAGCCGATTTTCAAAAGAGCCAAGCTCACGCATTGATTTCATATTAGCCCAAATTGTATTTTTCAAGACGTCGATAGTAGGCACTGCGGCTTAAGCCTAAGGACGCGGCGGTCTCAATGGCATTATGATCGTTGAGACTAAGCCGTCTGTTGATAATGTGCTTTTCAATAGATGCTAGGCATTGGCTGTCAAAATCAAACTCAAACTCAGCGGCGGCGCTTTCAGTCACAGCTATGCCTAAATCTTGTACCCTTATTACATTGCTGGGGCTTAAGAATATGGCTCTTTCAATCATGTGGCTAAGCTCTCGAATATTCCCTGGCCAGCTATAGGCCTTCATGGCGCTACAGGCTAAGTCGTCGATTCTTTTAAGGGCAACCCCATATTTTTTTGTCGACTTTTTCAGGAAGTATCTCGCCAGCGGCATGATGTCGTCGATGCGTGCTCTTAAAGGTGGTATGGCTATTTCTGCAGTGTTGAGTCGGTACAACAAGTCTTGCCTAAATTGTCCTTGAGTGATCAGTTCACTGAGCGAAGCATTGGTGGCCGAAATAAGGCGAACGTCTGCTTGGATGGTTTTAGAACTGCCCACTTTTTCAAATTGTTGGTCTTCTAAAACTCGAAGTAATTTTCTTTGTTGTGAAAGCGGTACATTGCCAATTTCATCTAAAAACAGGGTGCCGGATTGGGCGAGTTCGAAACGGCCAATGCGGCTATCTTGGGCGTCAGTAAAGGCACCTTTTACATGGCCAAACATTTCGCTTTCAAATAGATTTTCAGGGATAGCCCCCATATTGACCGCAACAAAGGGGTGCTTGCTGCGGTTAGAGCATTGATGCAAGTGGTCAGCTAGCATACTTTTGCCGGTACCATTTTCACCGGTAAATAGAATGTTCATTTCACTGCGGGCAAAAAGCTCAATTTGCGCCAGTACTTTTTGCATCGCGCCTGATTCTGCAATCAGCCCGTCACTGGTTACAGACAATTGTTTTCTTAAGAGCGTGTTTTGTTGTGTCAGTTTCTGTGTTTGTTTTACGCTAGTGCCAAGCCGTATTTGCGACTGTAACACACTGAGTAAACGGTCATTATCCCATGGCTTTTGAATAAAATCTCCAGCACCGAGTTTCATGGCTTCCACTGCGATATTGACACAGCTAAAGCCTGTCATGACCACAACGGGCACAAGTTCATCAATGGAGCGAATGGCACGAATAAGGGCTAACCCTTCGGCTCCGGACGTGGTGTCTTGGTGGTAATTAAGATCGATTAATGCCAAAGAGTAATCTTTTTGCTTTAATGCGCTAAGCAGATCGGCAGGTGAAGTGACGGTTGTTATGTCATAGTTTTCAGACTTTAAAAGTAAATTTAATGCAGTCAGAATATTGATATCGTCATCAGCGATAATGATTGAATGTTTCATTTAGTCCTATACAGCTCCCTTGAATAGCAACCAATTTAATCGATGTAGTTCCAGTGATTTTTACCACGAGTATGTAAAAATCACCGGGAAACTTATCGATTGAGTTAAATACAGCATCGATCTGAGGCGTTAGTCTTGGTGTAAAGCAACACTGGGCTCAAGCCTTACCGCTTTTTGAGTTGGGATAAAAGTGGCCAACAATACCATGCTTGCAATCAAGAGTGGCACCCCAATTAACCCTATGATTACACTTACATTATCTAATATCATTGCATCTGTCATTAAGTTTACTATCCAAAGGGATAAACCCACCCCCATACTGAGCCCAACTAAAAGCTGAATTAATGCCTTGCCCATAAATAAATTAATCACTTTTGAATCTGTGGCACCTAGTGCTTTTCTCACACCAATCTCTTGTGTTCTCTGGGTGACGGAGTTTGCGGCAACGGCATAAATACCGCTAGCAGCCAGCGCCAAGGCGACGATACCGCAAAACAGAAATATCTTACTTACCGCAGATACCAACAACATAGGTTGTTGAATTAGGTTTTGATAGCTTTGTATGTGGTAGGCACCGACGTTAATGTCTACCGCATTGATGGTGTCGAGCAAAGTTTTTCTAGCTTGGCGCTCAGTGCCTAGGTAGTGCACCGCGATGTTCATTTGCGTTCTACCATCCCGGTCGATTGGCCGATACATCGTATAGCGCGCACTTGAAGTCTGCATGGTAGAGCCGTGAAAGGTGTCCGATACCACACCGATAATAGTTTGCCATTCACGATGACCTGTTGACCATACTCGTCTGATCTGGCTGCCAATAGCATTGCCATCTGCAAAGTAATCTTTGGCGATGGAGGCATTAATAATCACATTGCCCATATCAGTTTCCGTGTCTCTATGGTCAAAATTACGGCCTTCAATCAGTGTCATGCCCACAGCACGCCAGGCATCTCGGGTGACACTTTCAGTGTTGGCTTTGGGGTTTTCATTGTAGACATCAGCAGCATGTCCTTGAATTTCGAAGTAACTGCTGCCTTCACCCGTACCAGGTAAACTACTCATAAAAGATACGGCCTCGATATGAGGTTGTACTTCGAGTTGATCTTTCAGTTGGTAATAGAAATCTGTGCGCTTCTTCCGGTCTTCAACAACCGTTTCGCTGCGTTCAGGATAACTCTCTAAGGGCAGCTCTAGCCTTGCGGTTAATCGACCTTGTGTCTCCACGCCATAATCGGCCATCCCCGCTGAGTAGCTGCTAAATAGCAAAATCGTGGCAATGACGAGTACCACACAAGATAGCAATATTTCTGATACCACCAATGCGTTGCTGGCTCTGGCAGCACTTCTTCCCAGCGCTCCGCGGGTGCCATCTCTTAGTACGGCATTAAAATCATCACTTAGCGCTCGCCAAGCGGGAATGAGTCCGGTGACCAAAATCATCACGACCACAGTGAGGATAAGTACCCATAGGCCGTCGCTACCGAGTGTCAGGTGCCACCAAAAAGGTTTAGCATTGTTGACCGCAAACATCGTTGATAGGTAATCATTACTGATATTTAATCCCCAATGGGTAAATACCACTGCGAGTAATGAACCAAGCGTGCAAATGAATACACTCTCCCACAACATTTGCAGCACTAGTCGTTTTCTTGGTACGCCTAGCGCTACGCGTATGGCGATCTCTTTAAAGCGTTCATTGACTCGACTGAGCAACAAATTGCCGATATTAATACAGGCGAGGATCAGGATTAGCAACACCACCATCAACATAGACATAAACACATTATAATATTGGGTGACATCAGTATTGGCTTGCTTAAAGGGCAGTGCTCGCATATAGCGACCGTCGCTCGTTGCGCGCCAGGCCATATTCTGTGGCAGGTTGGCGACTATTCTCTGGTTTAGGGTAATGAGTTCGCTGTTAAACTGCTTGAGGCTCGTGTTGGGTTTTAATCTAGCATAAGCAAACATTTGTGTGCGGACTCTGTCGGTCGGCTGAATATTCATCTGCGGCTGAGGAAGCCAGACTTGTGAGCTGCTAGGAAAAGCAAACCCTGCCGGCATAACACCGACTACTCTGGTGGGCAGGGAGTCAACTCTGATCATACTGCCCACGATGGCTTCATTGGCCGAAAAGTAGTCCTGCCAAACTGTTTGGCTTAATACCACAACGGGCTCAGCACCTTCAAAGTGGTCCTCAGGCCTAAAACCACGGCCTAGTATTGGTTGGACGCCAGCAAATTCAAAAATGTTCCACTCGGTTAATGTGGCATTGTATTTCTTAGTGCTACTGCTTTGCTCAATGTCACCAATTAAGGTCGTGCCTTCTTGGTAAATGCCGAGACTGTCTATGTATTGTGATTCGTTCCTGAGCTGATAGAGATCAAGTGGGTCTATACCGGTCCGGTAGCCATGGTTTTCATTGAAGGCGGCTTCTATCGAAATAATTTGTTGCTCACCATTAAGGTAAAGCGGCTTAAATACCAAGTTGGTCAATAACGAATAGCAATAAAGGGTCAAGCTAAGACCCACAGCAACAATCAGTATGGAATTGACGGTAAATATTGGCTTTTTCATCAGCAAGCGTATCGCGTACTTAATATCGATCCCTAAAGACATAAATCTTCCTTAATTATTTTTATTATCACTAAATTGCGATTGCAGAGAAATCGCTACTGTTTTGTTGATGCTTTTTGGTTAGCTGATCAGCAACAATTTTGCCGTCGTACACTTCTATCACGCGCTCAGCACGATCCGCCGAACGAGGATCATGGGTAACCATGCATATCGTTGCACCTTCTTCGTGAAGCTGGTCGAGCATCGTCATCACTGCATGGGCATTCTTGGAGTCCAAGTTTCCTGTCGGCTCATCGGCTAAGATTAGCGAGGGTTTACCGGCAATTGCTCTTGCAACCGCAACCCGCTGTTGTTGTCCTCCCGATAGCTGGGAAGGGAAGTGATTAGCTCTATGCGCCATATCGACTTTCTCTAGTGATTCGCGCACCATCTTGGCTATTTCTTGTTTACTGATATCGCCGCGATAAGTTAACGGCAGTTCGACATTCTCTGCTACGGTTAAATCGCTGATTAGATTAAACGACTGAAAAATAAACCCTATCTCTTTATTGCGTATCTGAGCCCGTTCATCTCTGCTTAAGTCTGATGCGTCGTGACTGGCCAGCAGGTAAGTGCCGGCAGAGGAGTTATCAAGTAGGCCTAAGAGTGACAACAATGTTGATTTACCGCAGCCAGACGGGCCGGTGATTGACACGTATTCGCCTTTATCGATTCTTAAGTTGATGTTGCTGAGCGCTTGAGTTTCAATTTCATCAGTGACAAATGTTTTATTAATGTTTGTCAGCTCTACTAACCGTTGATTGTTCATAATATCTTCCTAATTGATTTTGATTTGATTATGTTGATTCCACGACGAAGCATCCGAAACGATGATGCTTTCACCCAATTTGAGCCCCGATTGAACCTGAATATAGCGACTCGACATCCGCCCAAACTTGATACTTCTTTTGTAGGCATAATCTCCTTCTTCATTGATTAAATAGATGTCACTCTGGCTGTAGCCTTTAATAAACATCGGACGCTGCACGTATAGTGTGTCACTAATACGGTCAATTTCTACGACACCCTCAACGGTGAGATCAGGCCTTACCTCAATGGGAAGTTCTCCTTCTAAGGCGACATCAATTTGAACAGAGCTGTTGATCACAGCAGGGTCAATTCTTTGCACTGTGCCACTGATTAAACTGTTGCGTGTATCTATGGTGACGCGTTGGCCCACCACCACCTCTTTAACTTTTTTTTCAGGTATTCGCAGCTCTGCAAGGTACTTATCATCACGGGCAAGCTTGGCTAAATTGGTGCCGGCATTCACTTGCTGTCCTAGCTCCATTGGCATTTCTTGCACAATACTGTCCATGCTAGCTGTGACATTTAGCGCATCCACTTGGGTTTTCACTCGGTGTAAGATGCGTTTCATTCTGTTTATGCGCGCTTGATAGGCGAGACGTTGAGCGACTAGATTTTCCTTTCTCTTGTTGAGTCTTTGAGTCTCAAGTTGCCAACGTTTTTTGAATTGGTCGACATCAATCTTAATTTCTTCATGAGCAATTTTTGAAACAGCAATAATGCCTTGCTCGAGCAACTGGTTGTGGGCATTTAAGGTGAGTAAAGCCCGCTCATAATTGAGTTTTTCATTCACAACCGCTGCTTGTTGGTCCAGTAATTCAGACTCCATAGCGACTTGTAGCGCTTGAGTTTCTGCTTCTAGCTCCTCGAGCTCCCATTTGGTTTCTTCCAGTTGTTGCTCTAGTAGGGGATTGCTAAGTACTAGTAAAAGGTCACCTGTTTTTACCCGTGCGCCAGCTTTAATTAAAATTTGTTCAACCCGCCCTTCAACATGGGTGGCAATCCAGCGAATATCTTTGGGGACTAATAGGCCTGTTCCTCGCACAGTAACCAGCATTTCGCCTCTTTGGACTTGGTCTGTCAGTAGTGTGTCTCTGCTTACCATATGCGATGCTTCGCTACGGGTGAGCAGCAATCCACAGATAAGCGCAGTGGTAGCGATACCGACTATAAGCCAGCGCGTGCGCTGAGTGGTCGATCCCTTTTTTGTTGCACGAGTAATGTCCATAGTTATCTCTTAGCTTTAACTTACGTAATCGTTTAGTAGTTAGCAGTTAATGTGCCAATAATTAAAACTGTTTTTATTCAGTATTTTACCTGTTTTTCAAATATAGGCTTAACTTGATTATCTCGATTCTGGGACGGATTATCGCAATCAAAATCCCAGTTTTGGGACGGCCATAACTATTAGGTAGTAGGTCATAGGTTATAGGCAGGCACTATCGTTTGCAGTGCTTGTGCTGTAATAACGAGAAGGATTAACAATGTGAACTTTAATTAAACTTGTGATAGCTTTCTTTGACTAACGCCTTGTAGTTACTACATGATCTTTAGGCGTTTGTGGTTAATAGAAGCATCATTGTGAATGCTGAACATCGACGATGTAGGTTGCGATTACTATTCACTTTTTCGTTCACTAAACCTTAATTAGGATATTGATATCATGGAAGTCTCATCAGTTTTATTCGTCTGTATGGGCAATATTTGTCGTTCACCTACTGCAGAAGCTGTAATGCGAGCAAAAGTGGTCGAGCGGGGTGTGGAGATTGTGATTGATTCTGCTGGCACGATAGCGCACCACCAAGGTGAAGCACCGGATCCGCGTTCTATGCAGGCCGGCAGAAAACGCGGGCTTAGTTTTGACGGTATGCAAGCGCGTCAAGTGGTACCCGATGATTTTGACCGTTTTGATCTAATTCTTGCTGCTGATAGACAAAACTTGCAAGACCTACAACGCCGTTGTCCCAGTGCCCATCAACATAAACTCGCACTTATCTTGTCGTTTGCTGACAATCACTACACTGAAGTGCCCGATCCCTATTATGGTGCCGGTGATGGCTTTGAGTTAGTGCTAGATTTGCTTGAAGAAAGCTGTGATAAGTTGCTTGATAAAATAGCTAAATGATATGACTTGACGGGAACAGGGATTTGATGAAACCGGTGATATTATTTGATTGGGGTGACACATTAATGATTGATAACCCCAATATGAGCGGCAAAATGTGCGATTGGCCAAGGGTTGAGGCGGTAAATTGTGCCCTTCAAACTTTGCAAACTTTGTCGCGCACCCATCGAATTTTTGTGGCAACCAATGCCCAAGATTCTGCAGTGGACGAGATTGCAGCGGCATTTAAACGGGTAAATTTAGACTCCTATATTGAGGGGTATTTCTGTTATCAGAATTTAGGTATTGGCAAAGGTAGTCGCGTGTTTTTTGATAGGATTTTGGCGCAGCTGAATATGGCAGCCAATCAGGTTTCTATGGTCGGAGATAATCTCGATAACGATATTTTACCTGCCGTGGAGGCGGGACTAAACACTTATTGGTTAAATGCCGATGATCATCGAGTATGCCCAGTATCAACAGTGAGGGTTCACTGTTTGTCTTCGCTGACAAAAACCATTAAATCCAATAAGCTATAATAATTAACTGCCAGTAATAGGTGCTAATGGCAGTTAATTATTTAGCGATAGGTTTACTTATGACGTTTACCGGCACGTTTTAGTGCTTCTTTCTCTTTACGTGCTTTCTGTTTGGCTTCTTTTTCTTCGATGAGCTTTGCGACTTCGACTTTCTCAACTTCTGCCATAGCCGGTGTTTCAAGCGACAGTAAGCCCATTTTTCCTGAGCGGAATTCATGCAGCACTAACTCTGATGCTTTGTGTAGATCGATACGTCCACCTGGGCGCATAGAACCACGTTTGCGACCGATTGCCTCAAGCAGTTCAATGTCAGTATCGGGCAAGCTGTCGAGTTGATAGCGCTCAGCTATTGCTTGTGGGTACGCTGCTAAAAAATACTCAGCGGCAAACATGGCCACATCTTCATAGTCCATGGCGGTATCTTTAATTGCACCGGTTATGGCTAGGCGATAGCTGCTTTTTTCGTTGTCCACTTTAGGCCACAAAATGCCGGGTGTATCGGATAATACAATGCCGTTTCTGAGGTTAATGCGCTGCTGGGTTTTTGTCACAGCCGGTTCGTTGCCGGTTTTTGCGATAGTGCGGCCGGCTAGGGTGTTTATGATGGTGGACTTACCGACGTTAGGGATCCCCATGATCATGGTGCGAATATCTTTTTCAATTTTGTCGCGACTTGGGACAAACTTACGGCATAAATCGGGAATTTTCTTCACTTGGCCTGCTTGTAATGTGGTGATGGCCATGGCTTTAACGCCTTGTTCTTGCTCAAGGTATTCAATCCATTGCTGGGTGACTAGCGGATCTGCTAAATCTGACTTATTGAGCAATTTGATACAGGGCTTGTCGCCACGTAGTGAGGATACCATGGGGTTTTCACTGCTATAGGGAATACGCGCATCGAGCACCTCAATCACCAGATCGACTTGAGGCATGACCTCTGCGATCTCTTTTTGCGCTTTGTGCATGTGTCCCGGATACCATTGAATTGCCATGATGTTTTACCTGTTATTTCATAATGGCTGCGATTTTAACGTGAATTGCAGCAAAAGCATAAAAAAAAGCGCCATTGGGCGCTTTTGATTGGGTAGTTGCATAAATGCTAACCAGTAGATTAGCCTGCAAGTTACTGCTTAGCTTGATGTCGCTGCAACAGATTGGCGTGAATATCTGCCAATGACAGTTGCTGGTCTTCTAGTAGCACTAGCAAGTGATAAATCAGATCCGATGCTTCATCGATTAGCTCTGGTTTGTCATGGGTAGCCGCCGCCAGTGCGGTTTCTAAGCCTTCTTCTCCCACTTTTTGGGCGATGCGCTTGGTGCCGCGATCAAACAGATGGGCGGTATAACTCGACTTAGGATCTTGGCCCTTGCGCGAGGCAATGAGATGGGCGAGATTGTCGATAAATGGATGTGCTTCTCCATCGGGCCAGCAACTTTCACGTTCTAGGTGACAAGTTGGACCATTGGGGAGGACTTGCACCAATAGGCTGTCATTGTCACAATCTGCATCGATAGCGACCAAATTTAGCGTGTTGCCAGAGGTTTCCCCTTTGGTCCACAAACGTTGCTTACTGCGACTGTAAAAGGTCACGGTTTGGGTATCAAGGGTTTTAGCTAATGCGGCTTTGTCCATATAGCCAAGCATTAATACCTTACCGCTGAGATGGTTTTGAACAACAGCAGGTAATAAACCTTCTTGCTTATCCCAGTCGAGTTGTTCAAATTGCGCCATTGTTTTCATTTTATTCACTGTTATTAGCCTTAAAATATTAGGTTCGCACCGCGACACCGCGCGTGGTCAGGTATTGTTTTAGCTCATTGATGTCGATAATGCCTTTGTGAAATACACTTGCGGCAAGGGCCGCGTCGACATTGGCTTCAAGAAACACATCTGCAAAGTGGGCCATGGTGCCAGCACCACCAGAGGCAATCAGCGGCACATCGGCAATAGCGCGAACCATAGAAAGTTGCTTAAGATCGTAACCTTGACGCACCCCGTCTTGGTTCATGACATTCAGTACAATTTCACCGCAACCACGTTTTTGCACTTCCTCAACCCAGTCTTGGGTATACCACTGAGTATCTTTGGTGGCGGCTTCATCACCGGTGAATTGCTTCACTTTATAGCTGTCGCTGTCGGCATCATAATAGGAGTCGATTCCAATCACGATACATTGACGACCAAATTCGTCTTGTAAGCGGTCAATCAAGCTAGGATCTGATAGCGCAGGGGAGTTAACTGAGATTTTATCGGCACCAAAGGCGAGTTTTTCCCGTGCTTGCGCTAGCGTCTTAATGCCGCCAGCCACGCAAAAGGGGATATCAATTTTCTCAGCAACGCGGCTCACCCAGCTCTTATCAACCACACGATCATGAGCGCTGGCAGTGATATCGTAAAAAACTAACTCGTCTGCACCTTCAATAGCGTAACGCTCTGCTAATGGCACAATATCACCAACAATCTCATGGTTACGAAACTGTACGCCCTTAACAACCTTGCCTTCACGGACATCAAGGCAGGGAACTATGCGTTTGGCCAGCATGTCATCGCCTCCGCTACTGTGAAGTTTTCGATAAGCAATGCCTTACCGACGATAATGCCATTGGCGCCACTGTCACGCACCGCTGCAACATCTTCAAGGCTTGCAATTCCGCCTGAGGCCTGCCACTGAATATCAGGATAGTTTGAGGCAATCTCCTGATAAAGTTGGGTATTACTGCCTTTTAAAGTACCGTCACGACTAATATCCGTTACTAAAGCATGCTTAAGACCATAGGGCTTAAATGCTTCAACAAGCGACTCTAACGTTTTACCGCCGCCAGATTGCCAGCCCGATACCGCCACGATTTTTTCACCTTGGTCATTAATATTGACATCCAAAGCTAAACAGATGGCATCGCTGCCGTATTTCTTAAACCAAGATTGCACTAGCGCGGTTTCTTTGACCGCTAACGAGCCAATGACTACCCGTTTCACGCCTATTTCTAATAGTTCGGCGACCTGTTGTTCGCTACGAATACCGCCACCAACTTGAATATTAGCCTCTAGGCCGTTGACCAATTCGCCAATCAATTTGATTTGCCGTTTGGCAGGATCTTTCGCACCGGTAAGATCAACAATGTGCAACCATGTTGCACCTTGATCTTGGTAACTTTGTAGCTGTGCAAGTGGGCTATATTCGAAAGTGGTTTGCTGGTTATAGTCACCTTGATAGAGGCGAACCACCTGGCCGTCAATCAGATCTATTGCTGGAATAATCATGCTTGCGCCTCCGTTAATGGCGCTTGAGTGACGCCCATTTTTAAAAAGTTAGTCAAAATCTGTGCGCCGACTTGGGCACTTTTCTCAGGATGGAATTGCACGCCCATAAAATTATCTTTAGCAATAGCGGCGCTAAAGGTTTCGCCATACTCACAGCTGGCAATGGTGTGTGCGCCTAATGGCGCACGGTAGCTATGGACAAAATACACGTAGCTGCCAGGCTCAATGTTAGCAAATAATGGGTGGCTGCTTGGCGTGATTTGATTCCAACCCATGTGCGGCAACGGCAATTGATGACTATCGAGCTGTTCAATTTGGGTGTCAATCAAACCTAGGCATTGGCAGTCTTGCGCCGCATTACCCCGCTCTTGGGATTGCTTAGTGAGCATCTGCATGCCTAAGCAAACCCCAAGCACTGGCTGGGTTAATTGACTTAAGGTGGCGACAAGCTGTTTGCCATTGAGTGCAGCCATAGCCGCTTTGGCTGTCCCCACTCCCGGCAGCACCACCCTTGTGGCACTGGCTATTGTTTGTAGATCGTCGGTCACCACTACGCTAGCACCAAGACGTTCAAAAGCATAGCGCACTGAGTTTAAGTTGGCGCAGCCGGTGTCGACAATAACGGTTATATCAGCTTGGCTCATAACACACCTTTACTTGATGGTAATGCATCACCCTCAATGGTGACGGCTTGGCGTAAAGTACGACCCATGACTTTGAACAAACTCTCTACTTTGTGGTGGTCGTTGTCACCCTGGGTTGATAGGTGCAAGGTACAGCGCAAGCCATCGGCAAGTGAGCGGAAAAAGTGCGGCACCATCTCTGTTGCCATTTCACCGACCATTTCGCGAGAGAAATCAGCGTCGAACTTGATGAAAGGACGACCAGAGAGGTCCAGTAGGCAATGGGCACTGGCTTCATCCATAGGGATTGAGAAGCCAAAACGTGCAATGCCTCGTTTGTCACCTAATGCTTGGCGAATGGCATCACCGATAGCCAGGGCAGTATCTTCAACACTGTGGTGATCGTCTATCTCTAAATCACCATCAACAGTGACATCCATTTTGAAATTTCCGTGGGTGGCAATTTGGTCTAGCATGTGATCAAAAAAGCCAATCCCGGTATTAATGACGCTCTTGTTGCTGCTATCCAGGTCGATATTGACCCGAATATCCGTTTCTTTGGTGGTTCTGATGACACTGGCTTGGCGGTTGCTGCTTAGCAGCTTGTCGCAAATCTGCATCCAGTCGAGTTCAGTTCGGCTGTACTGCAATCCTTGAACTCCCATGGCATCGGCTAGACCTAAATCGGTTTCGCGATCGCCAATGACTGCAGATTGAGTGAAATCAACCAAGCCTTCAGTAAGATAGCGTTTGACTAACCCCAGTTTGGGTTTACGACAGCTACAGTTCTCGTCATCAAAATGGGGGCAGATGAGCACTTCATCAAATTGAATACCTTGGCTGTTAAGGATCTGCATCATCATGTTCTGTGGTGCGTCAAAATCATCCTTTGGGAACGAAGGAGTCCCTAAACCATCTTGATTACTCACCATCACTAAACGGTAACCTGCAGCTTGTAATTTCAGTAGCGCCGGTACCACGTTAGGTTCAAATACCAGTTTAGCTAGGCTATCAACCTGCTTGTCGATAGCGGGCTCTTCAATGATGGTGCCGTCGCGATCTATAAATAGGATTTTCTGTTTCATCTGTTCTACCTTCAATTTTGTTATTAATTTTGCTGCGCTGGCGTGATCACTGAAATAACTGGATTAATGTTTGGGTTTGCTGCTCATCACTAAAGCTAAAACGGATCCAATTGGTGAGTCTGGCATCGTTATAGGTTCGCGCTACCACACCTGCGGTGATTAATTGCTGTTTTACCGCGGCGATATTGGCAAACTTTGCGAGTACGAAATTGCCGTTTGCCGGTAACACTTCAGCGCCATAATTACGCAGTGCCTGAGCCAATGCTTTACCGTTGCTTTTAAGTTGACTGACCTGAGTTTGCATTTGGTCAATGCCTTGGCGGCTTAGAGCTGCCGTTGCTAAATCGGCTACGGGCTTGGGAACCGGGTAGGGGGCGATGACGCGCATTACAAGGTCAACAATATCAATATTGGCCAGCATAAACCCACAACGGGCGCCCGCTAAAGCAAACGCTTTCGATAAGGTGCGTAACACCACCACGTTATCGTATTGGTTGACCAGCGATGCGGCGCTGTATTGTGGGCAAAATTCAATATAGGCTTCATCGACAACCACTATCGCATTAGGCAATTGTTTAACGACTGACTCAATGGTTTCAAGTGCTATTACCGTCCCTGTTGGGTTATTTGGATTGCAGATGAACACGAGCTTGGCGTCAGCCACTTGGCTGTCAATATTGGCCGGTAATTGATAGTTGTCATCTAATGCCAAGGCATTTACGCCCACATTATAGGTTTGCGCGCTAATGGCGTACATGCCATAGGTCGGGCCAAAACACGCGATACTATCTTGTCCGGGTATGCAAAACGTGCGGATCAGCAGTTCAATGGCTTCATCAGCACCGCGACTAGTCACAATAGACTGGCTATCAACGCCGCTGTAATCGCTGTAAGCCTGAATCAACTGTGGCGGTTGACACTCAGGGTAACGGTTAAGCTGTGCAACGTCGCTATTGTTGAAAGGCGATTCATTGGCATTGATCCAAATCTCGCCTTCACCACCGATGCGCCGAGCTGACTGATATGGAGTTAGGTTCAAAAGCTCTGGCCGCGCCAGTTTAGCAGCCAATGAGGTTACAGCTGTCATATTAACCTTCCTTCTCTGACATGGCTTCTAGGCGAACCGCGATGGCATTTTTGTGAGCATCAAGTTGTTCAGCATTGGCCAATGTCATGACACTTTGGCTCAACGTCATCAACCCTTGCGGCGTTAGCTCTTGCACGGTATAGCGGCGACTAAAATCAGCTAGTGACAAGCTAGATACCGCACGGCTGTATCCATAGGTGGGTAATACGTGATTGGTACCACTGGCATAGTCACCCACAGATTCAGGCGTATAGGCCCCTAAAAATACTGAACCGGCAGCTCGAACCTGACTGAGCAGTGCGCGTGGATTTTGGGTCTGAATAATTAAATGTTCTGGCCCGTAACGATTAGAGACAGATACCGCTTGTTCGATATTATCGACAATAATTGTACGGCTAGCACTGAGTGCATCGCGGGCGATATCTTGTCGTGGCAAGGCAGTTAATTGTATTGCCAGTTCGGCGTCAACAGCGTCAGCAAGGCCTTGGCTGTCGGTGACTAATATCACTTGAGAATCACTACCGTGTTCAGCTTGAGATAGTAGATCGGCGGCAACAAAACGTGCATTGGCCTGACCATCGGCGATAACGAGCACCTCAGATGGGCCAGCCGGCATATCGATACTCACCACGCAGCGACTGTCCTGCGAGACAATGCGCTTAGCTTCGGTGACGTAGCGGTTACCAGGGCCAAAAATTTTGTCTACGCTAGGTACGGTTTGTGTCCCGAGTGCTAAGGCGGCAATGGCTTGCGCTCCACCAACTTGATAGATTTCGCTAATACCACAGGCATAGGCCGCATAGATGATGGCATCGTTTATCGGCGGCGGGCTGACTAACACCCGTTGCTGACAACCGGCTATTTTAGCCGGCAGTGCCAGCATGAGCACGGTTGAGATTAGTGGCGCAGTGCCACCAGGAATATACAAACCGACTTTTTCAATCGCCTCACTTCTTAGCTCACAGCGCACGCCGCTTTGGGTTTGCACATCGATAGCTTGAAAGGCTTGGGCACTGTGAAAGGCTTCAATGTTAGCCATGGCCTGGGCAATAGACTGCTTTATTTCAATACTGACTCTATCGCAGGCCTCACTAATGGCCGTCGCCGATAGGGCAATATCCTGCAGCTCAACCCCATCAAACTGACTTGAAAAAGCGCGCAGTGCGCTATCACCTTGCTCAGCCACAGCATTAATAATGTTTTGCACATTGGCTTCTAATCCACTGTCACCAATAAGCGGTGAGCGTGACAAGGCTTGAGCTTGTTGTGCATCAGTGAGTGATGACCAATTTAATTGATTGATAGTTGTATCAGCCATGGTGTTATCCCATCATTTTCTCAATTGGCATTACTAAAATTGAGCTCGCACCCAGTTGAGTGAGTTCTTCCATCGTATCCCAGAACAGATCTTCGGTGCTGACTGCGTGGATGGCGACACGATTGGAGTCATCGTTAAGTGGTAACACCGTAGGGTTTTCGGCACCTGGTAGTAGGGCAACAATTTGCTCTAAGGTGTCGGTTGGCGCGTGCAGTAGGATGTACTTACTCTCTTTTGCACGGACAACACCGTTAATACGTGACAAGATTTTATTGATAAGCGCTTGTTTATCATCACTTTGCTGCTGAACAGATTGAATGATACAAGCCGTAGAGCGGTAAATCACTTCAGTTTCATATAGTCCGTTCGCCTCTAAGGTCGCGCCAGTTGAAACTAAATCGCAGATTCCATCAGCTAAACCAGCACGGGGGGCAACTTCGACTGAGCCTTTTAGCATACAGTCGCGGTAAGTAATGCCTTTTTCTTGCATATAGCGGCGTAGCAAGTTGGGATATGAGGTGGCAATGCGTAGTCCTTCTAATGAACTGGCATCTTGATAGCTAAATTCATTCGGTACAGCGAGTGATAGACGGCAGGCACCAAAATCTAAATCACGAAGTTTGACGCATTCAGCCGGCTTACCTAAAGTTTGACGCTCAATTTGTTCCTCTTCGAGAACGTTCTCGCCGATAATGCCTAGGTCAACCACACCGTCCATGACTAGGCCTGGAATATCATCATCACGCACACGCAGCAGGTCAATTGGCATGTTGTCAGAGTGGGCAATTAATCGTTGTTCGTTAACATTGAATTTTACGCCGCAGCTTTTCAGTAGTTTTTGCGATTCTTTAGAAAGGCGACCTGATTTTTGGATTGCGATACGTAATCTATTTGACTCTGACATGGTTATTTCCTTAACTTTGATTCAATAAACTTAAATATTTTTCTTTAAAAACAATTCTTTAAGCCGAAAACTAAAAAACCCCTGGAATTCCTTCCAGGGGTTTTTGATATTCTTGAATCAACCGCCGGAAGGAAATAGTCCTTCGGCAGTGAGCTTCCGAAGGCTACCGCATATGATGGTGATGATGGATAGTGTTCAAAAGCTTTTGCATAATTCGTTATCTCAATAAAATTCGTTTGGCGCAATTTATGCGCGATTGACATTTAAACTAATCAACTTGCGGTTTGATTGCAAGCCCTAATTTGGCTGGATGAATAAACTTCATCAAAATGTCATGCTTGTTCTAATAACAAAACAATAAAGTACCTCGATATTGGGCCATGAAATTAGTAATAATCCGATAGACAATACTAATGAGCAGTTGTAGATATGCTGATTGTTGGCATAATGCAGTCACTAAAGCCGCTAACATTAAATGATTACTACCCAGCATTGTGACGACCCGCCTAACTAAAGAAGTGCATCGCGTATTTGCCGATAACGGTGTGATTGCTACTCAAGTCAAAGATTATAGTCCTAGACCGCAACAGGTCGAGATGGCTGTCAGTGTCAGCGAACATTTAGTGAGTAAAAAAACCTTGGTAGTCGAAGCGGGTACTGGGGTAGGTAAGACTTATGCCTATTTGATCCCCGCATTGCTGAGTGGCCAGCAAGTGATTGTCAGTACCGGGAGTAAGAACTTACAAGAGCAGTTGTTCTACAAAGATTTACCCGCATTACTCGATATGCTAGATATCGATCCTAAAATCGCCTTGTTGAAAGGTCGTAATAACTATCTCTGTCAACACCATATGGCGGAGCAAGTGCAAGGCGCCACTTCAATGGACAGCCAAGTACTTGATGACTTACTGCGCATTAATCATTGGGCCGGACAAAGTTTAGACGGTGATATCGGGGGCTTAACGTCAGTCTCTGAGCAATCACCCGCGCTGCCCTATGTGGTTAGTAGCAAAGATAATTGCTTAGGTAAGCGCTGTGAATATTACGATGATTGCTTTACCCGCAAAGCGCGGGTCCGCGCCATGGATGCAAAGATCATTGTGGTTAATCACCATCTGTTCTTTGCTGACCGAATCCTTAAAGAAACCGGCTTCGCAGAATTGCTACCCGATAGCGATGCGGTCATTTTTGATGAAGCTCATCTCTTACCTGATATCGCCGTGACTTACTTTGGTCAACAGTTAAACCTAGGGACTTTAGCTAAGGCTTTGGCGCAGATGGAGAAACTCTACCGTCAACAACTGGCAGATTCACCACAAATCGGCATTTTGAGCAGTCGATGTTTAACCTTACTGCTTGAGTGGCAAGATAAGCTCTACGATAGCGCCCAGCATGATTGGCGCCAGCTGATCGGCAATAAACAATTGATGCAAGCGGCGTGGCAACTGCTCGAAGAGCTGACCGCACTGGCAAAGGTGTTACTGGGCTATGTCGGCCGCTTAGAACAGCTCGACGATATTATTGAAAAATGGCAAGGCCTCGTTGATAAGCTGAATGTTTATTTTCAATGTGATAATAGCAATGCTGCCTACAGTATCGATTTCAGTGATGGCTATGCAACGTTACGTATATCGCCCATTGATGTGGCTAAAGAGTGCCGTGAGTTGTTTAACGATAAGGTGAGTTGGATTTTTACCTCAGCAACCTTACAAATCGATCGTGATTTAAGCTTGTTTCAACAAGCATTGGGGTTAAAAAACTGCCGTAGTTTGCTGCTTGATAGCCCCTTTGACTACCCAAAACAAGCGCTGTTTTGTGTCCCCCGTCATCTAGGCCGGGTGAGTCAGCAAGCTCATGCTGCCAACCAACTTGTTGAGGTCGCAATCGCAGCAATTAATGCCGCGCAAGGGCGTACTTTTATTTTGTTTACTAGCCACAGCATGATGAACCGCGTGGCGCAGTTGCTAAACGGCAGGGTTAACTATCCGCTGTTAGTACAAGGCCAGGCTAGCAAGCAAGTCCTACTGAAGAAGTACCGACAGCTCGGCAATGGGGTACTACTGGGAACAGGCGCTTTTTGGGAAGGCGTTGATGTACGCGGCAAACTGCTTAGTTGCGTCATAATTGACAAGCTACCCTTTATGTCGCCGGATGATAATTTGTATAAAGCTAGGGCAGAAGGGGTCAGTCGCAAGGGCAAAGATCCGTTCAATGAACTGTCTTTACCACAAGCGGTGATCTCATTGAATCAGGGAGTGGGTCGTCTTATCCGCGACGAGAAAGACCGCGGGGTATTAATCTTGTGCGATAACCGCATTGTTAATCGTCCCTATGGCCAAGCGTTCCTTAATAGCTTGCCGCCTATGTCGCGTACACGAAATCTGGATAAGGCATTAACTTTTCTTAAAACAATCAGCTAGCTGTTATACCTATCAGCATAAAGATGTGATCGCTCAGCGAGAGTTTAGCGCTTTTGAGACAAGGTCATTAAATGCTCCTCGGTAACTGCTCCTGCGTTACTCTACCTCCTATATCCCTATAGTCGTGCATTAATGACATTCACCACATCCATGTGGCTTGCAACGAATGAAGGGCATAGTTACTCTATGTTCAAGTTCGTTTACACAGTATCAGAAGCGCTAAAACTCGCCCTTTGGGAGATTTTTTGGCTGCCTACTTCTTCGTTGAATAACTTCACAATAGAATCACTATTACTTAAGTTATTCGTCTCGAATTAGTTTGCCAGAAATAGCTCTGAGTAGATCACTTTCTTATGCCGATTGGTATTAATGCAGTTTCATACGCGGACGCACCACACGCATCATCTTTTCAGTGAGCCACAATCCAAAGGTTTTTAAGCTGCCATGGATGGATTTTTGATGCATGCGGTACAGCGAGATATACATAAATCGGGCAATTTTACCTTCAACGAACATACTGTTTTTAGTGAGATTACCCATAAGGCTGCCAACGGTGCTAAAGCGTGATAGGTTAACAAGTGACCCATAATCGACGTATTGATAGTCTTGTAATGGCTGCTGATTAAAGAAGTTAACCAGATTAGTTTCAACACATTGTGCCATTTGATGCGCAGACTGTGCCCGCGGCGGCACTAGCTTGCCATCAGCTTGCTCACAAGCACAGCAATCGCCAATAACAAAAATGTCGTCGTGAGTGCTGCTTTGTAAGGTAGGTTTAACCACTATTTGGTGGTTGCGATTAAGTTCAAAACCGGCAAGGTTAGCAATAAAGTCAGGTGCCTTAACCCCGGCCGCCCATAGCATTAAGTTCGCTTGAATCAGCTCACCTTTGTCGGTAACAAACCCTTGGCTGGTTGCCTCTGCAATACGGGTGTTTTCCCTAACATTAACGCCGAGTTTCGACAGTTCTTGGCGTGCTGAAGCACTAATGCGCTCTGGCAAAGCGGGTAAAATTCTGGGGCCGGCTTCTATCAAATCGATGCTGAGTTTGTCCGCGGTCATTTTACTTAGGCCATAAACTTTAAGCATCTCTGTGACATGGTAAAGCTCTGCAGATAACTCAACGCCTGTTGCTCCCGCACCCACAATGGCAATGTTGAGCTGGTTTTGTTGACCGCCAGTTGTAGCATTGTGTTGTTCATGGGCTTGATGAACGCGAGTAAAACTGTCGAGTAAATGATCATGAAAACGATTGGCTTGCTCGTGTGAGTCTAAGAAGAAACAATGATCTTTTACCCCTGGGGTGCCAAAATCGTTACTGACACTGCCCACTGCGATAACTAACTTGTCGAATGCCAATTGCCGCTGCGGTAGCAAGGTTTTGCCTTTGGCATCAGTGATCGCCGCTAGCGTTATCTGCTTGGCGTTACAATCGAGTTGCTCAAACGTACCGAGTTGAAAATGATAGCCATGTTTTACGGCGTGGGCCGAGTATACGACACCATCGAGATCCGCATCTAACGAGCCGGTTGCAACTTCATGCAGCAGGGGTTTCCATATATGGGTTCGGTTCTTATCAACAAGGATAATTTCAGCTTGTTGGCTGCGGCCGAGTTTGTGGCCCAGTTGGGTTGCCAAGCCAAGTCCGCCTGCGCCGCCTCCCACAATAACGATTCTAGGTAAGGCTGACGAAGATGATGGTATTGGCATATGAACTCCCGACTGCGTTGTTGACTACAGAGAATTTGCGCCATGCGCTTTGATTTGGCGCAAGTTTAACGCGATAGTGAGACTTGCGATTGTGATCTGTGTCGCGTATTTGCTATTTGGTGTCTTGGTGATCACTCATGCAAAGCGAAGTCGCGATAGCGCATACAAAAGTTTAGGTATTTGCCGGTGGTAATGCTTTAGGCCAAGACAGTTTTGCTGTTTAAATAGCCAGTTATCCTAGCTAGGGATTGAAAATAGCGGCTGGGCATTAGTGCAATGGTAATTTTTAGGTATAATTAGCGCTTGCGCAGTTGGGTCAGGTTCAGCACGTGGCTCTAGCTTAAAATAATTGATAAAAACTGAGAAAATACATGCTTGAAGATCTATTGGCAGACGCAACTCACTGTATCTTGGCACTTGATACCTGCACTGAGTCCTGCTCGGTTGCACTTTATTACCAAGGCAAAGTCTTTGCAGAGCAAGCTGATGCGCCTCGGGAGCATAGTCAGCGGTTGTTGCCAATGGTAAACAATGTATTGTCGCAGGCATCAATAACCTTAGCCGAAGTTGATTTTATTGCCTATGGTCGTGGTCCAGGGAGCTTTACTGGTATCCGTATTTGCACCTCGATGACCCAAGGGTTGGCGTTAGGCCAAGATATCGAGGTTGTTGGGATATCCACACTGCAAGCAATGGCGCAAGCGGCCATTAGCGAGGAGGGGGCTCAGCATGTGCTGACCGCCATTGATGCGCGTATGGGCGAAGTGTATTGGGCAGAATTCACTAACGTTGAAGGCCGTGCAGAACGGGTTGGAGAAGAGCATGTCTGCCTACCCGAAGCGGTGAGCTATCAAGTGGATACTGATAGTCAGGTTGTTTTGTGCGGCACAGGCTTTGAAGCTTATCCGCAATTAACAGCCCTATTTTCAGCTGCTACAATCAGTGAAATAGCGAAATTTCCAGAGGCAAAGTTTATGTTACCGCTTGCTGAGCAAGCCCATAAACAAGGTTTAGCGACCGATGTTGATGGTCTAGCTCCGGTATATCTACGTGACACTGTGACGTGGAAAAAATTACCCGGTCGCGAATAAAATAGGGTAGTCTTTAATCTACCGAGTGGCTTAAAATGCGCGCTCACAATAATTAACGATGGCTATAATGTGGCTTGTTTAGGCAAAGTGGCTAAGTCGGCAGGTGATAGATGTACTTGCTATGGTTAAGTTGTAAAATCCAATAATATTGTTTCGAGTGGTAAAGGTTTAAGAGTTAACGAGATGATCACACCAATACAATCGCCAGTTCAAGGACCCACGGTTTCGCGTATTCAAAACGCGAGCTCGGCGCCGGCTATTGATAGTTTGACTCAAGTCGTGACGGGTAATGATTACATTGAGCCACTCGAAAAACAGTCTCAGCAAAGTAAAACCTTAGATTATGAAAGCGCGCCTAAGCCGCAACAAGAGCTGGTGGCCCATGATATGGCGGCTAAGCAGCAAGCTCAGCTTGAGTATGATCAGAACGCTAATACACATCAGGGGGCCATCGGCGCCTACTTAACCAATCAACATGCTGAGCAACGAGACGCTATTTCTCAAATGGTAGGCATCGACACCTATGCCTAACGGTCCAATGGACTCTGCTAGGATTTCAAGCGACAGCGCGCATTTTGCTATGCCGAGCAAGAGCCGATTTTTCCTCGAGTTATTGCTAGCGATTATTGTTATTCGCATCCCATTTATAAGCGTGCCTTTTAAATGGCTAGAAAGTTATTTTCACGAGTTATCTCATGGTATAGCGACGGTGTTGACTGCGGGTAGCGTGAGCCATATCCAGTTGTTTCCAAATGGCGCGGGTCTTTGTTATAGCCAAGGTGGCTGGCCGATTATTATCGCTTTTTGTGGCTATTTTGGTGCGGCTTTATGGGGATACTTGATATACAACTTGGCGACTTGGCAGCGGGCGATTCGAGTCAGTTTTGCCTGCTTAGCAGCATTAGTTGCATTGACCATTTTGCTTTGGGCACGGGATCTGCTGACGATTGTTATCCTGTCATCACTGGTATTACTGCTATTGCTGCCGCTTAAATTGTCCCATGTCAGCCTGCTAGCGGGTACGCTGCGGGTTGTGGCGATGATGATTATGCTCAATGCTTTGGCCAGTCCCTTAGTGTTATTGGGCTTGAGTGGCCGGGGTGATGCGGTAGCGCTTGCACAGATGACCTGGATTCCCGCATGGATCTGGGTTGCCATCTGGTTGGCGTTTTCATTATGGATGTTGTACTTGTGTTGGCAGCGAGTATTACGTCATGCGGCCAAGTCAAAATCGACAAAATTGTAAACTAGTGTTTGTTTTGTTGAATATTTATCGCAACTGCTGTTAGGTTAATCCTGATTCAATTACTCAGGAATACTAATAATGAAAAAACGTACCTTAGTATCAGCATTATTGGCTGGCATGTTATTAAGCCCGCTTGCCAGTGCTGGTGATTTAGATAGCGCACTTAACAATGAACTACGTACCCCAGCCAACGCTGAGCGTGATGATTCCCGTCACCCCAAACAAACCCTACACTTTTTTGGTGTAAAACCTAACCATACTGTGATTGAACTGTGGCCCGGTGGTCGCTGGTATGCTGAAATTCTTGCCCCGTATCTCGCAAAAGAAGGTCATTACATTGGTGCAAACTTTGATGCCAATCCTCCCAAGGATGTGAAATCTCCAGGTTACAAAATTCGTCTTGGCAAAGCCCTTGAGGAGTGGATCACCACCAACAAAACACAATTGGGTAACGCCAGTAGTTTCCCGTTTGAACCGCCTCGTTTATCTTCTTTAGGAGAAGATAACAGTGCTGATGTGGTGCTGACTTTTAGAAACCTGCATAACTGGGCAATGCAAGATCAACTGCAAACTGTGTTCGATTCTGCTTATAGTGTGCTTAAACCCGGCGGCATTTTTGGTGTTGTTGAACACAGATCTAACCCCGGAATGGATCCTAAATCTGGCTATATGAGCCAAGAGCAAACCATTGAAATGGCACGCAAGGCTGGCTTTGATCTAGTGGCGAGCTCAGAGATCAACGCCAACCCTAAAGACACTAAAGATTATCCAAAAGGCGTGTGGACCTTACCGCCAAGGTTAGCCATGGGTGACCAAGATAAGCAAAAATATGTCGCGATAGGTGAGAGTGATCGCATGACGCTCAAATTTATTAAAAAGTAAGTCAATTTTCACTGACAGTAGAGGATTTATGTGGCAGTCTTGCCCCGCAAAAAATGAGGTAGTGATTGCGCTGCCTCATATCGAGCTCACAGGTAAAGTGTGGGGAGCAGACGATAAGCCTCTGCTGTTAGCGTTACATGGTTGGTTAGACAATGCCAATAGCTTTGAGCCATTGGCACAATATCTTAGCCAGCACTACCAGGTTTTAGCTATTGATTGGCCAGGACATGGTGGTTCGCAGCATCGTCCTGGTGGCTATGCGTTGCATTGGTTCGACTATTTGTTTGACCTCGATGCCTTGATTGAACATATAACAGCAACACGACCGCTTCATGCGGTGATAGGCCATTCTTTAGGTGGGTTGATTGCCTCAGCCTATACTGCCAGTTTCCCCGAACGAGTAAGACAATTAGTGTTAATTGAAGCGCTGATTCCGTTAAGTGAGCCCGAAACCAATGCGCGGCAGCGCTTGATTAAGAGTGTGCTTCAGCATCGGCAACGCCCTGGGAGTCCAGCCAAAGCCATCTGTATTGACGCTGCGGTAAAAGCCAGAGTTAAGCTAACTGGATTAGCTGAACCTTGGAGCCGGTTGATACTATCGCGCAACCTAACTATTGCCGATGACCTGGCCTACTGGCGTAGCGATCCTCGGCTTAAGCTTGATTCGCCCATGCGCCTTGGGCCGTTGCACGTTGAAGGTTTAATGAATCCTCATCAATGTCCGACTATGCTGATTGTAGGTGATAAAGGTTTTCGGCCAATGACTCGACATCAACAGGATGTTCAGCATTGGTTTACCAATCTGACTCAGGTTGAATTGTCAGGCGATCACCATCTGCACATGGGCAATGCCGTTGATGTAGCACAACATATATTGGCCTGTTTAATGCCAGAATAGCGATTTGCAGATAGATAGAAATTGGGACTAGGATTTTTACTCTATTTGTGTGATGATGATCAAAATTAAAACGCCCGTATGATTTTTTGAGGCGTTACTAACAATAATTAAATCAGTGATTTTAGTTTGTTTTTTCAAACTTTTAGGCCAAAGACGCCTATAGCCACTGTTTGTGGGGATTCAGGAGATACTCGTGGAACAACTTTGGATTAACCATTTACCAGAAGATGTGCCGGCTGAAATCGACGCTGAGCAATATAGCTCTTTAGTTGATTTATTTGAAAGCTCTGTGAGCAAATACGCTGACCAACCTGCGTTTGTCAATATGGGCGCTACGTTGACCTATCGTAAGCTTGAAGAGCGTAGCCGTGCGTTTGCTGCCTATTTGCAAAACGAGCTTAAACTGCAAAAGGGTGACCGTGTCGCCATTATGATGCCTAACTTGCTGCAGTATCCTATCGCGTTATTCGGTATTTTACGTGCCGGCATGGTGGTGGTGAATGTTAACCCGCTGTATACCCCTAGAGAGTTAAAACATCAGCTTAACGATTCCGGTGCTAAAGCCATTGTAGTGGTGTCAAACTTTGCTCACACACTCGAAGAAGTGGTTGATCAAACGCCAGTAGAGAGCGTTATTCTCACCGGCTTGGGCGATTTGCTCAGTGCACCAAAACGCACATTGGTTAATTTTGTTGTTAAATACATCAAAAAGATGGTGCCTAAATATCACCTACCGCAAGCGATTTCTATGCGCCGAACGTTATCGAAAGGCCGCCGTATGCAGTATGTTAAGCCGGTACTGACTAATGATGACTTATCATTTTTGCAGTACACAGGTGGCACCACAGGCGTGTCGAAAGGGGCAATGCTTACCCACGGCAATATTGTCAGCAATCTGCTGCAAGCTGACGCTGCTTATTCTCCGCTATTGATTGATGGTAAAGAGTTCGTGGTAACGGCTCTGCCGCTCTACCATATTTTTGCGTTAACCGTGAATTGCTTGTTGTTCTTGCACAAAGGGGCGAACAATCTACTGATCACCAACCCAAGAGATATTCCTGCATTTGTATCGGAACTGCGCAAACATCCGTTCACTGCGCTAACTGGGGTGAATACGCTATTTAATGCACTGGTCAATTCAGAAGAGTTTACCAATTTAGATTTTAGCGAACTGAAACTGTCAATTGGTGGTGGTATGGCTGTGCAACGGGCTGTGGCTGACAAGTGGCAGTCGATTACCCAAACTCGCTTATTAGAAGGCTACGGTTTGACCGAAGCTTCACCGCTTGTGACATGTTGTCCATATAACCTTGATGGCTACAATGGCTCTATCGGTTTCCCTGTGGCTAATACTGATATGCAAGTGCGTGACGATGATGGCAAGGTGCTGGCACAAGGCGAAACAGGCGAGCTGTATGCAAAAGGCCCGCAAGTGATGAAAGGCTATTGGCAACGACCTGAAGAAACAGGTAAAGTAATTGATAAAGACGGATATCTTGCTACTGGTGATATCGGTTATATGGACGAACAAGGCTTCTTTTTTATTGTCGATCGTAAAAAAGATATGATCTTGGTCAGTGGCTTTAATGTGTTCCCTAACGAAGTAGAAGAAGTGGTCGCACTGCATCCTAAGGTGGTTGAAGTGGCGGCAGTTGGGGTTCCCCATGAGGCGTCGGGCGAATTAGTTAAAGTATTTGTGGTCGCCGCTGATAGATCTTTGACCGAAGAGCAAGTGATTAGCCATTGTCGCGATCATTTGACGGGATATAAAGTTCCGAAACTGGTAGAATTTAGGGACGAGTTGCCAAAAACCAACGTAGGTAAAATTCTACGTCGTGAATTACGTGATGAGGCTAAATCAGCGTAAATCATACAGGTTGATTGATTTTACCTAAATCGATAAAAGCCGGCTTGCTAAGCTGGCTTTTTTTATGGCGTTTGGGATTAAGGGAGAAGAGTTTGTTAACGTTTGACTATATCGAAGATGATGCCAGCTTAGCCAAGTTGGTTGAGCAATATCAAAGCGCCAAGTTGTTAGTGTTAGACACGGAGTTTGTGCGTACCCGCACTTACTATGCACGCCTTGGATTAATCCAAGTATATGATGGTCAAACATTGGCATTGATTGATCCGGTTGCCGTTACTGACTTAAATGATTTTTGGGCACTATTAGCGGATAAAAACAGACTTACGGTTTTGCATTCATGCAGTGAAGACCTAGAGGTGATTGCCCGTTATGGACAATGCCAACCCGCGCAGCTTTTTGATAGCCAGATAGCGGCATCACTATGTGGTATGGGCCATGGTTTAGGTTACGCTAAACTGGTGGAGCAGTGTTTACAAGTGACTCTTGATAAAGGCGAATCACGCACTGACTGGATCAAACGTCCTCTAACCCAAGCGCAGCTTAACTATGCCGCAAACGATGTTTATTATTTATACAACTTGCTGCCGCAATTGCAGCAAAAGCTCGCGCAAATGAATAGGACTGAGTGGCTGCTTGAGGAAAGTGAGCGCATGACACAAGGGCGTTTAAGTTTGCCTGATCCTGAAAGCGCTTACCTAAAAGTGAAGAATGCTTTTCAGTTAAGCCCGCGGCAATTAGCCTATTTAAAAGTTTTGGCCAGCTGGCGTTTAGAGCGAGCTTTAGAAAAAGATTTAGCCTTGGGATTTGTGTTAAAAGATCATGCGATGATTGGTTTGGCAAAAAAGCAGCCAAAGCAAGCGAGCGACATTTATAAAATGGTGGAACTGACAGAGCAAGAAAAGCGCATCAATGCCAAGGCAATTATTGCGGTCATGGCCAAAGCAGATTTGGATAATCCTCCTAAACCGATTGATGTTATTGCACTAAAGCCTGGTTATAAGTCCGCATTTAAAGCGTTAAAGAATTGCCTGGTTGCCTTGGCTGAGCAACATGAAGTTGCCATTGAACTGCTGGGCTCAAAACGTCATATTCACGAGTATTTACAGTGGCGTTGGCAAGGGCAGGTAGCGCAAAACATGCCATTACTACTCACGGGCTGGCGTGCGGCAATCGTCGCGGATGCGTTAGCAGGTATCGAGGTATAATACCTAACCGGATGGACAACAAAAAAGCCAATGACATGTCATTGGCTTTTTTTATGATGAATGTCCCGTCCTGAGATAAGTTGACACTTTGGAGACTTATCTATGAAACCTTCAAGCACAATCAGCATTAAACGTACACAACGTGATTACACATTAGGCTTTAAATTAGCCATTGTCAGTCAAGTAGAAAAAGGCGAGCTAACCTATAAGCAAGCTCAACAGCACTACGGTATTCAAGGTCGAAGTACGGTCCTTACATGGTTAAGAAAGCATGGTAGATTAGACTGGACGCAACCCAT
>NZ_JAEH01000045.1 GCF_000518805.1 Shewanella waksmanii ATCC BAA-643
ACTAGACAGGGCTCTATCTTGGCAAAAAAATGTACTAAGTCTTTACGCTTAATCACCTTTTTTCTGACTAACTTTCCAGCCTGATTCACGCCAACAAAATGAAAAACAGACTTTGCGATATCTAAACCAACTGTAGTAATCTTCATAGTGGAACCGTCCTCTTTCTGATGAGTTGTAGCAACTACATCGTGGCCCATTGCGAGGCCGATTTAAAGTGGATGGGTCCATTCCATTATCCCTCGCTGGAGGCGCAGTTTTTCGACTTATCATCAGCATGATGATTGTAAGATCTCGTTGGAGGCGATAACTCCAACCAATCATTGGCACGATAACCTGCTAACCCTCTGCATTCAAAAACCGATCAATACGCTGATAGGTTGTTTGGCACTCTTCACTGACTAAATCCTGCAACAACATGTAGGCGTGGATCATGCCGTCTAAATGGCAGTGTTCAACGCTCGCACCGGCATCTTGCATAGCATTAACATAGGCGATGCCTTCATCACGCAACGGGTCGCATCCGGCTGTGAATACCAAGGTGGCGGGCATATCGGCATCGAAGGCGCCAAACAGTGGTGAGGCACGTTTGACTTCCTCTTCGTTGGCTAAGGCATGACGGAAGTATTGTTGAAAGTACCAACGTACCCGCGCTTGTTCTAGTAAGAAACCTTGGCCATTGCTGCTTATCGATGCGCTACTCATGGTGTAGTCGACACTGGGGTAGATTAATATCTGTTTGTCGATACGTATGGCGGGATTTTTAAGGCGGTTCATGGTTAGGGTGGTACAAATAGCGCCGCCGGCACTGTCGCCCATAATGGCGATACTGCCGTCATGGGCAATGCCCGATAGTACGTCTTGATAATGAATGAGTGCATGTTGGCAATCGTGTATTCCCGCAGGGTAGGGGTGCTCGGGGGCGAGGCGGTATTCAACACAAATCACCACACACTGTGCCGTGTGGGCCAGCTGACGGCTCACCGGGTCGTATAGAGCTACACTTCCGCACATATGACCGCCGCCGTGAAAGTGCATCACTACAGGCAAGGGCTTGGTTGGATTGGGGCTGTACACTCTGGCCTGCAAGCTACGGCCATCGGCCATTGTAAAGGCCCTGTCTTCAATAAAATCTATGCTGGGTTTTACATTCATCAATGCGGCAAGCTTGTCTAAGTTGGCTCTTACCTGCGTTGGGGTGTATTGAATACCTTGCGCTTTTGCGTCGGCAATGGCTTTGTTGGTGGCAGCTAAAAAATCCTCCAGCTTAGGGGAAACTATGCCTCGCATGGTGATAACTCCTTAGTTTTACCTGTTTCAGGTAACAAATATCCGCCAATGAAAAAAGTGCAACTGAGCAAGGCTATCATCATAAATGACAGGCGATAGTCTCCCTGGTTAATATCCACTAACTTGCCAAAGACCCATAAGATGATGGTAGAGAACAGGTAGCTAATTGAGTAGAACAGGCTGAATGTCACCGTGATGCGCTCGCCTGTCATGTTGGGGAGCTCATGGGGAATAGACACTAAGGCCGTTACGGGGAAGAAGATAAAGAACCCCAACACAATCGCCGACAGGGTTTGCAGCCAAGGTAGCTCAATAAAGGATAAACCAATGATGTTAAGGGTGATCATGACACCCGAAAACCGGATCACCGGCAGACGCAGCGGCTGGCGCTTGCTATAGATGATGCCAGCGATGGTGCCAATAATACCAAAGCCAATCACCCACTTGCTTTGGCTGATGCCAGCTTCGGGATAAAAGGTAAATAGGCAGATGTAAAACGTTAGCAAGCCCGAGTAAGTAAAACCGTAAACCCAATTAAAACGGTCTTTTAGCCCCTGCCAGTAAGGTTGACTGCTAGCGCTGTTTTGCCCATCGGCACTGTTATTAGCGCTTTGAGTCTGTGGCTGAAACTGTACCGTTAACCACAGTAATGCTAGCACTAAACTGGCCAGTGAAAATCCAATTAATGTGGTCTGCCAGCTGCCGGTAAGCTGGTTAATATCTGCCATCATCCACAGCACAATGGCGGTACCTACGTTAAACGCCACGGCATTAATGCCATTGATCACCGGGCGCTCTTCAAGGCTAAAGAACTGCATCACAATGGGATTAAAATACACAATCATGAATGCTCCGCCTAATCCCATTAGAAAGCGGCTTAGCAGTAATAGCTCGTAGTTGGGGGCGTAGGGGGTCAATAGCCCCATCACTATCAACAATGAAGCGATGAAAAAGGCGTATTTGACGCCGTACTTTATGGATATCCATGCCGCGCCGAAGGTACCGACAATTTTGGCGAGTGTCACCGCGCCGCTAATAAAGCTGGCTGAGGCTAGGCTGTCTATCTGCATGGATGCCATAATTTGGCTCATGCTTGCTGTGCCTCCCACCCACGCCATTGCAAACAGAACATAGCTGAAGAACACAAGAGTTTCGACCACATATTTGTTGGTTATTTTCATGGTGAAGTGCTTCAAATCCGTTGAAAGAGAGAGTTATTAGGTTATCCAAAGGCGCGGCATAAATAAGTACTACCTTAGTGCACTACTTCATTGATTTAGCCGTGTTATGCTGGCTTTATTAACTAGTTAAATTTCTGTAGCTTACCCAGTAGTGAGTCACCGATTTTTGCCGTTGGAGATTGTGCTTGTTAGCGTGGTTATCATTAGATACTTGGTTGATTACCGGTTTGTCTATCGCCTACCTGGGGCTACTGTTTGTTGTGGCGCAATGGGGGCAAGGGCAAGCCAAAAAGAAGTGGCTGAGCCGACCTTGGGTTTATAGCTTATCCCTTGGGGTAAGCTGCTCGTCGTGGGCGTTTTATGGCACCGTTGGCCAAGCGGCAACCACTGGCGCTTGGCTGGCGCCTATTTATATTGGCTCGATTGCTTGCCTGATATTGGCATGGCCAATGCTGCTGCGCATGTTGCGGATCATTAAAGCTGAAAACCTCACTTCAATCGCTGACTTTATTGCTTGCCGTTACGACCGCTCACAAACCATTGCCGCTACCGTGGCTGTGGTGTCTATGCTGGGCACCATTCCCTATATTGCATTGCAGCTAAGGGCGATCAGTACCAGTTTTGATTTGCTAACCGGCACCTTTCAATCGGGTATTAGCACCGCATTTGTGGTGACCTTAGTATTGATTGTATTCAGCATCTTATTCGGCGCACGCCAAGTGGCAGCCAATAAGCAAAATCAAGGCTTAGTATTAGCGATTGCGTTTAGCTCAGTGGTGAAGCTGTTTGCATTGACGGCGGTGGGTATTTTTGCCACGTACTTTGTATTTGATGGCTTTGGTGCGCTACTCGACCAGCAACAAACCTTGCCGCAAGTGAGTTCACCAAACTCGCTGTATTTTGTTGTTACTCAAGTCATCCTTGGTGCCATCACTATCTTTATCTTGCCACAAGAGTTCCACATGATGATGATTGAAAATCATCATGAAAAAGAGCTCAAAGCCGCACGTTGGCTGTTTCCACTGTATCTGATTTTAATCAACGTGTTTATCTTGCCCATTGCGATTGCCGGCCAGTTAAGCTTTCCCGGTGGCAGTGTTGATGCCGACACTTACGTGCTGACGCTGCCGCTGTTTTATCAGCAAGCTTGGCTAGCGGTGGTGGTGTTTATTGGCGGTCTAGCTGCTGCGACTAGCATGGTGATTATGGCGGCCATTGTACTCAGCACCATGATATCGACCGAGATCCTCACGCCATTATTGTTAAAGCTACCTAAATTTCAGGCCCGCCAAACGCCGCAGCTGGCGGGCGTGTCATTAAACTTACGCCGGGTATCGATAGCCGTTATCTTATTATTTGCCTTCGCCTTTGAGCGTTTTGTGGACCATCAACATCACTTGGCAGGCATTGGTTTACTGTCGTTTGTATTGTTGTCGCAGTTTGCGCCCGCGGCCGTGGGAGCGCTATTTTGGCGCCAAGCGACGGCAAAGGGCGCATTGATTGGTCTCATTGTCGGTAGCTTGCTATGGCTTTATACCTTGCTGTTACCGGCTATTTTTGCCGATGCCAATTGGGTGGTGTATGGACCATTTGCGCTGAGCTGGTTAACGCCGACCGCACTGTTTGGCCTCGACTGGTTTGACCCTGTTACCCATGGGGTGTTCTATAGTTTGTCTGCAAACTTAGTGTGCTATGTGGTGATATCCCTCGTGTCGCTGCGCAGTGTCGGTGAGACTATCCAAGCTGAATTGTTTTTGAATCGACAGCAAACACAGTTCGAGCGTCATCTCAGCGCCAATGATTTATATAGCTTGCTGCATCGATTTATCGATAAGCAGGAAGCCGATGAAATGTTGCGTTTTGCCCAGCAGCAGACTCAATATGAGCCTGGCAGCATTAAGCACCAACAACAACTCATCGATTATACGCGCTTAAAACTGGCCGGAGTGTTGGGGTCGGCGTCTACCCGCATGGTGATGAAAGCGGCATCGTTCTCTCAAGATGTGCCGCTTGAAGATGTGGTGAGCATTGTTGACGAAGCCAGCCAGATTTTAGAGTTTAATCGCGAGCTATTACAATCGGGTGTCGAAAACATTGAACAAGGGATCAGTGTGGTTGATGCCGACATGCGTTTGGTGGCGTGGAACCAACGCTATATCGAGCTGCTGGATTACCCAGCCCATCTCGTGCGTGCGGGTATTGGGGTAGATGAGCTGATTCGCTTTAATGTGACCCGCGGCGTGATCACCGGTGATGAAGTCGACAGCTTAGTGGCCAAACGTATTGCCCATATGCGCTCAGGCCATGGACACCATTTTCAGCGAACCTTACCCAGTGGCATTGTGTTAGAGATACGCGGTCAAGCCATGCCTGGTGGTGGTTTTGTCAGTACCTTTTCTGATATTACTCGCCACGTTGAAGCAGAGAAAGCCTTGCAGCAAGCCAACGAAACTCTAGAAAAGCGGGTTGCCAGTCGCACCCATGAACTGGCTAAGGCCAAGGCGCAAGCTGAAGCTGCCAACAGTTCTAAGACACGCTTTTTAGCCGCTGCCAGTCACGATTTAATGCAGCCTTTTAACGCGCTAACCCTGTTTACTGACATGCTAAAACAGCGGGTGAAATCTCCCGAATTGGTTGATTTAGCCACTCACATTGAGGATTCCCTTAATGTAGTAGAAAACCTGTTATCTGACTTGGTTGAGATATCGCGCTTAGATGGCAGTTCCAGCAAAGTCGACAAACATGATTTTGCCATAGATGAACTATTAGCCACGTTAACCAATGAGTTTAGTGTGATTGCTAAGCAGGAGCAGATTGATTTTTGCTATCAGTACAGTGGTTGCATGGTCAATAGTGATCAGCAGATGCTGCGGCGAGTGATTCAGAACTTCTTATCGAATGCCTGCCATTATGCACCTGCTAAGCAGCGCCCTAATGGCGAGCGAGCCAAAGTCCTGCTGGGCGTGCGGCGTGATAAAAACAGTGTCACCATTGAAGTGTGGGACAATGGTCCGGGCATTCCTGCTGACAAACAACACAGCATTTTTGCCGAATTTGCCCGTTTAGAACAAACCCGTGAAATACCGGGTTTGGGCTTAGGATTAGCCATATCCGACAGAATAGCTAAACTACTGGGCCACCGGATTAAGGTGCGTTCAGAAGTGGGCAAGGGCACGTGCTTTTCTATTCAAGTTGACCGAGTCGCTGGGCAGCAGCGGCCGCGCAATGTGGTGTCATTTCCCCGTGAGGAAATCGTTGCCACAGCAACGCAATTTAATATCGATGTGCTGGTAATCGACAACGATGAATTAATCTTAACCGCCATGACGTCGCAATTATCGCAGTGGGGCTGTCGTGTCTTGGCCGCGAAAGATGAAGCGGCAGCATTGCAGTTATTACAGGGCGATGCCAAGCCGAAACTCATTATTGCTGATTATCATTTAGATGATGATAAAAATGGCGTCGATTTGGTGGCGTTGCTGTTAAGTAAACAACCATTGCTGAATTTAGACCATGCCAGCTGTATTATCTGCTCGGCTGACCCTTCTGAGCAAGTGCGTCAGCATACCAGCCAAGCGGGATTTGCCTTTGTTCGTAAGCCGCTTAAAGCGATAGCGCTCAAACGAATGATAAAAAAGCTGGCCTAGAGGCGAGGAAACGCTAGCAATATGTATTTCCATCGTGCTGGAAAGTGAGCGATTCATCATGATTGACTTGAAAAGTTGCCTAAATTGGATTCAATCAGTAGCAAGGTGGCTATTTTCGTAGCACAATCTTGGTAAATTTATGCCGGGTTGATTATGAAAATTAGTGATACAGAGAAAGAAGCGCTATACAAGGTTATCTATGCTCGCCGAGATGTACGGAAAGACTTCCTTGCAGATGAAATTCCTAATGATGTGTTAGCGCGAATATTGCAAGCTGGACACCATGCGCCAAGCGTTGGGTTTATGCAACCATGGGACTTCGTCTTGGTTACCGAGGAAGATACAAAGCATGCTATTAAGCAAGGTTATGAACAAGCCCGGATTGAATCTGCAGAGCAGTTCTCTGCAGACAAAAAAGTGACTATCAGCGTTTCAAATTAGAAGGCATTCTTGAGGCACCATTGGGAATTTGTGTCACTTGTGACCGTAGCCGCAATGGTCCTGTTGTCATCGGTCGCACCATCAAGCCTGAAATGGATCTCTACAGCACAGTGTGCGCTATTCAAAATATGTGGCTAGCAGCAAGAGCTGAAAACATCGGTTTAGGCTGGGTGAGCATCATTCATGACGAAGTGTTAAGGGCGGCATTGGATATCCCAGAGCAGATAGAAATCGTCGGCTATTTATGTCTCGGCTATGTGTCTCAATTCGAGACAAAACCTGAGTTGGAATCTTTCGGGTGGTTACAAAGAGAAGATATTACGCAGTTGATCCATCGGGAGAAATGGCGTCCGAAAACCTAGCGATACTAGTACTAGCTTCGCTTAATATGGTTTAAGTATTAGTCATGGTTGGCTAGCATTCGCGGCTTTGCTAACTCTTCCACCCAGTTAAGCACTAATCACTTCATTTTCTGGCGAGGTGATCATCAGCTGTTGATAGACTAAGCCAGCTTGGGTGCGGTTGTAGACCTCAAGTTTAACTAAGATTGCTGATACGTGTTTTTTCACTGTGGTTTCTTTAATATCGAGATCATAAGCAATTTGCTTATTCAGTTGGCCGTCGGCAATGCAGGCTAGTACGGTATATTGCTGAGGAGTTAGCTGGGCTAATTGCTTGGCTAAGCGCTGGTGTTCAGCCGCACTTTGCTGGTCGATATTAATGTCGGTGTGCTCTGGTAGCCAAATTTCACCATCTAATACCTGATCTATCGCTTCACCAATCACTGTTAGGTTGGCAGATTTAGGGATAAAGGCACTGGCACCGAAATCGATGGCTTTGCGCATTATCTCAACCTGATCATCCGATGAAACCATAATAACCACTAGATCGGGAAAGTGATTTTGCAATAAAGTCAGCCCTGTGAAACCGTCATTTCCCGGCATGTGCAAATCTAAAAAAACCACCTCCAAACTGGGGGTGGCTTTTACCAACTCAAGTAACTGCTCAAAGGTCTCAGCCTCTAAAATGTCAGTTTGTGCAAAGCTCTGTTCTACCGCTTGCTTTAGGGCAGCGCGAAACAGTGGATGATCATCGGCGATGGCAACTTTGGCATATGACATGGGCAACTCCTTTAGCACTCATTAAGTAGTTAACTCTATACTACTGGGTTAATGACTGAACACAAGCGATTGAAATCTAAATTCTTATCGCCTGTATTCAGTCGTTTACATTGGTTTAGAAGGTGTAACCAACAGTCAGTGAAATGGTCTGTGGATCACCATAGTAACCAATTAAGGTATTATCACCACCTAGCCCTGGTAGGTAGCCGCCATCATCGGTTGGCGTGACAAAGGCATAGGTACCGACTATGTATTCTTCATCGGTGACATTCTTCCAATGTAGACCGGCAGTCCAATTGCCTTCATTGCCGTACCAATTTAGGCCGAAGTTCAGCAAGCCGTAGCCTTCTTGGGTCAGCAAACTGTCTGTTACGGTGAGGTCATACTCGCTGCGGTAGTAGTAGTTACCGTTAAAGACAAACGCACCAATGTCGGTATCGAGGTTGTAGTTAAAGCCAACATTGGCCGTAGTATCAGGGGTGTTGGCAACGGTATAGCTGTCACTAATATCAATTTGGTTGCCATCTTCATCGTATGAGATCACCTCTTCGAACGAGGAGTCAATTAAACCTAGGGTACCAAACAGGTTAAGGGATTCGGTTGCTGCATATTGTAGCTCTAGCTCGATACCTTGAGCCGTAGAGGTACCGATGTTACCTAAGCGCTGATTCAGATCCGCGGCATCTTCCCCCGGTAATACTGTGACAAACTGTCTATCTTTATGGTCGAGGTAAAATGCAGTGAGGTTAACGCGTAAATTGTTGTTCCACTCACTTTTAACCCCAACTTCATAGGAGTCGACCACCTCTGGATCTACCGCGGGCTCTGGCCCCTGTGCTCTGGGGTTGAAGGTACCGGACTTAAAGCCTTGTGAGTAACTGGCAAAGAACATCATATCTTGGTCGTACTGGTATTCGAAGCCGACACGCGGGGTGAAGCGTGACCAATCTTCACTGTCATCAAGTACCGTTGGAATACTCGCCTCAATTAAGTCTTCATCACGGACAAAACCTGGGTACCAACCAGTTTTAGGATAGATACTGTCGAAGATAACGCCGTTGTTCACTGTGGCTTGTTTCTCTTCTTGGGTGTAACGGGCACCCAAGGTTAGCGAGAATTTGTCAGTAAAATTGTATGAGCCTTGTAGGTAGGCAGCGTAGCTCTCGCTATTATTGCAACCACTGACTTCTCGAGTGAGTCCACCATAAGCAATAAAGGCTTCTTCTAAAATGGCATCAAACTGGCCGCAAGAGTCACCTTTAAAGTAATACAGTCCAGAGACTAATGTTAGGTTGTCAGAGTCGTAGTTAACCTGAAATTCTTGTGATACTTGCTCATCTTCATAAATGGCGGGTACATCGAATATGCGCAGATCGGTATTATCAAAATCGATATTAGTAGGCGAGTAGCTTTCGCGTGATGCGGTAACAGACTTAAAGGTCCAGTTGTCGTTTATGAAATACTCTAAGGTAAAGCTAAGTCCTTCGGTTTCGACCTTATTCCAGGTTGGCATACTGGTGTAAGAATCGTAAACGCTGTCGGGAACCGGGGCATCGGTTAGCAGGCTAGGCAATAAACGGTAGCCGCCTTTGGCATTGGACTCATCTTCGGTTTTGTCATAGTTCAGTCGCATGAACAGGTTGTCTGTGGGGGTGTACTCTAAGGTTAATCTGCCTGCTAGCACATCTTTGTTATAGTTCTCTTTATCTTGATCTGGTAGCGCAGATTTTAGAAATTCGCCGTAACCGTCGCGTTGCAGACTAGCAAGCGCAAACCCGATGTAGAGTTTATCTTCGATTAATGGATATTGGCCGGCCACTTTAAAATCTGTTTGTGCATAGCTACCAAACGTACCTTGTAAGTTAAGCTCGGCATCACCACTCATTTTGCGGGTCACATATTTGATGGCACCGCCTATGGTATTTTTACCGTATAGGGTTCCCTGTGGTCCACGTAATACCTCGACACGCTCAACATCAAGAATATCTAGTACAGCCCCTTGAGGGCGGGCAACGTAAACATCATCAATATAGATACCGACACCAGGCTCATATCCCCATAATGGATCTTCTTGGCCAACACCACGAATAAAAGCGGTTAAGGTCGAGTTGGTACCACGGCTGCGCTGCAATGTCGTGTTAGGGGAAAACTGTTGGACCTCTATGACTTCGGTTATGCCGCTTTCAGCTAACTGTTCGGCATTGATTGAGGTTACCGCTACTGGCACATTTTGTAAGCTCTCAGCGGTTTTACGCGCGGTGACTTCAATACGCTCCAGTGTGGCTTCATTCACGATGATTTCTTCATCTTGAGCGTGCAATACTGGGCTGGTTAGCGCGGTAGATATGGCCAGTGCGAGGCTGCTCAATTTAACTATTTTCTTGTCCATAGAGGTTCCCTGTTTAGTACTTGTAATTGGTTAGGTACTACTTGGTCTTAGTTAGCAATGACTCTATAGCAATGGTTAATTAAATTAATCGGTACTATAGTAGTATATGTTATTAAGTTGTTGTTTTTAAGTGTCTATATGGTGTTTTTTTATGTTTGCTACTACGCTGGTAGCAGTCAGTTTTAGGCTAAATTTGCCAAAATTCTGTAATCGCAATTGCGGCACTAATAGGGCTTGGAAGTAAGAATGCCGCTGCCGTACCACCGCCCTGTTTGCTGGCATCAATGGGAAAACCGTGGCCCAATTTTTCTATGGTGACCAACTGCAAAACTGCCTGGTTATCCTGGTACCAAGTTTGGGTTTGATAACCTGATGTTGATGTCTCTTCTAACGGCTGTTGAAGCTGCTTTAACTGCGCCCATTGCTGCGCAATTACCTGCGCATTGATGGGGTTGACTATTTTATCTTGGCTACCGGTCCATACTGATAAACTGGGCCAGTTGGCGGAGGTGGCAGGCTGGGGACTTATTTGCTTTGCCAGTTGCTCGGCGGATACTGCAGGACCGGTGCGCATGCATGAAATAGCTTTGGTGAGCGAGTCGGCACAAGGATAGGCTAGGCCGCCAACAATAGCACCCGAGCTAAACATTTCTGGGTAATGGGCTAGCATGGCACTGGCCATAGCTCCACCGGCAGAAAGCCCGACAATATAGGTTGCTTGGCTTTGTGTTTGTTGCTGCGCGTGCAGTAGCATGTTTTTCAGCGACAGCATTTCGCCGCTGTCTTTGTCGGTATCCTGTGCGGAGAACCAGTTAAAGCAGCGCTTGATATTGTTACTTTTAGCTTGTTGCGGCAGCAGTAAGTTAAAACGCTTAACAGCGGCGAGGGTTTCGAAGCCACTTTGTTTAGCGAACGTGAGAGCATCTTGCTCGCAGCCATGTAACACCAACACCAAAGGCGCTGCGCCGCGGTCAGCTTTTATCAAGTGTGCCGTCAGTTGACCCGGATTGTCGCCAAAGTCTTGCAATGGTTGACTATGCGCACTGCTGGCGATAGCAAGTAACATTGGGAGGCCTAACATCAGTCGCCGCAGAAGGCGGCTAAACGAAAGAGTGCTGGGACAATTGAGCTGTAATGGCATAGTGCAGGTTCGCTTTTTTACTGGGTGTTGTGTCGAACTTGCTGAAAAAAAGCCCATGAAACAATGGCACTTTAGATCTATTGCTAAGTTCGATGATGGCTAAAACAGCGAAACTTGGATTTGTTACTATACTCAAGACTCCTATTACAGCGCCTTTGGAGCACCCAATGAGTCATACTTACAAGAAGATAGAGTTGGTAGGGTCATCGCCATTGAGTTCGGACGATGCGATTAAAAATGCTATCGATACTGCGGGGCAGTCGTTAAAGCACTTACGCTGGTTTGAAGTGGTAGAAACTCGCGGTCATATTGAGGCTGGTGTGGTTGCCCACTGGCAGGTGACCATAAAAGTAGGCTTTACTTTAGAAGCGCACGAGTAATACCAATCAGTATAAGAATTTGATCTACTCAGCGCGCTTTGGGCAAACTAATTCAAGGCCTGCTAATTCAAAGTAAGTATTGAAACAATGGTTGTTCCCTTGTGAAATTATTCAACGCAGAAGTAGGCAGCCTAAAACGCGCCAGAATGGCGAGTTTTAGCGATTCTGATGCTGTGTTAACGAGCTTAACCGTAGAATAACTATGCTCTTCACTCGTTGCAAACCACAGGGTCTTGACTGTTCCTGACAGTCATAAGACATTTCCTCCGTCCTTGGAGGTCAGATGTGGTGAATGTCATTAATGCACGACTATAGGGATATAGGAGGTAGGGTAACGCAGGAGCAGTTACCGAGGAGCATTTAAGGACCTACCTCAGAACCGCTAAATTCTCGCTGAGTGACTAAATGTTTATACTGATTGGTATAAGACTAAATAGAAAAAAGCCAACAATAATTGTTGGCTTTTTACTATTAATCAATTACTTGATGTGGTTGAGTAATTGCTGTTTAACCGCAGGTGAAGCAAAAGCTTGCTCGACACTGGTGCGGTAAATTTTGTAGTAATCTTCTATTGTTAGATTAAACGTTTGCATGACCTTGCGCACTTCATCAGTCATGGTGGTATTGGATACCGTACGGTTGTCTGTATTGATAGTGGTGGGCAGATTGTCGTCGAAAAACGCCTTAAAAGGGTGCTCGCTCAGTTGCGCTACCGCTTTGGTTTGAATATTACTGCTTGGGCAGGTTTCTAAACCAACGTTATGCTGCTCGACTTGCTCATAGGCAGCCTGATGACCGGTAATATGGATACCGTGACCCACTCGCTGGGCATGTAACATGGTAATGGCATCGTAGACGTTTTGCCCGACACCTTGCTCCCCGGCATGGATGGTAATGTTGTAGCCTTTTTGCTTGGCGTAGTCAGCATAGGGAATAAATGCTTCACAAAAGCCCGGTAACTCTGCGCCAGCAAGATCGAATGCTGCAACACCGTTATTGAGGAAAGCCGCACCGGCATCAATAACATCATAGATATTGTCTTTCGGGAAAGTTCGCAGAATCGATAAAATGTAGTTGCCCTTGATATCATATTGGGCTTCAGCGCGTTGCATGCCTTTCACCGCGGCGGCGATGATATCGGTAAAGCTAAGCCCTTGTTGTTGGTGGAGCTGCGGGCCAAAGCGAACTTCAAAATACTTTACATTTTCCAGTGCTGCGTCTTCAAACAACTCGAACGAGATACGTTCAATGGCGTCTGCGGTTTGCATTACCGATAGCGGTAAATCAAAGCGCATTAGGTATTCTTCTAAATTAGGACAGGTTTCCGGCGCAATCATCAGCGTATTGATTTCGTTGATATCTTGGCTGGGTAATGACACATTTTGGGCTGCTGCAAGATCAATAATGGTTTGTGGGCGTACGCTGCCATCGAGGTGACAATGAAGATCGATCTTGGGTAAGCTTAAATAGTTCATGAGTCTCTACCTTTATCTATTAGCGCCATAATAGTGATCAGTTAATACTGCGAAAAGTCGAAACGATTGCGCACCATTAATAGATAGACCATATCTGGCAGGGTATAAAGTTACAGACTTCATAATCAAGAATTTAAGGCTCTTGGTAGAAACTCCCAAACCATATTATTGGGATTATACGAAGCGATTTTTCGGGACTATACCATCACAGATGCGGCCATGCAATGTCCGTAATTAGACAATACTAATGGAATGTGACGCCATAGTGATAGTCATTGTTGAAATTAGGCGTCTCTTGATAAGCCTTTTTCTACCGCGCGGATCACGCGGGCAGTTTTACGACTACTGCTTAAGCTAAGTTGCTGACGCGCCAATGCCCAGTCGATATGTTCAATCACCATGTCGTCGACTTCTGCCGACAACTTTCTTTGCTCAAGTGCGCTGACAATACACTCAGACTGCGGTGCATTGCCCAATGCAACGGCAATGTTTCTAAGCCAACGTTTGTGACCAATGCGTCGAATTGGACTACCTTCAGTGAGCGATAGAAACTTAGCCTCATCCCACTGAAAAAGGCTGACTAAATCGGCCTTAGACAATGAGTCGCGAGTGTGAAAGTCGCTTTCTTGGGTGAGGGGAGCTTGGCTATTTACCGGGCAGACTAACTGACAATCATCGCAGCCATAGATGCGGTTACCCATTAACTCACGAAACTCAACTGGAATTGCACCCTGAAGCTCAATTGTTAAGTATGAAATGCAGCGTCTAGCATCTACGGTGTAAGGAGCGACGATGGCATCGGTCGGGCAAGACTTAATACAAGCAACACAAGTATTGCACTGCTCTGCCACCGGAATATCAACCGGTAGCGGTAGATCAATGAGTAACTCACCAAGGAAGAACCAGCTGCCCGCCTGTTGGTTTAGAATGAGTGAATGTTTGCCGGTCCAGCCCAGGCCCGCCTTTTCCGCTAGTGGTCGTTCTAATATCGGTGCCGAGTCAACAAAAGGGCGAGAGTGGCTTTTGTTATAGCCTAACTCTGTCAGCTCTTGGTCGATGCGCTGGCCCAGTTTTTTAAGGCGGTTACGCATCATTTTATGGTAATCACGCCCGCCAGCGTAACGGGATATATAGGCTAAATTAGGATCGCGAAGGTGGGTAGCAAACATGGTATTGGGCGGTAAATAATCCATGCGCACACAAATGACCCTTTGGGTGCCAGGATGTAGCTCGTGGGGGCGCGCCCGCATCATACCATGGTTGGCCATGTAGCTCATTTCACCGTGGTAACCTTGGTCTAGCCAAGCTTGAAGCTTAGGTTCCTCAACAGACAAATCAATATCACTAATGCCGACCTGCGCGAACCCTAGCTCTTGACCCCATAGTTTTAACTGTCGAGCAAGCTGTTGCAGACTTGCTGCATCTATAGAGGTGAGGGGTTTTAGCGATTCGGCCATCGGATTTTATCGAAAATTGAGTATCGCGAGGATCATATCAGAAATGGATAGTTTCGTCTTGAACTGTGTGTTAGGTGCAAGTTTTGCATCAATGTCGAACACAGTTTTCGTTTTTTAATGCAAAATTGGCGACTGTTTACGCGCAACTTGTTAACATTTTTCTGGTGAATAATTCTGTGTGTTTGGGTTAAGCGTTGTTTTTTATAATAAGAATTAGGGTTGCTCGACATAATATTTTGCAAAAGCAAGTAAATGGCGTTGATACAATTTTCAGCATAGATATTGTTGCCAAAATGTAGATTTAAGATCTGGAAGCTCTATTATATTTAGATGACATTTTAATCTGTAGGCAAAGGTATATGACGCTCAGGCTCAAAATTATTGCATTTGTAGGTGTACTGTTTTTATCTTTTCTGATGATCGCCTTTTTAGGGTTACAGGCTTTGTCTCAAGCGAGCGAGAATGACAACATTGCTCGCATTAACCAGCTGATGAAAAGCACCGTCAATATTGTTGAAGAGTTCGAGTTGTTGGCAGCATCTGGTGAACTCACTGATGAAAAAGCCCAAGCTTACGCCAGTAAAATGCTGCGTGAAAACAAGTACCACGATTCTGAATATGTTTATGTGGTTGATAAGCAGCTGAACTTTGTCGCCACTCCCCATGACCCGCAGCTTCACGGCACCAGCTTTAATGATTTTAAAGATGCCAGTGGTAACAGTATTGGTCAAATGGTCGAGCGACTTGTGGGTAATACGACTTCACAAATTATCACTTATCATTGGGATTCAGAGCGAGATGGCACTGTGGTCGATCTCACCTCTGTAGTGCAAAAGACCCCACGCTGGGGTTGGTATGTAGGTACCGGTATCAGCTATGCGGAGGCCGACGCTCGTTATTGGTCGGTGGCCAGCTGGCTGTTGACGTTATCGGTGATTATTGCAGTGGGTCTGTCTTTTGCTTTGGCGCGTTTTGGCCTGAAAATGCGCAATGCCCTGGGGGCGGAAATTGATGATGTGCACCGTATTGTCACTCAAGTATCTCGCGGTAATTTAAAACAAAACCCTGATTTCCAGTCTGCCGACGATAAAAGTGTACTGGGCGCGATGAATTACATGCAGCAAGGGCTACAAGGCGTGGTGGTGGGGATTAAAGGTGTTGCAGACACGCTTAATTCACAAACTAAAGATGCCGAGGCTCGCGCCACAGAGCTGGAAAACTTAACCCGCAGTATGAACGAGGAAACCCAAATCGTCGCCTCAGCGATTACTGAGCTTACGGCTTCATCAACTACGGTAGCCGATCATGCCCGGCAGGCAGCGGAGTCAGTACAAGAAGCTGAGGAGCAGGGGCAAAGCGCTTACTTATTAACTGAAGAGTCTTCAAAAACCATTGCACTGCTGGAGAGTCAAATTGAGGACGCCGGCGCTAATATTCAAATCCTTGATGATGAAGTAAATAACATTGCTAATGTACTGTCGGTTATTCAAGGGATTGCCGAGCAAACTAACCTATTAGCACTTAACGCTGCAATTGAGGCCGCCCGAGCCGGTGAACAAGGTCGTGGCTTTGCGGTAGTGGCGGATGAAGTGCGTCAATTGGCGCAGCGGACCCAAAGCAGTACCGGTGAGATCCATCAAATGATCTCTAAACTACAAAGTGCCACTCGAGATGCCAAAGCCTCAGCAAATGAAAGTATCGATACCAGTGAGCAGACGGTGACTAAATCACAGCACGTGGCGCAAGAGTTAAAAAATATCGCACAGTCTTTGTCGGCGATCTCCTCGATGAGTCATCAAATTGCTGAGGCAGCTACTGAGCAGTTAGCTGCAGGCGAAGACTCTGCTAAGCGAATAGTAAATATCTCGGAAACGGCAGCCAATACGGCAACTGTTTCGCAAAATGCCCATGAAGCTAGCGATCAAGTGCAGTCGCTTACGCGCAACTTGGAAGTTGAGATCAAGAAGTTCACTATCTAACGGTTTAACGCACTTAATCGATACTCGCTTAGTGAGTTATTTATTCTGAAAACAAGTCACGGTGCTATTGGGCTGCGTGGCTTTTTTTAGCGCTGTCGAACAAGGGCAGGTGACGCCTTAGTTGTTGACGGTCAATGCTAGTCTGCTCTGTTGCAATTTCTACTAACGACCCTGCTAATTTATCTCAGCGGCGTAGCTCATTGTATCAAGGTTTCGATATGGCTAACCTTGCTCGTTGCAGTAGTCGCTATCTACGGGTTAAGTAGATAGCGACTTGAAAATGACTCTATACGTATCAAGGTGAGGTTGTATTCACGGTGTGCAGTTAGTGATGATGGCGACCTAAATAACAAATAAGCTAAAGCGGGTTCCATCACTCGCAAGTTGATAACACTGTGGGATGTCAGCATGGGTGGGGCTTTTTTGCCATAAAAAAAGGAAGCCATTAGGCTTCCTTTTTATTTAGGTTTTTAGCCGCTGTTTATTGCGGTGTACCTTGGTTGATGGTTACTGAGTTACCAGAGCCCATTTGCATTACTGTGGCATTGTTAGCCATATCAGTTTGCGTGATAGCGGCATAGTTGGTTGCACCACCAGTTACGGTTACGTCAGCCATGTTGCCATAGCCCATTTGGTCAACATAGATTTCGTTTTCTGAGCCCCAGGTTGAATTAACATCAGCAGTATGTAACTCACCGTCTTGAGCGATATCGACTATTGAACCATTATGCGCCGCATTGGCAGAAGCACGGTTATTAGTACCGGTTTGAACAATTGTTAAAGTGTTCCCACTACCATTAACAGTTGCACCTACGTCACGGCCACTGTCTGCTGCAGAAACACGGTTACCTGTACCTGTTTGAGTCACAAACATTTGGCTACCTGCACCGTTCATAGAACCTGCACCAGTATAGTTACCATCACCTGTTTGAGAGATAGTTAAGCTATTACCAACACTTGACGCATCTTGTAGTACGAAAACGTCATTAGTTAAACCATTTTGATTAATGGTTGCAGTATCATTGTTACCATTTTGGAAAACTTCAGCATTGTTAGCTGTTTCAAAACCATTACTAGTGATTTGGTCAATCGTGGTGGTGTTGCCGTTACCATTTTGGTTAACACTTGCGACTTGCTGGTAGTCTTGAGTAACGGTTGAGTTATTGCCATTACCTTGCTGGTTAACATTAGCTTGGTTAGCCGACGTTTGAGAAACAGTTGATTGGTTATTATTACCATTTGCTTGCACTATAGTCGCTTGGTTGAACCCACCAACAAAACTAGAATCTTGAGAAATCGTTGACTGGTTGTTGTTGCCGGCCATTTGAGTGACGGTTGCAGCATTAAGTCCACCAATAAAACCACCACCATTTTGAGTTACGGTAGACTGGTTACCATTACCCTGTAGCTGTGCAACAGTTGCAGTATTCAGGCGACCGTTTTGGGTCACTGTCGAGTTACCGTTAGATGCATCACTTTGTGTCGTTGTTGCAGCGTTGAAGCGACCTGTTTGGTCGACTATGGTGCTGTTACCATTGCCACCAGTTTGAGTCGTAGTGGCCGTGTTATTACGATTTTGGGTGATATCAGCGTAGTTACTGTTACCAGTAGTTTGAGTCACATTGGCGGTGTTGTCTTCATTTTGATCAACCCAAGCAATATTACTATTACCTGCGGTTTGAGTGACATTTGCAGTGTTGTCTTCGTCTTGGCTTACATCAGCATAATTGCCGTTACCAGACGCTTGGTAGACAATCGCGCTATTGTCATCATTTTGGTCAACAAACGCTTCATTGTTATTGCCTGACTCTTGGATGATGGTTGCTTGGTTTTCATCTTCTTGAGTGACATCAGCGTAGTTGCCATTGCCAAATGCTTGAGAGATAAATACCGTGTTTTCATCGTTTTGTTCAACAAATGCTTCGTTGTTGTTACCAAAGTTTTGGCTGATGGTGACTTGGTTATCGTCATCTTGCAGAACGTCTGCGTAGTTACCGTTGCCGCTACTTTGGCTTACAATAACCATGTTGTCATCATCTTGCTCAAGCCAAACTTCGTTGTTATTACCAGCAACTTGATTAATATTGACTTGGTTGTCATCATCTTGGTCAACATCCGCATAGTTTCCGTTGCCCGCGGTTTGGTTTACGGTTGTAACGTTGTCGTCGTCAGAGTCGACATAAACAGTGTTGTTATTACCATTAGTTTGGCTTACTACGGCGTTGTTATAGTCTTCTTGGACAACTTCAGCGAAGTTACCGTTACCATTTAACTGGTTTACCGTTGCGCTGTTATCTTCGTCGTCACTTTCATCAGCTTGGTCAACGATAGCGACATTTCCATTACCATTGATTTGGTTAACAAAGGCTTCGTTGTTGTCACCTTGGTAAACTTCAGCTTCGTTGTTGTTGCCAGTCTGATTGACTATCGCATTGTTGGCTAGGAATTGTTCGACGGTAGAGATGTTACCATTCCCAACTTGCATCGCAGATGCAGTGTTTTGACCAATGGCGTCATCACCTGTTTGAAAAATTGTGCTTTGGTTATTATTGCCAATTTGGGTTGATGTTGCGTTGTTTTCGGCTGCATATTGCTGAATATCAGCCATGTTGCTAGCACCAGTTTGGCTAGCTAATGCAAACGTGGTATCGGCACCAGTTGCATCGGTATTTTGATATATCGTACTTTCGTTTCCTGCACCATTTTGCACTGACGTAGCGCTTGCTGAGTCAGAGTCTATTTGCTCGATTCGTGCATTGTTATTCTGGCCGATTGTTTGCACGACATTGGCAAGAGCCGCGTCGGCATTATCATTGATAATTGTCGCTAAATCACCGTTACCCAATTGAGTAACAGTGCCTATTGCCGACGTAGCGTTCTGCTGTGATACGCTTGCGGTGTTGTTATTTGCGAGTTGTTGTACGTTAGCAAGGTTTTGATCGCCAGTAGCTTGGTCGATTTGGCTATCATTGCCATTGCCCTGTTGATTGACGAAAGCTGTGTTGTTCTCGCTTTCGTCAACTTGGTTGACGACTGCAACGTTAGTATTGCCGTTTTGCGTTACATTGGCATTATTGGTGTCGCTGGCAGCAGAAGCCGAGCTAGATGCCAAAATGGCTGCGGAAACGAGTAATGCGATATTTGAATGTTTCATTGATGTCTATATCCCTGTGAGCATGATGATTTAGATATTGGCAATAAAGCTAATCCTGTACTTCGGTCCCAATAGAAACAATTTTGCCTACTTCGCTATGCCAAAATCGTTTTCTTTTTAAAGATACAGACTGTGCGCCAATGTCAATTTATTGACGGGAAGTATGAAGTGTTAACGCAGATTCAACGTCATTCGTAGGTATTAATCGATCTAGGCTCAAAGTCTATAAAACTTTCGTTCAATAATACTTTCTTACTATGCATTGAAGGTTTGAAATGTGTTTTTCTAAAGCCAATTAGAGTTTCGGAAATCAACTTGTCTATAAGTTTTTGTATTTACTTGTTTTAATTTCTATCTTTTTAAAAGTTTTTCAGCGAGCAGTTTAAATGGGCAGTGTTGCTGACAACGGTCCTTTCAACCTTCTTGTAGTCCTAAAGTTGTAATGGTGGTGATATTCAGTGTTTATAGTGGTTGAGCGCCCGCTCAAGTAGTGACTTATCCTGAACAATAGAGCCGTAACGTCTGTTTATACCTATCTAGTGTTGAATACAACATGCTGATGCTATTTTTGATTTGGATATAGTAAGCTTGTTTAAGGCTGTTCACTGATGGCTATTCACTCGCCATGGAAAAGGATGACTTATTTGATGAGGCTTGGCCTTTTTATTATCGCTAGTTTGATTATTGCTGGGCACTCTGTTGCGACGGCGGCTTCCTTGAGGCTATTGACGGAAGAGTGGGCGCCGATGAGTTACGAGCAAGACGGATTACCCCATGGTTATATGATTGAACTGGTTAACTTGTTAAAAACAGAGTTTACCTTGCCGCCTAGCCAGAATATTGAGATTTTGCCTTGGGCAAGAGGATATGCAATTGCCCAATCTTCTTCAGATGTGATGTTGTTTGCGACTTCAATTAATGATGAGCGTCTGCAGATGTTTGATTTTGTTGGTCCTGTGGCGACAACAAATATCTATCTTTATACGAGTGCTGATGATCCAATCATGCTTAATAGTGTAGAAGATATCCCTGCAACCGACACAGTGGGTGTTTACCGAGATTCTATTGGTGGAGGTATTTTAGAAAAAGTAGATGGACTAGAGTTGTTGGTAGCAAGTTTCCCCCATCAATCTGCTCGGCAACTGGTGCGCAAAAGAGTCAGATTTTGGTCCCAAGCTGATGTAGCTGTGGAGATGCTGCTTAAAGAGATTGGCAGTGATATTAGTCAAATCAAGCCTGTACTCAAACTTAGCCAGATTGAACTTTATTTCGCTTTTTCTAGAGGGACTGACAAACAAGTGATTGAGGCTTGGTATCAGGCACTTTTGGCTGTACAGCAGTCGGGTCAGTTTGATGAGTTATATCAACAATGGTTCCATAACTTAAGCCCGCCACAGCAAGCTGAGATTATATGGCGTCAGTAAGCGGTTACTTGTCTTCACTAGGACTTAACACTGCACAGTTTCTACCATTGGACTTTGCTTGATACAGCGCGCTATCGGCTTTCTGCAGTAACGCACTAAAGTCGGCATCATTGTGCTGTGTGGCCACACCCGCACTGGCGGTTAAGAAAAAGTCATCACTAATGTCAGTAATTGCGGTTTTAGCAATAGCTTGTATTAAACGACGAGCAACTAATAGGGCTTGTTGAGCATTAGTATTAGGCAATAGCACCAGGAACTCTTCACCGCCGACACGGCCCACCAAGTCATGTTCTCGCATCAAGGTCACACTAATATTAGCAATACCAATGAGTGCCTTGTCACCAATATCGTGGCCATATTGGTCATTAGTTTTCTTAAAATTATCTACATCAAACAGAATCAGTGACAGCTGCTGGCCGCTATCAGGTAGCTGTTTGAACAGGGCTTCACCTTGTTTGTAAGTATGACGGCGATTGGGGAGTTGAGTTAAGTGATCTGTCATCGCTAAAGTCGACATTTTTTTGGAGCGTTTAGTTTGCTTATAAGCAAAGAAACTGACAACGAGCATCAACAAAAATCCCATTACTATTACGGCACGTTGTAGCAGTCGGTTCTGCTCATAGATCTGTAATTCATGCTCCTTAATTTTTTGCAATTGCAGCAAATGTTGGTTTTCATCCTCAATGCGTTCGGTATTAAAGCGGGTACGCATCTCTGTCGTGAGGTTGGTTTGACGTTTAGCGTCTAATTCGTTGTGGACTTTTAGATATTGCTCCAGTGCAGCAAGCGCTTCAATAGGCTGGTTGAGCGCTTTGTATACTTCAGTTTTGACTTTGAATAGGTGCAGTAAGCCGCGTTGATTCTTAATCGTCTCAAACGTATTCTGGGCCTTAGCTAAAAACTCTAATGCTTGTTGTGGCTTAGTATTGATAAGTGCTATTTCAGCGTTGAATAAATTTAAATAACTATAGAAAGGTCCGAGTTCGGCTTTCACATGGGGCTCAGCTTGAGTCAAAAGTTGCTGGGCGACGTTGATTTCGCCGAGTTTGATTAATGTGCCGGCAAGGTTAACTGCAACCAGACTTTTACGTAGATCATCTTGCTTATCTTCCCAATAATTAAAGGCCTTCATGTAGTTGGCTTTAGCTTTTGGGTACTCATTAATCTCTTCTAATGCTATGGCCATTTCAGTGGTCATCAAAATAGCATCATCGAGTTCACCCATAGCAATGTATTTTTGTTCTAATTTTTCATAATGCTTAAGGGCCGTTTGCGGATCGCCAAATCGTCTATAGCTGGTGGCAATATCTGAGAGGTTATACAAGCTCCAATACTTAAGGTTTAATGAATCATAGAGATCTTGTGAGGTAATCAAATCTTCTAACGCTTGGCCAAAATTACCTTGGAAAGAGTACATCCTGCCTCTTAAGCTTCTGGCGTCGGCAATGAGTCGCGGTAATTCTGCTTTATAGGCCGCTAATATGACGTCGTTGTAGCCAGCTAAAGCCTCATCAATATTATTCAAGCCTTCATTTAGCCATGCACGACAGAGTTTTAGGTCAATCACTGTTTCGGCTGATTTTGTGATTATCTCGGATGAAAGCTGTAGCTCGACAAATTTTATGCCGTCGCGCAGTGAGCTAGGGTCGGTGAGATCATGTGCCCAGCATAGTGTGCGCTGCAATCGTCGATAGTTAAGCGGGGTGTGAATATCGATATTCGATTTAAGGTAGCCGAGGTGTTTATCGATACTCTCTTGGTTGAGCGGTTTGCCACTTTCAAGTAATTCAAAGGTAGCATCAATGCTTAACTCTGAAGCCAAAGTTTTTACAGGCAGCGCAAAAAGACTACAAGCGAGTAGCACGCCGCTAGCAAACTGACGATAGCTGTGGGCAAGTAGCTTCAAGGTAATCATGTCCTTAATTTGGCAAAGTAATGCGTAGAATCCATCCGTAAAGCGTATCAACAGCATAGTTTATTTTTATCATATTTGGCTGAAATATCGGAGTATATTTGCATATCTTTAACATTATAATACAAACTAAGCAGCTGTATATATCACTGTCTTGATTGTTGTCAGCTTTGCATTTTGATTGGTGTGCGCGTATAAAGGCTGCTTTTAAAGGACTAGCGATAGAGATAAGCGCAATGAAACGGTGGCTGATAGGTCTGCTTTTAATCGTATCAATACCGGCGACTGCTGGATCAAATTTGGAAAAGTCAGGCGATATTTTGCATTTACTTATTCCTGCTGCCAGTTTTGGTGCGAGCCTATATGTAGAAGATGACTTTGAGGGCAGCTGGCAGTTAATTAAAACTGGCGTGGTGTCGCGACTTGTCGTTGAAGGCTTAAAATATAGTGTTGATAAGGAGCGTCCTGATGGCTCTGGCGATGACTCATTTCCATCTGGGCATACGGCGGATAGTTTTGCAGCAGCGACCTTTGTTCAGCAACGCTACGGTTGGGAGTGGGCGATCCCCGCCTATGTGGGCGCCGCTTACGTGGGTTATACTCGTGTAGCGAGCGACAAACACCACGTAGAGGATGTACTGGTTGGAGCCGCAATTGGTGTGTTATCTGGGTTGTATTTTACCGAGCCCTATAAAGGCATGACTATCACCCCTATTGCTGGAAATGGTCAGTATGGCTTATACATTAGCGGCAAATTTTAGCAGTAAGACAATAGAAGAGAATTATGAATCAAGACAGTTATCGTACCCAAGCCGAGCAAGTGGCGCTAAATGTATGTAATAGTGTTATCCCTATGGATAAAGTGCCGGAGAGTTTGCTCGAGGCCTACGCTAACCTGTGTAATGAGTTGCTTGAAGATAAAGAGCAAAAGTTTCAAACCACTTGGACTGCGTTGCCAAACAGCGCACAAAAGCTGCTTCCGCAAGCTGATTTTCATGGCTTTTATATCGCCAATGCGTGGTTACAATTATCTCGAGTCGCACAAGATATCGCTGAGTTAGCCGATAGCGATGAAGCAATTGATGAAAATGAATACAACGGTATTTTTACTCGTTTGTCTGACGCTTCTTTAAAAGAGAGTGTTAAAAAGCTTAAAAAAGCACGAACAGATCGTGCCATGCTAAACAGCATCAAAACTGTCATTGCAGGAAAGTAGCTCAAGAGATAAAAGGCCATGATGTACATGGCCTTTTTAATTGACCTTGTTAGCGCAAGCGGGCGTAGATAAATAAATCCGTGGTCGCTTGCGCGGTATTCGCCGCGAACGCTTTGCGTTCAATTTCGATAATATCAAAGCCATTGTCGATAAGCAGCTTTTCCAGTACTGGGTATTGATGGTAGTAAATAAATACTTGGTCGCCCGCACTGGATGTTTGTATACCGGAACGCTCTGGTGTGTCTTCCATGGTGCTGAGATACAACAGCCCACCGCGGGTTAGTACTTGGGCAACTTGTTGTATTAGCTGTGCCACTTCCGATGTTGATAAGTAAGGCGTGCAAAAGCCACTGAACACGGCATCGAATGTACCCAGCTCATCTATCTGCAAACAGTTATGCACTGAATACTGGGCTTGTGGGTTGTTTTGCTGAGCCAGTTCGACCATGTTCGGTGCTAAATCGATGCCGAGAAGCTGAAGCGCTGGTTGTTGTTTTAATAAATACCGGCTGACATTGCCCGGACCACATCCAATTTCCAATACCTGCGCATCGTGCTGTGTCAGCAATTGGCCAAATCTATCGTAGGTATCGAGATAGAAGTCAAAATCCATATACTTGTCTTGGTATTGCTTCGCGAGTTTGTCGAATGTGGCAACAGAGCCTAAATAGCTTTCCATGAGTGATGGCTTTCCGTTAGTGATGATTTTCCGTTGTTGATAACTAACCATCAGTATTGATGCACGCTCTAGATGTTTACATTATTGTCTGTTTACTAAATATTCCCTTGCTGGAACCGATAAAGCAACTGTTGATACGCAAGTTTCTCAATCTTAACAGTACTGCGAATAAGCAATAAAAAAGCGACTCTCAGAGTCGCTTTTAAGTTTAAAGGTATCTAACTGATGAACTAGAAAGAGGTACGCTTGTAACGGCGGTACTCAGCAGTCCAGAAGTTAGCCTCGATGGCTTGCAAGAGCAGCTCATCACTACAAGGTAGCGCGTGGCCTTGCTCAATTGCCACTTTACCTACGGCTAAGGCGATGTGCTTACTGACTTCATGAATCGATTCAAGCTCTGGCAGTAACGAACCTTCACCATGTTTTGCCAAAGGTGAACACTCGGCTAGTGCACGGCTTGATGCCATTAGCATTTCATCGCTGACACGCTTGGCGCCAGCAGCTAATACGCCTAATCCAATGCCTGGGAATATGTAGCTGTTATTACACTGAGCGATTTCAAAAGTTTGCTCGTCTATCACCACTGGTTCAAATGGGCTGCCAGTTGCGACGAGTGCTTGGCCTTGTGTCCAATGCAGAATATCTTTAGGTGTTGCTTCCACACGGCTAGTGGGGTTAGAAAGCGGAAAGATTATCGGACGTGGGCAGTTAGCGTGCATAGCCTTGATGATCTCTTCACTAAATAGCCCAGGTGCGCCAGACACGCCAATTAATACCGTTGGTTTTCCATGCTGCATGACATCTAATAGGGACACATTGTCATTATCAGTTTGCCAGCTGGCGATATAGTCTGCCTGCTGTGCAAGCTTTTGCTGGAAAGGCAGTAAATTTGGCATATTATTTTGCAATAAGCCCCAGCGATCGACCATATAAACTTGGCTGCGGGCTTGAGTCTCGTCAATCCCTTCAGATACCATCTGTGCCACAATGGCTTCTGCGATACCACAGCCTGCTGAACCTGCACCTAAAAAGGCGACAGTTTGCTTGCTTAGCTGGGTATTTGCGGCTTTACAGGCTGCCAGTAAAGAGCCAACAGTGACGGCTGCAGTGCCTTGAATGTCATCGTTAAAGCAGCAGTATTGATCTTTGTAGCGCTCTAGCAAAGGCATGGCATTCTTTTGTGCGAAATCTTCAAACTGAATTAGTGCATCTGGCCAGCGGCGATGAACGGCTTGCATAAAGGCTTCGACAAATTCGGCATATTCTTCACCGCCGATACGTTGGTTGCGCCAGCCCATATACATTGGATCTTCAAGTAGGTGCGGGTTGTCAGTTCCCACATCTAAAGTAATCGGGAGGGTATAAGCCGGACTGATACCACCACAGCTGGTGTATAGCGATAGCTTACCAATTGGGATCCCCATGCCGCCAATCCCCTGATCGCCTAACCCTAAAATTCGCTCGCCATCGGTCACTACAATAATTTTTACTTTTTGGCGGGTCGAATTATTGAGAATGTCATCAATACGATCTTTATTTGGATAAGAGATAAACAGGCCGCGGTTGCGACGATAATCTTTAGAGAAACGCTCACATGCCATACCGACCGTAGGGGTATAGATAATTGGCATCATTTCGGTAATGTGGTTTTGCACTAGTCGATAGTAAAGCGTTTCGTTAGTGTCTTGAATATTACGCAAGTAGATGTGGCGATCGAGATCGTTACTGAAATTTTTATATTGATCGTAGGCGCGCTCGGCTTGCTCTTCAATGGTTTCAATGACGTGAGGAAGTAGGCCTTCAAGGTTAAAAAAGATCCGTTCCTCTTCAGTAAAAGCGCTACCTTTGTTAATCAAAGGCGCTTCAAGAATGGCCGGTCCAGCAAAAGGAAGATATAGCGGGCGTTTATTATCGTCCATGGGTAACCTTAATGTTTTTTGTTATTGGGTAAGCTGTCTTTTAAAGTTTGGCAAGATTAACACAAAGTGTGATCTTTGTTGTCTTTTCAGTGAGGAAATTAGTGAATATTTTTACTACCGATGGGTGGGCATATTGTTTTAAACGCATAGGCAGTGCCTAAGCTTGTACGGCAACAAAAAAAGCACAGCGGTGCTGTGCTTTTTAGTGGATGTTGTCAGGGGCTATTTACCGCGATGCTTAATCGACAGACCAGCCAAAAAGTTACGTAGAACTTGATCGCCACACTCTTTAAAGTGTTTGTGGCCAGGCTTTCTAAATAGTGCGCCTAACTCTGATTTGCTCATATTAAAATCTGCGAGCGCAAGTGTTGAAATAATATCGTCTTCTCGCATTTCTAAGGCAACGCGCAGCTTCTTAAAGATCAGGTTGTTGTTTAACTGAGATACCGGTTCAGGGATCTCTGCACCTTCTCTAAGGCCACGCTTTTCTATAATGAGGCCATCTAAAAACAAACACATGGTTTTATCATTGCATGGCTGGTAGCCTTCTTCAGACTCTTTCTTGAGCATGTCGAGTAAGGTCTCTTGAGGCATTTCGTGTTTTACTTTGGCGAAGATTTTTATCATCTTGGCGTTTTTGTAATCAAACACAAAGCGAAGGCGGCGTAATATATCGTTGTTAATCATTGCAAGTTTTGCTCAGTAGTGGATTCCGCGGCGGCGGGATCTCGTCGCCATAGTATAACTGACTCGCCACCGCCTATTGAATTATTTTTCTACATCTAGCAGCAATTGGCGGGTTTTTTCTCGCAAATGATCGTGCAGCGCAAAGGCGCGATCGATATCGTCAAGTGTCAAACTGGTGTTTTCTAGCAATACCACAGCGAGTTGCTGACGGGGGTAGTACAGTGTGAGGCTGCTATAGCCTGCAATATAGCCACCATGACTATATTCCATCAACTGATCTTGCTGATGGATTTGTAGACCATAACCATAGCGAGTATTCCCCCAACGGTGTGGGCGTGCTGTGTGGGGACTAACCATAGCTTGGTAGCTGGCTGCACTGAGTAATTGGCCATCATGCAGTTGGTGCATAAACTGACTGAGTGTGGTTGCCGAGGCTTGCAGGCCGCCAGCGGCAAGCAGTCCCTGATTGATATGAATATCGCTTGGTATCAGTTCATCGCCAGTTTCATGTCTGCCGATGGCAAGGTTGGCTTGCTGCTGTTTGATCTCAACTAACGAGCCTGTATCGCTATATAGCTGCGGTAAAGAAGATTGGCGAGCAAACTCAGCGACTTGAAGCTCAAAGGGTTTATTTTCCACTTTGATGAGTATTTGCGCTAACAGTTCATAACCCAGCTTGCTATAGCGAAACTGCGAGCCCGGAGTGAATTGATTGTCTTGACCTGTTGGCGTCACGCCAGATGTATGGCTGAGTAAGTGGTGAACTGTGATGGCTTCATCGTAGGGCTGAGGCGATGTTTTTGTGCCAAGGTATTGGTTGATGGGAGCGCTGAGTGAAATCAGTTGCTTGTCGACCGCGGCAAGTACTAATGCTGCAGTGATCTGTTTTGACTGTGAGGCAATCACATAGCTACTGTTGGCGTTGATACCATCACCGGCGACCCAGCTTGCTAGTGGCTGCCCAGCTTGCTCGATAACCACAGTACCACTAAAAGGGTGACCTGAAAGTGCCTGTGCTGTCACGGCAATTTGCTCTGTTAACGCTTGCGCCTTAGCGACAGAAATCACTGTCACTTGCTTGTTTATGACTTGCTTGTTTGTGGCTGTCGTTTGAGCAGGCGCGCTGGAGCTGGCACTGTTAAAACTAACTAGCAGTAATAAGCTCACTGCCAAGCGGTTAAAAGCCCAGTTGTTTAATAGACTATATTGTCGCATCGAATTTCCATGGTTAATGGCCGCTTGGCATCTTGCCTAGCAGGAACCTGTGTTGATAGTCGGTTTAGGGGGCAAAGCTACTTGGTGCCAAGCCAGTATAAGAAAAGCAGCGCAAAACTAATGAGGTAGATGAATCCTAGTGCTGATAATACCTTCATTCTAGTACCGTATTGCTGAGCTTTAGGCAGTGCGTCACAGGTCATCAGTTTATAGTTGAGCCAAGCGAAGACCACTGTGGTCAAAAACGCCAGAATCATCACAAATTCTAGTAACGGTAATAACGCCCCTTTGAAGAACAAAATGATCCCCAATCCAAGGGCGCTGACCGTTAACATTGTTATCGTTAAGCGGCTATTGCTGCTATTTTGCTTAGATAGCAACTGATAGCCATGATCTAATGTGCGGCTATAACCATCAATGACAGTGACCGTGGTGCTAAAAATGCACAACAGCGCCACGGAGCCAATCAGTAAACGGGTTTCTTCACCAAGTACATGGGTGTACATATCAATGAGTTGAGCGGCGAACTTGACCCCAGAGGCTGAGAACTCTTCACCACTGCCATGCATAACCAAGGCACCCAATGCTAAAAACACCACCGCTAACACCGCCGTTGTGGCGTAGCCTAAATTAAAATCAAATAGCGATTGTTGCGGACTGATATGATGGGTTTTTTGTTTCTCCAGTAACCAAAGCGAATTCCAAGTCGATACTTCGATTGGGGCAGGCATCCAGCCCATCATGGCCACAAGAAAGCCAATTTGCGCCCACTGCCACGGAGAGGCTGAAGCGATTTCAGGAGCTATGCTGGCGCTAGAATTAAAAGCTAACATTACCGCAATTAAGGTGGTAATGGTGAGTAGCAACATGATCACTTTGGTGACTTTATCTAGCAGCGCATAGTGACCAAGAGTAAGTAGCAATAAGCTTGACACTAAAACTATTAGTGCGAGTACATCGATAGCCAGTGGCACAAATAAACTCAGCATAGCTGCGGTGAGCATTGCCACCCCCGCAGTACTTGCCACCGCCGCAATACTGTTTAAGACCATAAACAGTAGCAAGTAGCCGCGACCTTGCTGTAAATAGCCTTGCAGTAGGCTTTGGCCTGTTGCCGCGGTATAACGCGCACCTGCCGCAAAAAATGGATATTTAAGTAGATTAACGGCCAATATCAGCCAAGCTAATTGCCAACCAAATTCTGCGCCGGCACGGGTTGAGGCCACTAAGTGGGATGCGCCAATGGCAGCTGCAGCCATTAATATACCGGGGCCAATTGCCGTTAACAGTGAAACAGGCTGAGAGGGAGACGAGGATTGGGTTGAGGCTGATTTTTCCATGCTAAAACAACGTTTCCTTGATTTAAATGCAGGCAAGCAGTCTAACTTACCCGCTTCAAGGTTTTTTTCAACGATAAAATTGTTAGCGTGGATGGTTTCAACCAACAACTCAGCTTGAACTCGCGCCATGCATGATTGAAATATCTGCGGTGATGTCGGGTTTTATCGTCAGCCACAAGGCTAGCTATATTGGCTCAGTATCGATTTAAAATCTTTACGATTGAATGGTTTAGTAAAGCTTGCCACAATATTCACTTTGGTCAGTTTAAGCACTGCAATCGTCGAGTCTAGTGTTTGCTCATCAAGACCTGAAATCACTACTACGGGTTTGCGCTGCGCAAGCTGAATTATTTTATCGATATGCGCAATACCGGAAATTTTTGGCACATTGATGTCAGTGATAATCAAATCGGCTTGTTGATAGTCATCATCACTGGGGAGATCGTCTTTGACCAATAGGTTTGTAAACCCTACCGCCGCAGACAACTGGGTGATCTGCTTAATCATAAACTCGTCGTCTTCAATCACTAACAGTGTTTTGATGCTCATTTAAATGACCTAGTTGACGTTCAGTGGCACTAAGTTATCAGCAGTGCTCACTCTTGTTAGTCGTTAATTAATTATTGAGAGCATTAACTAATTATGCAAGCTGAACTTTATCTCGTGAAGGTTTTGTATTTAGGGCTGAGCGTCATAGCCTTGTTAGCTTGTCATCAATTGTTTACTGCCGGAACAGATTGCTTATTTGACTTTTTCTAATTTAGGCGATAGTTTAATTACCGCGTAGAGCATTACGCAGTTGACTGCAGTTTGTTGTAGTCAAGTTATTGAAAAATAATAATATCAAAGGATGATTACAATGAACCTAGTAACAAAAGTGCCGACGCTGTGTGCGTTGGCTGTCAGCGCTGTATTTGCCAATGACCTCTTGGCTGCAGAAGAAGAAATCGAACGTATTGAGGTCACGGGCTCCCACATTAAACGTACCGATATGGAAGGACCTTCCCCGGTAACATCACTGTCAGAAGAGGACATTGCCAACTCGGGGGCAACGGATCTCATTGGTTTGTTTTCAAAGCTCCCTATATCTGGACAAGGTACCTTTTCAACACAAGCAAACAGTAGTGATGACACCGCTAATGGTGGCTCAAGTGTGTCATTAAGGGGGTTAGGTGCAGACTCGACCTTGATTCTGGTCAATGGGCGCCGTGTGTCGGTCAGCCCATTTGCGAAAGGTATCGATACGGCTTTTGTCGATGTGAATAATATTCCCGTATCGGCGATTAAGCGGGTCGATATTCTCAAAGATGGCGCGTCGGCCACCTATGGTTCGGATGCGATAGCCGGTGTTATCAATATCATTTTGCGTGATGATATTGACGGTGCGGAAGTGAGTGCCAAAATTGGTGATACCAGCCAAGGTGGCGGCCAAGAAGAGAGTGTGAGCTTAGTGTGGGGCAATAACACTGACAATAGCAGTCACACCTTTATTCTTGATTATTTTAATCGTGAAGAAGTGCTTTATGGCGATCGCGATTATTCAAAATCTTCTAATCAATCGGCGTTGCGCCCTAATGACCCATTTGCAGAAGATATGCGCAGTTCCTCTGGCTTCCCAGGCACTATCGCGCTCAAGTCAGACCCCACCAATCGTTTACCCGATACTTTTGGTAATGATGTTTGTGCGCCTGAGGGTATCGATTTAGTCAACAATCTGTGTCGATATGACTATGCACCCGTTATGACGATGGTGCCGGCCAATAAACGCTTTAGCGTTAATTACCTAGGTAAGTATGACATAACCGATAACCTTCAAGGTTTTGCAGAGTTTAATGGTCAAAGCGCCAAGACCATAGTTAAAGGCGCGGGCAGTCCGAGCTTTAACGAGTTGTTTATGTCTGCCGATAACCCCAACCATCCTTTTGCCAACATGGCAGATCATGAGTTCCATAATCAAGATTTAACTATGCGTCGTCGTATGGTGGATATTGGTAATCGTAAAAAGGAAGTTGAATCAGATTATTATCGCACTGTCGTGGGCATAAGAGGGCAAGTTGGCGAATGGGACTGGGAGACGGCCTTCAGTTACATTAACAGCAAATCTGTAGAAAGAGGCGTCGATGGCTTCCCCAATGCACGCCGAGCACAAGAGTCGATTGATAACGCCAGCTGGGATCCGTTTGAACCTTCATCGAACAGCCAAGAAGTGCTAGATTATATCGAGACCACCACCACCCGTGTGGGTGAGTCAACCAATAAATCGCTAGATGCGAAGGTGTCCGGTCCCTTGGTGGCAATGCCGGCCGGGGATCTGATGATTGCTATCGGTGCGGAATACCGCGAAGAGTCTATTAGTGATAACCCAGATGACCAGTTCTTGCGCGGAGAAGTCTTTGGCACCGAAGCAACACAGGCAAATGGTGAGCGCGATAATATGGCTATTTACGCCGAAGTTGCCGTACCTGTTGTGGATGCGTTAGAAGTACAGCTTGCGGTACGTTATGAAGATTACAGTGATTTTGGTACTACCACTAACCCTAAGGTGTCAGTGTTATGGTCGCCAACTGATGATCTCGCCTTTCGAGGTTCTTGGGGCACGGCTTTTAGAGCGCCATCTTTAGCACAATTAGGCCTAGGGCGGACTGACGAGTCACCGAATTTAGTTGATACTATCCGTTGTGAAGCCGTGGGGAATATCAACAAAGCTTGTGAGTCGCAAGAATATACCGCGATTTTTGAGGGTAACCCTGAATTGGGGCCAGAGGAGTCTTCGAGTTATAACGTGGGCATGATTTTTAATGTGACCGACAATCTTAACTTCTCACTTGATTACTATATGTATGATATTGAAAATATTATTGATTCAGATACTCAATATGTATTCAGTAACTATGGTGATGATCCTAATGTCGTTGAACGACTCCCATCAACGATACCGAACGATCCCGGTGAAGTGGTGCGTATCTACGACTCATTCCAAAATATCGGTGATTTAACCACAAGCGGTATCGATTTAGATGCTAAATATCTGCTTGAAACTGGTGTTGGTGAGTTTAAGTTTAGTTATGTAATGAACTACATGCTTGAATATGAAGATAAACGTCCGGATGCTGATGGTGGTCAACGTATCAATATTAGCGCGGGGGATTTTGAACAGCCTGAAGTGCGCTGGACTGCTGGGGTTGATTGGCAGTTGACTGATTTTAGAACCTACCTAGGTGTTAATTACGTTGGTGAGTTTGAACAAAAAGAAGCGGTTCAGAAAGAGGGGATGGATAAGGTTGATGCCATGATGACGGTTGATGCTTCGATTAATTATCTAGGGTTGGACAATACTGTGCTGACACTCGGTGCAACCAACTTACTGGATGAGGAACCACCCTTCTCTTATCACGACTTCATGGGCTACGTTCCGACCGTTCATAGCGGCCAAGGGCGATTTGTCTATCTGCAAGCTAGCTATAAGTTCTAGTGTAATTGCACCTCAGGTCGGCTAATGGCCTGAGGTGTTTGTTTACAAATGAGATCAATTTCTCTGTTATTGACAGCTACCTTTTCTGGGGCGATGCGGTTATGTTAAACCTTAATGTTTCATTACTGCGTTGCTGGGAGTTTTATGATCAAGTTATTTGGTATTCCGCGTAGCCGTTCACTGCGGGTTTCTTGGACACTGGAAGAGTTGCAGCTCGATTGGCAGTATCGCCATATTAATTTTGCTAATGGTGATGGCAAAGGTGCCGAATTTTTAGCGGTAAACCCGTGTGCAAAAGTACCGGCTTTACGAGATGGTGATATGTGTCTGTCAGAGTCCGCAGCGATCGTACTCTATCTTGCAGAAAAGTATGGTGATGGTGCGTTATTACCTGTACCAGGCACCGCGGAGGCAGCGACCCATCACAAATGGGTAAGCTATATTATTTCTGAGTTAGAACAACCGCTATGGACCATAGGTAAACATAAGTTTGCTTTACCTGAGGCCCTAAGACAGCAAAGCATGTTTGCAGTGGCAAAATGGGAGTTTGATAAAGCCGCGGCCATTGCCGAATCCTGGGTGCCTGAATCTGGCTACCTATTGGGTGAACGCTTTAGTGTTGCAGATATTTTATTGGCGCATACGCTTTTGTGGGCGACTCGGTTTGAGCAAGATATTCCACCTAAGTTAGTCGCGTACCGTGATAGAGTGACGGCACGACCAGCAATGCAGCGCGGGTTAGATAAGGAAATGGCCGCTAGCCAATAGTGCAGCGGTAATAAAAAAGCATCGTTATCGATGCTTTTTTATTGTTGATTTAAAGCTGGGTTGCAGCCCATTTAGCCCGACTTTCAGGGTTTTCTTTTAACCCTTGTAAGTCTCGATATTCACGGTATGCCTGTGCATCCATAGGCACCAATGTAACATCAACCTCTAGCACTAGCTTACACTCTTTTTTGATCCGCCATGCCGAGGTGTTATACAGCTCAGCCAGTGGCAGCGCGCCAATAAATTCAGCGTTGTATTGCAGATAGGTTGCTTGATTATCGTAAACAACAAAGCTCAAGGTGCGCTTAGGCTCTTTTTCGAATAGTGCTTCAATTCCGTCACAGGTATTGAGTACTTGCATCTCAATTGTTTCATCAAATTCAAGTAGTTTTTTAGCGGCCAAGCCCGAGACTTCAGCTTCGCCAGCCTCCCATGCTTCAACCGCTTCTGCGCTGACGTTAACCAGATCTGCAACTTGTGCGGTACTTAAACCTAAAGATAGACGTAAATATTTAATTTCGATTGCATTGAGGCTGCTATTGTTAGCCATGATAATTTAACTCTTTTTCCGGTAAATATAAGATAAGTGTGTCGTTAAACCGTGACGCTTTAATGACTAACTTTGAATCCACACTTCTTCGGCCCACTGCCAAAAAGATTCCCAAGTTTCACTTTCCAACTCGTCTTCACTCCACAACAACACCTGACCTTCTTGGTCGATGCTGTAAAAGTTGTTGCCCTGCTGACAAATGGCAATGTATTCCCGAGGCATACCAATAGACCAGGCATACGAAGTGACTTCCGGCAAATAAGTATGCGAATAAGGATCGCTGGCGGTGACTGGCTCAATCGTGCCATGAATAACATCGCTGGCGTATAACAGGTACTCTTTGAGCTCTGCAGGAAGCGGGATGAGGATCTCTTCTTCTACTTGAACTAGCTGATCAAAGGTCGGCAGGGTTAAGGGAACAGGAACTGTTTCACTAAGGTCCCTAAGGCGCTCTATGATGTCGTGCATCGTGGTTTCGCTATAAAGTGATTATTAGCGCAAGTATATCTGGTCTTGCGCTAATTTGTTAGTTGATTGATGGCCACAAAAGCGGTTTATGCTGCTTGGGCTGTGAGGAGTGTCGCACGGTCAGTGCGTTTATATTGCAGCCAAGCTTTGTGATAAAGCTTGTGTGAATCTTGTCTAAGTTGAATGATTTGTTGTTGCTCTAAATCGTTGATTGGTCGAGCTTGCTGTTTGGCAAGTAACTCAATCGCTTGAATTTGCTCATAGACCAAATGTTCGTCGCCGCTTTTGATATCTGCGATGGCACCAAGATGCAACTGCACTTCTGCAATCATGTCGGTGTCTGGGAGTTTGACCAATAGGTTAATGTCTCGGTAGCCAGATTCTTTGGGGCTAGCAAAACGATTTTTTACTTGCACTATCTTAGCTTGATGGCTTAAACCTTCATAGACAGAAACCAGATCGGCAATGTTATGACTTACCACGCTAGCACGAACGATATCGGTCAGTTGGCTGGCGTCACCGTCAAATTTGTTAGCGATTTTTTGTTGCGCACGAGAGTAACTTTTAATGTCAGGGCTGATAATTTCACCGGGAATTGAGCCGGTGAGGTTATCCAGCATAGTCAACAGCTCTGACTGCGCCTCTGGAGCGTGTAGATAAAGCTCATCGATATCGTGGCTAAACTGACGTGTTAAGTAGGTTTGCGATGGGGTAGACAGTAATCCGTCGAGGTCTTTATTGAGGGATTGGCGAACCACGTAGTGGTCGTTAGCTTCTTTAACTTGTGCTTGAATGTCTACCGGCGTGGCAAAGGCTGAGCGCGTCGATAGCAGGAGAAGAAAGATACTAAAGGTACGAAATAACTTGTTCATGAAGATCCTCATTACTCGTTAGGAACCTCACTGTAACTGGCCATTACTTAATCTATGCTGAATGGCAGGTGAACTATAGTTAATCTTGATCACAATAAACAAAAAGAGCGCCTAAGGCGCTCTTTTTAAAGGTAATATATTATCGGCTAATTACCAGATTTTGACGCGTTTTTCTGGCGCTATATACATAGCATCTCCTTCTTTTACATCATAAGTGCTGTAAAATTCAGGCATATTCGATAGTGCACCAACAGCTCGGAAATGAGCAGGTGAATGCGGATCTGTGGCTACGCGGTTACGCATTGATTCTTCTTTAATTTTGGCACGCCAAATTTGCGTGAAACCAATAAAGAAGCGCTCGTCACCGGTTAAACCATCAATAACTGGGGCAGGCTGTCCGTTCAGCGACATTTTATAGGCTTTATATGCAATCGTTACACCGCTGAGGTCGCCGATGTTTTCACCTAAGGTGAGTTCGCCGTTGACATGCAAATCATCAAATACTGCATAGTTATTGTATTGCTCAACCAATGCCTTACCACGCGCAGCGAACTCTTTTAGATCTTGCTCGGTCCACCAGTCACGCATGTTGCCTTCACCATCAAACTTGGCACCTTGATCGTCAAAGCCGTGACCCATTTCGTGGCCAATAACTGCACCAATGCCGCCATAATTAACCGCGTCATCTGCTTTCATGTTAAAGAAAGGAGGTTGTAAGATGGCTGCTGGGAATACAATCTCATTCATTGTTGGATTGTAATAGGCGTTAACCGTTTGCGGTGTCATGTGCCATTCCCACTTGCGGATCGGGCCACCTAATTTCTCTAGCTCTTTTTCATGGGACAGTTCACTGGCGCGGATGCTGTTACCCAACAGATCGTCAGCCTTAATGGTGAGTTTGTCATAGTTTTCCCATTTATCGGGGTAACCAATTTTCGGGTCAAACTTAGCCAATTTATCTTTGGCGGCGACTTTAGTATCGGCGCTCATCCACTCAAGGTTGTCGATGCTTTCACCGTAAGCTTTACGTAGGTTTTCGACTAACACTTGCATACGCTCTTTCGCTTCTGGCGCAAAGTGACGTTTAACGTAAACTTTACCGACGACTTCACCCAGTACTGAACTAACAGTGCTCACACCACGCTTCCAGCGCGGTTGCTGCTCTTCTTGGCCATTTAGTGTTTTCGAGAAGAATGCAAAATTCTCTTGATCCAGCGCTTCACTCATATTACCGGCAAAGTGAGTCAGCAGTTGCCATTGCATATAGGTTTGCCATACAGCAAGGTCATTGGCTTTGAGTACTTCGTTGAAGCCTTCAATAAAGCTAGGTTGATTGATAATAATGTCTGACTGCTTGTCTGCACCTAAGGTACTTAGATAGCCTGCCCAGTTAAAATCAGGGGCGAGTTTAACTAAGTCACTGGTTTGGTATTTGTTGTAGGTTTTGCTGCTGTCGCGGGTTTCAACCACATCCCAATGACGCTCTGCAATGGCTGTCTCAAGGGCAAGGACCTGCTCGGCGCTGGCTTTGGGGTTAGCTAACCCAGCTAAGGTAAACATCTTTTCGATATGTTCTACGAAAGCTTGGCGAATATTAACAAAGCGCTCAGAGTCATTAAAATAGTAGTCTTTCTCTGGCAGGCTCAAGCCATATTGCCAAATGTGAGTGGCATAACGACTTGAGTCTTTTGCATCGACGTTAATATAAAATGCTAGCGGTGTACCACCACCAATCACTTGACTATGAGCAAAGTAGCTAGCTAATTCATCTTTAGATTTTAGCGCTGCAACTTTGTCTAGCTCTGCTTGAATGGGTTTAACACCGAGTTTATTCAGGGTGTCGACATCCATGAATGAGCGATACAAATCAGCGACTTTTTGCTCATCGCTACCAGCTGTTAGGTTAGGGGTCGCCGCAACGTCTTCAATGATGGATTTTACGTCATCGCGTGCTTGCTCGCGTAAGTCATAAAATGACCCCGTGCTGGTTCGATCGCTCGGGATTTTAGCATTTTTAAGCCAGGTGCCATTAACGTACGAATAAAAGTCATCTTGTGGGCGCACTGACTTATCAAAATTTGCAAAATCAATACCTGATCCCAGTGCTTCTGTGACCGCTTGTGCGGTGGCTGTTGGCTCTGGTGCTGCCACTTCGGCTTCTTTATTGTTGCAGGCTGTTAATCCCGTCAGCAAGGACGCGCAAAGTCCGCCTATGATTACTTTTTTCATGTTTATTCCCTATAAAGTTCTTGGTTTTGCAAATCAATAGCATGCTATTGAAAGTCACCGACATCAGAGGCCCAACAGCGCGCAGCGTCGTGGTACACGGTGAAAGATTCGTTATTGTGATTCTCAAGGTGATACCTTGGTGGCGAATATGTTATAGCGGGTGCGATGTTATTAACAAGCACAAGGGGCAAGGAAATCAGCATTTTGACTGCTTCAACTGTAACCAAAGGTTTCCTAGCACAGCGATTACTTCGGTGTGACATGAGCCTAAGCTGTGTTTAACGATGGCAAGGATTCGTTGCGCAATAGCAGGTGAAGACTCATAATAGCCGCTTTCCTGTCGAGTTTAGAGTCAAACTGTGCGCCTAGATAAATTTTTGTGTGAATCGAGCTATTTTACCCGGGCTTTAGCCAAAAGAGCGATAAAGTCAGGCAAAGTGACCTGTGATGGCGTAGTAGTAAAAGATGCCGGCTTTAAAGTGCAAACCAAGCATCGCATATGCTATGAGGGTGATGAGCTTAACCTGGTAGGTGAGCGCTTTTTAATGTTACACAAGCCTGATGGTACTGTCTGTGCCACGGTCGATGATGTACACCCCACAGTGATAGACCTGCTGGATATTGAAAAGCCAGAGGCTTTGCATATCGCAGGGCGGTTAGATATGGACACCACTGGCTTAGTATTAATTACTACTGACGGGCAATGGTCACATCGAATTACGTCACCGAAAAAAGAGTGCGGTAAATGCTATTTAGTTACCGTTGCCGATCCGCTTGATGCGCAGCTAATCGAAACATTCGCAGCAGGGGTTGCGTTACGCAATGAAGATGGCCTGACTAAACCCGCTCGTTTAGAAATTATCGATAGCCATACTGCGCGCTTAACGATCACCGAAGGTAAGTATCACCAAGTTAAACGAATGTTTGCTGCTGTAGGGAACAAAGTGGTTGGCTTACATCGAGAATCGGTTGGCAGCATAGTACTTGATGATGATTTAGAGCCAGGTGAGTGGCGTTACTTAACTGAAGATGAGATTAAATCGGTTTAAAAAAAGGCCCTCAATTGAGGGCTTTTTTGTGGTTGTTCATACAATGGTTGTCAGCAACAAAATGCTATTTTAGGTCAATATCACCACTAATGGTTGAGATGCGGATATCGGCTTGGCCATTACCGAGTTGAAATTGTATTGATTCACTTCGGGTGTACTTGGCTTTCATCGGCTTGTCATGACTGAGTTTGTTATTGATATCGCCACTTGGACCGCCATCAATCTGAAAACGCGCATTGGTATCACTTGGTAAGCTAAGGGTGATATCACCACTGACGCTGTCTAAGCTGGCTTTATCTTTCAGTTCAGTGGCTGTTACGTCAATGTCGCCACTGACAGTTTTAAGATCCATTGATTCAACTGAAGCCAGTTTAAGCTTACCACTGCCCGAAACGAGATCTGCTTGTACCATGCTGGCACTGCTGCGGGTAGTTAAGTCACCACTGACTAATGTGAAGCGGGCTTTGCCACTGCTATCGTTGTCCTTAATGTTGCCTGAAACTGTTTCTAGTTGCAGGTTGCCTGCTAATGATTGGCTGCTAATATCACCAGAAACGGTTTGTAAAATCACATCTTGCTGCAACGCGTTAGCGACGATATCACCGCTTACTGTGTCGATGGCGATTTTGCCATTGAGCTGCTTAACATCGTAGTCACTAGAGACGCCGTCGACATTGAGGGTAAGGTGGCTTGGCACCATAAAGGTGAGTTGTGAGCCTTTGTTATTGCTGCCTTGATAGCGACGGGGCATTTTATCTTCAAGACTGACAACATTACCATCTTGTTCGATGATAAAACCTTCACTAAGTTCATCAAGCGTCCCCTTGATACTGATTGATTGCTTATCCCATGAGGAAATGGAGACGGCGCCACGTTGTACGGTAATATTGAGCTTTAAGTCTGGTTTTACATCGATAGTTTTATCGATGCTCTCTACTGCGTAGCTTGGTGCCGTGAGCAGCACTAAAGGGAGCATTAAGCGGCCAATATATAGTCCTAGTTTCATATTAAATCTCCATTTTTACGGTATTTTTGGGAAGTTGTTGCATCTGTTTAAGTAGTTCTATTTCGCGTTTTTGAGTCCACAGCCACATCTGCCACAACTGCTTATCGGTCGGATTTAGGGTTAAATTGTTATACAGCTCTTTCGCCGCAGCTCGCAGTTGTTCAATGCCATCATTGAATATCGGTTGATAGTGATTGTCTCTTAGGTCAACAAGGTGATGACCCTCGGTTAATGAGGCCACCTGAGCCTGATGTTGCAGCTCGATGGCCTCTATAGTGGCGATAAGTTCTGCATTGGGCTCGGTGAGACCCAGTGGCCGCATTAAGTAACCAATAGCCAATCCAAGTACAAGTACTGCAGCGAGTGCAAATTGTGGCGATAATCTTTGCTGTTGTGGTGTTAAGCGGTGCTCTATATCACTCCACTGCGAATTTGCGGGCTCAATTTCTTTAGGTAGTGCATTAACCATTTGCTCAAGTTGCTTAGCTTTATCACTCATTAGATTAACTCCTGCAGCAGGGCTTTTGCTCTGTGATACTGGGCTTTACTTGTACCTACAGCAATATTTAACAGCTTGGCTATTTCATCATGCTGATAGCCTTCAATACTAAACAGCACGAAAACAATGCGAGTACGTTCGGGTAATCGTAGTAGTAGCTTGTCTAAGTTTTCATGCTGTATTTCTTTGCTCAACGGCTCGAACTGTTCCTCTATCGGAATAAATCGCGCCCAGAAACTACGGTGTTTCTTTAAGGTACTGAGCGCCTGGTTGACCGTTAATCGATGCAGCCAAGTGCCAAACTGACTTTTACCATCAAATAGCGATAGTTTTTGCCAAGCTCTGACAAATGCATCTTGCAGCGCTTCTTCAGCCAGTTGTGAGTCACCACACAAGCGCAAACAAAGCGCGTACATATGGCGGTGGTGTAGCTCATAAAGCTGTTTAAAGGCGTGCTTATCGCCCTCTTTTGCACTGGCTACAATCTGTGACTCATTCGGTGTTGATAATGCCGTTATCGGCAAACTGGCTGTCAAAGTCATATCCTTATGTTGTCGTTCATATTGATTAGACATACCGAAGATAGGAAAAGGTTTACAACAATGTAAATTAAATTATGGGTTAGGCAAAGAGCAGGGAAGTTGGGCTGTTGCCAGATGCGGTGAGTGACACAGCAACTGGCAACGATAAGTTAATTGATTTGTGCGTAGATGAGTTGAGCGCCAACCAGATCAGCAAGCGCAGTACCAACGGTTTTAAACAGCGTTATTTCAGTGTCGTTTGAACGGCCCGTGACGCTATTTGAGCATAGTTGCGCGAGTTCACCTTTGACATCCTCTAGTTGGAATGTTCCCTCCTCTACAGGGATAAGAAGCTCACCTGCTTCAGCGAATACATTGATTTTTGAATCCACGTAGACGTTGGCTTGATTGATCAAATGGCTATCACACTCGCGTCTGTCATGGTTATGGTTGCCGACAAAGTCGGTATGGGTGCCAGATTGAACCCAGTCGCCAGGAAATAAGGGGGTGGCTGATCCTGTCGCACAACTGATTATATCTGCTTGTTTGACGCTGGTTTCTAGGTCTCGACATACTTCTATTTGGATGTCTGGTCGTTGCTGCTGTATTTTCTGAACGGTGATTTGCGCTTTTTGGGAATCTCTTCCCCATACACTAATCTTGTTAATTGGGCGGACAGTCGCATGGGCTAATGCCATAAAAGAGGCGAGTTTTCCGGTGCCGCACAAAAGTAAATTATTTGCATTTTTACGGGCTAGATAATCACTCCCAAGTGCTGAAATCGCTGCGGTGCGCCAGTAGGTGACACTGGTACCGTCAACGAGTGCTTGAGGTACACCTGTTTGGCGGTCAAAAATCATAATTTTTGAATATAGGCTCGCTAATTCCGCAGACTTTTTCGGGTTATCAGGAAAATATGTGAACGCTTTTACTGCAATGGTTTTTTCGTTCCATGAAGGCAGTACAGCAAATGCATCATGGTTGCCCGGGTCTTCATCGAGGGTAAACACTTGTCGTTGCGGCATACCAGCAGGTTTAGAAAATGTTTCTCTGAGTGCTTCAATTAATGCTTTAAAGTCCATGGAATCGTGAACTTGAGCAGATTCAATTATCTTCATAGTTGCTCCTTTTGGTATATTGTATTCACTTGTTGGGGTGGGAGTAAATAGCCACAACATTTTTGTTCCAAAAATACAATTGGTTTCGTTTTAACCACAAGAGAGTGTAATTATCAAAATAATAAGCATAAACAGCTAAATATCCTTCCCATAGGGTCGATATAGGTCTATATATCTATAAGCGAATGTGACGGTTTTGTGACGTGTCATGATTTTTTTCGCTTTCTATCGGTTTACTACTATTTTTAAAAGAAGTTTTGGCTTTTAAGGATTTACCTATGCTCATACGCCATAAGTTACTGTTAAGTGCTGTTGTGTCGATTTTGTCACTCATCGCTATGTTTGTTCTACAGCGTTACTCCAACACCACTTTGTCTGAGTTGTCTTTTGCAGCGCAGAAGGTTGTAGAGTTAGAAAGAGAAATTTTAGGACTGCGCAAAGATGAGAAAGATTTCTTTGTCCGCTTAGATATGAAATATGCTGAGCGTCACCGTCAGGATTCAGCCAAAATTGAGTCCATAGCATCAGAGCTCAATGATGTGCTCATAGCCTACAATATTCCAGTAACCGACTTGGTAAACTTTCGTCAGGGTTTGGGGCAATATAAAAACTCGTTTGAAACCGTTGTTGCCATGCAGCAAGATATCGGCCTGACTCCGACTACAGGCTTGTATGGCACACTGCGCAAAGCTGTTCATAATGTAGAAACCCTCGTGAAGCAGTACAACCGCCCCGAGTTGATGGTGACCATGCTGCAGCTTCGCCGTAATGAAAAAGACTTTATGCTACGTAAGGATATGAAATACCTATCGCGGTTTGAAGGCAATGTAGAGACTTTTCTAACGCTGTTAAATCAATCCGGGCTATCGAGCGGTGTGACCCAAGAGGTCGCGAGTCTGATGAAAGCCTACCAGCGAGATTTCACCTCACTAGTCAATAAGCAGCAAGAGCTGGGCTTAGATGAATCATCTGGACAAATGAAGGTGCTACGCGAAGCGATATTTAAAGCAGAAGATGATGCTAAACGATTAGAAGAAGTTGCGTTGGTTATGATTGCCGATGCAGAAAGCTCAGCGACCATGTGGAGTTTGATCATCTTCTTTTTGATTGCTGCAATTGTTATCGGTATCACCGTGGTGATTCTACGCAGTATCATGGAACCAGTGCAGCGGCTAACCGATACCATTACCCGGATTGAAGAAAGCAAAGATCTGACACTACGTTGTGATTACGACGCTAAAGATGAGCTTGGCATGATTTCAACGCACTTTAATAGCATGGTAAGTAGTTTCCAAGAGTTGATTGAAGAGGTATTAGCATCGGTTGAGACTGTCACTAACTCATGCCAAGAGCTATCGCACAATGCTATGCAAGCTTCTGAAGGGGTGGGGCGTCAGTTAAACGAAACCGATATGGTGGCGACAGCAATTACAGAAATGGGTGCCACTATTGACGAGATTGCTAAAAATACAGAGCTTGCGGCTGACAGAGCCAGTAATACCCATGACAATGCACAGAAGGGTCAAGAAGGTGTTGAGCAAACCATAGAGAAAATACAGGCGCTAGCAGAAAGGCTAGATGGTTCGGCACAAGTGGTGAGCGATTTAGAAAAAGACAGCGAGACCATCGGTAGCGTGTTAGATGTGATTCGAGGGATTGCTGAGCAAACCAACTTATTGGCGTTAAATGCGGCGATTGAAGCTGCGCGCGCCGGTGAACAAGGTCGTGGCTTTGCGGTCGTAGCGGATGAGGTTCGTAGCTTAGCGATGCGTACTCAAGAATCGACCGAGGAAATAGCCGGTATTATTCAAACATTGCAGAGCCGCACGCGTTCAATAGTGCAGTTGATGGAAGCGACGCAGAAGCAAGGTGGCGAGAGTGCTGAGCAAGCGGCAAGCGCGGGTACGCTGCTACAACAAATTAATACTGACGTGACTAACATTATGGACATGAGCACGCAGATCGCTGCGGCGATTGAAGAGCAAAGTATGGTGGCCTCAGAAGTGAACAAGAATGTGGTGATTATTCGTGATATTGCGCAAGAGTCGTCAGTAGCGGCAGATGCTAACGCCGCTTCATCTGATGAAGTACGCTCTCGGGCAGAGTCGCTACAAAATGCGGTAGCCATGTTTAAGATCTAATCTGGCCAGCGCAGACATTGTTTATTAAAAAGCCGATATATCAATATCGGCTTTTTTGTTGCCTTAATAGTGATAAAGGCGAGTTATAGCAATCAGTATAAGAATTTGATCTACTCAGCGCGCTTTGGGCAAACTAATTCAAGGCGAATGATTGAAACAATGGTTGTTCCCTTGTGAAATTATTCAACG
>NZ_JAEH01000046.1 GCF_000518805.1 Shewanella waksmanii ATCC BAA-643
ACGAATAAAGAATGGTAATTTCGAATAACTCAACACCTGTGAGTGTCCACACAGATTTCTTGTTTCATCTTGTTAAAGAACGTTCGCCTCATACTGGAGTCCAGCGGGCTAGGGCTGCGTATTCTACGCTTTCCTTGGTTGGCGTCAAGTGATTTTTTAAAAAGTTTTTTAAGTGGTTACTTACTGCACATCAGTGCGTTAAGTCACAGCTAAAAACCTCATCTCACTTGCTGCCCTGACTCGTCTGTACATCGCTATGCAGCGCTGTTTGCCGTGTCAGTGGGAGCGCATTATAGGGAGCTGAACTTTTTACGCAAGTGCTTTTTGAAAGAAAATGACATTTTTATTACCGAGCGGCCATTTATCAGACGATACGCACAAAAAAGGGGCTAAAAGCCCCTTTTTTAGCGCTTTGCGCGCTGATACCAATGCACTACTGGCTGAAGAAACGTGACTCTTGGGTCGCTTCTATCGTTTTACCATCCGTTGTAGTCGATACTTTGAAGTTAACTTTCAGCATCGACCGAGACAGTTCGTATGGGTCGACCGCAACACTAATAGGTAACGTTAGAATCTCGCCACCTTTCATAGTGACTTGTTGCGGGCCATACCATTCATAGTTAGGTAACCCCTCAATCGTCAACTTATATTGGTGAGTCTGCTCGGTCTTGTTGAGCAGCTTTAACGTAAAGGTGTTCTCTACCAAACCTTGGTTATTTTCACGGAACAATTCATTACGGTCACGAATCACATCAATACGCACCGGAGCGATTGTTGCGCTGGCATAGATAAAGATAGTGATCATGGCTGCTAGCACTGCGCCATAGCCCACTAACTTAGGACGCAGTACTTTCTGCTTGATACCGTCGAGTTTGTTCTCGGTAGTATAAGCAATCAAGCCTTTGTCATACCCCATACGCTGCATCGTGGTATCACATGCGTCAATACAAGCACCACAGTTAATACATTCATATTGTAAGCCGTTACGAATATCGATACCCGTTGGACACACCTGAACACATAAGTCGCAGTCGATACAGTCACCGAGACCAAGGGCTTTAGGATCGGCTTTACGTGAACGTGGCCCGCGGGTTTCTCCGCGTTTGGCGTCGTAGCCCACAATAAAGGTGTTCTTATCAAACATCGCAGCTTGGAAACGTGCATAGGGGCACATATGGATGCACATAATTTCTCGCATCCATCCCGCGTTACCGTAAGTAGCAAAAGTAAACAGCACCACCCAGAAATAGATACCACCACTGGCATTGAGGGTGAACACGTCTCGATAAACTTCAGAAGTGGGCACGAAATACGACACAAAGGTCATGGCGGTTAACAAAGAGATGGCTATCCAGGCCGCGTGCTTTGCAGTTTTGCGCCATAACTTATTAAAACTCCATGGCATCTGGTCTAGCTTTATCCGTTTATTACGCGCACCTTCGAGTTTCTCTTCAAACCAAATAAAGATAAAGGTCCATACGGTTTGGGGACAGGTATAGCCACACCACACCCGACCTAAATAGGTGGTGACAAAAAAGAGCCCAAATGCGGCCACCATTAATAGTGCAGCGAGTAAAGTTAGATCTTGAGGCCAAATGGTCAACGCAAAAATATGAAACTTCTGCTCACCAAGGTTAAACCATACCGCTTGACGGTCTCCCCAGGGGATCCAAGGTAAGATAAGAAAGAACAACATCGCAACCCAACCTAAGCGTCTTCTTAGTTGAGTCCACACACCCTCTATCGCACGTACATATATTCGGTTTCGCGGGTTAAATCTATCTGCCTTACTCGCATCAGGCTGGTGAATCTTAATCCGTTCGGCCTTGGAAAAGTCTTTCTTGGAAGAATTTGAGGTCATCTTTATAGCCTTACAGCTTTAATAATGCATAAAAACTAGCTTATTATACTCACATATATCACATTTTGTTCACCAAAAACTGGGGTTAGATCACATGAAAGGCTGGATTATTTTAGCTATCGGAGTAGGCGTGCTCTATTACCTGGCAACCGAAACCAATGAGCTCGACAAGCCCATCGCGCAGACAGAAGCCTTATTGAGTCAAATCGAAACCAAAATCCATGCGATGACAGGAACACAAATCATCAAAGTCGACAATCGCATTAACAACCTCAAGGATGAAATTAGTGATCGTTTATCTAATGCAGAGCTTGTTGTATTAGATGCCATTCTCGCTTCAGAGCAAAGTGTCGCTGAGTACAAGCAGAGCTTTTGTGGTAGCAAAGCCCCAAGGCACGATGATCTCAGCCGAGATAATCAGCGTTTTATTTGCGATAAAATCAACTAAGCGCACTGCTTTTAGTTGAGACAATTGACCTAAGTAGAGAATAAGCCTAGCCTTTGCAGATTATGTTTTGATAATCATGTTAAGGGCTAGACTATGACTCAGCAGGTTTCCGATATATTTGATCCTACTTTATGGGAACAAGTATCTGAATTTGATTTTGAAGATATCACTTATCATAGAGCCAAAGATCAGGGCACGGTACGTATCGCCATTAACCGCCCTGACTGCCCCAACTCCTTTCGTCCCAAAACCGTTGATGAGTTGTACACAGCATTAGATCATGCAAGGCAATGGTCGGATGTAGGTTGTGTGCTGTTAACCGGTAATGGTCCTTCGGCAAAGGGGCAACATTCATTCTGTGCCGGCGGCGATCAACGCATTCGCGGTAAAGATGGCTATAAATATGAAGCTGAAGAAGCGGGTAAGCCTGATATCGCGCGTATGGGCCGATTACATATTTTGGAAGTACAACGTCTGATCCGCTTTATGCCCAAAGTCGTGATTGCGGTAGTACCTGGCTGGGCAGTGGGTGGAGGTCATAGCTTACATGTAGTGTGTGATTTGACTCTTGCCTCAAAGGAGCATGCGGTATTTAAGCAAACCGATCCAGATGTAGGTAGTTTCGACTCTGGCTATGGCAGTGCTTACTTAGCTAAGATGATCGGTCAAAAACGCGCTCGCGAGATTTTCTTCCTTGGCTTTAATTACAGTGCTGAAGAAGCATTTGATATGGGTATGGTTAATCGTGCCATTCCTCATGCTGATCTAGAAACTGAAGCGCTTGCTTGGGCAAAAGAGATTAATAGCAAGTCACCTACCGCGATGCGTATGCTCAAATATGGCTTTAATTTGCCTGATGATGGTTTAGTCGGACAACAACTGTTTGCCGGCGAAGCGACTCGACTAGCTTATGGCACCGATGAAGCCCAGGAAGGTCGGGATGCATTTCTAGAGAAGCGCGATCAAGACTTTGGAAAATTCCCTTGGCACTACTAAGCCATTAGTTCGCCACCATAGAAAGTCAAATACGCCTGCCAATGCAGGCGTATTTATTTCATCGACCTGAGCCAATCGAATCTATCTATTAATGCTATCGGCACGCTATTAGTCTTTGCCTATTTACAACCCAAATGATAATGATTATCATTTGCAGCATATTCATTAGGAGATAACGGTCATGGCTAAAACACTTACCTTTGCTATATTACATTTCGGTGTTGCATTCACCATCACTTATTTATTAACTGGTAGCGTTGTGATCGGCGGTGCAGTGGCGCTAATTGAGCCCGCTATCAATACCGTTGTATTCTATTTCCATGAAAAAGTATGGAAGCGGTTTGAGAACAAACAAAAACTAAAGCCGTTAGCCGCCTAAATGTGTGCTTGTGCTTGCTGCACATAAGTGTTCAAAAAACAATCAACCACACTTATGTCATAAAAGGTTCATAAAAGGTTTGCTTTCACAATAATAAACTGACTTATTCACAGCCCACCAACGCGTGAGCTTAAGTGAAGATTAATTTGAAATGAACTGCATCGCCAAACACCTAAACCCATTAAACAGCATTAGCCAATAAGTCGCTATTGTACTTATATCAGCGGCTATCCGACTTGTTTTAAGAAATCTTTACTTGCATTTCTAGCAGAAACTCCACCTTTTTGAGTTATCCACATCCTGTAAATCTTTTGCGCTAACTTCATCACACTAGTCACGCGACAACAAAAAACCATCGTAACCAAACTGTCATATTCATCTGTCTTAATGCGCTGGCTTTCAAATTGTTGAAGCAGATAACACCCTCTATAACCATTTTAAGTGGAACTTGTAATGAAGAAAGTAATTGGTTTACTTACAGCTGTTGGTTTAATGGCAACCCCGCTTGTACAAGCAAGCACTGTAACAGTATCTGGCTCAACTTCTGTAGCACATGTGATGGAAGTATTAGCTGAAAATTATCAAAACAGCGCCAACAAGAATGTGGAAGTGCAAAGCACTGGCTCATCAGCAGGCATCCGCGCAGCTAAAGATGGCACCAGCATGCTTGGTATGTCATCACGTAATGTAAAAGATAACGAACTCACTAGCGATATCAAAGAAGTCGTCATCGCTCGTGATGGTATTGCAGCAGCAGTTAACAATGCCAACCCAGTTAAGAACCTAACTCAAGAACAAATCGCCAAGATTTACCGTGGTGAGATTAAAAACTGGAGCGAAGTAGGCGGTGAAGCACGCCCTATCGTTGTAGTAACTCGTGAAGCAGGTTCTGGTACTCGCGGTGCATTTGAAGAGATTATGAAGCTACAACGCACTGTAAACGGCCATAAAGTGACAGCAATTTCACCTACGGCACAAGTGGGTAACGGTAACGGCATGATCAAAACTATCGTAGCTAACAACCCTTACGCTATTGGCTATATCTCACTAGGTAGTGTTGATGATTCACTGCGCGCCATCGATGTAGACGGTGTTGCAGCAAGCGATACCAACATTGCAGCCGGTGACTATAAAATTGCACGTCCATTTATTGTATTAATGGATAAGTCAGCACCAGACAGTGCCAAGCAATTCATCGACTACATCATGTCTAACGACGGTCAAAGCATTGTCGCAGCTGAAGGCTACATTCGCGTTCAGTAATAGGCTTTTCCAGAACGGCAGTGATTGCTCCATCACTGCCGTTTTGCACTTTTTATAATCGGTAAGACATTGAGGCACAGTGATGGATACGGCAACAAAGATCCGCACAGCAAATATTAAAATTAAACCCAATAAAAGCTTTGACCCTATCGGCATGGCTTTTCATGCGTTATTCCTATGTAGCGCGATGGTTGGGGTGATCTCGGTCGCCACAATCGGTTGGTTTGTTTTTCAAGAAGGTTTACCTGCATTTTCAGAAGCAGGCGTCGTTAATTTAATCACCGGACGCGAGTGGCTACCACCAGCACTATACGGCATCTTCCCGATGATTGTTGCATCACTCATATCGACCTTAGGTGCGGTTATGATTGGTGTGCCCATTGCTATATTAACAGCAGTGTTCCTTGCAGAGCTGGCCCCAAAGTGGTTGGCAAATATTGTTAGACCTGCCGTAGAACTACTTGCAGGCATTCCCTCTGTTGTCTATGGCTTCTTTGGCTTGGTCATTATCGTACCCGCCATCGAGACACTATTTAATATCCCCGCTGGTAACACAGTACTGGCGGGTATCATCGTATTGGCAATTATGATTTTGCCAACCGTAATTACGATTTCAGAAACTTCCATTCGCGCACTACCGGCCACTTACAAAGAAGGCGCGTTAGCACTGGGTGCATCGCATATTTACAGTATTTTTAAGGTACTGGTTCCGGCAGCGAAAAGCGGTATTTTAACAGGTGTTGCGCTGGGTATTGCCCGCGCCATTGGTGAAACCATGGCCATTATTATGGTAATGGGTAACGCGCCAGCTATGCCTGGGTCACTACTTGAACCGGCACGTACCTTAACCGCCAATATTGCAATGGAAATGGCCTACGCAACGGGCATTCACGCAAGCGCGCTTTATTCTACTGGCATAGTGTTACTGGCTTTCATTGTATTGCTGAATGCTAGCCTACTGTATGTGAACAGAACACGAGCATAATCATGAGATTAACTAGAGATAATCAAGACAGGCTAATGCTTGTCGCCATCTGGGGCGCTGCCGCAACAACGATTATGTTTTTGCTGTGGGTTGTCTGGCATATTTTAAGTAATGGCCTAGCCCATGTGACTTGGGACTTTATTACTGGTGCCTATACACGTATTGGTGAAGCTTCAGGTATTTGGGCGATGATTGTATCGACTGTGTACATGGTACTGTTGTCGCTGGCAATTGCTGCACCTATTGGCATCATGACCGCCATCTACCTGACCGAGTACGCCAAGCCTGGCAGCAGCGTTGTAAAGATGATTCGCTTCTGCATTGAGTCATTAGCGGGTATTCCATCTATCGTCTATGGCTTATTTGGTATGACTTTCTTCGTCACTACCTTGGGATTGGGCTTTTCAATATTGTCAGGCTCGTTAACCCTAGCCATGTTGATATTACCTGTACTTATCCGTACCACCGAAGAAGCCCTGCTTGCAGTACCACTGAGCTACCGTGAAGGTGGTTATGCACTTGGCGCCTCAAAAATCTATACCATTTGGCGTCTAATTTTACCCAGCGCCATGCCTGGCATCGTAACGTCCGTCATCTTAAGTACCGGGCGAGTGATTGGTGAATCTGCCCCAGTATTCTTAACTGCAGGTATGGTGACCCAAATACCAGAATCGGTACTGGAATCAGGTCGAACCCTAACGGTCCACCTATACAAACTTACACAAGAGCTATTTACCCAATATGAATGGGATCAAGCCTACGCAACTGCAACTGTATTGATTGTGTTAGTGCTAGTGCTCAACATGGCAACGAAATTCATTGCCAGTAAATTTAACAAAGCCTCTCATTAAGGTCAGTAACCATGAATAAATTAGCCGTTAATAATCTCAATCTTTTTTATGGTGACAACCACGCCCTAAAAGATATCTCTTTGCCTATCCCAGCCAAACAGGTCACTGCTTTAATTGGCCCTTCTGGGTGTGGTAAGTCGACGCTATTGCGTACACTGAACCGCATGAACGACCTAGTTGAAGGCGTGAAAATTACCGGTGAAGTGGCCTTTGAAGGTGACGATATCTATCGTGACGTCGATGTGAAGCAACTACGGATGCGGGTTGGCATGGTGTTTCAAAAACCAAACCCATTTCCAATGAGCATCTATGAAAATGTTGCTTTCGGCCTGAAAGCACAAGGGATCAAAGATAAAAAAGTGCTCGACGCCGCCGTTGAAGAATCTCTACGCAGCGCCGCATTATGGGATGAAGTTAAAGACCGCCTTGATGCACCGGGCCAAGGCCTATCTGGTGGTCAACAACAACGTTTATGTATCGCACGTACCATCGCCATGAAGCCAGAAGTCATCTTGATGGATGAGCCTACAAGCGCGTTGGATCCCATTGCGACCCATAAGATTGAAGATCTAATGGATGAACTGCGTAAGAAGTTCACTATTGTTATTGTGACTCACTCAATGAATCAGGCGAAGCGTATTTCAGATAAGACAGCATTTTTCTGGATGGGAGAGCTTGTAGAACATGGTGAAACCACACAAATATTCAATCAACCACAAGATCAGCGCACGCAAGGTTATGTCAGTGGTGAGTTTGGTTAACTAAACGCTATAAGCAGTTGTAGTATCACTATCACCAATAGGATGCCACTAACGCCCTGCCAAAAACGAACCGGATCACGCACCAGCAATGGTGCGTTTTCTGTTTCTGTCAGTACCGCTTGATTTGGCGTCGACAGATCAGCCACCAGCTCTGACATACTGGTATACCGCTCTCTATTGTCTGGATGACAAGCCCGCTTGATAACCTGATCAACCCAAAAAGGGACATCTTGACGATGTCTGCTGAGCGGTTGATATTGCCAGTCATAGGCTTGGCGACTGGATTGGTAAGTCACACTGCGCTTTTTAAATGGCCGCTCACCACTAAGCATTTCATACAGTATCACCCCCATAGAGAAAATATCTGACTGGTGATCGGCACGGCCATCAATGTACTCAGGTGCAATATAGCCTAAATCACCCAGTGGAATAGCATCTGCCGGAGATTCACTATCTGCAAGCCCTTGCGCATCGGCTGCACCATAATCAAGCAACACGATCTCGCCGCTGGGCGTCAGCATCATGTTTTCTGGTTTCAGATCCCGATGAGTGACCCCAATTCGCTGCAAGGCTCGCACGGCTGCCGCCATCGCAGAAAAGACGTTTCTAACTTCAGTTAACGTGGGTTTAGGGTGGTCAAACATCCATTGCCGCAAGGTAATACCAGGCACAAACTGACATAAATGATAAAGAAAACGAGATTCTTGCGGATAAATACGCATTAGCAAAGGTGAACTGGTTCGCTCACCAATCCACTGCTCGCGAATAAATGCTTTGCGATAATCAAGATCATCTTGATAACTGAGTGACGGCACTTTCATCAAATAGGTTTGTTGATACCGCGGAGATTTAACCGCATAAATATGACTTCGACTGCCGCTGTAGAGTATTTTTTCAACCCGCCATTGATCGATACTTTGTCCCTGCTCCAGAACAGGCGGAATAACTCGATGTAACAGTTGCTGATTTAGCTCGCTAATGTCTGCATAAGGTAGCGTATTAACTTTAACCAATAGGCAACTAAGGTTGTCATTGCTGCCGGCCATGGCCGCTTGCGCAACAATGTCGTTGGCGCACTGTTCAAGATCGGTTTGTTGCGACAATAACTCACCAAGCTGAGTATTAGATAGCCAATCATGTACACCATCGGTACTTAACAGGTAAATATCATCACGCTGCAGCTCATGGGTTTGATAGTCGACCTCAACTTGACTATCAATCCCCAGCGCTCGGGTAAGAAAACCTTTATCACCCAATCCCTGGCGGCAATGGTCTTTGGTTATTTGCAACAACTTACCCTGGCGATAACGATATATTCGCGAATCGCCTACATGTAAAAAATGTGCTGTGGCCGACTTGAATACCACAGCACTAAACGTTGATACGAAGCCATTATGACGTAACTGTGATTGTTGAGAATGATGATACAGCCAACGGTTGAGCGAGCTTAACACTCGCGATACCGCCTGCTTAACTCCCCAAGTATCTGGCGTTGCATAATAGTCTTCAATAAATTGGGTAACACAAGTTTGGCTTGCTTGCTGGCCATGCTGACTGCAGCTGACACCATCGGCAATACAAGCACTGGCGCCTTTATGATTAAGCTGCGCAACACGGGTGGGTTTATGAGCCGCAAAAGCATCCTGGTTGTGCTCACGTACACCGGCACGAGAGCAGCCACCAAAACTGACATCTAGCTGATTTTCACTGACTAAACTCGGCTGCTTTTGCGTCATCATTAACCTTCACTAGTGATGTGAAACTTGAATCAGTTCAACACTACCATCTTCATTCACTTCTGCAATTTGACCTTTAGGCTCTTCCATAAACAGTAAGATAATAAAGCCAAGTACAGCGGTCGCTGAAATCACATAGAAGAAAGTACTGTAGTCGACAAATGACAACACCGTTAGGTAACATACCGCTCCCACGTTACCGTAAGCACCTGTCATGCCAGCAATTTGCCCAGTCATACGGCGTTTAATTAATGGTACCGTGGCAAACACCGCGCCCTCTCCAGATTGCACGAAGAATGAACACACCATTGCTGCAGCGACTGCGACCCAAACAGGCCATTCACTGTTAACTTGTCCCATCAAGAAATAACCTGCCGCCAATCCTGCTGTGAGAATCAATAGCGTCGGCTTACGACCAAATTTATCAGAAATCCAACCACCGCCAGGACGAGACATGAGGTTCATAAAGGCATAGGCCGACGCGACCATACCGGCTAACACAGGCGATAAGGTAAAGGTTTCGGCGAAAAACAACGGTAACATCGACACCACTGCCAGCTCTGAACCAAACGTGGCAAAGTACAACACATTAAGTACCGCAACCTGCTTAAACTTGTAACGATGAACTTCAGGCACCGGCTGGGTAAAGATGTACTTATTCACTTTCCACACTTGTGACACTTCGTACAAATAAAGTAAGGCTAAGCCAAGGTAGATGAAGTTAACTGCCATCTCACTAAGCATCGAAACGCCACTCGGAGACAGCTTCCATGCTAACAATGCCAAAGCGCCGTACATTGGTAATTTCATCAGTAACAATAGGTAAAAATCACCTTTAGAAGTGACTTCCATTGCAGTTAAGTTTTTAGGCTTGAAATAGGTCGCGCCTTTAAGGGTATCTTCAACATTGGCATAAAACACAAACGAGAACACTAGGCTCACTAGACCGGTAATCGCCATCGCATAGCGCCAGCCATCATCACCGCCAAACATCAAGGCTACAGTGGGCAGTGTAAAAGCGGCTGCCGCAGAACCGAAGTTACCCCAGCCCCCGTATATACCCTCAGCAGTACCTAGCTGGTTGTGGGGAAACCACTCTGAAACCAGACGAATACCAATGACAAAACCCGCACCAATAAAGCCCAGTAAGAAACGAGCTATAGCAGCTTGGGTAAAGGTGTCGGCCAGTGCAAAAGCAAAACAGGGTAAGGAACAGATGGCCAATAATGCCGAATACACAACACGTGGACCAAACCGGTCAGTTAGCATGCCGATGATCACCCGCGCCGGAATAGTAAAAGCGACGTTAAGGATCAACAGGGTTTTTATTTCTGCCGTTGTTAAGCCTAAGGTCTCTTTGACCGATTGCAGCAAAGGTGCAAAGTTAAACCACACCACAAAAGTGATGAAGAAAGCCATCCAGCTAAGGTGTAACACCTTCATTTTTCCACTGAATGACAGCAGGTTAAAGCGGTTATCCGTGCTCATAAGTTCTCCGTTAGATGCCAAGTTACCTACTCAATAGGCCGCAAGAAGCTAGGCCGCTTGCGTAGCAGCATTAAATTAATAAAAGGGTTAACTAGGGCTGCCAGTAGGCAACCCACATCAATCTAGGCTGCGCTTAGCAGCTGTATCTGTTCACCTGCGTACCGCACAGGGTAGGTTTTCAGTTTGTATTGCGGTAATTGCAAACAACTGCCGGTATCTAAACAAAAATGCTGTTTATAAAGTGGCGACGCGACAACCACTTGTCCGGCAACGCACCCCATAATGCCCCGCGATAGCACATTGGCTTGGCCGATGGGGTCGTAGTTAGATACGGCATAGAGCTCATCGGTGCTACGGCAGCGAAATATCGCCACTTGCTCGTTGTCTACTAACGCACACACACCTGTTCCGGCTACCACGTCATTGCGATGACACACATCAATCCAATTACTCATATCGCCTCCTAATCAACCAGCTCTACTATTTTAATCTGCTCCGCTTGGGGCTTCTCTCTCGGTACCCGTTGCTCACGCTCTCGAGAAAATGCCAAGCCATCATCGCCTAATTCACTATTAATAAAGTGTTGGAAACGCTTGAGCTTTTCAGGACTTTCTAAGGTAGTTTTCCACTCGCACTGATATTGCGCGATACAGTGAGCCATTTCCGACTCTAGCTCAGCCGCTAAGCCCAGTTTGTCGTCAATCACCACCTCTTTAAGGTAATCCAGACCGCCAGGTAAATTTTCCAACCACACCGAGGTACGCTGTAAGCGCTCGGCACTGCGGATATAGAACATCAAGAAGCGATCGACATATTGAATCAGCGTTTGGTCATCAAGATCAGATGCAAACAGATCGGCATGGCGAGGACGCATGCCGCCATTACCGCCGACATATAAATTCCAACCATTTTCGGTGGCGATAATTCCCACATCTTTTGACTGTGCTTCGGCGCATTCACGGGTACAACCAGATACCGCAAACTTCAATTTGTGAGGTGAGCGTAACCCTTTATATCGGTTCTCTATATTAATCGCGAAACCTAGGCTGTCATTGACACCATAACGACACCAGCTATCACCCACACACGACTTAACAGTACGCACAGACTTACCGTAGGCGTGGCCAGTTTCAAAGCCAGCATCAACAAGGCGGCGCCATATTTGTGGTAACTCATGCAGTTGTGCCCCAAACAGGTCAATACGTTGACCGCCGGTAATTTTGGTATAAAGGTCAAAATCCTTAGCCACTTCACCGAGTACAATCAGCTTGTCTGGCGTCACTTCGCCACCAGCAATTCTTGGCACAACCGAGTAAGTCCCGTCTTTTTGCATGTTGCCTAGGTACACATCATTAGTATCTTGCAGACCAATGTGCGGTTCCTCTAACACATAGTCATTCCAGAACGAAGCCAGAATCGATCCAATGGTGGGTTTACAGACCTCACAACCTAAACCTTTACCATGGCTGGCCAGCAGCTCATCAAAGGTTTTTATCTTTTTAATGCGGACGATATCAGCAAGCTCTGGGCGAGTATAAGCAAAGTGTTCACATAAGCTGTTATCAACTTCGTGCCCCAGTGCGGCTAACTCACAATCCATCACCTGTTTCACCAATGCACTACAGCCACCGCAGCCGGTAGACGCTTTGGTACAACTTTTAATGGCGGCCATATCGGTCGCCCCATCAGCGACCGCAGCAACAATGTCGCCTTTAGTGACGTCAAAACATGAACACAACTGCGCTGATTCAGGCAAAGCCTCTACACCAACACCTTGGCTCGCCTCACCGTCAACATTAGGCAAAATCAAGGCCGATGGATGATCGGGTAGCGGCATGTCATTGAGCATCATTTGCAGTAATTGACCATAGGCATCAACATCACCCACTAACACTGCACCTAAGACTCTATCGCCGGCCTCATTAACGATAAGGCGTTTATATACTTGGGCAACTTCATCATGAAAAGTATAAGACTGGGCGCCTGGAGTTTGGCCATGCGCGTCACCAATACTGGCTACATCTAACCCAAGTAGCTTTAGCTTGGTACTCATATCGGCACCGGTAAATTGCTGTGACTCGCCACAAATGTGACTGGCTGCAGCCGCTGCCATGGCATACCCTGGTGCCACTAAACCAAAAATTCGTCCTTGCCATAATGCGCATTCACCAATGGCATAAATATCTTCATCACTCGTTTGGCAAGTATCATTAATCACAATACCGCCACGCTCACCCACGGTAATACCGCACTGACGCGCTAGCTCGTCTTGAGGTCGAATGCCGGCAGAGAAAACAATCATGTCGGTTTCTAAGTGGCTACCATCAGCAAAATTCAAGCGATAACGACTTTGACTACCAGCAACAATTTCCGTGGTGGCTTTTTCGGTATGAACGCTAACCCCTAAATCTTCGATTTGGTGGCGCAGTAAATTAGCGCCACCCTCGTCAAGTTGCACCGCCATCAGCCTAGGGGCAAACTCAACGACATGGGTTTCTAAACCTAAATTTTTAAGAGCATTAGCCGCTTCCAGACCTAGTAACCCCCCACCAATAACAACCCCTTTATCACTGTGACAACTCGATTCTGTGATGGCTTCTAAATCATCAATAGTGCGATACACCAAACAATGTTCCGCATCACCACCAGGAATAGGTGGCACAAAGGGGTAAGAGCCTGTCGCAAGCACCAATTTGTCGTAGCGTACCTGTTGACCACTGGCTGTCATCACAAGGTGCCCGTCGCAATCAATGTCGGTGACTTTGTCACTCAGTAAAAACTTAACGCCATGTTGCTGATAGTAACTTTCATCGGTCAAGGCCAAGTCTTCAGCGGTTTTGCCACTAAAATAAGCACTAAGCTGCACTCGATCATATGCCAGTCTCGACTCTTCTGAAAACGTCATTAAATCAAATTGATCAATCTTGCTCTGCGCTAACATGTTGTCGATAAATTTGTGACCAACCATGCCGTTGCCCACCACTAAAATTGAAGTTTTTTGCATCTTTATTCTCCCCAGAATAAGGTTAAGCGCTAAGGCGCGTGGTGGTGGAAGCTGTGGTTTGATTAATTTGTTGTTCAAACCAGCTGAGCTGCTGGGCAAGGTCAACAACCTTACCCACCACAATCAAGGTGGGTGACTGCAATTGATGCTGCGTCACCAATTGCGGCAACTGTGATAATTGGCCGCTGACAATTCGCTGCTGCGTGGTACAGCCTCGCTCAATTAACGCAACTGGCGTTTGACCATCAAGCCCTGCGCTTTGCAGCTCTGTACTGATCATCTCGCTTTTGCTTAATCCCATATAGAACACTAAGGTGTGGTCGAGCAACGCCAGCCCCTGCCAGTTGACCTGCAGATCGGTTTCGGCATGAGCGGTGACAAAGGTGCAGCCTTGAGAAACGCCGCGATGTGTCAAGGGAATCCCCGCATAGGCGGTGCAACCAGCACCGGCGGTGATACCCGGAATAATCTGTACGTCGATGCCTTGCTGTTTTAAACTCAGCACTTCTTCGCCACCACGGCCAAAAACAAAAGCATCGCCACCTTTTAAGCGGCAGATATTCTTACCTTGTAAGGCTTTTTCAACCAGCAGCTCATTGATACGAGACTGCTCGACACTGTGCCTATTTTTCGCCTTGCCCACGTATAAGGCCGGAGTGGTACTTGGAAACAGGGCGCAGATTTCAGCACTGACCAATCTGTCGTAGATAATCAGGTCTGCTTGTTCAATGCAGCGCAGTGCTTTTACCGTCAATAAATCCGGATCTCCCGGCCCTGCACCCACTAAACTGACACAGCCTTTAGCCGTTGATGTTGTCTCTTTACTACTGAATCTGAGTACACTCTGTTTTGCTTGGTTCGCTGACTTGGCCATATTGAGCGCCTCTACATTACTGAATTAATTGTCTGAACAAAATTCAGCAAAGGTGGTGCCAATCTTTACAAAAGCGCAACAAGAATATTTTAAAAACATTTAATATTAAGAACTTAACAACAAACAACGCAAAGTAAAAAAATAAAAGTGTTGATTTTAGCCAGCTAGAGATACCAAGTAGTCGCACCTTGTTAGTGCAAACAAAGATCAAAACAGGGCGCCGAAGCTATATTGCTGAAATTAAACGATTACACCGTATACCTATAAAGAGGTATATTGAAAAACCTAAAAAAATAAACCGCTGTTTTTTAAGGGTTTAAATCAGACTTACAACAACAAAAACGCCTCTGGCCTAAACCTTGCTAAATAACCTAAACCTAGACAAGAAAGGCTGTAATTGCGATGAGTCAAAACCCAAGTAGTCCATGGATAAAATCAACCTGTGCTTATTGCGGCGTTGGTTGCGGTATTGAAGCTAAACCACAACGTGATGGCACACTTAGTGTCCGTGGTGACAATGACCATCCTGCAAATTGGGGAAAGCTATGCTCGAAAGGAATGGCTTTAGGCGAAACAGTGACAACTACCGGCAGATTGCTACAGCCACACATAGCCGGAAATCAATGTGATTGGTCTCAGGCAATCGCAACAGTCGCAAATCAATTTACCAAGACCATTGCTGAACATGGTCCTGACTCTGTGGCTTTTTATCTGTCAGGACAATTACTCACTGAAGACTATTACGTCGCCAATAAACTCATGAAGGGCTTTATTGGCAGCGGTAATGTGGATACCAACTCACGCCTATGTATGTCATCTAGTGTTGCAGGTCATAAACGCGCATTTGGCAATGATAGTGTTCCTGGTTGTTATCAAGATCTAGAAAGCGCCGATGCAATTGTGCTGGTGGGCTCAAACCTAGCTTGGTGTCATCCCATTTTATTTCAGCGTATAAAACAAGCCAAACAGCAACATCCCAACAAAAAGCTGATTATTATCGACCCACGCGCCACCGCAAGTAGCGCGGATGCAGACTTACACTTGGCCATAAAACCGGGTAGCGATGTTTTACTATTTAACGGACTTTTTAAGTATTTACATGACCATGGCCACACAAACAGTGACTATATCAACCAGCATACTCAAGGTTTTGCTGCAAACTTAGCATCAGTGGCAGATCTGGGCGATCTACAAGCGCTTAGTCAACAGCTGCAAATTAGCCAAGCCGACCTACTGACATTTTACCAAACCTTTGCCAATACAGATAAGGTCACGACGCTGTATTCTCAGGGGGTCAATCAATCCAGCCAAGGGACAGATAAGGTTAATAGCATCATTAACTGCCATTTGATCACCGCAAAGGTTGGCCGTAGCGGCGCCAACCCTTTTTCTATTACCGGCCAACCCAATGCGATGGGCGGACGGGAAGTGGGCGGGTTAGCCAATACCCTTGCGGCACACCTTGAGTTTAACAATGACAAGCACCAGCAACTGGTCAGTGAGTTTTGGCAAACAGACAACCTGGCAACACGGCCAGGACTGAAAGCGGTAGAGATGTTTGATGCCATCGCTAAGGGCAAAATAAAAGCGGTATGGATAATGGCGACCAACCCAGCTGTCAGCTTGCCCGATAGCGACTTTATCCAACAAGCATTGGCTCAGTGTCCGTTTGTTGTCGTCTCCGATTGCATTGCCAATACCGATACCGGCAAACTTGCAGATGTGCAATTGCCCGCCCAAGGGTGGTCAGAAAAGTCTGGTACGGTCACCAATTCTGAACGACGTATTTCCAGACAGCGACGCCTAACAGTATCCCCCGGTGAAGCACGACCAGATTGGTGGATAATAACTGAAGTAGCAAAAAAGATGGGCTTTGCTCAGGCTTTCAGTTATCGCCATGAAGCCGATATTTTTAGAGAGTATGCCGCACTCACAGCTGCTGCTCACCGAGCATTTAATACCGACTTAAACCTATCGGGGCTTGCTGAAATCAATGACCATCAATACAGCAACATGCCACCACAGCAATGGCCTGTAACCCACCTACAAACAGAAGTGAGCCATCAACACTTGCTTAGCGACGGCCAATTCTACACCGCCAATGGCAAAGCCAATATCATTCCCGTGCGCCATATCCCCTCACCTCAAGCTGTGACTAAACGCTATCCACTGTTACTGAACAATGGTCGAATTCGCGATCAATGGCATACAATGACCCGCACTGGTTTATCGGTTACCTTGAGTAGCCATCAAGCTGAACCTTTGTTGTTAATCAACCCCGCTGATGCGGCAAGCTATCACTTAACTGAGGGCATGATCGCCCAAATTAACAGCCACCAAAGCCAACGTGCAGTCATGATGCGCGTCAGCCTTAGCAATCAAGTTAGTCCGGGACAGGTTTTTGCCCCCATTCACTGGAACAACAGTAATTCGGCGGCCGCAAAGATCGCCACATTGGGTCAATCAATTACCGACCCAGTTTCTGGCCAACCGGAAATGAAGCACACACCGGTGGCCATTACACCCTTTGTAAGTCGCAGTCAGGCCATATTGATCTCTCGACAACCGCTAGTCTTTGCCAACTTGCCCGACAGTCCCGAATATTGGATTCAACAAACCATTGCCGGCGGCTATCGCTACATGATGGCCAGCAGTGTTGATGTGGCAGCCCTGTGTGAGAATTTACGCCAGCTGCAGCCGCAAAGCAGCAGTGCGCAACAAAGCATGCAACAAAGTGAGCAACAGGTTCGCTTTATTATGACCGATCAACAGCGTATCGAATTCGCCTTTACTTGCGCCACGGACCTTGATGTCAGTCAATACGATTGGTTTAGCCTGTTATTAACACAAACATCAACTGCACCAGAAAAGCTGCAGCAATCGCTAAGCAGTGTGTTGAGCGACCAGCCGCAGGGTGAACTTTGCCATGGCAAGATTGTGTGTGCTTGTAAGCAGGTAGGGATTAATCAAATTCATGATGCCATAGCCGATCAGCAACTTAGCGATGTGGCAGGTATCAGTCGCTGCACCCAAGCTGGCACGGGTTGTGGTAGCTGCGTGTCAGAACTGCAACAAATATTGGCAGAGCAACACAGCAAAGTAAGTGCTTACTAATCGCGAGACACCCACTTGATGTAAAAAAAATAGATAGAATTAAAATCGACTACGCTGCAGACTCACTGATATTTACAACCAAAAAATATTGGCAAGCGCAGAAAACATATCAATAAGCGAGCTAACCTCGCTCGCTTATTGGCGCTAACATAGCCAGGGTTAAGCTTTAAGTGCCAGCACTTGGTCTATATCGGCCGCACTATGGCGCTCAACCAATTGCTCCCATTCTTCACCCCAACCACGATTAACAATGCGGCCGCGTTGCACAGCTTCACGTTGCTCAATTTCTTTGGCCCAGCGCAGTACATTCTGATAACTCGCGACATCTAAAAACTCAGCGGCTTCATACAAGTAACCCAGCACTAAATTGCCATACCAAGGCCAAATAGCCATATCAGCAATACTGTATTGCTCACCGGCAACATATCGGTGCTGCGCAAGCTGCTTATCTAGCACATCAAGTTGACGTTTCGCTTCCATGGCAAAACGGTTAATCGGGTATTCTTGCTTAACATCGGCATAAGCGTAGAAATGGCCAAAGCCACCCCCTAAGAATGGTGCCGAGCCTTGTGCCCAAAACAGCCAGTTTAAAGTTTGCGTTCTTGCTGCACCATTTGCAGGTAAAAACTGGCCAAATTTTTCTGCCAAGTGCAGTAAAATTGAAGCAGACTCAAATACGTTAACAGGCTCATCGCCTGAGCGATCCACTAACGCTGGAATCTTTGAGTTGGGATTCACCCCAACAAAACCTGAGGAAAATTGCTCTGACTCACTAATATTGATCAAATAAGCATCATACTCAGCTTCTTTTATGCCTAGCGCGAGTAGCTCCTCAAGCAAAATCGTTACCTTTTGGCCGTTCGGCGTAGCTAACGAGTAGAGTTGCAGCGCGTGATCACCCGCTGGCAATGCTTTTTCAAACCTTGCCCCCGACACTGGACTGTTAATATTGGCCCATTTATTAGCGCCGTTAGTATCGTTTACCCAAACTTTGGGCGGAGTATATTCATTTGTCATTGCCAATCCTTACCGTGAGAAATTCGCTCAATACAACTAATTAGTATCTGCCAACTCGTATAAAAGAGATATCTGGCCATTTTTTTCAGTTACAAGGGCAAAACTAATAATCGTTGAGTTATTTAGTCAACTTTCGATTTTTAGCATTAAAACATTTATTACTCGACAGTTTAGAATAAATATTAAATAGCCCGAGCTAAAGCTCGGGCTATTTAACAACGCGCCATATTGTTAACTGATATAGCTTTGTCCTGCGTAGACAACAAAATGCCTAAGGGCGAGCACTCCCAATATCGTGCTGCAAGACACTGTCACTAAGAAACCTTTAGTGTGCTTCCAAGCACTTGGGGCGAATGTACTTGCAAGTACCGGCACGCCCAAACCAAGGCCCACAACACCAAACCAAAAGACACTCGCCCAGGTACCACTGGTAATGGCCGCGGTTGCTGCTTGCGCGGCAGGACCAGAGAAGTTAAGTCCAACAAACAGTAGTACTAAGCATAAGGCTTCGTTGAAGGCGACAGGGTATTCGATACGATGCACTTGTTCGATACAATCTGACTCTTTTTTGCTGAAGAACAGTGTCGCGACCAAAATGTTGCCTGCTGATCCCGCTGACAATGCCGAGGCTAAAAACAGCGCAGGTAAAACCGCAGTATTGAGGATTGGGTAGCTAATCATCGCCGACAGTAAAAAGCCAGTGTAGACACCCACCCCTAATGCTAAGGCGAAAATCAGCTTGTTTAGGCTGCCTTCTAGTTTACGGCAGACCTTAAGTACACCCGCTAACCATGGGGCATAGTGCAGTACTTGTTTTTCAAAAACTAATGCCGAGAATACAAACACTAAGGGTATGTAGACCAGCAGCGCGAGTACCCCCCATGCCATCACCGAGGTGAAGTTGTAGTTGATGAGAATAAGATAAAACTCAAATGGCTTGGTTAAGTCGAGCACCAATAACGCCATTCCCAGGCAGATGGCCAGCGGCCCCAGCACCGCCGCCGCTTTAATCACAGGTAAGCCTTCGCTCGGTAAGCCGCGGCTTTGTTTGTACCATTTCAAGCCAATGGCGACTAACATTGAGCCAGCGGAGAGGCCGGCCATAAATAGGTAAACAGCGATAATCCAGTTCCACACAACAGGATCATATTGCTCCATAGAGCCCCAGATATTGTTCATGCTTTGATCCCTCCTTTACGGCTAGGAATACGGTAAACCCTAGGTTCTGTACCAAGGTTCACTTTCTGCTGATAGTTCGCTTTGGTATCTAATACTTGGCGCACTTCAGAGTTAACATCGTTGGCATCGCCAAATACCAAGGCTTGTGTTGGGCACACAGTCACGCACGCCGGATCTTCTCCTCGGGCTAGGCGAGTACTCTTACAAAAATCACACTTGTCCGGAACGCGAGTTTCGGGGTTGATAAAGCGCACTTTGTACGGGCAGGCCGCGACACAATACAAACAACCCACACACTTATTTTCGTTGATAGACACAATGCCATCATCGTTAACGTAAGCAGCACCCGTTGGGCAAACCTTGACGCAAGGGGCGTTTTCGCACTGCTCACACGACACCCTGTTGTACTTAAAATGCAGATTGGGGAAGTTGCCATAAGGCCCTTCAATGCGTACCTGTAGTCGCGTCACCGACTCAGGGACATTATTTTCACTGCGGCAAGCAACATTACATGCCTGACAGCCAATGCACTTATTTTCGTCGTGCACAAGAACATAACGTTTAGTCATAATGAACTCCGATTACAGCTTGGCAATTTTGACCCCGGTGGTATGCAAGTTCATACCTGTCACCGGTGATGTCACGTGAGGAAGTAAGTTGCCACAATGCACACCTTTGCCGGTTGCACGTGCTAACTCTTTGTTTTTCGAACCGCAACCCATATAAGCAAAGACAGTGTCGGGACGAATGCCTGGGGTAACCAACGCATGACCTTCTTCACTGCCAGTCGCGTTGTAAATACGAATTTTGTCGCCGCTACTGATATTAAATAGCCCCGCTGTGACAGGGTCGATCCACACGGCATTGTCTGACATCAAATTGGCGAGCATGGGCACGTTTTGAGTAGCTGCATTAGTATGTACCGCCACTTTGCCTTGAATAAAAAACAGCTCATCGGCTTTCTTAAGCGCGACTTCACGGTACTTAATGACTCCGCGGCCAGGCGCGAAACCTTCTACCTTTTTCGAGCTTAGCTCGATTTTTCCAGACGGTGTTTTAAAGCTCAACCGACTGGCGTAAGTCTCATCAGCATCCGGTTCGATGGCGTTGGGATATTGCGCGACAAAATCCTTAACCATGGAGGTTTCACGCAGCATTAAAGGTTTGCCGTAGCTTAACCACCCCCGCTGCTTAATATCTGCAAGCAAGCGGGTATCTTTATCTACTTGGAAAAGCCTTAAGGTATCCATGTTTTGCCAAGGGAAATATTCACCTAGCGCTAAGCTGTCAGCCAACTCTTTCCAAATTTGCCAACTAGGTTTGGTATCACCGATAACATCAACAACTTGCTGACGTACATAATATGCTGGGCTCTTACCAGACTTATCGACAATCTCTTCATCTCGCTCTAGGTAGGTCGACTCAGGTAGGAAAATATCGGCATAGGCGGCACCTTCACTGATATAGATGTCACAAGCGACCACAAAATCGAGCTTTTTCATGGTTTCTACAATGCGGGCTCTATCTGTCATGGTTTGCATCGGATTGGTTCTGCTCATCACCCATGCGTGCAGCTGATACGGCTGTGCACTGAGGGTCGCATCAAGAATCGACTGGTAAACCCCACCCGATGACCACAACAATGAGAACTGTTCATCGACCATATCAATGCGCTTGGCATCAATTTTAGGCATATTATCTACACCCGGTTTGGCCAGTGTTGGGGCAACTTTTTCGCCGGCAAACTTGTTGTACTTTGATGCTTTTTTGCCGAAATACAGTCCGCCTTTTCGCTCGATATTACCAATCAACACATTGGCAGCATAAAGCGCGCGGCGCATTTCAAATTCTTCGGTGGTGAATGATGCTCGGTGGCCAAAATCCACTACGGCATGGGGCGCAGCAGCCGCATATTCATGGCTAATACGACGAATATCTTCTGCTGGCACATCACTGACAGACTCAGCCCATTCAGGGGTATACGCTTTAACTTCTTTGGCAAACTCGGCGAAACCTTCAACATAGCGAGCCACAAACTCACGGTCATAAAGGTCATCGTTAATCAGGACATGGCAGATAGCGAGCGCCACGGCAACATCGGTACCCGGCTTAATGGCGTACCACTCGTCGGCTTTATCTGCCACGATAGAAAAGCGTGGCTCAAACACCACCAACTTGGCACCTTTTTCCATTTGCGCATTCATCATGCCTCGAGTTTCAGACATATTGATGCCTTCATAGAGGTTATGACCAAAGTTAATGATGTATTTTGAATTACCTAAATCACGCTTAATTTTGCCACCAAACATTGCTTTAGCTGCAACCACATAACCTGCCGGGCACGTTGATGCGTGAGTAAAAGTGTTTGGGCTACCAAATGCCTTGGCGAGATGAAATAGATGTCCGGATAACGAACCTGACTTGGACGAGAAAGCCACACTCTGTGCACCATGTTGCGCCTTAATACGATTCAGGTTTTCTGCAATAGTGGCGTAGGCTTCATCCCACTCAATTTCCTGCCAGTTGCCTTCACCACGTTCACCGACTCGCTTCAATGGCTTTACAATACGCTGCTTGTCATATAACTGGCTATGGCCGGCGCCGCCACGAGCACACACCGCACCACCAAATGATTTAGCTTGTTTATTGCCAAGAATTGAGACATTTTTGCCGTCAACAACCCGCGCAGAGATGGGGCAGCGAGTTGAACACATTTCACAAATACTGGCGATAGACTGTTCACTACCGCTAATAGAGGTTTTGCCTAATGCCGCGATGGATCCCGGCAACGTTGCTAGCATGCAGCCTGCAGTGCCGGCCCCTGCGCCTTTGATAAAGGTACGCCGATCTAGTTTCATGGTAACTCTCCCAATTGACTGAAATCCTTATAGGCGGTTAGCGAAAGTGGACGCTTGGCCAGATGCCCTTGATAGCGCTATATGCCGTAAGGTTTGCTCAATTGTGAGAGAGGAAGGGACGATTGAATATTGTGGTAAACCACATATCGAAATAAACAGTTAACGCTTTGTGATGTCATTCACAGTTCAGATTTCATCCAGCATAAGGAGTAAATTTTGGCTATTGTGGTTTACCACATATTTGCTAAACACTAGCGAAAAAACCAATACCCACCCTTAAGCGGCTGATTAATAACTAAATGACTATTTCTTTATCACTGCCACGTTTTTTTAAGACCACTTTCGCCAAACAACCGCACTGATTGTCATCGCGCGACGTGAGACGAAGCCCGCCTTGATGCTCTTTAATCACCTCTTTGCAGATGGCCAAGCCCAAGCCTAGACCTTGAGACTTTGTGGTAAAGAAGGTGGCCGTTAAGGTGTCGCTATCTTGAGATAAGCCCGGTCCGTTATCAATCACGCTAAGCACAACTTGATGATCTAGAAAGTCCAAGTCGAGGTGAATATACCCTGGCTGAATATGGGCTTCGGTGATTGCATCAATGCTGTTTTTGACTAAATTGACCAGCACCTGCAATAGGCCGACTCGGTCTGCGGTGATAAAGAAAGGCTCACCTTTAATCGAACGCTCGATTTGAATATCGTGTCGCTGTAGCTCTAAGCGCAACAAAGACACCGTTTCATCCACTAAGGTCAGAATATTCACATCACTCATCACCGCTTCACGGCGCTTCAACAGGCCACGAATACGATGCACCACTTCGCCGGCGCGAGTGGATTGTTTATGAATCTTTTCCAATAAAGCGATAGCGGTTTGCTGCGCTTGGCGGGGATCACTTTGTAAACGCATGATGCCGCCTTCGCTGTAACTGGTAATCGCCGCGATAGGTTGATTAATTTCATGGGCTAAGCCAGCACCAATTTCTCCAACAATCGATGCACTTTGTAAGCGCTCAAGCGCAATAGCCTGCTGCTTTAGTTGACGCTCTGACTCCACCAATGACTCACTTTTTTGGTGAAAGCGATACTCAATCCACAGATGATATACCGTGGCGATGATAAAAATAACGATCGCTAACATACCCCAATGGCGATTTTCTTTAAGCCAAAACTGAACATCTTCCCAGCGGCTATTTTTGGGCGACTGCACATGCAGTTCACTAAAGAGCTGGATTACCGCTAACTGGCTAATGGGAGAGGTCCAGCCCATCAACTGCGCTTGCACTGCAGCCGGTGCATCAGCATCAAGATCCATCAGTGCTTGAGTGATTTTTTTACTCATACCAATGGCGACACTTTCACTGGCAGCAAAAGACCAGTTTGGATATAAATTGGTACTACATTGGCACTCGAAACCATCAGGCCGACTAGGGTTAAGTACCCGATAGTCTTTGGAATCGATCATGCCTCGCGCAACCATATCCTCGAAGGTACACAGAGGCGTAATCGCGGCATCGACGTTACCATCACGCACTTGGTACAACAGCGGATCGAGGGGAAAGCCAAGAAACTTGGTTTCAGCGAAATAGGTTTTAGCATCCATCCCCAATTTGTGCATTAATCCCACGGTAGCTTGATACCCACCCAATGCATGGGGGTCACTGGCAGCAACGACCTTAGCTTTTAAATCGTAAACCGTGCGGTATTCGCTATCAGCACGCACTATGATTGCCGAGCCAATCGCCGATGTGGCGCCATTGTGTCGCCGCGAACGCATGGTCGCCAGCCAAGACAACGGATACTGATTAGAAAGAAACAGGTACTGACCGGGATTGGTGATAATAAACTGAATTTTGCCAGACTCCATGGCTTGATTCAGTGCGGTAAAATTGCCGGGATAGACATGAAACTGGGTATTGGGCACAGCTTGCTCTAAATAGCTCATCATCGGCGTCCAGCGTTCGATGGCCTGCTGGTGGCCCCAATTGGCCAATACCCCTACGTAAAATTGTTGCGGCTGAGTTTGTGCGCTTGCCTGTAGCGACAAGGCGAGAAATATAAGCCCAAGCAAACGTAATATCATTGATTTAACCCCTAAATCACTCCTCACTAAGCTTACGCTAATGTAATGCCATATCAACGTGACAGGTTTCAAGGTTTATCAAGCTAAGATGGTTTAATCTGATGTTATGCGAGATAGGTCAAACACCACGACGACTGCAAGGATATTCCATGTCTATAAGCACCACAGGCCCCGTCTACTTAGTTGATGATGATGAAGCCATTGTTGATGCCATTGTTTTTTTGATGGAGGGCTACGGTTATGCCTTAACAAGCTTTCAGTGCGGACATGACTTTCTCGCAAACATCGATTTGTCCCAAGCAGGTTGCGTGATTTTAGATGCACGTATGCCAGGCTTAAGTGGGCCGGAGGTGCATCAGGCCTTAACCCAAGCTAATAGTCCGTTGGCAGTGATTTTCTTAACTGGCCATGGCGATGTGCCAATGGCGGTGGATGCCTTTAAAAATGGCGCTTTTGATTTTTTCCAAAAACCAGTACAAGGCGCAGCACTATCAAGTGCGATTGCAAAAGGCCTTGAATACAGTCATCGTCAGCACTGGAAATTAACCCACCAGCAGCTAATCAACCAATTGTCGACTCGAGAGAAACAAATTTTTGAATTGGTGATTGGCGGCCATACCAATAAACAGATGGCAGACCAGCTCTGTGTGGCTATTCGCACCATTGAAGTACATCGTGCCAAAATGATGACCAAATTAAGGGTGGCTAACCTTGCAGAGTTAGTTAAACTCGCCCCTTTGCTGCAATTACACTCCAATCAAACAGAGTCAAATTCCTGAGCGTATCGGCAGCGACTAACTGTAATTTAAATCATTAACTTGATTAATAAAGTACTCAATGACTGCATCTTTGGGTTTATTGTTGTGCCAAATAAGCTCAGAAGACCACGTGTTGGCTCGCTGGTGTTTTTCTTCAGAGACATAAAAACGATCAACCTGCTGACTATCAATACTCTCTTGCAGCATGAATAGTGGCATCCAGGCCCATACGGGAGCGGATTTTAGCAATGATAATGTCTCATGAAATGAATTGCTGTATATCACTCGGTTACTGTAGTCATGGGTATTTTCTTGCCCGAGCTGCTTCATAAAATAAGCGGAAACCTGAGTTTTACCACGCAGTTCATCTAAGCTAATTTTTTGCTCTTTTAGACCCAATAGCGGCGAAGCTACCGCCACAACATCATAGCGGAACCCTTCCACTGCTTTTAACTCTTGGTGACGATGAAAGGTGTTTACAGTAAGTGCAATATCAGCCTGATGCGACAATACCCAACTGCGTATTTGTAACGGATCGCCACTTAACAGCTTTAACGAAACACTAGGATATTTATCGATAATAGCGGCAAAAATATCACTCAGCTGCGGTGAACTTAACATACTGTCAAAGGCTATCGTCATGCTGCTGGGTGCATTTTGATAAAGACTATCAACCTTAAGGTCAAAAAATTCACTTTCGCGAACCACCGCTTGCGCGGCTTGGAATAGTTCATCGCCTTTGGTCGTTAACAATAACGAGCGGGGCTTGCGGACAAATAGCTCGATGCCCACTTCTGACTCTAATGCCGCCACCAACCCACTGACGGTCGATGTATGTTTACCGAGCCGGTAGCTAGCTTGCTTAAAACTTCCCGTTTTAACGGTTTCAACAAATGCATTTAATTGCTCAAGAGTTACCGCCATCAGCTTATCCTTATATTATCAACCAATCTTTAGGAAGGGTAAAACCCTCTCTTGACGTTGTTCAACAATGACAATATACCTTCGATAATAGGTCTCAAGCAATCAAGCTTTGCAATTGATAACCAGTTACTCATTTGATGACCGAGAGGGTATTACCATGAAAAAATCTATTATCGCTTTAACTATGATAGCCAGCATTGCATCTGTCGCCAGCGGCACCGCAAGTGCCTGTTCACGTATTATTCAGGACACCGGTGATGCTCACGGCATTTCCATTGCCCGTTCTTATGACTGGGGCGGTACAGAGCTAAAATCAATCGCTCGCGTGCAAGTTAACGGTACTGAACGCACAAGCAAGCCCGTACCTGAATACCAGCATGCTGCGAGTTGGCAGGTGAAATACAACACAGTGTCTTTTGAAGAGGTAGAAACCTTCCACAATACCACTGGTGAGGCGATTAATACCGAGGGACTTTCTGCATCTATGCTTTATATGGACGATTCCAAATATTTTATTAAAGATATCAAAGATGATGGTAAACCCGCCGTACACTTAAGCGATATCGTACCGTTTATTGTAGAAAGCTACGCCAATGTAGAAGAAGCAGTACAAGCATTTGAAGACGGCCAATGGCAAATCGCTTTCAAAACAGGTATTGGCGGCCATCAGCATGGCTTTCATGTCTCCGTGCAAGATAAGTCAGGCGACATCGCCTTATTTCAGCTAAATGCAGGTGGAAAAATGGTGGTGCATCGCGGCGATGTGAGTACCGATCTGCGGGTAATGGCTAACTCACCTCTACAACAAGACCATCGTGCATACGCAGCACAGTTCGATACAACTCAAACTGTTGGTTTGCCTAGCTCTATTAGCTCAGCGGATCGCAACGTACGAGGCTTAGCTGCGACCCATGCAGCCAACTGGAACGACGACAGTATTGGCACTGAGTGGATGAACATTCGTGGCAAAATAAAGTCAATCTTCGACTACGGCAACAAAGTGCCAGCAGATATGATTGACCCTACTAATGATGTGGGCTACCGCACTTGGGAAACCTTTGTTTACTCACTTGAAACCGGCGGTATCACCTATTACAACGAAGGCAATGCCAGCCAGTTATCTTTGCACATCAATGACATCAAAACCATGCAAACTGAAATGTGTGCTGATATCTTTAATCAAGCGCACCAAACAGGAAAAATCTCTTGGGGAGCATGCACTAAGTAAGCAACTCTCATACTAGCGAGTCACCACCAAGTTATTGGTGGTGACGCTTAAGCTTACCAATATTGGGGTTGATTTAACGCCGCAACACATTGCACCGGTTCAGCTAATGCTTCAATAGTTTGACCGTTTAATGATTGGCCAATCCAGCCATGTGGATGCGACAAAGGAAACGGCGCAGCGATTACCTGCTCGCTAATCGGCTCAAAACCGACTTTGCCATAAAAGTTAGGATCGCCATAGGTCAACAATACATCGGCGCCTTGGGTTTTCAGTTGCTCAATAGCAAATCGAATCAATTGTTGGCCAACTCCTTGTCCTTGCATCGATGTCGCAACTGCCATCGGCGATAAAATAAAGCCCTGCTGTTCATTACTCATTTTAAGCCGCGTCAATAAGGTAGCAGCCACAATGGCATCGTCTTGAATTGCAATACAAGTGACAATATCATCGGCAGCGGTCGTCCCGAGCATTTCAGAGACGAGCTGACCGATAACCTGGCCTTCACTTTCCCCTTCTGCATCGGCAAAAACAGTGCGGAACAGCGAGACCACTTCGGTGTCATCAACCCCATTTAGTATAGAATATTGCATAGCTTACTCCACGGTATTGCCGCACCTTAGGCAACAACAAATCGATTTATAGGCACCAGCGTAGCGACATTAATCATCAAGGTGAACCAGTAGCTTACTTTTTAGTGGCCGAAGTAACATTTCACTGCCTATTACCGCGTATAAAAACGGCAAAATTAACACCGGAATAGAATAGGCAAATACCTGCTGTAAGTGGTGTAAATCAAACTGCTGACCGATTTCAACCACCACCGCCACAAGGCCAACTAACCACACCAGTACGGCACTGGCATACACATAAGTGATCTGTTGCTGATATACATTTGCCAAGCGTCTAATGGGCTCACCACCTTGAATATCTTCAGCAAATAGATATTTAACCCCTCTAACACTCATCAGTAATCCTTCAACCCCCACACTCAGACAGGTTAATAAGCTAGTAAAGCAGAATATTAAAATAGCGATAGGCAAATCTATGTAGGTGCTGATTTCGGCGACAACCGAAAACAAACTCAACATTAACCCGATAACTAATGCAATGATGACTATTGCTCGCATGATCTTGCTCCTCGTCCAGTCGGCTTCAATGACTGCGTTAGCCCCTTGTAGATCGATAGGTGAAACTTGATAAGCTGATGCCAATGCCAGAACAGACTCAGCAGAAGCGCGTCCCTCAGACTCAATGCGTTGCACGGTTCGAAGTGATAAACCACATGCCTTAGCTAATAACTCTTGCGACCAGCCCTGCCTACGACGTAACTGCTTTAATTTTTCTACACTGAGCTGCATAAATGAATTCTCATAACTTCAATTATTTTCGACGCTATTAGCATGGTTTAATGGCTAACATTAGGCAATAAATACCCGTCGACAGTTTTACGACAGTGATGATAATGCTAATAACTCATGACTTGATAACTAAGAAAAAACTGGATATTTTTAATAAGATAGCGAAAAAGCAACCAGCAGTTGACAAAATAACAACTGGACTTGCTAGTCTGCAACCAACCGATTTTTTACGCTAGGCTCACATCACTATACGAAGGAATGCACATTATGATTTTAGCGGAAAAGATTACTAAATTAAGAAAACAAATCGGCTGGTCTCAAGAAGAACTCGCGGAAAAAATGGACGTATCGAGGCGGTCAGTTTCTAAATGGGAAAGTGCCAATAGCATTCCCGATCTCAACAAGATAATTCGCTTGGCCGACATTTTTGAAGTCTCAACGGATTTCCTGCTTAAAGATGAGTATGAAAACGTCAGCGAGCATGATGAGGTCAAACCCTCAGGCTTAACTCAGGTGAGCTTAGAACAAGCTAGCCAATATGTAGACAGTAAAATGCAAGCGGCAGCGTTAACCACCAAAGGGGTGATATTATGTGTTTGCTCTGCAATACCGCTGTTTTTCTTATTAGCACTGGCCGAGACTCAACGGCTTAATATGACCGACGATATTGCCACTGCAATCGGTATCATTTGTATTTTAGTGCTGGTAACGATCGCAGTGAGTTTTTTCATCAAAACCAATCAATATGAAGCAGACACTGACATTATCGACAACCAAAAGTTTGAGCTAGCTTATGGCGTACATAGTGTGTTTAGCGAACGTTTGCAGACTTTCCGCCCCAGTTACAATACTCGCCTGTCTGTCGCAGTGGGCCTATTTATTTTTAGTTTTGTGCCGCTAGTCGTTGTTAGCATGCTATTTGATTACGCTGGTAGCGCGCTAATGATGTTGATTGTATTACTGTTTATGATTGCGATAGGGCTCGCTATTATTATTCCTGCCTCAACGCGGTTTGACGCCTATACCCATATACTCGAAGAAAGCGGTTTAGGTTCGGTAAAGTCTAAGCGCACCAAGCGCGCTGAAAAACTCGCCGCTTTTTATTGGCCGTTAGTCACCGCGATATTCCTTGGCTGGAGTTTGTGGACCATGGACTGGGGCGTCACTTGGATAGTTTGGCCCGTTGGTGCGGTATTGTTTGGCGCCTTAGTCGGGTTAATGGAACTGTTCAGTAAAGATGATGATGAGTAAATAACGGCTTCACAATGAATATCTCGGGACGACCACTTCAGCCCCACTTGGCTTACTGCGCTATTTGCGTGATCAGTGTCCGTAGTTGCTGTAAGCCTTTACCTTTATTGACCATTTTCCAAGCCATGTAAATATCTTCAGCTTGATCGTTAGCATCAATCACATCAACTGCCACCAGCTCACCACTAGCAAGTTGGTTTTGTACCCGAACAAGCGGTAAAAAGCCGACCCCAACACCCGCACTGATAGCGGCAATTTTATGTTCAATACTGCTAACGTAAAACCGCTGTGATTGTTCAATGACGTTGGTAGACCATGGCACCGCTTTTTCGGCTGAGTCATGTACAACGACAGTCCGATACTGGGCAATATCTGCTTTGATGATCGCTGAATTTGGATTCGCTAACGGGTGCGATTTGGCCACTATCAGTTTTTGCACAAATTGAAACACCTTAGTTGCACGAATACCTTGCTGGCTAGGAATGGGGGCTGGCGCCCCGACTAAAAGGTCGATTCGGTCTTCAATTAACGCCTCCCAGCCACCGTGCATCACCTCTTCACTCAGATCAATTTCAATATTGGGGTGATGATGTAAAAAATCGGCCAGTACAGGCAGCAATAGTTTCACATCAAAAATAGTATCAAAGGCGATACGGATCCGAGGTTCCCAGCCGTGAGAAATGGTTTGTGTTTGTTGAGCAATATTACCAACAACGCCCAGTACTTTACGCCCCTCTTCAAGCAAATAGCGCCCAGCAGGAGTCAATACTGACCGCCGACCTTGACGAACAAACAAGGTTACCGACAGCTGCTCTTCCAGTTTTTGCACTATGTATGACACCGCTGATGGCACTTTATCGAGTTGCTCTGCCGCCGCAGCAAAACTGCCCCGGCTTTCAATGGCATCTAAAACAAGCAGTGCTTCTAGGGTGATAGGTGAATGCTGCATATCTGCTTACTCAATTGTTCAAATATTTTGAACATATTAAGCAAATAATTACGGTTATTCCAATAACTGCGCTTATTTACAATAAGTTCATATTCAAGACTACAGCAGTCGATGGCCAAAAAATTTTAGGAAATACGTTATGAAAAGCTCGGCATTAAAAATGATTTTTAACTCAAACCCAAGCCTATCCACCCTACCACTGCGACTTATCGCAGGTACTATTTTTGCTGCACATGGTGCCCAGAAACTGTTTGCTTGGTTTGGTGGTTATGGCCTAGAAGGCACCGGGCAATGGATGGAGTCGATTGGTCTGGCACCCGGTTTTTTAATGGCGTTGCTTGCAGGGAGCGCGGAGTTCTTCGGTGGACTGTTATTACTTGTGGGTTTACTGACTCGCCCTACCGCTGTCGTGCTGGCCGTTACCATGCTGGTGGCCATTTTTAGTGTCCATTTTGAAAATGGCTTATTTATGTCGAACAACGGCTATGAATTTGGTTTAGCACTGTTTGCTATCAGCCTAGCACTAGCGCTGCAGGGTGCGGGTCGATTTGCACTCGATAACTCAATAAGCCGCAAGCTGTCTTAAGCACACTAAAGCGACACCTAAACCAACATTAATCAATAGATTTTAAGGAGCATCATCATGGGACTAATCGTAGGCGGTAAGTGGGTTGATAACTGGTATGAAACCAAATCCAACAAAGGTGAATTTCAACGTCAGGAAAGTCGTTTTCGCCATAGTATTTCAAATGACAAGGACAGTATTTACCCGGTAGAAGCGGGTCGCTATCACCTTTATGTCTCTTTGGCTTGCCCATGGGCGCACCGAACTTTGATATTTAGACAACTAAAACAACTTGAAGAGATTATCTCTGTGAGTGTCGTGCAGCCAGAAATGCGCGAAAACGGCTGGCAGTTTGCTGATGATAACAGTGACTTTAATGATGATTTGTACCAGCAACAGTATATGTATCAACTGTACCTGCGCGCCGCTAGCGACTATGAAGGCAGAGTTACTGTGCCAGTATTGTGGGATAAAAAGACCCAAACCATCGTCAATAATGAATCCAGTGAGATCATTCGCATCTTTAACAGTGCCTTTAACGATCTAACTGGCAACCATGATGACTATTATCCCGTTGCACTGCGTAACGAGATAGATGCTGTTAACGAGCGTATTTACCACACGATCAATAATGGGGTATATCGCGCAGGTTTTGCGACCACTCAAGCAGCTTACGACAAAGCTTATGATGAGTTGTTTGACAGTTTAGATTGGCTAGAGCAGCATCTAAGCACTCAACGCTATTTAGTCGGTGACACATTAACAGAAGCAGACTGGCGTTTATTCACCACCTTGATCCGCTTTGATGCCGTTTACCATGGTCACTTTAAGTGTAACCGTAATAAGCTTAGCGAATTTCATCACATCAGCAATTATGTGCGCGAGCTATATCAGTTTGGCAGCGTCGCCAAAACCGTCGATTTGGATTACACAAAAATCCACTACTACGCGAGTCATGAAACCATTAACCCAACGTTGATAGTGCCTAAAGGACCAACACAGGATTTTGGCTTGCCCCATGATAGAGCGGCAATCTTAAAGTAAACCTTCATCAACCAACGGGGAGATAAATGATGATCAACCACATTGCATTTGCACAATTAGGTAAAGCCAACCACGGTTGGTTGCGGGCTAATCATCATTTTAGTTTTGCCCACTATTACAACCCCCAGCGTATGGGCTTTGGCACCCTGCGAGTGATTAATGATGATTGGGTTCAAGCGGGAGCCGGATTTCCGTCTCACCCGCACCAAAATATGGAAATTATCAGCTTTGTGCGTAGCGGGGCGATCACTCATCAAGACAGTATGGGCAATACGGGGATTACGCCAGCCGGTGAGGTACAAGTAATGAGTGCGGGGACAGGCATTATGCACTCTGAATATAATCGCTCAACGCAGCCACTGACTTTATACCAAATTTGGATAGAACCTAAACAACAAGGTGTCGCACCGCGTTGGGACAGCAAAAAATTCGCCACCACCTCAAGTAAAGACAGCTTACCTTTGCTGGTATCAGGTTATAAACAAGACGCTGAACAAGCACTGTTTATTCATCAAGATGCGCGTATTTACGGGGGTAAAGTGACTGCAGGTAGTAAAATCACTCTGCCTATCATTCATCAGGCTTATGTGCTTGCCTCCAGCGGCAGTTTTACGATTTTCGATGAACAAGGCCAAGCGATTAATCTACACCAAGGTGATGGAGCTGAAGTGACAGCGCAAAGCACATTAAAAATAGAGGCGACTGCAGAAGCAGAGATAATTGTGATTGATGCGCCGTAGCGTGACATGTTGTGAGCGGCATGCTTGAGTATGATGCCGTGAAAACTAGTTCACTCCGTATAACCAGTCTAAACCTTGAATAAGTGTGGTGGGAAATGCCGTTGAATGGCTAGCACCATCAATCACAGAAAATTTGAGTAAGATATTGTTATCTGGTTGCATGCTTATCTTTGCAGCTAGTTGTTTCGCCCCGGCGACCATATCTTCGCGTTCACCAAACTTAGGTTGCTCCAGCTGACCAACAGACAAATAGACTTTGGTAGCCTTATTCGGTTTCGCTATTTTAGCAGTAAGTATGGCGTGGTTATTAAACCAAACCGAAGGGCTTCCCAGAATGTAACTGCTGAACATATTAGGCTGAGTAAACAACATATAGGCACCAAACAGTCCACCAAGTGAGTTACCGACAAACGTTCGTTGCAATTGATTTACTCGATAGTGAGTTTCAATATAAGTAAACACCGTTTCACGTATGAACAGCGCATGCCCTTTGGCGCTACCAGTGGGTAGCTGCCAATCACTAGCGAGACTTGGGGTATAATCTCGTACACGGCTAGACGGACCTTTTGCTCCCTTTGAATAAGAAATACCAACAATAATAGCTTCTGCCATGGCGCCGGTATTCATCGGAAAACGCGTAGCACCTGACGCTAACTGAAAACTGTAATTGGCATCAGTTAAATATATCACAGGATAATGTTTATCTTGATTGGCTAAGTATGATCGCGGTAATTTGATATATAGCGGATAAACTCTGCCACTTTGCGGATCTGTCAGCTCAACCACTTTACTGCGCGGAATTTCAAAGCCCTGCTTTGCAGACGCCCACGGGCAGATAAACACCAGCACCAACCAAGCGACATACTTCACTTTCCAGCTCCCACCAAATCAAGCACACAAGTTACGACATATCGAAGGCCTGAATCAGTCGCATGGTAACTGACTCAAGCCCTCTCACCAAGTTACTTTACTAGCTCAACTTCGCCTGGTCGCCAAGTCTGATCAATCCATGGTTGCAGTGGTGAGTACATACGTAAAATCACAAACCAACTCTTTCCAGGAATGGTCTCAATCCAGTTATTTTCAAAGCCTTTTGGTGCCTTAGGGCCAAAAAACACCGAAAATGAACCGTCTTTATTCTTGATTAAACCGTCTGTATTACCACCAACTGTTGGACTGGCTTGATGAGTTTGCAGCATCGAACGTGTTTGAGTGTCGTAAACCGTCACCGCCCAAAAGTTGCCCGTAGGCGGGTTGGCTGGAATGTTAAGTTTGTAGGTCTCAGCGCCATCAAATGTCTGTTTGTTAGCATCGACATAGCTTATTGCGTAGTCCGAGCCCTTACCAAGGCGTGGTGCCGCCATCGCTGGCGTCACTGCGGTATAGGGATAGTGGAACATAACTCGTGCGTCGGTGTTCATGGTTTGGCCATTGTCACCATTAAAATGCACATTACGATCCGTGTACGCCATGATCCAATTACTATCTGTATCAGGATAAACTCGCACACCGGCTAAATTTTTATCATCTCGTGGATACCAAACAATCGATCGCGACGCCGCATTACCCAGTGCAACACCATCGGCAAGAATTTTCTTCATCCGAGCATCCGGATTAAACGGCTTGCCTTTTTCTATACCTATTGAAGCAAACAGCCCGCGAGTTTCAGCATCAACAACCGATAACGGTTCATATTGAATGATTTCATCAAGGTGATGATAGAACTCACTGTTATTGGGATGAATGGTGTTAAACGCCTTACCCGTTGCGCTGACAAATTTCATTTCTGGCTGTTCGGCAAATTTCGACAGTGGGTAAACTTTTACGTTATCAGTCACCAGTGATGCCGCAGCAGCGACATCGCCATTTTTAACTGAAGAACGTAAGAATACCCACACTTTATAGGTTTTAGGACGGTACACCGCAAAGCCATCAGGAATAGGTCCATCATACCCAGGCGGTACATATAAATATTTGCCAGCAGTTGGCAAGTTATTGATATAGCGGAACCACGCGTCGTTGGCAGCCCCAAGCAAACCATCAGGTACTTCGACTACGGTGGGGCCATCTCGTTTTAGATCAAGATCGGGAATAGCGTAAACAGTTGAGCTATTGCCTGTCAGAAACAGCGACTCCGGCCCCATTAATTTATCAAAAATCATCACCTCATGGGCTTCAACCGCACCAAGCGAATGAGCACCATCAATCAATGCTTTAACTGAGGCGCCCGGCATACCTTTTAGAAAGCTGTCCATCGCCCGTGTGGTGTCGAGGTAATCATATACTCGGCGAGCTGTATCGGCGGTTGGCGCACCATCATTGAAACGCAAAGTACCAATCGAGGTTTTTACTTCATCGGGTGTTTTAATTGAATTGAGTACTTCTTCTGGCACGTCAGCTAAGGCGCTGCTGCTAGCCAATAGTAAACCTGCAGATAACCAGGTGTGCGCGCGTTTTATTTGCATGAATCCTTTCTCCTAATGCTCATATCCATTGTGAACGGCTTCCCCTAGCGCTGGTATTTTGCCTGTAAGCGACGACACCAGTGCTATATTCCACCTCAATTTACAAGGTTATTTTATTTTAAAATTTAGTAATATAAGCAAGTTAACATGTTATACCAACTAGTATAAATATTTAATCACTCAGCGAGAGTTTAGCGATTCTGAGGCAAGGCAACGAGTGAAGAGCATAGTTATTCTACGGTTAAGCTCGTTAACACCGCATCAGAATCGCTAGAACTCGCCATTCTGGTGCGTTTTAGGCTGCCTACTTCTGCGTTGAATAATTTCACAAGGGAACAACCATTGTTTCAATTATTCGCCTTGAATTAGTTTGCCTAAAGCGCACTGAGTAGATCAAATTCTTATACTGATTGGTATTAATTGCCGTTCCGGAAACGCTATGAGTTTCCCCTCAAAAATTGATTGAAATTGGCAAATATCGCTACCGACAAGTAAAGGCACTCCTGTAGGCATAATTATCGCCGCTTTCCTCTCCAATAATGACCCACAAAAAAACGGCCACATACCTGTAAGCCGTTTTAATCTAGTTTTTAAAGGTTCACTGAAAAATGATTATTCAACCGTCACCGATTTAGCCAAATTGCGCGGCTGATCCACATCGGTGCCTTTTATTAAAGCCACGTGATAAGACAATAGCTGCATGGGGATGGTGTAAATCAATGCCGCCATAAACTCATCACAATGGGGCACCGGAATAACCTTCATGGTGTCATCGGATTCAAATTGGGCATCTCGATCAGCAAATACATACATCAAACCACCACGAGCGCGTACTTCTTCGACGTTCGATTTAAGCTTCTCAAGCAACTCATTGTTTGGCGCAACCACGATCACTGGCATATCAGCATCAATCAAGGCTAACGGACCATGTTTAAGCTCACCAGAAGCATAAGCCTCGGCATGGATGTATGAAATTTCTTTTAGCTTTAATGCACCTTCCATTGCAATCGGGTATTGATCCCCGCGGCCTAAGAATAGCGCATGATGTTTATCAGCAAAATCTTCTGCAAGTTCAGCAATAGCATCATCTAAACCCAAGGCTTGCTCAACTTTTGCTGGCATAGACTGCAAACTTTGAGTGATCTGAGCTTGCAGTCCCTCATCCATACCATTGTTACGTCCAACAACTGCGGTAAGCATTAACAGACCCGCGAGCTGTACGGTAAAGGCTTTAGTTGAAGCAACACCAATTTCAGCCCCTGCCTTCATCATGTAAGCCATATCTGACTCACGCACTAATGATGAACCAGGTGCATTACAAATCGTCATGGTGGCTTTATAGCCCATCTCTTTGGCAAGGCGCAGGGCTGCTAACGTGTCAGCGGTCTCGCCTGACTGAGAGATAGTCACCAGCAAGCTGTTTGGAAACAGGTGTGATTTACGATAGCGAAATTCTGACGCAATCTCGACATTACAAGACACACCTGCCCAGTCTTCTAACCAATAACGTGCTGCCATGCCAGCATGATAGCTGGTACCACAGGCAATAATTTGCACATGCTTGATATCTTTAAGCAACTTCGTAGCATTGTCACCAAAGGCGCTATCCAATACTTGCCCAGCGGCAATTCTTCCGTCTAAAGTATGGGCTAATGCACGTGGTTGCTCGTAAATCTCTTTTAGCATGTAGTGACGATATTCACCTTTATCGCCAGCATCATGAGTCACTTCTGATTCTTTAATTTCACGAGTGACCGCATTACCATCGACATCAAAAATATTGACCTCACGACGGGTGACTTCAGCCACATCACCTTCTTCTAAAAAGGCAAATGAGCGGGTAACAGGTAGCAAAGCTAGCTGATCAGAAGCAACAAAGTGTTCACCAAGACCATAGCCAATCACCAGTGGACTACCACTACGCGCTACGATCATCCGCTCATTGTCAGTCTTATCAATAACGACGGTGCCGTAAGCGCCTTCGAGCTGCTTAACTGTGGCCTGCACCGCAGCAAGTAAACTGCTATGGCTTTTAAGCTCGTGATGCACTAAATGGCAAATCACTTCGGTATCGGTATCTGAGCTAAAGCAATAACCTAACCCTTTGAGCATTTCCCGTAATTTCACATGATTTTCAATAATACCATTATGAACAACGGCGATCGTATCAGTTGAGATGTGTGGGTGTGCATTAGACTGATTAGGCTCACCGTGGGTTGCCCAGCGGGTATGAGCGATACCGGTGCCGCCAGCTAAAGGCTCGCTCTCTATTGCTGCAGACAACTCTTGCACTTTACCTACACGGCGGGTGCGTTGTAGCTCGCCTCCGTTAATCACTGCCACCCCAGCGGAGTCATAACCGCGATATTCTAAACGGCGCAAACCTTCAATTAATATCTCAGCGACGTCACGCTGCGCAACAGCGCCTGCTATTCCACACATATCTATCTACCTATATAAAATAAAAACTTAACTTGCATAGGGCGCGGTAATGACTTGCACCCCCTGCGCTATAATTTGGTTAACCACTGCCTGACTAATACGATCATCGGTCACTAAGGTGTTAATTTGTTGCCAATCGAGCTCTAGATTAGGAATACGCTTGCCTATTTTGTCGGACTCAACCATCACAATCACTTCACGTGACACTTCCGCCATAACGCGGCTCAACGCTGTTAGCTCATTAAAGGTCGTGGTGCCACGACTTAAATCAATACCATCCGCCCCAATAAACAACTGATCAAAATCGTAAGACCGTAATACTTGCTCAGCCACTTGGCCTTGGAACGACTCTGAACGTGGATCCCAGGTACCACCGGTCATAAGCAATGTGGGTTCATGCTCAAGTTCATGGATTGCGCTGGCTAGCTGTAGTGAATTGGTCATCACCACTAATCCACGCTTATTATTTAATAATTGAATAAGTCCAGAAGTTGTACTGCCGCTATCAATGATAATGCGGTTGTGGTCACGAATAAGCTCAGCTGCGCTGGTGGCTATGGCTAACTTGTTATTATTAAGATTATCGCTGCTATGCTGAGCCATCTCTTGCGGCACTAGCACAGCGCCGCCATAACGTCGCAGTAGTAGGCCATTGGCTTCTAACGCGGCAAGGTCTTTACGAATGGTAACTTCTGAGGTATCGAAACGACGGGCTAGTTCATCGACATGTACTTCGCTATGTTCATTAACTAAGCTGACAATAGTATGTCGACGTTGTTGGGTGTTTCTCTTAGCCATTGATATTCACTTATATTTCGTTTCGAAAGATAATTATATTCATTCGAAACTTTATAGCAAATAAATTAACCATTATCTTAGTTTCAAACAAAAAAAAGCGCCTATCAAAAGATAGACGCTTTTACTCAAGAATGGAGTTAACTTAGAATTTTGCTTGTAGTGCTAAGCTAACATGACGACCTTCACCTACCGTTACGTCGGTATTGGTGCCACCGGCAAGATAGTCGGTATCAAATAGGTTCTTGACGTTCATGCGAACGCTAACATCGCTGCCCATGATATCCATGGTGTAAGCAGCACCTAAGTCAAAGCGCACGTAGTCATCTTTAACGATGGTGTTATCTGTATTTGCAAAACGCTCACCAACATAAACCGCGCCAAAGTTAAATGCGAGATTGTCGGTCATTTCATAACGTGTCCAGATATTCGCTGACCACTCAGGTGCGTCAACTGGCGTTTTACCATTTAAGCTATCTTCTTGTGGGCGAATATATTCCGCATCAAGGAACATCATCGAACCAGTCATGAACCATTTCTCACTTAGCTGACCTTGAGCGCCCATTTCAAAACCTTTATGGCGTTGCTCACCCGATTGGGTTGTGATTGTTTCATCACCACCTTCAATAGGGTTATCTAGCTGCTCAGTGACTGTCACATTAGAAACAGTAATATCAAATACAGCTCCAGTTAGTAGCAAGCTGCCATCAAATAGCTCCCACTTAGTACCAATTTCATACTGCTCACCATACTCTGGCTCTAAGTTCATTTTATCGTTTACATCTTGCTCATCGTTTACCATACCTTGTGGGGTAAAGCTCTTTGAGTAGTTGACGTAAATGCTACCGTTTGAGGCTGGAGAATAGATCACACCAAACTTTGGTGACACCGCGTAGCTGTTATTACCTTCGCCATCTTTTTTTTGCTCGTCATAACGAACACCAGCAAGTACTTGCCAGCTATCATTGATGGTGATCAAATCTTGAATGTAGAAACCATAGTGCTTGTAATCACTTTCATACTTAGTGTCGTCATTATGGTAATCAACATCGGGTTTAGGCACAGGCTGACCTGGCATAACCAATTGCTTTTCACCTTTTTCACGCAGCTGGCCATAGTAGTAATCAAGCATGTTGGCGCCAATAAGTAACTGATGGTCTAAACTGCCAGTGCTAAAGGTACCCGTAAAGTCAACAAAACCCGTTTTATGTTGCCAATCATCGTAGCGATCAAACGGGCTAATATAGTAGCCATTTTCCATCGCATCTTCTGTATAAGATGGCGATGAATCTAGACGCTGACGATTAAACTGCTGATCGTTATAGCCCGCTTTTACTTTCCAATCATCCGATAGGTGATAAGTTAGCTCTGCGCCCATATTAGTAATGGTATTATCAGTGAAGGCCCATGGCTGATCCCAAATGATATCTTTACCACCAATAAGCTCACCATCGCTGTCTAACCATCCACCGCGGTCGATACCGGTTTTATCTTGGGTGTGGTCATACTTAAGTGACAACATCAAATCATCAGTAATATCAAACTCAAGATTTAAATAGCCTAACCAACGGTCACGCTCTTGGTTGCTACCATCTTGATATTCACGCCAATATTGATCATCTTGTTTAACTAATACGGTACGATAACGAATCGTTTCCGATTCATTTAATGCGCCACCCGCATCAAGTTGAAAACGTGTTGAGCCGTATTCATCTGTATCAAAACCTAACTCAAACATATTTTCGTAAGTTGGCTTTTTGGTCACCATGTTGATCAAGCCACCAGGACCTGATTGACCATAAAGCATGCTTGATGGGCCTTTTAGCACTTCTACTTGTTGCAGCGTTTCAGTCGGCTGTACATAGTGAGACCACTGTTGCTGGCCATTAATTAAATAGCCTGAACCAGATGAAAGCTCAAAACCACGAATGTTAAATACTTGACGGTTCCACTTTTCACTACCACTGGTCACACTAGAGTCGTTAACTAGTACTTCAGAAAGGTTAGTGGCTAATTGCTCGTCGGTAACAAAATCTGGAATGACTGCGACAGATTGAGGTGTATCCATTAAATCAATATCGCCACGCATCGCACCCGATGAACTACCCACTTTATAATCGTTAAAGGTACGTCCAGTAACGGTAATACGCTCAATATTGGTTTCTTTAATAGAACTTTGTTGATCTTCTGCGACAGCTGAAAAACTTGCAATTGCTGAAACAACGGCAAGACCAATTGCCGAATATTTAAATGACATATACAACCCCAAAATGATCTGAAACAATCTAAGTTGGCAGCAATATAAATGAGAATTGTTTTTATTTAAGTTTCTTTACGGAAATTTACAAACTGGTGTGATCTACTACTAATTTACTAAATAAAAACTAAATTGTACGAATAAAACCGCATCGAACTAACACTTTGCAACGGATACACAACAAACAAAAAAAGCGATGTGTAGTCACATCGCTTTGTTGAATTTTACCGATAAAATAAGCTTTATATCTTGTTTTTTACTGGGCGAGGCCAGCCGCTAATATGACGCTGTTTAGTACGGGTGATCACTAACTCATCTTGGCCAACATCTTTAGTGATGGTTGAGCCAGCGCCTAAAGTCGCCCCTTTACCAATAGTCACTGGTGCGACAAGTTGAGTATCACTGCCGACAAATACATTATCTTCAATGACCGTAAGGTGTTTATTAGCGCCATCATAGTTACAAGTAATCGTTCCTGCACCAATGTTCACACCGGCACCCACTTGCGCATCACCAATATAAGCTAAATGGCCTGCTTTAGAACCTTCTCCTAACACTGCCTTTTTCATCTCAACGAAATTACCAATATGGGCATCTTGTTTTAGCTCGGCACCAGGGCGTAAACGCGCAAACGGGCCTGCACTGGCATCAACGCCCACTTTTGCGCTTTCGATGATCGAATAGGGCTTAATAACTGCATTGTCTGCAATATCGCAATCAATCAAAATCGCGCCTGCACCAATAGTTACGTTATTACCGATAGTCACAGTGCCTTCGATAACCACGTTTACATCAATCATAACGTCCATACCGACACTGACATCGCCGCGAATATCAATACGAGCAGGGTCCCTTAGATTCGCGCCGTCTAGCATAAGCTGCTCTGCTGCCCGTGCTTGATAAGCTCGCTCAAGTTGTGCCAATTGTACCCGGTTATTGGCTCCTTCAACTTCAACCGCTGACTGCGGCTGAGCAGTGGTAATTGCAACTCCATCTTTGTGAGCCATGGCTACGATGTCTGTTAAATAGTATTCGCCTTGAGCATTATCAGATGATAGTTGTCCTAGCCAGTTTTTAAGTTGCTTACCCGGCGCCGCCATAATACCGGTATTGATCTCGCTAATCGCAAGTTGCTCAGGGGTGGCATCTTTTTGCTCAATAATACCCACTACACTACCTTGCTCACGCACTATACGGCCGTAACCTGTCGGATTAGGTAAGTTTACCGTAAGAATTGCCAAGCCATTGGCTTCGCGAGCTGCTAACAAAGATTCAAGCGTAGCAGCTTGAATAAGTGGTACATCACCATAAAGGATCAATACCGTATCATCGTCAGCGATATTATCATTGGCCTGTGCAACAGCATGACCTGTACCTAATTGTTCGGCTTGTAGTACCCAATTGAGTTGCTGTTCGCCTAATCTTGCCTTTAACTGCTCGGCACCATATCCGTATACTAATTGAATGGCATCGCTTCCGACTTGATGCGCAGTATCGATAACATGTTGCACCATGCTCTTGTGGGCAATAGGGTGCAATACTTTGGGAAGATCTGAACGCATGCGGGTTCCTTTACCTGCGGCCAAAATCACTACATTCAATGCCATGGAGATATCCTTGAGCTGGTGCTAATTAACATATACGAGAACCCCAATAATATAGGGATTATTTTATCGGCTGATTTTAACGGAATTAGTCTGGAAAAGCGAAGCAGATAGCGGTCAAAGGCGACTTAACGAATTAGTATTCACACGCCGCTTGAGGGAGAGTACTCGTACACAAGCTGCTAGAATTTATAATTAGTTAGCTGTTATAGGTATTGATCACTCAACATATACAAATACTAAAACTGACCCCATGACTTTTAATCAATATGTGGCATGTCTAGTCCTAAAATAGGTTGACGGTTTTTATTAAGCCAGTTGGTATTCCCAACTGGCTTTTTCATGCACCTCATTTGGGGTTTTCATTCCTAAACTAAGGTGCGGCCGTAATTGATTATAAATCTCTATCGATTCCTTGATTAAAACGCCAAGCTCTTTCATCGTTCTGCAGCGACTAAGCAAAAACTCTTGCTTCAAAATACCATTCACACGCTCTGCTTGTGCATTTTGGTAGCAGTCATATCCATCTGTCATTGATGGGGTCATTCCATAGGCGGCTAGTGCCGCTTGGTATTCAGATGAGCAGTAC
>NZ_JAEH01000047.1 GCF_000518805.1 Shewanella waksmanii ATCC BAA-643
GTCTCCGACCGAAAAAGTGCTAATACATTCCGATCAAGGTGTGCAATATACCTGTTCAGATTGGCGTAGTTTTCTTAAAGAACACAACCTTGAAGCAAGTATGAGCCGCAGAGGGAACTGCCATGATAACGCTGTTGCAGAGAGTTTTTTCTCACTCCTAAAGAAGGATAGAGTTAAGCGAAAAGTCTACAAAACCAGAGATGAAGCACGCTCAGAAATATTTAACTATATCGAATATTTCTATAATCCAGTGCGCCATCATGGTAGTAATAACGGACTGTCACCAATGAAGTTCGAAAAGCAGTATTTTGAGAAACTAGAAAGTGTCTAGATAACTAGGGGCTTACCAACCCCTAACATGTTCGATCAATGCACAACCAATTGATTCGAATGCATGATATGAGTGAAAACCAGACTTCTCTTGCCTTTTTCGTGTGTCATTCGCTGCGGTGAGTGAACGTTTAGCTATCTGCTGATATCTATCTTTTAGAGCCATAAAGCAAAGTTCCTCTTTCACGCAGCCTACGATAAACATTTGGAGCAAAGTTTTTAGGGTGTACCAAAAACTCCTTGGGTAAAACTTGAATATTAGGAAAAACTCCAGACTCGAGATAAAACGTACCAAAAACCGATTGAACTTCTTTAAGGGCTGCGTACTTTGTCTTATTACTGCTTACACTTATAAAGTTCATTTTAGTAACCGCCCTAGGGTTCTTAACAGGCAAAATCCCGCTAATACCTAAAACTCTGCTGCTAAGTTTTTTAACTCGAGCAATATCCTCAAACAAATGATAGTAATCACCATAAACTGGGTAATCTTGCTGGATTTGCTCTGACAATTCTTCATATCTCACTATCTCTACCCATGTCATAACCGCATTTCCAGTATTCACTCTACTCCTTCGTAATTTAGCAGCTTATTATCCTGCGCCTCGGATAAATCCCTGCTTTAATGTTAATTTACGCTCAACATATCAATGTAACCTATTGATGTAAAGTGACTAATTCCCTAACTCCTTTAGTTTTAACTTTTATACCTGCCGCAAAACTGAACAAGCACCTTTGATTTTTATACCAGCACTAAACCACAGCCGTTTCCTACTAACAGCTACGAGCCCTTAGCCCCAAGCCCTTAGCACTGGAGATAAAATCTGCAGTTAACCCTTATCTCGTCATAATCTCACCATTATGCGGTTGCATAATCTTATCGGTAAGGCATAGTTAACACGCTAGCCTATTGACCCTAAAGATGGAGTAATAATGATCCAAACCAATCTGCTATTGATATGTGGTGGTGGCGCCGATGAACATGATATTTCGCTGATGTCAGCCAAATATTTCGAGTCGACATTACAGACTTTACCGCATGTTAACGTACTCAAAGTTGAGTTAAATGCACAGGGTCAGTATCACACCGAAAACGGTGAACGCTGCGAGATCACTAGTAGCCGCGAAGTTCGCTATACCCATGCTAAACGGGAAAACTGGCCGGTAGATTATGCCATTCCTTGTATTCATGGTTACCCGGGTGAAACCGGCGATATTCAATCATTTTTTGAATTGATTAACCTGCCCTACTTTGGCTGTGACTCTGAAAGCTCACGTAACTGTTTTAATAAAATTACCGCCAAGATGTGGTTTAGCGCCTTAGGCATTCCTAACACCCCTTATCGCTTTTTAAGTGAACTTAATCAGAGCGCCATAGATACCACCCAACAGGCATTAGCTGAGTGGGGGTCGGTATTTGTAAAAGCGGCCTCACAAGGCTCATCGGTAGGTTGTTACCGAGTTGACAGTGCGGAGCAAGTCGCAGATACCTTGCGCCAAGCGTTTCAGTATTCACCCTATGTGGTGGTGGAGAAAACCATCCGCGCTCGTGAGTTAGAGGTGGCCGTTTACCAGCTTGATGGTAAAACCGTAGCGACCGTGCCTGGCGAGGTCATTTGCTCATCAAATAACTTTTACACCTTTGATGAAAAGTATGCCGCTAACAGTCAGGCCACCACAGAGGTGGTAGCCGATGTGCCACAGCACGTTAGCGAGAGTATTCGTGAATATGCGATCAAAGTTTTTGAAGGCATGAAACTGCGGCATTTGTCCCGCATTGATTTTTTCTTAACTGACGAAGGCGAAATTTTGCTAAATGAAATTAATACCTTCCCAGGGCTAACGCCTATTTCCATGTTTCCAAAGATGTTGGCCAACCACGGTGACAGTTTTGCCAACTACCTCGACCAAGCGATTCAAGCGGGTATAAAATCGAAATAAGCGCACACTAAATTATCAGGGCATGCCAATGCCCTGATGGCCTATTATTGTGCTAATATCACGCTCATTTCTGACATAACAACACGATAAGTGATCCGTTTGCAGCTGTTTATACGTTTAGTACGCTCTGCCAATTCTCTCCGTTATCACCATTACATAAGCTGTTACAGTATTAGCCATTGAACTTAACTTTCAGCTCGGCATAATGCTAAGCCATTAATATGTTACCAATGGGTTAATCTTGTGTTGAGATGGCTATCATCAGTAAATTATCGTCCGCAGCGTAGCTTCGGTATGTTCATGGCGTTATTGCCTATTACGGCGCTGGCTGATACCTCTGCCACACAAGCGCAAATCGATGAGCGCATTAGCGTTTTTGGTGAGGCCTTGCCTTATAGCGCAAATCAGCAACCAAAGGCCTATAGCTATCTCGATGAAGCCCAGCTCAACTTGATAGCTGCGCCACTCACCTTAAGCGAATACCTCAATAAGCTTCCCAGTGTGTATGTACAAGCCAGTCAAAACTTTTCCCAAGATGAGCGGATTTCTATTCGAGGCTTCGGCGCTCAATCCAGCTTTGGTATTCGTGGTATTCAGATATTGGTTGATGATGTGCCCCACACCCTACCCGATGGTCAAAGCCAATTAGATGGACTTGAACTACAAAACCTCAGCAGCATCGAAGTACTCCGAGGCCCACAATCGGCACTTTATGGCAACAGTGCTGGCGGTGTGATAAAAATCCACACTAAGGTGCCTGATGCCGATAAAGTCGCGCTTAAGCTAACCAAGGGCTCCTTTGATACCGAACAAGCCTACTTATACGCCAATAAGCATTTTGACACGGTTAATGTTGGCGTGAGTGCAAGTCAAACTCACAAGCAAGGCTATCGAGAACATAGCGAGTATGAAAAAAGCGCGATAAATGGCCACCTTGATTGGCAAGTGATGCCGCAATGGTTACTGCGTTTTAACAGTCAGTACATCGACAGCCCAACTGCACAAGATGCTGGCGGCTTAACCCGCGAACAAGCGGAGGCCACCCCAGAAGCGGCGCGAGATCGTAATGTCATCTATCAAGCAGGTGAATCTGTTAAACAGCAAAAGCATACCCTCGCTAGTCGGTATCAGTTTGCCGACAGTAGCCAGTTAAATGGCCAGTTTTACTATTTTGATAAAGACTTTGATAACCGCCTGCCGTTTGAGTCTGGTGGCCAAGTTGAACTAGCACGGCAGTTTTACGGCGCTAATGTGCAATATGCCACCACCAACTGGCTGAGCCACTACAACAGCCAAGTGTTGTTGGGGGCAAATATACAGTACCAAGACGATGAGCGTCGACGATTTGATAACCTTGAAGGTGGCGTGCGCGGCAACTTAGCACTCGCGCAACAAGAACTTATCGACTCTAGTGCCTTGTATGCACAAATATCCGCTCAGCCCAGTCAAAACTGGCTTATCGATTTAGGCTTACGGTATGAGCATAATCGAGTTGAAGTTAACGATCAGTATTTGCAAGATGGCGACCAATCTGGGCACCGCAATTGGGATAACAGCAGCGCCAATATTGGTAGCAGTTACCAAATAGACGCATCAACAGTAGCGTACGCAACGGTGAGTCAGTCGTTTCAAATTCCGACCACAACAGAGCTAGCCAACCCCAACGTTGGTATCAGCTCCCTCGCCGGTGGCTTTAACCCTGATTTAGAGGCAGAGACTGCGGTTAACTACGAGCTTGGGTTAAGAGGCAGCTTGTTTGAGGAACATAACTATGACATCGCCTTGTTTTATATTGATATCACCGATGCCATCACCCCTTACTTTAATACCGACAGCAATGACGAGATCACCTACTACCGCAATGCCGGCGCTGCGACTCGCCAAGGCGTAGAGGTTAGCACTGAGCATGGGCTAGGCGGTGATTTTTCCTGGCTTAATCAGTACAGTTTTTCTGACTTTAGTTACGATCAATTTGATACGCCACAAGGAGATTACAGTGGTAAAACTCAACCCGGCGTCGCTCGCCATAAAGGTGCAAGTCAGTTGGTGTATCAAAATGATAACGACCTTTCATTCAACCTTGAACTGCTTTATGTTGGACAACGGTACACCAACAACAGTAATACCGAGTCAGCGCCGAGCTATTGGCTGACCAATGCGGGAATTAGCCAAGCGTTTGAACTAGCGCCGCTGTCAGTATCTTTATCATTAACGGTCAACAACCTGTTTAATCAATACTATGATGACAATATAAGAATCAACGCCTTTGGCGGTCGTTATTACGAGCCTGGGCCAGAAAGACTGTTTATGTTTACCCTTGCTGCCACACTATAATTAAAGGAATTACCATCATGTTTAGAGTGCTTATTAGTGCTGTCACTTATTTAGCATTAAGTCTGCCGCTTCATGCAGCCAACTATGAACTTGAACCGATTAACGAGCAGATCACCATTCCTTGGGGGATCACACAGTTACCGGATAACGCCCTACTGATCACCGATCGCCAAGGCGCGCTATATCACGTCGATGCTAAAGGAAAATCAACTTCAGTAAGCGGCTTGCCTAATATTGTGGTTCAGCGTCAAGGTGGATTACTTGATGTAGTATTGCATCCTCAATATGCGCAAAATGGCTGGGTATATATCAGCTACAGTGCAGGTACTGAAGATGCATCTAACACCGCGATAATGCGCGCGAAGCTTAAGCAGCAAGGTGATGCGTTAAGCTTAAGCCAAACTCAAATTCTCTATATGGCAGACGCTTATGCCAGCGGTGCGGTGCACTATGGCAGCCGTATTGCGTTTGATAAACAAGGCTACCTGTATTTTTCAATTGGTGATCGTGGCCAGCGTGATGTGAACCCGCAAGATATTAGTCGCGACTCGGGCAAAATTTATCGCCTAAACGATGACGGCACGGTACCGGCAGACAATCCGTTTGTTGATACCAAAGGCGCCAAAACTGCCATCTACAGTTACGGCCATCGTAACCCACAGGGCATGGCGCTTAACCCCCATACCCAAGCCATTTGGGCCCATGAACACGGCCCTAAAGGCGGCGATGAGCTTAACATCATCAAAAAAGGCACTAACTACGGCTGGCCAGTGATCAGCTATGGAGTTAACTACAGCGGTACGAGCTTCACTGATTTAACCGAAAAAGATGGCATGGCGCAGCCAATTACCTACTGGGTGCCATCCATTGCGCCATCGGCAATGGTATTTGTCACCAGTGAGCGCTATCCCGAGCTCGCCAATCAGCTGCTTATAGGTTCATTAAAATTTGCCAAGCTAATTAGTGTTAGCCTTGATGGTGATAACATCGCCTCGCAACAAGATTTAATGCAAAACCTTGGCCGCGTACGTAGCTTACATCAAGGCCAAGACGGCTATCTTTATATTGGTATTGATGGTCGTGGGGTATTTAAAATACAACCTCAGGCCGCTAGCGCCCAATAGCAGATAACCAGCAATAACACGGCACAAAAAAAGGCAGCTCTATGGCTGCCTTTTATATTTCTGCATTATATAAACCGATTAAAACGAGTCTAAATATCAACACCGTAACTGTGATAAAGCCTACCCATAAAGCCGTCCTGATACATCATATTAAGCTGGGTTTGTAATAACTGGATCTGCGCTTGTGGCATATTTTGATTGCAGGCCATTGCCCCTAACGCGGTGTAAAACACCAATTGTGGCTCCAGCGACACGCCGTTGGCCTGGGCGATATGTTTGGCACTAATTAATTCTGCGGCCCATAAATCGATACGGTCGCGATTTAACTTGGCAAAATTTTGCTGGGTGGTACTACTTAACTCAACGGTAAAGCCTAGGTTAGCTAAATACTCACCAATACCACTGCCCAAAAAGCTGCCAATTCGATAGGGCTTAGCATCAATTAACGTTGTCAGCGGAAACGATTGCTCGGGTTTGCTATATAAGCCAAATCGGGTGATTAATACCGGACTTATCCATTGAAATTGCACCTCTCGCTCCTGACTACGAGCAACGGGTAATACACATTTATGCGCTTGGCGCTGCACAGTGATCATCGCCCGTTTTAACGGCACAAACTGTATTTGATAACTTAAGTCACTGCGTTTAAATAGCTCATCTAATACCTCAATCAGCAAACCACTGGGCTTACCATTTTCATACACTGCAAAAGGTGCTACTTCGTAGGTGTAAAGCTCTATATCTGCCCCATGCACTGCAAAACAGCTCAGCAAGCCACAGGCCGCGATAAGCCGCGTCGCCCAATGGCGGTTAACGCCAAACATTGATGGCCTCTTGATAAGGTAAAGTGCGACCTTTCTCTGCACTGGTTATTTTATTTTTGGGTGCTCCAGGTTGTGCTAACCAATAATCCGCAGATTTTTCTGGGTTTAATTTGGGACTACAGGGATGAGGGTGCTGGCTTAACGCAAGCAGGTGCTTGTCGACATCAGCGGCAAATGCATCGAGCCCATGTTGAGTGGTAATTTTGCCTTCAACAATTTGCGAAATATGCCGCCACCAATAATTGGCTAAATGAGGATAGTCTGGCACATTGGTGCCCGTGGGTGTCCAAACGTCACGGCCACGGCTGCGGTAGAATTCAACCAAGCCTCCCAAATAAGGCGCTTGCTGAGTCATAGCCTCAGAGTCGATATCTGAGCGGCGGATTGGCGTTAGGCCTACCAAGGTTTTCTTTAAAGAGACCGTTTTAGACACCACAAATTGGGCATACAACCAAGCGGCTTTTTGCCGATCTATCGGGGTGTTGTTAAGTAATGTCCATGCGCCCGTGTCTTGATAACCCGATTTCATGCCGCTCTGCCAATATTTTCCCACAGGTGAAGGAGCCACTCGCCACTTCGGCGTGCCGTCACTATTCACTACCGGTAAGCCTGGCTGGCTTAAGTCCGCCACAAACGCGGTATACCAAAAGATTTGCTGGGCAATCACGCCTTTACCCGGCCACTCTCCTGCTTGGGTAAAATTCAGCTGCTTCGATTCAGTCGGTGCAAACCGATTAAGCCAATCAACGTATTTATCTATTGCATATACGGCAGCAGGCCCATTAAGCGCCCCACCACGACTGACACTGGCACCTACAGGTTTACACTGCTCTACTCTAATGCCCCACTCATCTACTGGCAGCCCGTTGGGCAAGCCTTTGTCACCCACACCCGCCATCGACAACCACGCATCAGACATGCGCCAGCCCAGAGACGGATCCGTTTTAGCATAGTCCATATGACCATAGACTTTACGACCGTCTATGCGGCGAACATGGACCGAAAAAAACTCGGCAATATCTTCGTAGGCTTGCCAGTTTTGCGGTACGCCCAGTTCATAGCCATAAAGGCGCTTGAACTCAGTGCGAAACTGTACATTGCTAAACCAGTCATGGCGATACCAGTATAGATTGGCAAATTGTTGATCGGGTAATTGGTATAATTTGCCATCCGGCGCGGTGGTAAACTGTAAGCCAATAAAGTCGGCTAAATCTAAGCTAGGTAAGGTAACTGATTTGCCTTGGTTCTGAATAAAATCAGATAACGCCACCACATTACCTGAGCGAAAATGAGTACCAATTAAATCACTGTCATTTACGTAAGCATCATAAAGGTTTTGTCCTGTCATAATTTGCGCAGACAGTTTCTTAATCACATCATCTTCACCGGTTAGCTCGTGCACCACATGAATGCCTGTTATCTCATAAAACGCTTTAGCTAATACGGTAGCTTCATATTGATGGGTCGCAATGCGTTCAGATACCACACGAATTTGCAGCCCCTGATAGGGTTTAGCAGCATCGATAAACCATTGCATTTCTTCAAGTTGTTGCGGATAAGATAGGGTTGACGGTGTCAGTTCATTTTTCAGCCACCACTGCGCACTTGCAATATCGCTATAGCAAGTCGAATACATACTGAAATAGCCTAAGATAGCAAGCAGGTACTTACTGAGTTTTCTTGTCTGCAATTCGCTCCCTCGAACATGGCAACACAAATATAGAGCATTAGCTAACTATGGTATAAAACAACGGCTTACGCCAGCACTAATGTTTACCTACAAGGTGTTTTTTTGACCAGCAGCAAAAACACGCTACTAATACCAATCAGTATAAACATTTAGTCACTCAGCGAGAGTTTAGCGGTTCTGAGGCAAGGCAACGAGTGAAGAGCATAGTTGCTCTACGGTTAAGCTTGTTAACACAGCATCAGAATCGCTAAAACTCGCCATTCTGGCGCGTTTTAGGCTGCCTACTTCTGCGTTGAATAACCTCACAAGGGAGCAACCATTGTTTCAGTTATTCGCCTTGAATTAGTTTGCCAAAAGCGCGCTGAGTAGATCAAATTCTTATACTGATTGGTATAAAACACAAGCGGCTGGTTTATCTCGCTGTGACTCAAGCAAATATTCAGTTAAACAGCCCATTAGACTAAGGTACAAGTTGAGAGGAATCGCACTGGGATCAGGTAATAAAAAGCGCCGATGTGGAGAGCATCGGCGCGGGTTTGGAGATAGTGGTTGAGCGTTTGGGCTTAGAAGCCTTCGACTCCTGCCATGTCAGGTAATTGGTGAGCAATACCTTTGTGGCAATCAATACAGGTCTTTTCACCGCTCGCCAATGAAGTTGAATGCATCTTCGCTGCGCGAGTCGATTGACGAGTAAAGTCCATGTAGTCGAAGTTGTGGCAGTTGCGGCACTCTAGTGAGTCGTTGGCTTTGAGCCTATCCCACTCATGCTCAGCCAGTTCACGGCGCTTAGCTTCAAACTTCTCTCTGGTGTTAATGGTACCAAAGACTTTACCCCACACCTCTTTTGATGCCTGCATCTTACGTGCAATCTTATCAGTCCAATTGTGTGGAACGTGACAGTCTGGGCAAGTTGCACGGACACCACTGCGGTTAGTAAAGTGAATCGTTGTTTTCAACTCTTCATACACATTATTTTCCATTTCATGGCAACCAATACAGAAGGCTTCTTGGTTAGTCACTTCTAAGGCGGTGTTAAATCCACCCCAGAAAATAACCCCTGCCACAAACCCACCTAACGTCAGAAAGCCTAAACTGTAATGCACACTGGGCTTTCTTAGGACCTGCCAGATCTTTTTTAACTTATCTAACATAGGTTAACTCCTAGTGCTGCTTGGCTTTCACTTTAATTAAGTGGTCAATGTCGACAAAATCGTTACCCACTAACTCTTTCGCATCCAATTGCGGTACATGGCATTGGGTACAGAAGTAACGACGTGGTGACAGATCCGCCAGGAAGTTATTTTCTCTGTCCATGTAGTGAGTCACACTCACCATAGGCGCTTGAGACTCTCCTGTACGCTTACGCGCATGGCACGACATACACTTGTTAACCTTTAAATCTACCTGATACCCATCAATCTTATGCGGGATAACCGGTGGCTGCATAGGATAGTTACGTACCTGCTTGATGTCAGTATTGAGCACTTTTTGCATCACAGGTGGCGTAGGTTCAACATCTAACGGAGCCAGCCTTAAAGTAGCGATCTTTTCATCAGAAACACTTTCCGCTTGGGCGATAAAGGCTGTAGTTAGGCTTAAACCAATCACAGCAGTCAGTGAAACTAGCTTAGCGATATTCATAGTCATTCCCCTTATGCCTTAACCACTTTGATGGCGCACTTCTTAAAGTCAGTCTGTTTAGACAGTGGATCCGTTGCATCCAAGGTCACTTTGTTAATTAACTGACTGGCGTCAAACCAAGGCACAAAGACCAAGCCAACTGGCGGCTTGTTACGACCGCGGGTTTCAATACGGGTTTTGATCTCACCCCGTCTTGAAATCACTTTCACTTCATCACCGCGGCGCAGGCCACGTTTCTTGGCATCTTCTGGATGCATGAAGCACACTGCATCAGGGAAAGCTTTATATAGTTCTGGTACGCGCTGGGTCATAGAACCTGAATGCCAGTGTTCCAATACGCGACCAGTCGATAGCCACATATCGTATTCTTCATCTGGCGACTCGGGCGGCGCTTCATATGGCAGTGCAAAAATAATCGCGCGGCCATCTGACTTACCATAAAACTCGAAACCTTTACCTGGTTTCACATACGGATCTGCACCTTCTCTGTAACGCCATTTGGTTTCTTTACCGTCAACCACAGGCCAGCGCAGACCATGTACTTCGTGGTAAGTGTCAAAGTCAGCTAAGTCATGACCGTGTCCGCGACCAAACTGGGCGTACTCTTCAAACAGACCTTTTTGAATGTAGAAACCAAAGTGCTTAGCTTCGTCATTGAGGTATTTAGGGTCGGCTTGTTCTAGTGGGAACTTATTGACGTTGCCATTTTCGTACAACACTTCAAACAAGGTTTTACCCTTGTATTGCGGATTAGCCGCCAATACATCTTTTGGCCATACTTCGTCAGTTGTGAAACGCTTAGAGAACTCCATTAACTGCCATAAGTCAGACTTAGACTCGCCCGGTGCTTTCACCATTTGATGCCAGAACTGAGTACGACGTTCAGCGTTACCGTAAGCCCCTTCTTTTTCTACCCACATCGCTGTCGGTAAGATCAAGTCAGCAGCTTGCGTCGTTACCGTTGGATAGGCATCAGATACCACAATGAAGTTGTCTGGGTTACGGTAACCCGGTAAGCCCTCTTCATTCATGTTAGGTGCAGCTTGCATGTTGTTGTTTACTTGCACCCAATAGGCATTGATATCACCATCTTTCAATCGGCGGTTTTGCTCTACCGCGTGGTAGCCGGGTTTTGGTGGGATGATGCCTTCAGGAATACGCCAGATATCTTGGGCGATCTTTCTGTGCTTAGGATTCGCTACCACCATGTCCGCAGGTAAACGGTGCGAGAAGGTACCAACTTCACGTGCAGTACCACACGCTGAGGGTTGGCCCGTCAGTGAAAACGGACTGTTGCCCGGAGTTGAGATCTTACCGGTAAGCAAGTGAATGTTATAAATCAGGTTGTTACACCAAACACCACGGGTATGCTGGTTAACACCCATAGTCCAGAATGAAGTCACTTTGGTGTCAGGGTTGGCGTAAGTTTCCGCTAGTGCAATCAGTTTATCTTCTGGTACACCGGATAATTTACTCACCGATTCAACATCGTAATCGGCAACAAATTTCTTAAACTCTTCAAACTCCATTGGGTATGATTTGCCCGCAGTATCAACGTGCTTAGCTTTCTTCTGCAATGGATGCGTTGGACGTAAACCATAACCAATATCGGTCTCGCCGCGGCGGAAATTAACGTGTTTATTTACAAAGTCCCAATTCACTTTATCGTTAGCAATAATGTAGTTAGCGATGTAATTGAGAATGGCCAAGTCAGTGTTTGGCGTAAACACCATACCGGAGTCGGCAAGGTCAAATGAGCGATGTTCAAAGGTCGATAGCACGTTAACTTTAACATGCGGTGCACTTAAACGACGGTCGGTGACACGGGTCCAAAGAATCGGATGCATCTCAGCCATGTTCGAGCCCCACAATACGAACGCATCTGCCGCTTCCATATCGTCGTAACAGCCCATGGGCTCATCAATACCAAAGGTACGCATGAAGCCACCCACTGCAGACGCCATACAGTGACGCGCGTTAGGGTCAATGTTGTTTGAGCCAAAACCTGCTTTCATTAATTTTGAAGCAGCATAGCCTTCCCACACAGTCCATTGGCCTGAACCAAACATACCAATGGCCGTTGGACCTTTAGCTTTAATGGTTTTCTTAAACTTATCAGCCATGGTATCAAATGCTTGATCCCATGTGATTGGAGTAAATTCGCCGTGCTTGTCGTATTTACCATCGGTCATACGTAGCATGGGGGTTTGTAGACGGTCTTTACCGTACATAATTTTTGATAGGAAGTAGCCTTTAATACAGTTAAGGCCTTTATTGACCTCACTTTCGGCATCACCGTGAGTCGCGACAACTTTACCATCGCGAGTGGCCACAATCACTGAACAACCGGTACCGCAAAAACGACAAGGCGCTTTGTTCCACTCAAGTTTTGTTTCTTCAGAGCTTGTGATTAGGTTGCTTGCTGTCGCAGGAAGCGCTAAGCCCGCCACCGATGCAGCGGTCATTGCTGCATTGGCCTTCATAAACTCACGTCTGTTCATCTTCATATTTCACCCTCTTCAAGCACTTCACTTTGGTGATAAACCATTGCTGCTGAAAGCACGCCAGGTAAGCGATTAATGGTTTCAATCCCATCCATTAACTCTTTTTGACTGCTGCCTTCGAGCACCACTACCAATTTGACTTCGTTGTTCACGGATAAATCGGCTTTTTCCATTTTCATGATGGTTTGTCTTACCTCAGCCATCTGCTCAGGTTGGACTTGCACCACAAGACTGGTTACGTGAAGTTCATTGCTCATTATGTATTTACTCTAATTATTAATTTTTTAATTAATTATCTTTGTTATCCGACACCAGGTGGTCCAGTTAGGATTTGGCTAAACCAAATTGCAAATCCCAAGGCCGAAACCAGTAGTGCCGACAGCAGTGGCGCAAGAAAAACCGTTAAAAATATAAATATTTTTAACTCCAGACTTTTCTCTTCGTTTGATGTTGAACTCATGCATCCTCCAGCGAGTCGAGCAATTGTTTCAATGTTTTCTTGGTAAATTCTGTGAGAGTCTTAGCGCTTATAAATCAAGCAATTCGCTAAGACTTATCCTGTGACAATATGATATCAATGGTTTGTTAACATTATGTATACCTCAAAATCGGTAATCCTAATACTCGGTTGATCCAGATCATGCTTTTCAGATGATTATTAGCTAGATCACCCATTTAAGGTGTGTATTCCGATTAAGAACTAAACAAGATTAATTATTTAGCTATTCATAATGTACTAATTTATTAACCAATATAGGTGGTTTTTCGGACAACAGACAAGTGAATAGAGGGAAAATATACCCTTAGAGGTAGAGAGAGATTTTTGCGTACCTCCCAAAAGGAGGTACGCGAGAGACTAGAGTTACGACTTAGACTTCGTTAATGCGGTTGATAATGCGTTTCTCAGAAATCGGATAAGCGGTGCCCAACACTTGCGCAAAACACGATACCCGATACTCTTCTATCATCCAACGGGCTTCTAACAACGCATCAGGCACTGTGGCAGTACGCGGAATTTTAGCGAGTTGGTTATCAAGTAAAGTTTGTACGTTACTGATACTGTGCATGTGTAACCGGTCACGATTTGGATCGATAGGCAGCTTGTCTAGGCGAGTATCAATCGCTTTAAGGTAACGACTTAGATCATCAAGCCGCTGCCAACCACAGGCCTCAACAAAGCCCTTAAATACCAAGTTATCAAGCTGAGTTTGAATATCACTCATCGCAAAGGCAATATCGAGACTAATTTTGCCTTTAAGGCGTTTTTTAACCTTTTGATATAGAGTCAAAATTGCTTCTACTTTTAACGCAATCTTGGCCGCGGTAGGATTAAGCTCCTGACGTACCCAATCTTTTGCAGCAACAAACTGTTGCTCGTTGCGCACATCTAGCTGTTTTTCATCGAGTAACTGCTGCACCGCCGCGGACAAGATATCATCAATCAGGATGTTAATTTGGCCGAATGGATTGAAATACATCGCCAGTTTGGCTTTATTGGGCAACGATTGCTGCAAGTGCTTAACCGGAGAGGGAATGTTTAGCAATAACAAGCGTTGTAAACCGGCACGATGGACTCGGTCGGCTTCATTATGGTCGTCAAACAGCTTGATCGACACGCTAGTATTATTATCCACCAACGCCGGATAGGCTTTGACTTCAAAATTCCCTTTGCGCTGCTCATATTGCTTAGGTAACTCACCAAAGCTCCACTCTATAATATCTTCTTGCTCGATACCGCTTTTGGCGACCTTACGTATTGCCTGAGTCACCTGCCCTTGTAGCGAATCTTTAAGGCTGTCTAAATCTCGCGATTGCGCCGCCAGTTTGCCTTTATCATTCTCCACTTTGAAGTTGATTTTAAGATGTTGCGTCAATTGCGCCACATCAAAATCTTCAGCTTGTACCCGCACGCCGCTCATACGCAGCAACTGCTTGCACATCGCCTCAAGCATTGGCACACTTTGATCGTTCATCGCCTGTAGACAGGCTTTCGCGTAGTCTGGCGCGGGGACAAAGTTACGCCTTAAGGTTTTTGGCAAAGATTTAATTAGCGCCACGCACTTTTCTTCGCGTAACCCAGGTACCAGCCAATCAAATCCCTGGTTATCAACCTGATTTAATAATGCCACCGGCAAATGTACCGACACGCCATCATCTTCGCTACCGGGTTCAAAGTGATAGCTTATGGGCAACACTAAATTGCCTTGATGCCAGTTGTCGGGAAAGTCCAGCGCAGAGATATGCTCATCGCCGCGCTGCATTAGGCTTTCGCGTTTGAAATCAAGCAAATCAGGTTGCTTACGTTTAGCCTGCTTCCACCACTTTAATAACTTAGGCGCGTTGTAGATCCCCTCGGGGATCCGCGGCTCATAAAAATCCACCAGCGCTTGTTCATCAACTAAGATATCGCGGCGACGCGACTTATGTTCTAGCGCCTCAATATCTTCTACCAGCTTGCGATTGTTAACAAAAAACGCTTCATTGGTACGCAGTTCGCCATCTGCGAGCGCACTGCGAATAAAAATCTCTCTGGCTTCAACCGCATTGACAGGCCCATATTGCACTCGACGACGATTAACGATGGTTAATCCATACAAAACCTGATTTTCCAGCGCGACCACACTGCCCTGTTTCGCCTCAAAATGAGGCTCAAAGTAGTTGTGCTTCACCAGATGCTGCGCCATGGGTTCTATCCATTCAGGCTGGATTTTGGCACAACAACGGGCAAACAGGCGTGAGGTTTCGGTCAACTCTGCCGCCATAATCCACTTAGGACCTTTTCGCGCCAGTGGCGATCCTGGAAATACAAAGAAGTGTCGATTACGGGCACCGAGGTATTCATTGTCTTTATCTTTAAAACCAATGTGGCTCAGCAAGCCCGTTAGCAGGGATTTATGCAGCAATTCATAGTCGGCCGGTTCGCTATTGAGCTTCCATTTAAGATCGTGCACCGCTTGTTTTAGCTGCATATAGAGATCTTGCCACTCTCTGACGCGCAAATACGCTAAAAACTCACGCTTACACATCTTGCGGAATTGACTGGCACTGTGCTGCTTCTGGCTAGCTTTAATATGATCCCACAGGTTAACCCACGACAAAAAGTCCGAGTTTTTATCAACAAATCGTTTATGGGACTCATCGCTGGCTTGTTTCTTGTCCATTGGACGTTCGCGGGGATCTTGAATCGACAAGCCCGCCACAATAACCAGTACTTCATGTAAGCAACCGTATTCATTGGCTTGCACCACCATACGGGCTAAACGTGGATCGACCGGAATACTCGCTAACTGGCGCCCCATAGGCGTGAGTTGTAAGCGACCTTTGCGCTGTTGTACTGATTGCAGCTCTTCAAGTAGCAAAAAGCCATCTTTGATATAGCGCTGATCCGGCGGCTGAATAAATGGAAACGCCGCAATGTCGCCTAAGCCGATAGACAGCATCTGCAAAATAACCGATGCCAAGTTGGTACGTAGTATCTCTGGATCGGTAAATGCAGGACGATTATTAAAATCATCTTCATCGTACAGCCTAATACAGATCCCCGGACCTACACGACCACAACGCCCTTGGCGCTGATTAGCGCTTGCTTGCGACACTGGTTCAATGGGAAGTCGTTGCACTTTAGTGCGGTAGCTATAACGGCTGATCCTGGCGGTACCGGGATCGATAACATAACGGATCCCCGGTACAGTCAATGACGTTTCTGCCACGTTGGTGGCTAACACAATGCGCCGGCCTCGGTGAGACTTAAACACTTTCGACTGCTCACCATAAGATAACCTTGCATACAACGGCAGAACTTCAGTATCACGATACTGCTGCTTATTGAGTTGATCGGCAACATCACGGATCTCGCGCTCCCCGTTCATAAAGATCAAAATGTCACCGGGGCCGGCTTGCATCAACTCTTCAACGGCAGCAAAAATACCTTCGGTAAGATCCAGATCTTCATCTTCTTCACGCAGCAGCGGACGATAGCGGGTTTCTACCGGATAGGTTCGCCCGGAAACCTCAATCACAGGTGCATTATTAAAATGTTTAGAGAATCGGTCTAAATCAATGGTTGCCGAAGTAATAATGACTTTTAAATCAGGACGCTTCTTAAGCACATTTTTTAGATAGCCCAAGATAAAGTCGATATTTAAGCTACGCTCATGGGCTTCATCAATAATGATGGTGTCGTATTGGTCGAGAAATTTATCTGAGGTTAACTCCGCCAGCAAAATACCGTCGGTCATCAGCTTGACGTAGGACTCAGGCTTAATGGCATCGGCAAAACGCACCTTAAAGCCCACCGCTTCACCAAGGGGCGAATTCAATTCTTCTGCTACGCGCGTAGCCACACTGCGGGCCGCCAAGCGTCGAGGCTGCGTATGACCAATAAGTCCACGACACCCAAGCCCAAGTTCTAAACAAATCTTAGGCAATTGGGTGGTTTTACCTGATCCCGTCTCACCGGCAATAATCACCACTTGATTGGCGGCAATGGCCGCTGCAATCTCATCACGCTTTTGCGAGATAGGCAGCGCCTCAGGGTAACTGATAGTCGGACGATTCTGGCGGCGTAACTCGGCCTTTTGTGCCGCGCGCTCAGCTTGCTCAGCTAACTTGGCTAAGGTCGCTGTTTTTTCAGCTGACTCCGGCTCTTTATTGAGGCGAAATAAACGACGTCGAATACGGGAGGCATCAGCTTGGTAACAGGTTGCTAAGAATGCTTTAGAGAGGGGATGCTGTTGCGAACTCAAATCCATTTCCCAGATATTAAAAACGAAAACGCCGATCCTACCAAGGAACGGCGATTTTTGATACGAGAAATTAGCTCAGCTAGCAAGTGCTACGGCAATTAGCTAATTTTATAACCAAGCAGATTACACTGGCGCCAAATAGCACTCTTGCATCGACACATTGATGGCCTGCAGTACCGCGGTGCGATCAATGGTACCGACCACTTTGTTATTGTCTAAAACCGGATAGATCTTCGGTTTGTTTTGCAACATTTGTTCAGCCAGTTGCAACACGTTGTCATCGGTCGTGACCGTTAATACCTCTGATTTCATGCAGTCGCTTACGTTAGCCACTAAGTCACAGTGATAACTACTTTTGAGCATAACGGCTAAACAATCTTGTTGGGATAAAAAGCCGACCAATTGGCCGCTATTGTCGATAACTGGCGCGCCGAGTTTCTTATTTTTTAGCAGATTATCTACCGCAGTAGCGAGACTCATGTTTGCCTCTAGCAACACCGGATGACGATCCATATGTTCAGCAACTTTAATAGAATCCATAGCAACACCTCCCAATGACCTCAAATAAAAGGCCTTTATTTATTTAACCGCTTCACTTTGAGTGTAAACCAAAATTTAACACTTGCTACAGAGTTTATCCGATTACCCTAATCGATGTTCGTTGTTTAGACCAATTAAAGCCTGCCTTAAAACTGTGATCTCAAGCAACTTTTACTCTACATTTGCGACATTTTGTCTCAACCGTTCAAAAAACTATGATCTAGCTCATGTTGATAGTGGTTAGATTCCGCGCAACATCACAAGCATTGTAAAGCTTGATATACGTCAATAATTCGCCATAACTTGGAGCTTAAACTTTAAACCGTGGAGCAGTAAAACAAAATCCGATCATTACTATAACAAAGGTTTAACCATGGACACACATGCAGCCCTATACCAACAGGGACAAGCACGCCTGGCGAAACTGCGTAGCTTGAAACCACGCCATGTCGATTCGCTGAAAGATAAAATGAAACAGCATGGCATTTCACGTCGTGACTTTATGAAATGGAGTGCTGCGGTCACAAGCATGCTCGCACTCCCCCTCCCTTTTAGTACCTTAGTTGCCGAAGCTGCTGAACTAGCAGACCGCGTTCCGCTGATTTGGTTACACATGGCTGAATGTACCGGTTGTTCTGAGTCATTAGTGCGCGCTGATACGCCTAACCTCGATACTTTGATTTTTGATCACGTATCACTGGAATACCACGAAACGTTAATGGCCGCTTCAGGCTGGCAAGCTGAAGAAAATCTTGAGCATGCAATGGAAGCTTACAAAGGCAACTATCTACTAACAGTAGAAGGCGCCATTCCTACCGCCAACAATGGCGCTTTCCTGACCGTTGGCTGTAAAGGCCATACCGGCCTAGATATTGTGAAACATGCTGCCGATGGGGCTGCGGCCATCATCTCCGTGGGTACTTGCGCAGCATTTGGGGGGGTACAAGCCGCGGCGCCCAACCCAACCGGTGCTAAAGGAGTTGCTGAGGTAGTCAACAAAACTGTCATCAACCTCGGTGGCTGCCCACCCAGCGAAAAGAATATCGTTGGTACACTGATGTACTTCATCATGTTTGGCAAACTCCCCGCTTTAGATATGTTTAATCGCCCTAAATGGGCCTACGGTGCCAGAGTGCATGACAATTGTGAACGTCGTGGCCGCTTTGATGCCGGTGAGTTTGTTGAAACCTTTGGCGACCACGGTGCTAAAGAGGGTTACTGCCTTTACAAGGTCGGTTGCAAAGGCCCTTACACCTATAACAACTGCCCTACCGAGCGCTTTAATCATCACACCAGTTGGCCAGTACTAGCCGGCCATGGATGTATGGGCTGCTCGGAGCCAAATTTCTGGGATGATATGGCTGACTTTGAAAAACCATTAGGACGACAACTGCTTCATGGACTTGATGCCACCGCAGACACTATAGGTGCTGTCATTTTAGGTGCCACCGCTATCGGTATTGGTGCCCATGCTGTTGCCAGCGTTTTTGCAAAATCAGAGGAGAGCTAAGTCAATGAGCAAACGAGTCGTAATCGATCCTATTACCCGAATTGAAGGCCATTTGCGCATTGAAGTGGAAGTGGATGACAACAATGTCATTCAAAAAGCTTGGTCTTCCTCTACATTATGGCGCGGTATTGAGGTCATTCTTAAAGGCCGTACCCCCATGGATGTGGGATTAATCGTGCAGCGTATTTGTGGGGTATGTACCTACTCCCATTACCGCTGCGGTACAGAAGCGGTGGAGAATGCACTCGGTATTGATATTCCACTGAATGCCAAATACCTCAGATCGTTAATGCAAACATCCCTGTATATGCACGACCACATTGTGCACTTCTACCATCTACATGGCTTAGATTGGGTCGATGTAGTGTCCGCATTAAGTGCCGATCCAGCCAAGGCGGCGCAAGTTGCTATGCAGTACAGTGACAAACCCATCGCCGCTGGTGAAGGTGAGCTGCGTGCAGTGCAAGAGCGAGTTAAAGGCTTTGTGGAAACCGGTAAACTCGGCCCATTTGCCAATGCTTATTGGGGCAATGGCACTTATAAGTTCACCCCAGAGCAAAACCTGATTGCCCTGTCCCATTACCTAAAAGCCTTAGAAGTACAGCGCATAGCCGCAGAGATGCTGGCGATATTTGGTGGTAAGTCACCGCACCCACAATCACTGGTTGTCGGCGGTGTCACCTCTGTACGCGATATGCTCAGCCCTGCAAGATTGCAAGAGTGGAAGCAAAAGCATGCCATTGTTACTGACTTTATACATCGCGCTTATAAAGCCGATATTGTCATGGCAGCAGAAGCCTTTGGCACTGAACCGAGCGTGTTAGGTGGTGTCAATGTAAGTAACTTCTTGGCCACTAACGACTTCATTCTTGCTGACGGTCAATACATGTTCGATCAAGGCGTCATCATGAACGGCGACTTAGCCGGTGTGAGCGACCTAAATCCTGAGTTCATTAAAGAAGATGTCAGCCATGCTTGGTACGACGCCGAAGGGCCACAGCATCCTTATGATGGTACCACTGTGCCCAATTACACCGGCTTTGTGGAACGCGATACCGTATATGGCAAACTGCCCACCCTTGACGGTGATGGCAAGTACTCTTGGGTTAAATCACCGCGCTACAATGGTGAGCCTGTGGAAGTGGGTCCATTAGCGAGTTTGCTAGTGAGCTATGCCAGAGGCAACAAAGTGGTGGTCGACTCCGTTAATGAGCTGCTATCTGTGACGGGTTTGCCGGTAGCCGCCCTGTTTACCACATTAGGCCGCACCGCGGCGCGGATGCTACAAACCGTCATTGTGGCCGAGGAAGGCTTAAAAACCTTTGATGCGCTGCTCACCAATATTCAAGTTGATGACAGTACCTATGTCACCCCAGATTTGGACCCTAGCCGCGAATATGTCGGTCACGCCATGATTGAAGCACCGCGGGGTATGCTAAGCCACTGGATCCGTATCAAAAATGGCGTGGTAGAGAACTATCAAGCTGTGGTACCTACCACGTGGAATGCTGGCCCGGTTGATGCCGCCGGCAAAGTGGGTCCCTATGAAGCGTCATTGGTCGGACTCAAACTTGAAGACCCAACCAAACCGCTCGAAGTCATTCGTATTATTCACTCATTTGACCCTTGTATGGCCTGTTCTGTACACGTGATGGATTATCAAGGTCAGTCACTGAGTGAGTTTCGAATTGACCCTAACGGCAATAGTTAAGGAGTAACTCATGGATACACAACATGTACCCTATGAGAGAGCCTTTATTTTTAGCGCGGCGATACGGATTTTCCACTGGCTGCGCGCTCTGGCCATATTGGTTCTCGTTGTAACAGGCTTCTACATTGCTTGGCCATTTTTGGTCGCGCCAAGCAGTTCAGATGTGCTGGTACAAGGATGGATCCGCTTTGCCCATTTAGTGTTTGGCTTTTTGCTTTGCGCTATTACCTTGGCTCGTGCCTATCTGTTCTTTTTCAGTAAAAGTGATATTGAACGTCGCTCATTTAAGGACGTCACCAACGTTAACAGTTGGATCACACAACTGAAGTCCTATTTATGGATGGGACATTTAGACAAAAAAGGCGTCTATGGTCCACTGCAGTTCGTGACCTACTTTGCGATTTCAGTCATTGCCGCGCTGATCTGCATTACAGGATTGGTGCTTTATGCCAATGTATATCACCTCGGTCTTGGTGGCATGTTATGGGATAGCGCCGCCTGGCTTACTGCACAGATGGGTGGCTTAGCGCAAGTTAGGCTTTGGCACCATTACTTCACGTGGGTGTTCATCATCTTTGTTGTAGTGCATGTGTATATGGCAGTTTGGACCGGTATTCGATTCAAACACAACTCGGTTGATTCGATTGTGTCTGGTTATGACTACCACCCGAAAAAGCACTGATTTAAGGTCAACATGAAAATACTGTTACTTGGTATTGGTAATGTCTTGTACGCCGATGAAGGTATCGGCGTACATTTTGTTAATTACCTCAATGAAAATTATCGTTTTCGTCATCCAGAGCACCAACTCACCATGATGGATGGCGGTACCCTTGCCCAAGGGTTAATTCCCATGATCTGCCAGTATGATTATCTGATTGTCGTCGACACGGTCAATGCTCACGGTGTTGAACCTGGTGAAGTCTATTTTTTTGACTTCGACAAAGCCCCTAGCGAGATAGACTGGCAAGGCAGCGCCCATGAAGTCGAAATGCTGCAAACACTCATGATGATGGAACTGGTGGGCGATCGCCCCAAAACCTATGTACTAGGCTGTACACCCACAGTATTAGAGCCAATGACTTTGGGCTTAACAGAGCGGGTAGCAAATGCCGTCCCGCTCATGGAGCAAACACTACTCAATCACCTAACCGCATTGGGCTTTGACAATGAGCGCGTGAATCAAGTCAGTATCGATTCACTGATCCCCAGTTCCTATAAACGCGGAGTTACCGCTGATGAACATCGTTAAATTCGAATTTGTCTGCTCGCGGCCAGTGCCGCTATACGCCTATTTGTGTAACCAGTATTTAGATTATCCGCAGCTCGATATCACCATCAATGTGGATTGCAATCGTTATGTTATTGAAGCCAGTGGCGAGCAGCAGTGCCTTGAACAGCTTGCTGATGACATTGCGACACATTTCCTTATGTCGGTCTGGTTACAGGACTCTAGCATTGCGCTAATTGAGCAACGTGAAGGAAGCCAGACTGCAATACCTTCCCCAGCAGCTGAAATGCCATTTTGTGAGCATTGTATGCCGAGGTTTGGCGACAACCAACATGCCGAGTTTGGCCAAATAGGTCTTGTTTGCACACACTGCCATGGTGAGCAGCAGCTAGCAGATCACCTACTGGCAATGACGACGGATGATTTAGCCGCGATAAGTAAACAACTGATCACCAACGGGCAAATCGCATTAACTGAGCAGCTTAGTCTGTCGATGCGCCCTATTCACAGCGATAACCGCCCTGCACTGCTGGTTTGCAACCCCAACACCATTAACGCGCAGTTTCATTTAAGTGAACGCCAAGTGTTGGCTTTGTCGAGCATAGAAAAACCCTATATTACGGCGCGCCCAATCGATGCACACCCCCAGCTTAAACAGCCGCTTTATGATCTGTGTTTTGCCAGCGATCGTCTGTTAGTGATCATTACCGAAATGCTAAGACAGCAAGGTCTAGATTGGGTATTTATTGATGACAAGCAGCGGCCCGAGGCCATGGCTTTTATCGATAACCATTGGGTAGAAGTTAATCAAAACGCCAGCCACAGTACTGAAGTTTGCAGTAAACTCAAACCTTTACATGACCAAGCCTGTATTGCACTGCCTGCTGGCAAAAATTACCTCGCCAAACATCAACACGATTGTTATCAAGTGGCCCGAGCAACGACCATAGCTTCATTAAAGCTCAATGATGAGGAGATGGCACGCTGTGCGTTTAATAGTGTGCTACTGGAACATCAGATTGATAAAAATGCCGCCCAAGTATTTTTTAGTCGCGATTACGGCGGACAGATCCACACCTTAGACAGTAAAAAGCAGTCACAATTGTTTTTTGCGCTGCCGGAGCTGCCCCTGTCAGGCTATGAGATTTACCATCAGTTAGAGCAAAGCCCTCAACAAACGGTATTGCACAAGTTTAAGCAACAATTCCCCCATGACTACTTGCGTTTACTCGACCTAAAACTAACCGCTAAGCGCAATAGTTTTAGCAGCTTACTGGCCGTATCAGCGGTTATTTTGGGCCTAGAGACCGACACACTCGACAGTACAACCTTAAGTGACGCATTGATTGCAGCCGCCTTAAGTCATCGCGGTCCCAATGCTCCTCGGGTAGATTTTTCGCTCACCCGAGGCGAAGCGCACCGCAGTCTAAACTGGTGTCGTATGCTAGGCAGTTTGATCAGTTTTCGGTTGGCCGATGACACCCCAAATAGCCAACAAAAATTGGCCTTTGGTATCCATGACTCTTTTGCCGACTATTTAGCGAACTGGATTGAGCACTTAGATCAAAATGTGGGTGTCAAACACGTAGCCATTACTGGTAACGATTGGCAAAACAGCATGCTAGCCCAGCGAGTGCAATTGAGAGTAGGTAAAAATTTCAAGCTAATCACGAACCAGATGTTAGAGCTTGAAGGCAATAACTATGCTGTTGGCGCACTAAGGCTTAATAAAAGACGCCTATAACCATATTGATTTATCCAATATCAATTGACCTAAAAATGACCCGCATCAAAGCGGCACCTGTGCCGCTAGGTCATAGTAAGTTAACTGATAGGGAAACGGAGTTTGACTATGTGTAAAGATTGCGGCTGCTCAATTACCCGGCCTCACAGCCATGGGCACCATCATAACGCCGGCCACAGCCATGAGCATCATCATCACGACGGCCACAGCCATGAGCACCATCATCACGACGGGCATAGCCATGAACACAATGATGCCAACCTACACGCTAACCCCCAACTGAATGATAAAAAAACCTTGTCCGTCATTCATAAGATTCTTGATAAAAACGATCATGAAGCGGCGCACAACCGCCAGCATTTCGAAAGCCAACAGGTAACAGCCTTCAATCTTATGAGTAGCCCTGGTAGCGGTAAAACCACGCTGCTAGAGCACTTACAAGAATATACCCCGTTAAAATATGCCGTAATTGAGGGTGACTTAGAAACCTCAAGAGACGCCGACAGACTGGTTGCGAAAGGCATCGATGCCTATCAAATTCAAACCGGTTCGGCCTGCCATCTTGATGCTTTTATGGTTCATAGTGCACTGCATCATGTGGATTTAGCCCCGCTTGACATCTGTTTTGTGGAAAATGTCGGCAATTTAGTCTGCCCAGCTTCATACGATGTGGGTACCCACTTTAACGTGGTGCTGGTTTCGGTTCCCGAAGGTGACGACAAAATTGAAAAGTACCCGGTGATGTTTCGTAAAGCCGATGTGGTACTAATCACTAAAGCCGATCTACTGCCTCACTTCGATTTTAGTATTGAAGCGGCCACAGAGCAGGTCAAGAAACTTAACCCGAAAGCGCAAGTTATCACCTTATCTGTCAAAGACAGTCACAGCATGCGCCGGTTTGCCGAGTGGTTATCTGAGCATTGTAGGAGCTAGCTATGTGCCTTTCAATTCCATCTCAAGTAGTTGAATTGCATACTAATGAACAAGCAGTCACAGTAGAGACTATGGGCGTAAAACGCAAAGTCAGTAGTCATTTGATGGCTGAGCCACTGGCCATTGGCGACTATGTTCTGATCCATATTGGTTTTGTGATGAATAAAATTGATCCAAAAGATGCCGAGCAAAGTTTAGCCTTGTACCGGGAAATCGTCACTAAGTTAAATCAAGCGGAGCAACCACTGCATGATTGAACTTAAAGACTTATATCAGGGATTTCGAGACCCAAAAACCATCGCTCGATTGGCCAAACAGATTGAGGCTGCCGCCAAAAAGCTTAGTCAGCCACTTTATGTGATGGAAGTGTGTGGCGGCCATACCCACACCATCATGAAATATGGTTTGAACCAACTGTTACCCGCTAACATTGAGTTTGTTCATGGGCCAGGCTGTCCGGTGTGCATCATGCCGAAAGAGCGTATCGATCATGCCGCCCTATTAGCCCAGCAAAGCGATGTAATTTTGGTAACCTTAGGCGATATGATCCGCGTGCCTGGTTCTAAAGGCAGCTTGGCGCAGTACCGCGCCCAAGGATGCGATATTCGCCCTATATATGACCCACTCGATACACTTGAAATTGCCGCAGAAAATCCAGATAAGCAGGTGATCTTCTTCGCCATTGGTTTTGAAACGTCCACTCCAATGACCGCGGTTTTGATTGAGCAATGCCTTACGAGGAAAATCGACAACCTGCTATTTCACATCAACCACGTGTTGGTGCCGCCGGCAATTGATGCGGTCATGGCGGACCCACAAACTAAGGTTAATGCTTTTATTGGTCCTGCCCATGTGAGCGTCATTAGTGGCGCAAAGATTTATCGACCTGCGGTTGAGCAATACCAAACGCCTGTGGTGGTGTCTGGGTTTGAACCGGTCGATGTCATGGAATCAATACTGCGTATTGTGCAGCAAAAAGTCGATAGCATTGCCCAGCTGGATGTACAGTACAGCCGCGCCGTCACCGAGCAAGGTAACCTTAGCGCCCAAGCGTTAATTGATAAATACCTCCACGTACGCGACAGCTTTCGATGGCGCGGGCTTGGCCCGTTAGCCGACTCAGCCTTGCAGCTTAGATCTGAGTACGCCCATTTGGATGCAGAAGTTGTCTATCAGGCGCTGTTATCTGTAGCCGATATTGATGATCATAAAGCCTGTCAATGTGGCGATATTCTACGTGGGTTAGCTAAGCCTAAAGATTGTAAGGTATTTGGTCGCGGCTGCTCCCCAGAAACCCCTTTAGGCAGCTGCATGGTGAGCTCTGAGGGCGCTTGCAACGCATACTACCGTTATAACGGAGTCTAACGATGGCAAATCTAAACAAAGCAGTACAACTGGCTCATGGTGGCGGTGGCAAAGAGATGAACCGCTTGATTAAGGATGTGTTCTTTAAGGCGTTCGATAACCCTATTTTGCGCCAAGAAGAAGATGCTGCGACCATTAGCCTTACTGGCAATTGTGCTTTTACTACCGATTCATTTACGGTTGCGCCGCATTTTTTTGCCGGTGGCAATATCGGTAAGTTGGCCATTGCTGGTACCGTCAACGATTTAGCCATGATGGCGGCTGAGCCACAGTTTTTAAGTTGCAGCTTCATTATTGAAGAAGGCTTTCCCTTAGATGATTTAAAAACCATTGCACAAACCATGGCTGAAGAACTGCATAAGAGTGGCACGCGTATCGTTTGTGGTGACACTAAAGTGGTTCCCAAAGGCTGTGCGGACGGCGTGTTTATCAACACCACTGGGGTTGGCCGTATCTTGTACCCTGATATTTCCGTAAAAAACATCCAGCAAGGTGATGCCATTATCGTCTCCGGTGATATTGGCCGTCACGGCGCAGCCATTTTAATGGCCAGAGAAGGACTCACCCTAGAGTCAGAGCTTGTCAGTGACTGCGCCAACTTGTGGCCGGTGGTTGAGCAATTGATCGCATCAAATGTCACCTTGCATGCTATGCGAGATGCAACCCGCGGCGGCTTGGCGGCGGTGCTCAATGAGTGGGCGATAGCGTCGAATGTGGCCATTCATGTAGATGAGCAAGCCCTACCCATTACTGACGAAGTTAAAGGTTTATGTGAACTATATGGCTTTGAAGCCCATGACTTGGCCAACGAAGGCACGTTTGTATTGGCTGTCCCGCAACACGAAGCCGACGGTATATTGGAGATTATTCAACGATATGGCCATTGTGAACAAGCAGCCATTATCGGTCACGTAAACGAAAGTCATCCGGGCAAAGTTATCTTAAATACCCCTTGGGGCAGTTCAAGGTTTGTTGACCTCCCCCAAGGAGAACTACTACCTAGGATCTGCTAATGCATGAGTACTCAATAGTGTCAGCATTACTTGAGCAATGTCATGAGTATGCTGTTGAAAATAAGGTAAATAAGATCACTCAAGTGACGGTGAAAATAGGCGTACTTAGTGGCGTAGAGCCAAGCTTATTTGCCACGGCTTTTGAGACCTTCAAACTTGAAGGGGTTGCCTATGACGCCAAGTTAGTCATTCAGCAACAGGCGATTATATTGCAATGTCATCATTGCCAGGCCGAAGTTGAAATAGCAGAGCGTTCAGTCAAATGTCCTCAATGTGACAGCTTTGACACCCAAATTATTGCCGGCGAAGAGATGTTACTGATGCAATTAGAAATGGAACAAGCTTAGCCAACGACGGCATATAACCAGTTTGATGTAAAAATAATAGACATAAAATGGAGTTAACAATGAAAAAACTATCCCTATTACTTGCCACTATGTTGCCAGGGGTTGCGCTGGCCCATCCAGGTCATGATGGCGTAGGCTTGTTCCATCATATGCAAGATATCCTGCCCATTGTATTGGCGGTGATCATTGTGGGTGGCTACATGCTATGGAAGAAATATCACTAAGCTAATTGGCTAGAGCCTAGCGAAATTGTCACCGCTAGGCTCTGCTCCAAAAAGCACCATTTTGACCGTTTGTATACTCGTGCAAAGCGGGTTATTGTATTGCCTTTAAAATTCAATTTTCTACAAATTATTATCAACAGAAATAACTAGATAATTGTATCTACCCTACTACTTTAGCTAGTCTAGCTTGCATACACCTCATCATTACTTCAAAACTCAACAAAGCAGGTTATATCTCGGTCATTAGTCGCATAGCTATGCTTTTTTGGGCATGTTAAAACAGATTGTATTAATAGGATTTTAGCCCGATAAACATGGATTATTAGCAGTATGGATACTCGGTTTTACGAAATAGACATTTTACGATTTTTATCTGCTTTAGCAGTGGTGATTTTTCACTATACTTATACAGGCTATATGGAAGGGTTTGCTACCATAGCTAACTTTCCCCAGCTAAGAGAGTTCACCAAGTATGGCTACGTAGGGATCAATTTTTTCTTTATCATTAGTGGTTTTGTTATTTTTATGAGCATTGCCGATAACAATGCTAATCGGTTTCTTGCATCACGCTTTAGCAGACTGTTTCCTGCCTACTGGTTTGCGCTGTGGCTTACTACCTTTGTGACAATCCTCATTGGCGGTGACACCTTTTCAGTGACCATTATGCAATTCTTCGCCAACGTCACCATGATCAACCCACTTTTCGGTCACAGTGCCATTGATAGTGCTTATTGGACGCTATTTATTGAGTTGCAGTTCTATCTTGTTGTTTTACTCATTCTGCAATTAAAGCTGAGCCGTTACTTTCTGCACTTAATCGCATTAACGCTTATCGGCTCAACGGTGGCGCTATTTACCGACTGGGCCGCAGCGGTGGATATGTGGCACGGTATCTTTCCCCATTGGAGCGGCTATTTTGCACTGGGCTGCTTATTTTACTTAACCAAACGCGATGGCCTTACCCCTATCACAGCCGCCTTGCTAGTACTGGGGTACCTGTTTGTCGTCAAACAGTCGATACTATTTGGGGAACTGATGAGCCAATGGTTTGCGATTGATTTCGACAGCGGCGTATTGGCAGTGCTCAACAGCTTGTTCTTCTTTAGTTTTTGTATTACATCGCTTTGTAAAAGTCACCCGCTTAGAACCAAGATGGCGTATTTTCTTGGTATTTTGACCTACCCGCTGTACCTCATTCACCAGCACATTGGCTACATGGTATTTAACACATTCGGCAATGAAAATAATATTGGTTATTTAGTGCTGTTGACCACAGCGGTCATGCTAGTTTTAGCGTACTTAATTCACCGCGGCATTGAAAAAACCTTAGCGCCAGTATTTAAGCAATCAGCATTAAAACTGCTAGATCAGCTCACCGCGGTTAGGCAACGTGTGCAAGCCATCAGAGCCAAGTAATCACGCGCCCAGATTAACTTTGGGGCTCAAGATGACTAATCGGCCACAAAAAAAGGCAGCGTTTTAGCTGCCTTTTTTGGGGTGAAATTCAGGCTTATTTATCACGCCAAATCATCACTTGTGCAGGCTCTCCGCTCTTACGGGTCGCACGATACATGCCGCCAGTATTGAACGGTGTGGCAATATTGCCTAAATGATCAATAGCAATCACGCCACCTGTACCACCGGCAGTGATCAGGCGTTGATTGATCACCTCATCAGCCGCTTGTAATAAGGATTTTTGTCCATATTTGGCCCGCGCACAGATATCGCCAGCAACGTGGTAACGAATAAAGTACTCACCATGACCCGTTGCAGATACCGCGCAAACCCCATTTTCGGCATAGTTACCCGCGCCAATAACCGGCGAATCACCAATACGCCCGAAACGTTTGGCCGTCATGCCGCCAGTTGAGGTGCCCGCAGCGAGATTACCAGATTTATCTAACGCGACCGCACCCACAGTACCAAATTTGTAATTATCATCTAACTGTTGATGTGCAGCTTGGTAGTCCATGCCCTTTTGCTGCTGATTGTAAATTTTGGCTTTCGCATCCAACAATTGTTGATAACGCGCATTGGTGTCGAAATACTGGTTAGGTACTAGAGTAAAGCCTTGATTAAGGGCGAACTCCTCTGCTCCTTGACCCGACAACATCACGTGTACCGACTTATCCATTACCGCTTTTGCGAGGTCAATCGGGTTTTTGATGTGTTTAACCCCACTTACCGCGCCTGCATTCATCGTATTACCGTCCATCAAGGATGCATCGAGTTCATGACCGCCATCAAAGGTATACACCGCGCCTTTACCAGCATTAAACAACGGGCTATCTTCTAAAATATTAATTGCGGTCGTGACCGCAGTGACGCTGTCACCGCCATCATTTAGCACTTTATAACCCGCATCGATCGCTTCTTTTAATTTGTCACGGTAGGCTTGTTGCTGCTCATCGCTGAGTTTTACCTTTGAAATCGTGCCAGCACCACCATGAATAGCGATACTAAAAGGTTTGTCATTGGCTTGTGCACTCAGCGGCAATAATAGGCTCGCGGCCAATAAACACGCAGTTTTATGAAAATTAAAATTCACATTGAATCCTTAATGCATGAAGTTGCTCTCTTTGTAACCATTTTCACCTATAATTACAATCATCTTCTTGCACGCAATTGATTATCTGCGACAATAAACTGTCCCCGAAATATAATAAGATAGAGCATTATTTTTGAACTCGTTTTTGCGCATCATCATGTTGGTCTTCTTGTTTGTTAGCATCATGCTAATAACCTTGCCCGCCATTGCTGATAACTATCTTAAGGTTTCTGTTACCGGCGCGAGTCCATCACTGACGCGTAATATCAATGCCCATTTAGGCGAACTACCCAAATCGGCTAACCAACGCCGTGCCTATATCTTTAATGCCGAAGATAATATCCGCTCAGCGCTGCACTCCGTTGGTTACTACCATGCGAAGGTCAATCAAAGCATTGAACGTGCCGATAAGGGCCCATGGACATTGATTGTGGATATTACCCCTGGGGAGCCAACCACCATTGAATGGGTCGATCTGCAGCTTAAAGGTGAGATCTTAAATGATGTCATGGTGACCAACTGGCTTAATCAACTGACCATAAAGCCCGGCGACGTATTAAACCATGGCACCTATGAAAATGTAAAATCACAATTGGTTACCCTCGCCTTAGCACGGGGCTACTTTGATGGTGAATACACCCAATCAAATATTGTGATCAATCGCGACCGTAAGCGAGCACAGATCTCTTTGCACTACAATTCAGGGATTCGCTACCATATTGGCGACGTCTCATTTGAAGGCCACACGCTCAACGATAATATATTATCTGAGCTTATTCCTTTTGAAAGCCAAATCCCATACAGCACCGCTAAACTGGGTGAGCTGAATCGCGAGTTATTAGACACCAACTACTTCCCTAGCATTAAAGTCTTACCGCAATTAGACAAAATTAATGGCGTTGATGTACCGGTGAAAGTTGAATTACTCAATCGCCCTAGCCATTCACTTGAGCTCGGTGTCGGTGCTGAGATTGGCAATTCAACCAACGATGGCATTGAGCCTCGAATCAAAGTTAATCTGCGAACACCACAGATTAATCGATACGGCCACTCTCAAGAATCAAGTATTGAATGGTCACCAGACAGACCAAAGTTTTTAACTACCTATACCATCCCGCTATCACATCCGTTAGACGATCAATTAAAGCTCCGGGTGGGGTTGCTACGTGATAAATACGGTGTAACCCAAGTTTATGATCCAGATAAGCGCGATTACACTAAAACCGGCGAACTAGAATCAACCAAAATGGCCTTAGGAGTGATTCGCCAGCAGCGGCTAAAGAGTAATTGGGTTTGGACCTACTCCTTAGAGGCCATGAATGAAAGTTACACCCAATCGGACACTAATTATGATCCGCGGTTCTTATTGCTGGGCACCAGTATTTCTAAAACTAAGCGTGGCGATAATACCCTCGACCCTAAATCAGGCTTTTTTCAGCAATACAGTATCGAATATGCTGACCCGCAACTATCATCGTCGGTACGCTTAACTAGGCTCGCAGCAAACTTTAAAGTCGTTGAGACATTTTTTCAAAAGCACCGAATTGTGAGCCGATTAGATATGGCTGCCAACGTCGTCGCTGAAGAAGACTTACCTTTTGTGCCGCCCTCACTGCGCTATTTCGCCGGTGGCGACCAGAGTATTAGGGGTTATAGCTACCAAGAACTGGGTCCTTATATTGAGTACATCAATGATGATGGTCAGCTCGCCAGAGAAGTCGTTGGTGGGCGCTATCTTTTAGTGGGTAGCATAGAATATCAGTACTATGTAACGCCGACATGGCGAGTAGGAACCTTTGTCGATGCAGGTAACGCTTTTGATGTTGACCAAATTGAGCCGATAGTCTCTGTTGGTGGCGGCATACACTGGATCTCCCCCATTGGCCCAATTAAGCTCGATGTAGGTGTGGGCCTAAAAGAAACTGACACCGTTGACCGGTCTTGGCGCATCCATATCACCATGGGGGCTGAGATATGAATCAAGCATCCCCCTCTACACACGCAGACAACCAGCAAGCAGATAACGTGGCAGCGCCACGTCGTCCTATTATCACCACCTGCAAAAACCTAATTAGGGTTGCACTGTATTTACCCATTGTCGTGTTAGTCGCCCTAGCACTGGTCATTGGTACGCCGTTTGGAAGCCGTGTTGGTGTGATGCTGGCCAACCAGTTTGTACCTGATCTTGAACTAGACTACCGCTCAGGCATGCTCAATAAAAGACTGAGTCTCAATTATGCGGCATGGCAAATGGATGGTGTGAAGGTCGAAGTTGATGATTTAATGATTGAATGGCGCCCGGTATGTTTACTACAAAAACAGCTGTGCGTGAATGCTTTGCATACCAGCAAAGTCAACGTCGAGGTGGATACCGCAGCATTTAGTGACGATGACAATAACCTTGACACCAATACCGAAACCGCTGATATCCCCCCCAATCTAACGACAGTGGCCACATCACCTCAACCAGACAATGAAGTCGAACCCGACGAGCGACTTAGCGTTGAAGATGAAACAGAAATTACTTTACCTTTTGGTATTGTATTACTTGATGGCGACTTAAGCGGCGTTACCGTGCGGGTCAATGACATGCATTTCAATGCAGATAACCTCACGTTAGCCGCACAATGGCAACAAACGGGCATCAGAGTCAATAATATTACCAGCAATGGACTCTATGTTGATATCCCCTTAGGTGACCCTGTAATCGATGATGCAGCTCCTAAAACCACTGCAGTGACAAGTGATAAAATAAGCACTGATTCAGTTAACACGACTGGTAACAAGACAGCTAGCCAACCCAGTACAATACAGAAAAATAACGACTCCGAAGTAGATTGGGCCATGGCCAATTTACCGACAGTGTTCATGCCGATTCAGGTATTTGTAGAGCAATCTACCCTGACACAAAGTTTGCTTAAACTTGGCCAGCGACAAGACCAATTTATGCACATTGAGTTAGTTGGTAGTTATCATCGCTACTTAATCAATGTCAACAAGCTTGATGTCATCCATGACTATGGTAAAGCTCAGCTAAATGGTCAGTTAGCGCTGCAACAGGATTACCCTATGCAGGTAAACTTAAGCAGTCAACTGCGACAGGTCACTGAAGTTCCCGGCCTGCAAAATCAAGACATTGATATCAAACTAAACGGTGGATTTAACAAACTCACTGTAGACATCGATGCCAAACAACAACTTGAATTTACACTTAGCGGTGACATTAGCCTCGCTAAACCAAGTTTAGATTATCAGTTAAACCTCAATGCTCAGTCACTATTTTGGCCGTTGCAGCAACCTATTTATATCGCTAACAATAGCAAACTAATCAGTCAAGGCAGTCTAAAGCAGCAGCAAGTTGATTTAACCGGCCATTTTGACACGCCATACCACACGCCGATTGATATCATTACCCAATTTGTTCATCAAAGTGAGCAACACAACATTGATGTTTCTCAGCTGGTGATTAACGGAGAAATTGGCAACCTTGATGCACAAGGCAAGGTTAGTTATGGTGATAACTGGCAATGGCAAACTCAATTTAGCAGTCAATCTTTTGATCTGTCACAATTAACTTTTGATGCCGATAACCTGTTACCACAATCTGCAATAACCGGTGACATTAGCAGCCGTGGCAGCGTCGCTGGCGACAACTGGCAAGTGGCTATTGAACAGTCTAATTTAAGTGGTCATATTGATGACTACCCTTTCACCTTAAGCGGCGATATTAGCGTGAACCAAAGTTGGCACCTCAACGCCAACAACCTCAACATTGATGCATTACAATCTAAATTGCAGATCTCAGGGAATGTTGAAGAAGATTGGACCTTGAATGCCCATCTCGACGTGCCAGATATTAGCCTTTGGCATCCCGATGCTGGCGGAGCAATTTCAGCAGATATATTTGTCTCTGGTGATAACGAAAAACCAGATATCGCCGTCACGGCCGATGTGATAGAGGTGAACTTTAACGATCTTTATACTGAGAAATCCAAGCTCAAAGGCTTCTATAGCCCATTTGATGAGCATCGTTATGCATTATCGTTAAAATCCTCACTGATTAAACAGGCAGGGTTAACACTGAGTTCAGTCACCTTTGGCTCCAAAGGTGACCAATTTAAGCAAAAAGCAACTTTACAGAGCTTTGGCGACTTTAAACTCGACTTATCAGTAAAATCGACTTCTGATTTAGACAAGCAAACCATAGATGCGCAGATCTTACGCTTAAATTTAGACTCGCGCCTAGGCCCTTGGCAGTTAGATAATCCTATCGCGCTGAGCTGGGATAACCTCCAACAGCAAGGTCAAGTGACACCCTTTTGCTGGATTCACCAACATGCCGAGCTGTGTGTCACCGACAACACTGAGCTGGCTAAACTAGGCGATACCCAATTAAGCCTAGATGCCGATATCGGGGCGTTGCTCGCGCCCATCATGCCTGAAACCTTAAATTGGCACGGCCCTGCATCAGCGCAAGCTAAATTTGCATGGAGCCCAGAGCAAAAACCTCAAGGCGAGTTAACACTGACTCTAAGCCCTGGTGAAATTATTTTGCGTAACCAAAATGGGCGTAATATTGATATCAACTACAAGGCATTAGACCTTGCCATGTTACTAGACGAGCAAACGCTAGCCAGTAAGTTCACCTTTGAATCTGCCGATATCGCTGCGATAGATAGCCAACTCAGTATCAGTGTTGATCCAGAGCGCAGGCTTGACGGTTACTTGAATATTACCGAAGTCAATTTAGATGCCCTATCTGAACTGGCTCCGCAATTAGAAACATTGCGCGGCCATATCTCCAGTGAACTGTCCATTGGCGGCAACCTTAACGACCCGGATGTTGAAGGCAGCATTAGCCTAAAACATGGCCAGTTTATGGCCACAGCAAATCCGACCCTAATTGAAGACATTAATGTTGAGCTGATGCTAGATCAGCAACAAGCGCTGGTGGCCGGCACATGGAAAATGGGAGGTGGTACCGCTAACCTTAGCGGCGATCTTGATTGGCGCAATAAAGGGGTTAAGGGCGATATCAAAATTAAAGGTGAGAAACTCGCCATCATTCAACCGCCCCTCGCCCTCATCGATCTCTCTCCTGATCTGCACCTGGTGTTTGACAATGACAGCTTAGATATAAAAGGTGAGGTCTCTATTCCGTCGGGTGACATTACCATAGTGCAGCTGCCTGAAGGCGGCGTCGCAGAATCAAGTGACGTTGTGTTTAACGACAGCATTGCCCAGCAGCAACTGGCACAGTCACCCTATGCCATTTCAACCGATGTAAAAGTTAACGTGGGTGACCAACTTAATATTCAAGGTATGGGCCTGCGTGGAAAATTAGTGGGTACCTTAGATTTTCGCCAAGAACCTGCGCGCCCACCACTCATCTATGGCGATATCAAAGTGGTGAATGGCAACTACAAATTTATGGGGCAAACACTAGAAATTAGCGCAGGCGAAGTGCAGTTTATCGGTCCGATGGAATTACCCAACCTCAATATTGAGGCATTAAGGGAAGTCAAAGATGAAGATGTGGTTGCAGGTGTACGTATCACAGGTACGCCAAGACAACCCATTGTGACGCTATTTTCAACTCCAGCCAAAGAGCAAGCCGAGATCTTATCCTATATCCTCAAAGGCACTGGCATGGGCAACAACAGTGAAGGTCAAAATAACGCCCTAATGATGAGTGTTGCGCTTACCTTAGGTAATCAGTTTGGTAATGGCGCCGTGAATAATGTCGGCAGTAACGCCACAGGAGTCATTGAAAAAATAGGCTTTTCTAACGTGCAGTTAGATGCAAACGATGATGGTAAAGTTGCCATTAGTGGCTATATCGGCGAAAACTTAATGGTCAAATATGGCATTGGCGTATTTAACACAGGTTATGAGATGACCGTACGTTATTACCTGCTATCACAGCTCTATTTAGAAACGGTCTCGGGTAACGTAGAACAAACATTGGATGTCTACTATAACTTCGATATCGATTAAATTTGGCTACAGTACAGATAGTAGCTTAGTTACTAAAAACTGGTACAAAAAAAGCGCTGTGTAGACAGCGCTTTTTACTTTGCAGCAATGACTTAATTAGCCGCTTTTAGACTGTTCCTGTAGCGCTGCCAAACCTTACCGCTATTAATGCCATAACTGCGCATCAAAGACGGAATATCATGGTGATTGCCTTTTTGCGCTAACGCTGCCAACGCCTGATAGAAGTCTAATGCCAGCTCTCTGGCTTTATCAATGGCGAAGTATTCTTCACCGACTCGGCTATATAGCCCCTTAAAGCCGTTCAGGATAAGCACATACAGTGGGTTACCTGAGTTATAAGCTAATGTGTGGTGCAAGTGATAATCAAATTCGACATAAGCTTTAGGGTCGTCATTTAAACCATCAATTTGTGCTAATGCCTCTAATACCTTATCAGGATTATGGCGCACCGCACCTTTAAAATAGATGGCGCTAATGTTGGTACGAGCAGATAAAAGCTGCTCAAGTAACACAGGTTCGCCATCAGGATTTAAATCGGCGATGGTTTCCAACACATTAAGTCCTGAAGTTTCCCAAATGTCATTCACACGAGTGGGTTTACCGTGCTGAATCGTCAACCAACCATCACGCGCAAGACGCTGCAGCACTTCGCGCAGTGTTGTACGTGTTACGCCGATTAATTCTGATAATTCGCGTTCTGCAGGAAGAATTGATCCAGGAGGGAATTTTTCTTCCCAAATAGAACGCACAATGTACTTCTCAGCAAAGCTCGCAGGGCCTTTTGCTTCAATGATATCTTTATCTTTTGGCATTGCTGGTGATTTGGGGGCAGTTGTCATCAGGCCACTTTTCCAGATTTAATTCGAGTTATTTTAAGAACTGATCATACCAGAGCGTGGCGAAATGGAAACCTTATCTACAAGATTACTGCCTGAGATCAATGTTTAGACGTTGCAAACTGGTAAGAATACACCGCTAAACATTAATTTTATCTTAAAAATTGCTAAATATGCTGCAATTTTGAGCGTTAGAGTGAATATAGCTATTAAACTCTCCCAATCATTAAGATAAACTTAAGCCGATCAAGCCAGTGATATGTAAATCACTTGTTAAAATAATATTATATTTTGAGAGGGTGCCATGCCTGTGACCATGAGTCAGGCGTTTATTGATAACTTCTTAGGAAATTCTCCTAAGTGGTTCAAAATCGCAATTTTGAGCTTTCTAGTACTAAACCCAATTATTTTCTACATTAACCCATTTATTGCGGGTTGGTTGTTAGTAGTTGAGTTCATTTTTACTTTAGCAATGGCGCTGAAATGCTATCCGCTGCAACCCGGTGGTTTACTTGCTATAGAAGCTGTCATCATTGGCATGACCTCCCCCAGTCAAGTTCTGCATGAGATAGAAGCTAACCTCGAAGTATTACTGCTATTGATCTTTATGGTAGCCGGCATCTACTTTATGAAGCAGTTGCTGCTGTTTGTGTTCACTAAGATGATCACAAAAGTACGCTCTAAAGTTGTCGTATCATTAATGTTCTGTGTGGCATCGGCCTTCTTATCGGCATTCTTAGATGCATTAACGGTTATTGCTGTCATAATCGCCGTTGCGGTGGGCTTCTATTCTATCTATCACAAAGTCGCATCGGGTAAAAACTTTGCCGATGACCACGACCACACTTCAGATGGCCAAAGTGGCCAACAACTGTGTGAAGAAGAGCTAGAAGCTTTCCGCGGTTTCCTACGTAACCTATTGATGCATGCCGGCGTGGGTACCGCCCTTGGTGGTGTTTGTACTATGGTTGGTGAGCCACAAAACCTGATCATTGCTGCCCAAGCCAACTGGCAATTTGCAGAATTTGCGCTTCGCATGTCACCCGTTACTATCCCGGTATTTATCGCCGGTATTAGCACCTGTTTCCTCGTTGAGAAAATGGGCTGGTTTGGCTACGGTCAACAACTCCCTGACGCGGTACACAAGATCTTATCGGACTACTCAGCCCATGAAGATGCCCGCCGCACTAAACATGACAAAATGAAGTTAGTGGTTCAGGCATTGGTAGGTATTTGGTTGATTATTGGTCTTGCATTCCACCTAGCCTCTGTAGGCCTAATTGGTTTGTCAGTGATCATTCTCACCACCGCATTTAATGGTGTCACCAATGAGCATGCGCTTGGTAAAGCGTTTGAAGAAGCATTGCCATTTACCGCACTACTAGCCGTGTTTTTTGCCATTGTTGGCGTGATCATTGATCAACACCTGTTTGCGCCGGTTATCCAATGGGCACTGAGCTACGAAGGTAATACTCAATTAGTGATTTTCTACATTGCTAACGGGCTGTTATCTATGGTGAGTGACAACGTGTTTGTGGGCACGGTATATATCAATGAGGTGAAAGCAGCCCTACTTGATGGCCAGATTAGCCGTGACCAGTTTGACCTGCTTGCTGTTGCGATTAATACCGGTACTAACTTACCGTCTGTGGCGACACCAAACGGTCAAGCGGCGTTCCTATTCCTATTAACCTCGGCGATTGCACCATTAATTAGACTGTCATACGGTCGAATGGTTTGGATGGCACTGCCCTATACAATAGTGCTTTCTATTGTCGGCGTGGTGGCGATTGAAAGTGGTTTCTTAGTGGATATGACTCAATCGTTCTACGACTCGCACATGCTATTACACCATAGTGCTGCCGAAGCAGTACAAACGATGAGTGGCGGCCATTAATTAATGGTTACATATCAGCATTGACTGAACTTTCAAGGTTTTATACAGTCATAAAAAGCGCCCCTAGGTAGGGGCGCTTTTTTTCATCAAGGAGTTTTGACTTTTGAATGCTTTAACCCGATTTGCCCAATCTCGCACAGCTTGGCTCATTTTATTTCTTAGTGCGTTAGGTCTAGAAGCTTGTGCTTTATTCTTTCAATACGTGATGCTACTTGACCCCTGTGTAATGTGCATTTATCAACGTGTAGCATTAATGGGCATATTGGCAGCGGGACTCATCGGCGTTATTGGTCATAGTAATCGATTCGCACGCTTTATTGCGGTGCTGGCGTGGGGTGCGAGTGCTGGCTGGGGATTAAAAGTTGCGGTTGATTTAATTGATATGCAAACCAATCCGTCCCCTTTTTCAACTTGTTCTTTCTTACCAGAATTTCCAAGCTGGATGCCATTACATGAATGGTTGCCGTCGGTCTTTATGCCAACGGGTATGTGTTCAGATATCCCGTGGGAAATGTTTGGCGTCACCATGGGACAATGGATGATTCTTGCCTTCAGTGTTTACCTACTGGCACTGCTGGTATTTATCATTCCGGCATTAGCTAAAACTGCTAAGTAAATGCTCATATCTAGCACCAGTGATATTAAACCATTGGTGCTATTCGCAGTCTCGTAAAGGCCATAACACAATATGGTCTTCTATTTCTCTGACTTTGGTTTCGCTAACAACTTTGTTTTGCACTGACATCCCTTTGGCATGCATCTGATCAGAATTACCCGCAATCAAAGGGTGCCATGAAGGCAGTTTACGCCCCATATAAAGGCGTCGATAGGCACAGCTATCTGGCAGCCAAGTTAGCTCCGCAATATTATCGATAGTGACTTTGGTGCAGGTAGGAACAAAATCGAAGCGTTGCAGATAGTGCACGCAACTGCATGACTGACTATCTAATAGCTTACAAGCGGCGTTAGTGTAGTACAGCTCTTCGGTTTCATCATCAATAAGCTTGTTTAAGCAACATTTACCGCAACCGTCACAAAGTTGCTCCCACTCAACGGTGGTAAGTTGATCTAATGATTTTTGTTCCCAAAACGCCATACTAACAATGTTTCTACTGCAAAGAATTGAAGGGCGCTATTTTACACCAGTTTGCTAAGTAAGGGGTCATTTTATTGCTGGATATTTGATACGCTCCGACAAGTAAGCTACCGCTAAAGCAAAGTAATCATCGTTATGCCACTTTAACAACGCCCGATAGTTGTCATAAACCAAATAGTGCCGGCCTGTAGTACCATCGGGCATAATTAAACTGATCTGCATGTCATTGCGCTTAGGTAAGTCACTGCCATCAAAACGTCTGACACCAAGCTGTTGCCATTCATCAAAGCTGGCCAAATTAGCCAAACCTGTCTTATCAGTATCAATATCCGTAGGTGCTTTGACCTGTCGGCCCCAAGTTTCTGCTTCTTTCCACCCTTGCTGCTGCAGGAAATACGCTAAGGATGCGAAAACATCGGCATCTGATTGCCATATATCTACGCGCCCATCTTGATTGCCATCTTGCCCGTACTGAAGCAATTGGGTGGTAGTAAAGCCCGTCGCACCAAGTAAACCTTCACTGTTACTTTGCAATTGATTGTAGGGCAAATCAAACTTAGCAATGGCATTAAAGCCATCAAACACTTGCTGCTCAATCGATGATGAGGCTGACGCGTTATAGGCGCGCGTTGCCAATACACTTAAGGCCGGTAAGCTACTACTTTGTTGACCGAACTGACTGTTGATGCCCCAAAGTGCCACAATAAAGCGCGGCTGCACCTGATAACGCTGACCAATTTCAGTGAGCTCATCTAAATGAATCTTATAGAGTGCCCGCGCCTGTTGCACCATCGATTCTGGCACGGCAAGGGGAAGGTAAGTTTCTAAATCTTTTGGGTTGGTTGTTGTCGGCTCGTTGCTAGGCCCAGCACGATGAAATCGTTTAATTTTGCTGAAGTGATTCTCTAACAGTGGTTTGCTCACGCCATTGTCTAGCGCTTGTTGCTGTAATTGCGTTAAGTAATCGGTAAATTGCTCACCATTAGCGTAACTGGACAACGTACACAAACTCAAAGTGGCGACCATGCAAATAGTATGAAACTTGTTAGGCATAGTCGCTCCTTTTAACGCTATTAATCAGTGCTAATTCCGTTGGCAATTTTAAACTCTTCCAGCAGATTCACTTTAGGTGGTGGTAATTGAAGATAATACCCCTTCTCTTCAAGTTCAACTTTTACTTTGTTGATATCTGCAAACGCTAAATGACTTCGCTTTTCAAGTGGTAACATCATCACCAATTCAGGTGCACCAAACATCTCCATTAGAGGTTCTGGTACTCGTTCGAATTGATTACGTTTCTCTACAAAAAGATAAGTGTCTAACTTACGGCGACTCTTGTATACAGCACAGATCATATCTAACTCAATTTCCAAACTATTCAACTTGCCAGCTAATTGCCCACACTATAACATGGCTACTCAGGATTATTATAATGCTAACAACGATAGCTTCGTTTTTACGCTGTTTATTATAACAAGAGCAAATACAGGAATGCAGACATCCAGCCTAGAGTTAAAAGGCTCATCATTTACACTTTCAGTGCTTCATATTAAGCACCAAGATTTAGATAAAGTCGCACAAGAACTTGATAGCAAACTGGCTATCGCACCACAGTTTTTTCTTGGGGCGCCTTTAGTTGTTAACCTAAGTGCAATAACCGATGGTGAATATAGTCTTGCTGGACTTAAAGATCTGTTGGTCTCCAGACAATTGGTGATTGTCGGCATTACCGCCGCGCCATCAGCCATTGCTGCCCAAGCTAAAACACTGGGTTTAGCCATTATCAAGTCCGGCAAGCAAGCCGATAACCAACCGCAATTACCTAAGACCACCAAAATTGTTAAGCAAAATGTCCGCTCAGGACAGCAGATCTATGCAAAAAATGGCGACCTTATCGTCGTTGGTGCTGTAGGCAATGGTGCTGAAGTCATTGCTGATGGCAGCATCCACATATATGGTAGTCTAAGAGGCAAAGCCATGGCAGGCGCTGCGGGTGATAGAAATGCCGTTATCATTGCCAAATCTTTAGATGCTGAGTTGGTGTCTATCGCCGGGCAATATTGGTTAACAGAGAACTTAAACGAACATAGTACAACACAAAGTGGTTGCATTAGGCTTGAAGGCGAATCGTTAAGCGTCGAGCCACTGGCACTTTAAAACTCGTATTAAAAAGGATAAACAACATCATGGCACAAATTATTGTTGTCACATCAGGAAAAGGTGGCGTAGGTAAAACCACGTCGAGTGCAGCGATTGCAACAGGTTTAGCACTTAAAGGTCATAAGACCGTCGTGGTAGATTTCGATATTGGCTTACGTAACCTGGACCTTATTATGGGCTGTGAGCGTCGCGTTGTGTATGACTTTGTCAATGTCATCAACGGCGAAGCCAACCTAAACCAAGCTTTGATCAAAGACAAACGTTGTGACAAACTTTTTGTTTTGCCCGCTTCGCAAACACGCGACAAAGACGCATTAACTAAAGAAGGTGTTGGTAAGGTTTTACAGGACCTAGCAAAAGATTTTGAATACATCATTTGTGATTCGCCAGCGGGTATTGAAACAGGCGCTATGATGTCTCTTTATTTTGCTGACATCGCCATTGTTACCACCAACCCAGAAGTCAGCTCAGTGCGAGATTCAGACCGAATCTTGGGCATGCTACAGAGTAAATCAAAGCGTGCAGAAGAAGGACTTGAGCCGGTTAAAGAGTATTTATTATTAACGCGATACTCCCCTGCCCGCGTAACCACAGGTGAAATGCTAAGCGTTGCCGATGTGGAAGAAATTTTGGCCATTCCGCTGATTGGTGTGATCCCTGAGTCACAAGCGGTTTTGAAAGCATCTAACTCAGGTGTCCCTGTGATTATCGATCAAGAAAGTGATGCAGGACAAGCTTACAGTGATGCGGTTGCACGACTAACGGGTGAGGAACTGCCATTGCGCTTCGTCACTGAGGAGAAAAAAGGATTCCTAAAACGGATATTTGGTAGCTAATTATGTCTTTACTCGATTATTTTAAAACTAAGAAGAAACCTAGTACTGCGGCCACAGCAAAAGAACGCCTACAGATCATTGTGGCGCATCAACGTGGTGAGCGTGACGCACCAGATTACTTTCCTGCGATGAAACAAGAAATCTTGGAAGTGATCCGTAAATATGTACAGGTAGAAAATGACCAAGTATCGGTGCAATTAGATCAAAAAGATGACCATCTATCGGTATTGGAATTAAACGTCACGCTGCCGGAAAAGCCGTAACGTTCTGTCTAGTCCTAAAATAGGTTGACGGTTTTTATTAAGCCAGTTGGTATTCCCAACTGGCTTTTTCATGCACCTCATTTGGGGTTTTCATTCCTAAACTAAGGTGCGGCCGTAATTGATTATAAATCTCTATCGATTCCTTGATTAAAACGCCAAGCTCTTTCATCGTTCTGCAGCGATTAAGCAAAAACTCTTGCTTCAAAATACCATTCACACGCTCTGCTTGTGCATTTTGGTAGCTGTCATATCCATCTGTCATTGATGGGGTCATTCCATAGGCGGCTAGTGCCGCTTGGTATTCAGATGAGCAG
>NZ_JAEH01000048.1 GCF_000518805.1 Shewanella waksmanii ATCC BAA-643
CGTTGAGCTAACATGTACTAATGACTCGTGAGGCTTAACCATACAACCCTAATGGGTTTTACTGGTGGTGAAACTTACAGAAGAATACAGACACTTGATTGAAGTGGACTTGGCCTGAATAGGGCATAAATAATTAGCTTTCTAAATTGTCCCCAATTTGTCTGGAAACCATAGCATTGTGGTCCCACCTGATCCCATCCCGAACTCAGAAGTGAAACGCAATTGCGCCGATGGTAGTGTGGGGTCTCCCCATGTGAGAGTAGGTCATTTCCAGACGCCAAATAAACGATAAATCCCCAGCACTTTGTGTTGGGGATTTTTTCGTTTAACGGGCTTTGAAATGACACTCGAACATGGGGAAGTAAAAAGTCCGAACGCAGTGAGGCTCAATACCCATGTGGAGTAGGGCGAAGTGAGTGTGTTTATGAAGCGCAGCTTCATGCACTTATGTAGCGCGGAGCTTTAGCGCAGCTGGCCATTTCCAGGCGCCACTTTTGTTTTCACTTTTTAAAAAGTGAAGACAAAACAGTAGGAAACCACATCCCCCCTACGTCGACACGTCGCTGAGCTTGGCCAGAAACTGCGTCCATGCGTTTCTGGCATTCGGCAAATCTGATGTTTAGGACTAACAAATGCCTTGATGGCATGGATGCCAAGGAAAGGCCGTGTGCCTTGCCTCCAGCTACGAAGGCAAGCTTCTCCGCGTTCACTCTTTACTAAAAGACTAGGGGCTGAATACTGCGTATTCAAAGCGCCCAACTTTCACCCCCATGTGTTCGCTGCGCGAACCGAGTAAGCCATTTCCAGACGCCACTTTGGTGTTCACTTTTTAGAAAAGTGAAGATAAAACAATAACGATAAATCTTCAGCACTTTGTATTGGGGCTTTTTTCGTATATATGCTGTGCGAAAAGAACGACTCTCTACGTCGACCCGCCGCTAAGCAGGCTCTCCACTTCGTAACAAACCACTAAGCTTCAAAGCCCCAATGTGTTCGCTGCGCGAACCGAGTCGGCCATTTCTTTTATTGCAAAAAACTTGGACATGCATAGTTTGATATTAGTCTGTACATGGCCGTGGTAGTCGTGTTAAAGCCTATTCAAGCGAACGATATTGCGCTGATTGTTCTTAATGCAAAAGGCTTAAATTTATTTGATAGTACTAATTGCTGCTTTGGCTAACCTAAAAATTGTGTGACAATGCTCACTTAAGTGTTCAAATTTGCGCCCTTTTTATTGGGTGTCGAGCACCTTGAGTAGTCAAAAATATAATAATAAACCTTAAAGGTAGATTGATTGTTAGCACGATTGGTTAAACGTATACCATTGGCGTATGCCATCCCCATTGTTGGATTGTGTCTTTTTTGTGTATTAGCCCTAAGTGCTTATATTGCAGAACGAGATTCACAAAGACAGCTGGTGCTTGAACGCCATCAAGACGACACAGTGCAACAGCTTATGCGCATGAAGCATATTGTTGAAGAAGCCATGGAACGTCGGGATTATGTGCGCATTGAAGATGAAATATCGATTGCTTCTACCGATCTCAATACCAATGTCTATACCCTTTTAAATCAGCAAGGTAGTATTCGATTTTCCAATTATGTGGTGTGGAAAAACAGTTTGGCGACCTTGGTGATCGACGGTTACGATGTCAACCGACACCGACTCAGTGTGACTCAAGGTGACATTGATATTTTCTTTAATCCACAACGGCAGTCAATACAGGCTTATTATCCGTTGGAGCTCAGCCCGTTAGCCCAAGATGTTGCTAGCCCTAATGTTATCTATTACGAATATGATTTAGCTCCAGCATTAACCTTGGTCGATGAGCGACTGCGGGAAAGTGCGCTGCGGGTGTTTCTATTAGCCTTGCTAGGTTTTTCGTTATTGATGATGACGGTTTACCTGTTGTTACTTAGGCCGTTAACTAAGATTGCCAATCACCCTTTCTTTCAAAGCCATAGTGCTCAATCGCTTAACCTGCGTTCTCCTTTTGCTGAAATTAGTTTGCTGCAGCAACAAATTAATCAAACGGCACAACGTTACGAAGCCAACCAGATTGAGTTAAAAGATAGCCAGCAACGGTGGTTGTTTGCCGTTGAGGTATCACAGTACGGCATTTGGGATTGGAATCTACAGCAAAATCAGGTGTATTTTTCCGATCGCTGGAAAGACATGATTGGCTATAGTCCTGACGAACTTGATGGCTGTTTTGCAACGTGGGAAACCAAGATCCACCCGGAAGATAAAGCGCAGGTGTTGCAGGCCTTAAATAGCTATCTGTCTGGTAAAGCTGAGAGTTTCGAGAACGTGCATCGTTTGAAGCATAAGCAAGGACATTATATCTGGGTCCTTGATCGCGGCATGATTGTTGATTGGGACAAAGAAGGTAATCCGCTAAGGATGATTGGCACCCATAGTGACGTGTCAGAAGATGTCCGGAATCAAAAAACGGTGTCGCACCAATCTAGCCATGACCAACTCACCGATTTAGCCAACAGGCGTTCCTTATTAGATGAATTGTACGCGATTAAGCAAAGTCAATGTATTGATAGTGCCGCATTATTTGTTATTGATTTAGATAACTTTAAAGCTATTAACGATACCTTAGGTCATCATGCAGGAGACCGGCTGCTGATTCAAATTGCCGCGCGACTATCGAGTTACTTCTCAACCAATGCCTTGATTGCGCGATTAGCGGCTGATGAGTTTGTCATCTTGGTGAAGCACTTACCGGCAGAGACTGCAGAGGCCAGCCGCAGAGCGACCGCGTTGGCAAGCCAAATTAGGCAGCTAGTTGCCCGTAGTTTTTACATCAATAACACTACCTTAAATGTCTCAGCGAGTGTGGGTATCGCCACGATAGGCCATCAAGATAATATCGAGCCAGAACAGGTGCTTAAGAGAGCTGATCTGGCGATGTCGCAAGCCAAAGAGAATGGTAAAGATGCGTGCGTACTCTATACGCCAGATATGGAAGCTAAAGCACAACAACACCAGCTTATTCGCAATGAGTTAGGTTACGCGATTGAACGTAATCAATTGAGTTTAGTGTTCCAACCCTTAGTTGATGCCCGAGGACGGTTGCGTTCTGTTGAGGCATTATTGCGTTGGTACCACCCAGAAAAAGGTCATATCTCACCAGGGATATTTATTCCTATTGTTGAAGGTAGCGAACTTATTATCGAGCTGGGGCGCTGGGTGACTGATGCGGTTTGTCAGTTTATCAATACTATTGAAGCTGCGGGGTTGTCGGCGCCCATGTTTGCTATCAATGTCAGTGCTAGGCAGTTCAACCAACCAGAGTTCGCTCAAAGCCTACTTGATATTTTGTACGAGCATAATGTTAAACCGAGCAAGATAGAATTGGAGTTGACGGAGTACGCGCTACTAAGCAATTTACAACAGGTAAAAGAAACTATGTCAACGCTTAGGTCTGCAGGTGTCAGTATTGCTGTTGATGATTTCGGAACAGGTTACAGCTCACTTAGCTATATACAGACTTTGCCATTGAACCGTTTAAAGTTGGATGCGAGTTTTATTAAACATATCACTGACACCGACCGCTCAGCTGCCATAGTGAAGTCGGTAATTGATATGGCCCATAGCCTCAAGTTGGAGTTTGTCGCTGAAGGGGTTGAGACAGAGCAGCAAGCGCAATGGCTTAAATCATTTGGCTGCGATACTTACCAAGGCTACTACTTCCATCGTCCGATGCCGAGTGCTGCTTTAATTGAACTGCTAGAGCTTAATCACTCTGCGGTGGCTAACTATACGCATTAGTCTTGTTAAGCGAAAAAAAAGAAATAACACATCAAAATAAACGCCAATAACGCACCTGCAACTACCGGGTATATTAGGTAGCTATCGCCACTACGCCTAGCACGTCGATAACACAGATTAACCAGAATCAGGTTAAATACCGCCAACATAATAGAGGCCATCAAGCCGTGGCGAAAGGTCATGTCTTGAATTGTCGTCGCGGTATAAATGAGGATTATCCAGTGCAGCAAAATCAAGTATAGAAACAGCTTTTGCAACCCGTCAGGCCCTTTACGTTTGTGTGCGTTAGCCATTATCACTCCCTAGAATATTACCAATGAGCTGCCGAGCGCTAGCGGTTATTGTGACTGAGCTGCTGATGCATGTTACTGATAAGTTTTACGACGATTGGATCATCAGGGTTGATCCACTTGGCACCATAGAACCACAGCTTGTTATTGACCATTAGGCAGCGCATGATCTCTATCGACATATCCTGTTTGGCGAGAACGAGTTTTAGTTGGCTATTTGGCTGCAGCGGTATTGCACTGATAAATCCTATGCCGCCTAAACTGATATCCTTGATATTAGCGATGCCTAAGCGGCGTTTTCCCCACCACTTTCGCTGAAAAAGCTCAGTAGTGACACCATCGCAAGCGAGAGTGATGTCGCTATTGGGACGGGTGCGCAAGCTATGGCGCTGATGATCACGGTTGTCTTCGTCGGGACTAACCGCATGGCTACGTGCCCCTAGCTTGACCTGTCTGTTACGGGGTCTCATTGACTTAGCCACTGATCTGGATAGCTGTTACGCGGCTGATTATCTTCAGCTATTCGCTTGGCCTGTTCCACTTGTGGATTGGTGTCATTATTGTCTGTGAGTCCAGCCATTTCTTGTAACTGTTTGGCGGCATCACTGGTGAGAACTAACATTTCAATCCGTCGGTTAGCCGCGGCGGCTGGATCATCTCGAATGTAAGGCACCTGATCTGCCATACCCGTCACTTGTATCACTTGTTTAGACTGAACTCCGCCATACTCAAGTACGTGTCTTGCCAGCAATGCACGCTTGCTTGATAGCTCCCAGTTGGTAAAACTCTTACCCGCATAGGGAGTTGAGTCAGTATGGCCAGAAATACTAATGCGGTTCTCTACTTGGCCCAATATCGGCCCGAGTGCCATCAATAGATCTTCGAAATAGGGCATCATTTCGGCGCTACCACGGGTGAACATAAATTGGTGCACGTTATCGTGGATAAGAATACGAATACCTTGAGGAACTACTCGAATGGACACGTTGGCAGTTAAGTTCACTTCCTCAATGACATTTTCGACCTCGCGCGCTAAAAACTCCAATTGTGCTTGGGTGGCAAACTGCCCCGGTACCAGAGAGTTAAGCTCAGGTCCGCGACCTGCTTTGGGGTTACTGTCACCTTCAGGTATATTATTGTGCATGGCAGGACCTGCTCGCTCTACGCCTGTGCCCGTAGCGGGCAAAATCGCTTGTTGCAGTGCGATGCTGCCATTAAGGTCGACCATAGAGGGTGATTGGCTTAAATCAAACGGGTTAATTGAACCCGATGCAAACATATCACCTCGCAGGTATTGGACTATCATGCTGCGCTCTTGCTGATCTGCAATTTGTAAAATCCACAACACCATAAACAGCGCCATCATTGCTAAAGTAAAATCAGCAAAGGCCACTTTCCAAGCGCCACCATGATTACCACGGTGACGACGTTTGGGTTTGCGCTTAATAATTACTGGTTGTGGTTTTAAGGCCATTAGCTTTGCTGCTCCACCATCCAACGTTCAAGCTCTACAAAGCTAGGTCGGTTTTCACTTTGGATCTGCTTGCGACCAGCATCAATGGCCAACATTGGGGGCTTACCTTTAGCAAAGGCGCTCAACATGGCAGCAACACAGCGTAGTTGCGCTGATTTTCTATCTACCAAGTGCTCTAACGCTTTCGAGAGTGGCTCGAATAAGCAGTAGCAGGCAAAAATGCCGATGAAAGTACCGACTAAAGCAGCAGCCACTTTGACGCCAATCATAGTGATGGGGCCATCAATATTAGACATAGTGATAATGATGCCCATGACGGCAGCAAGAATACCAAAGCCAGGCATGGCTTCTGCTACGCGGCCCAGTGCGAGGGAGGGGCGCAACCGATCTTCTTCTATACGGTGTATCTCCTCTTCGAGGATGTGTTCTAGATCGTGGGCTGAGATTTTACCAATCGATTGTAGGCGCAAATTATCAATCAAAAACTGCAGGACGTTGGGATGTTCAAGCACTGCTGGAAACATTAAGAATAGTGAACTTTCCTGCGGCTTTTCGATGTGGTCATCAAGTACTTTTAGGCCTTGTGATTGCACTTGGTTCATTAGCATGGCCATTAAGCCAAATAGTTGTGGATAGAGCTCAGGGTCTTCCTGTTCGCTATTGACCAGCTCTTTGAGCTGCAAACGCATCTCAACCAATACGGCTTTGGGGTTGGCAATGATCAAAGCACCAAAGCCGGCTCCGAAAATAATCACGATTTCCGCCGGCTGCCACAGTGAGTTGAGGCTACCTCCCGCCCAAACATAACCGCCGAATACGGATATTAGAATGATAAACAGCCCTACAAACTTGCTCATATGTCACTACCTTTAACGATCCCATTGCTGGTAGATTTGCTGAAGTTGTTTCACGGCTTGCTTATGAATTTGGCAAATCCGAGTTTCAGTTAATCCCAATGTACCGGCAATCTCTTTTAAATTGAGTTCATGTTGATAGTAAAGCGACAGGATCACCTGTTCTCTTTTGTTTAATTTTGCGATTGCAGAGAATAAAGTTTGTTTGGACGAAAATTGTTCAATAACGTTGTTTTGATCTTTAAAGCTGTCGCCGTTGCTGAGCAAAGCATCTAGGCTTTTCATTGACTCCGATTGCGATGCATACAGTCGCTCTCGATATTGGCTTTGAGACAGGCCCATCGCGTCTGCCACCTCCATATCACTGGGTTGGCGTCCTAGCTGCTTAGTGAGCGTGCGCACACGATCGTTAAGCTCATGGGCTTGTTGTCTCACTGGTCGCGGCCGCCAATCCTGACGGCGAAGCTCATCTAGGATAGCGCCGCGAATACGCTGGCCAGCATAGGAAATAAAGCCATTATCATATTCGCCAGGGTAGCGCCTTGAGGATTCAAGCAGCGCCATTAGGCCGATTTGTTCCATGTCTTCGCTGGTCATGACCGTGCCACAGTGGCTGCGTAGTTGCGAGACGGAGCGTTTCACCAGCGGCAAATATTGACGCATGACCTGCGTCTCAGATAGGCGTTTAGTCGTGGTTGGTTCAGAATCAGCTGGGTAGGCTAGTTGTGTCGCATTCATTATGACTCCCGATTATTGAATCACCATACGAGTGAACAACACTTCGTCAATTTCTAGTGGGAACTGGTTTTCCACCATTACTGCCGAAAGCAGCAATAGCGCCTCGTTTTGTAGGCTTTCCAGTTGATTAGCATCGTTGAGCTGGTTGAAATGCTTGTGTGAGAACATCTTCATGAGTGAATTTTTAACAACGGGATCTGCGGCTTGCAGGGTCGCGGCGACATTAGGCGAACGACTTTTAAGTGCTAACTCCAATAGCAAATAGTGCGGGTTTTTATCCCCAGGTACTGAGATCACAAAGCGGTCAAGTGGGTAGAATCGTGCCACATCAGGTTGTTCCTGTTGGCTGACAAATGGCCCACCTATCAATGTGGGTGATTGCCAGCCAGCCCAAAACAGCCCACCACTCCACAGTAAAATAAAGAGGGACCAAAGTATTTTCTTGCTAATGCTACTGTTTTGCAGTGCCATGGTTTTTTCCTTAAGTTAGGCGCGTAAATCGACTTGATTTGAGGTTGATTGCTCAGTGGTTTCTGTTGTGCTTGCTGTATCGATTAACGAGCTGCTAGCAATTGAATGTTGTTCTGTTTGTTGCTGCTCGGAGTGTGATTCACCATGACTAATATCGACATTGACTTGGCCACCATGATCATTGGCAAGCTCGCTTCTCAGTCGATCGAGCCCCATGAGTAACGAGTCGCGAACGGCGGCATTGGCAGCGTGCATCTGAATGTGTAGCCGATCGCCATCGAGGCGGATATTAAGCTCAACTTTTCCCAGCGATGGCGGATCTAGCCGCAACTCTGCGGTTTTTATTTGCTGATCAATTTGGAAGCGTAGTTGCTCGCGCAATGGCGTGAGCAATTGTTGTGCTTGTTGCAATTGTGGCGCGGCGGTGGCAATGGTTACCGGCCCCCATTGGCTTACAGGCGCTGCCTGTGTGGGTTTGCTGGCAACGTTATTCAACACTTCAGGGATGGTAGGGGAAACGGTGAGATCTTGACGTGCCATTGACCCCGTAGGATCTGAAAGCATCTGACCAAAGTTGTTGACGATAGGCCCTTGGCCGTTAACTGCTGCCGATTTGGGCGCTAGGTTTTGCGACGTGGCTAGATTACTTTGCTCGGTAGAGTTGAGACTTTGGTTGCTCAAGTGGCTCAAGTTGCTCAAGTTGCTTTGTTGAGCCTGATTCGACGGCGCTGGAGAGGTGGCGATAGTGGCAAGTGTAGGAGCGTTACCGGCTATCGATTGATGCGGGTTAGAGTGACGGCCATAAGCCTGAGTTAAAGGCTCAGGCATGTTGGTGAGTGATTGCCCCTTAAGGTGCAAATTCGTCTCAATATTAGTCCGTGCTACAGCCAAGTCAGAGTTTAAATACGTGTTTGTCGTGCTTGAACCAATGTTGGTGGGACTGACATCTTGGCGGTTGAATATGGTCTTGCCCGCATCGAGAATTTGGGTCTTGCTATTAACAAGTTGTTCGACTTGTGCCGATAGTTGCGGTTGTCGATCGGTAAAATGCAAAGAGGTTAGCTGTGATGCATTGGTGGTGACGTCCAAACGATCGATGGTTGATAAGTTTTGCTCAGTGTCTTCTGGGAGTTGACTCGGCAGCATTAATACCGGATCTGCAAACAGTTCAGTGAAGCTCTCAGCGCTTTGTTCACCCTGGCCATCGAGAATTGATTGATCACTTTCGAGTGACTTTTCAAGGTTTGAAGTCAGATTAATCATCATGTTGTTCACCACTCAAGCTGGTCAGCTGATAGGCGGCTAGTCCTTCTTGTTGCTGTTTAAACTGATCGATTTCACGGGCTAGCTGCATCTTAGCTTGCTGTAATTGCTGCAAGATGTTGGCATGGGTTTTTGCTAACGCCTGCCGTGCTATCAGTTGTGAACGGGTGGTGGGTTTGCCCGCTTGCTTCAGCGTTTGGATCATGCGGTCATTGACTAACACCACACGATCCCAATCTTTTTGCTGTGCGTATTTGTTAAGTGCTGTTTCAAATTGCTGCCATCGTTCAATTGAGATTGGCCCAGCCTGCTCTGACATCGCTTATTACCTTAATAATGGGAGTAAGTGCTTGAGGGTTGTTTTCTACACTTGCTGTGACTAGCTGCCGGCTGCAGTAGTCATAGAGCTTATTGAGGCTGGCGGCGACTTCACCGCCATTGTCTAGATCCAACATCGAATCTAGGCCATGAACTATGTTGAGACATTTGTTGATGCTGCCGCCTTTTTGTTCGAAGCTGCGGCGCTGCATAAAGCCGCTGGTTCTTTCCAGTTCGTCGAGCAAACCATCAAGCAGCATGCGCACCATCTCATGGGGATTGGCCGCAGCCGCACGAGCGTCGATGGTGGTATGCCGATAGGCGCTAAAGGGATCATTTTCGTTCAACATAGTGATCGGTATCCTTAGTAAAACAGCCCGCTAGCGGAGTTCATCTTCATGATGTTGGCCTCCATTGCGGTAAACTGGGTGAGATAAATTTGATAGCGTTGCTGCATGTGATAATCGTGACGATCCATATTGTCTTCGACACGTGAGACCTGAGAATCTAAGTTGTCTTGCTTAAGATCTAAGTAGCCATTGCTCTTGGTAAACGGGTCGATGACATCACCAATACGGTCTACATAACCGCCGTCGTCGACAAACATGGCTTTAACCGCATTAGGATCGCTTTTGAGGGCATCGGTGAGCTTATCTTCATCGACGGTAAGTTTGCCATCGCGGCTCATTTCGATACCGACGTCAGATAAACGCATGCCATTGGGTGATGGCTCAAATATCATTTGTCGCATGCTATTTTGCAGCATACGTATACTGGCATCGCCCTTTAGAACCCCAAGCTGGTCTTCACCAATACTGGTGTTACTGTCTTCATCATCATCATCTTCGTCGTCTTTGTCTTTATCAATGTCATCAGCCACTTCGCTACCCATAGAGCGGGTTAGCTTGTTGATTTGATCCATCAATTCATTAAAAGCATCAACAAAGTCTGTGACAGCGGTTTGACTGGCTTCAAAGTCAGTACCTATGGTGATAGTGGTGCTTTGGCCGCTTTCGTGTGTCTTGTTTAGGTCGATATTGACTCCATCAATCACGTTTTCTAGGTAGTTGCTGCTACTTTGAATATCAACGCCATTGAGATTGATGAGTGCGTCTTGGGCCGCTCGACGTTCGGTCATGCCGATATCATTGCCATCATGCTGAATCGTGATTTGACTATTTGCGCCACTCTCCTTAGAGGTCAGCATAAACTCAACGTTTCCGCCGGTGCGCATCAGCGAAGCTTGCACGCCTGGGTTGTCAGGATGGTCGTTAATATAGTCGCGTAGTTGAGTGATGGTCATTGAACCGTCAGCATTAATTGCCCCCATATCAAGGGTGAGCGTTTCGCCGCCGACTTCTAAACTAAGGTTGCCAGATGTAGGCAGGCCGGTTGCATCTTCACTGGCAAAAGATTTAGACAATTGGTGTGCTTGTGCCAGTTGCTGGATATAGAGGTCATACTGGCCTTCTGGCGCATCAGGGCTAACAGTTACCGATGCATTGTCATCACTTACTGAGACTGTCTTTTCATCAAATCCATCGCCATCAATGCGTTCAAGCTTGCTGGTCATGCTGTTGAGGCTTTTCTCTAAGATCTCATAAGCGCTGAGCTGGGCTTCGTAGCGATTCATCTGTGTTTTATATAGCTGATCTTTGCCCATACGCTCGGCCATGATGAGCTGTTCGGCAAACTGGGCGGCGCTAATACCTGAAATCATTTTATCTCCTCCATACTTGGGGCTATTGCAAACTCTGTGCCAATTGCTAAGTGTCTGTTTATTAATGACTAACGGTAAAACCCTGGCCGGATAATTTCCGCTATTTACTCGCAACGGGAATGTAATTTTCCGCTTTAACTCACTGAGCAGAATGCGTTTGTAGTTACTCTAGGTAAGGCGACTTGATTGGCTGACTGCTTAAGCGTGTGGGTGAGTAAATATTGAAAAAGCGACGATAGACATAAAAAAAGGGAGCATTAAATGCTCCCTCAAATTGGTTTGGGTAAACCACTCGCAATGGGGGCTTACAGTAGGCCCATAACCAAACCAGTATTTTGGTTGGCTGAAGAAAGAATGCTGGTACCGGCTTGAACTAGCAGCTGGTTCTTAGTCATGTTAGCCGTTTCAACAGCAAAATCAGCATCCATAATACGACCTTCAGCTGTTTTGGTGTTTTCAGTCACGTTGGCAAGGTTTGAAGCTGTGTGGCCTAAACGGTTGATGTTGGCACCAAGATCAGAACGTGCAGCACCGACGTTATCAATGAAAGTATCAATTGCAGTGATTGCCGCTGTTGCGCCGCCCGCTGCAGAAATATCGTCTGTCACACCCGCTAGACCTGCTGAGGCTACTTGAACATCAAGTGTTTCATTGATGCCTGCACCGATTTGGAAAGTTACGCCTGTATCCAGTGAAGCGAATAGGTTATTACCGGCATAAGTTGTTTCACCCACAATACGGTCAACTTCTGCAGTTAGCTGAGTGAATTCAGCTTGAAGTGCATCTAGATCTTGTTGTGAGTTCACGCCGTTAGCTGCTTGCGTAGCAAGTTCTTTTTGACGGTTAGCGATAGTGTTTAGCTCATCAAGTGCACCATCAGCTGTTTGCAGCATTGATGTTGCATCTGAAATGTTGCGGTTAGCGGTTTCCATGCCAACAACGTTTGCGCTAAGGCGTGAAGCAATTTGCAGGCCTGCCGCATCGTCAGCAGCACTATTGATACGAAGGCCAGTAGATAGACGCTCCATAGAGGTAGTAAGTAAGCTGTTGTTTTTGCCTACTGCGTTTTGAGCAACTAAAGAGGCGTAATTAGTATGAACTGATAACATGGCTGTTTCTCCAAGTGTGATTATGGCTATTTAACGTCAACTCATAGGAGAAACAGACTCTCGATAAGTCAACGTTAAATAATCTGTTGTCTCTCATAATTGATAAAACGACACTGGAAAACGAAACTGAATTGTAAAGATGAAAAATATTAAAATAATTATTAAATAACTGATTTTTAAGTTAATAGTTGTTCGTTTTATTCGGTGCTTAAGGCGTGGGAAGGCGGTTGTTAGCTTTTTAATAGTGCACTGACGTGAGAGCGAGACACATTGGCTTGGGCCATCATAGAGGTCACTTGCAGCGAAAACGGCGTTGATTGCATTAGACCATGGAGCTGTTCTAGGGTTTGTTCGACGTTGACATTATGGCTTTGGCTGCGGTTAATTTTATGCAATTGTTGCTGCATTTTCTGTTTGGCTTCGCGAATTTCGCCCAGTTGCTGATCGACTTTAAACAGCGATTTACTGATCTTGGCAATCGCTTGTTTTAGCTCTTCATTGCTGCCAAGTTGCCATTCGCGAGGATCTTGCCAGCTCAGCTGTTCCTGTAACTTTATGGTACGAGGTTCTCCGGCAGGCAAGCGTTGCCCTTGGCCGGTCATCAATAATCCCTGTTGCAGTTGCTGCCAGTGTTCGCTATCGCTAGCAAAGCGCGTACCTGCAGCGGTTGCCATCACCTCTATTCCCAATGGCGCTAACCCTTTGGCCAGTTGGTTTTGCAAGCTGCGACTGTCGCTATTACCCGGTAACAAAATAGTGGTTGATTCACCGTTGGCTTGTACTTGAATCTGCTCATCACGTGATTTGCTGCTGGTTAAATCAATCGAGCGCATGACAAACTGATGCTTAGCCGCAGGGCGTTGCGATGAAACCAAATTAAGCTGATGATCTAACAAAGGTTTGTCAAAATAGCTGATTTCAAGTTGAGTCAATTGCTGCTGAATATGTTGTGCTTGTTGATTGGCTTGGCTTGCGCGAGCTGGGTCATTGCTTAAACTGGCTTTGGCCTGTTTGTGTAGCTGCTTGAGCAAGGTTTCAACTTGTTTCAGCCCTTGCTCGGCGACCTGTGCGGCTGAGACTTTATGTTGTCCCTGAGTGACACTCGCCCAGCGCTGGTAACTTTCCAGCCGGTGCATAGGTATTGCGGTTTTTTCAGCGGTGGGGTGAGTGTCTGTGGCGGCGGTTCGCGCTGTCGACGACGCAGCCACTGTTTGGCTACGCTGAGCAATACTGTGAGTATCTACAACACTGTTTACCGTCGACATAAATTCGCTTCCAATTATAACTGATTAAATAACGTCAGCTGGCTGACTTGTACAAAGGTTTGTTGGGTCACTTTTAATGTGGTGAGCTTGAGATTAAATTCCGCCGTTGCTTGGGCATAATCTAATCCTTCTGTATCGCCAATGACCTCTTCATTGAACAGCACCATCTCTTCATGGGATTCTTGAATCAACTGCAGGCTATTTTGCTTACCACCTATGTCGGTGATAGCGCCACCCACACTGGCTAAGGTGTCATCCAATGTGGTTAGCATGCCATTAGCGACAGATTCAAATGCTGGGTCGCCCGGTGCGAGATTTGGATCGTTTAACGCATCAATAAATGCCTGTGTTTGGTTGAGTATGTCGGTACTGCCATTGCTAAAGATGAAGGCTTCGGCAGTGACGTTGGCTGTCATCCATGATGAACCCGAGGTTTGCACTTCACGATGGTTACTATCACCTTGGTAAACGTAGTTACCATTGGCATCTTGACCAATGGGCGCGGTTTTAGTTTCATTGCCGGAAAACAGGTAGTTACCCGCATCATCTTGGGCGTTGACGCTGCCGACAAATGTTTCAAGTAACTCTTCGAGCTCCATTGCATAAGCGGCCCGGTCTTCCGGAGACAGGGCGCCGTTATTGGCAGCAATAGTGATCTCTCGCATCCGTTGCTGCACTTCGACCAATGACGACAGGTGGGTTTCTGCGCGGCCAAAACTGACACTAAGAGAGTCAATATTTTTCAAGTACTGTTCGGTTTCAGCGACGTTGCGTTGGCTAGCAATCACTTTGACCGAGCCGATGGGGTCATCCGATGGTCTGAGGATAGATTTACCCGTCGCCATCATTTGATTTAGCCTAGCAATATCCGCCGTGGAATTTTGTAAACTGTTGAGGTTGCTCGCATACAGGTTTTGAGTACTTACGCGCATAAATTTACCTTCATTACTAACGAGTGGTATGCCCACGAGGGCACAAGGCTATATATTTAATATGGTTTGAAATAACTGATCCGCCGCGGCAATCACTTTGGCATTGGCCTGATACGAGTGCTGATAAACAATCAAGTTAACCGCTTCTTCATCCATGTTGACACCACTGGTACTGGCCCATTGTGATTGGGCCTCCATCTGTAAAGTCATCGCCGTTTCTTCGCTCATTTGTGCTTGACGTGACGCTGAGCCTAATTGACCGACCATGGCTGCGTAAGCCTCTCCCATTGACCCTTCAATACCCACAGAGTCAAAGCTAAAGCTCTTATTTGCCAGCTCGATAAGTGCTTTTAAGTTGGTGTTGTCACCGGGAGTACCATCTTGACCAAAAGCTAACATGTCGGCGCTAAACCCGTCAGTCACTCGCAGGCTACCAGCGGGATTATTAGGGTCAAAGGTGAACAGATCTTGGCTTGGCGTGTTGCCGTTTAAGTCGGTACCAGCCGCTAGAATGGCATTGAACTCTTCGGCAAAGGTGACCGCCATTTCATCGACAAAGGCTTGTGACTCCAGCAAGCTGTTATCGCGATAGTCAATCATCGCGCCTAAACTGCCCCCGGTGGTTTCATCGATGGGAAATTGCGCTTCACCAAATTGCAACGTGACTTGGCTAATGGCCGGGTTGTTGGGGTTTGGCGTGACGTTAAACTTGGCGCTGGTGGTGCCAGATAGCAGAGGCTGTCCTTGTGCCAATGAGATATTCACCATGCCAGTGCTATCGTGGGTCACATTGATGTCGACCAATTTAGATAAATCATCAATGGCGGCGTCACGGGCATCAAGCAAACCAGCAGGTATATTATCGCCCGAGCGTTGGATCTCTTGATTAAACTTGGCGATGGTCTCTAACTGGGTGTTGATCTCTTTAGCTGACGCACCAATTTGGCCTTCAATCTGACTTAGTTGTGAATCTAGGCCTTGGCTAATTGAATTAAACCGCTGTCCCATGGCTTTAAATTCGCTCAAAATTCCCTGACGGTAAGCGATATCACTGGGTTGCTCCATGGCGGAATTCAATGACGCAAATAGCTGGTCTAAACCAAATGAAATACTGTTACCTTTAGAGCCAAAAATCTGCTCGACCTGACCAAAATAACTGCTTTGCACTTGGGTAAAGCCCACTTTGCTGGTGGTGTTCCACAATTGCGCCACTTCATACTGATCGGATATGCGTCTGACGCCATCGACCTGTACCCCAGCACCGCTGCCATAAATGCCACCGCCCACTGAACTCATCATGACTTGTTGGCGTGAATAACCGGGTACCATTGCATTGGCAACGTTGTTCGACGTTGAGTTCAAAGCTGCCATACTGGCGTTCAAGCCAGACATGCCAATGTTAAGCATACTCATTGTTGGTCCTTTAAAGCCGCAAAGCGGCAGTTATTTGTTAGATACTTGATTGAACGTGGGTGCAATCAATGCCGGTTGCATCGCTTTGGTCGCAACGCTCTGTGAGGAGATGTCACCATTGGCAGCAGGCATTGTGGCCATTTGATTAGTAGAGGCGACCGGCTCGGGGCTGGACTTAAGCGCACCAGATAATTGTTTTGTCATCATGTGCGCTAACCCCGTCGATTGCAGTTGGCTAAGACGACCCGCAAGCTCTGCATCATGCCAGTCCCGATAGAGGCTATCCTTTTGCGGTGACAGCGGGTTATCACTATCCGCCAGTACATCTGAGGCACTGCGCATTTGCTTGAGTACCGTTTGTAAAAACTGCGCCTCAAATTGTTGGCTGACGACCTGCAATGCACCGTGCTCGCCATTGGCTTTAATTAGCTCATTGGCGTTGAGCTGGCCAATATAGCCGTGGCTATTGTCGAGTTTCATTAAATCACCACCAATTCTGCTTCAAGGGCACCGGCTTCATCAAGGGCTTGTAAGATGGCCATCAAATCCATGGGTGACGCGCCTAAGCTATTCACAGCGCGAACCACATCTTCGAGCATAATGCCTTCTGGCCAGACAAACATGCGTGCATCGCCGGTATCAATGTCAATTTGACTATCGGTAGTGACCACAGTTTCCCCTTGGGCTTGGCCCCAAAAAGCCCCGTTTGGCTGACTGACAAACTCTTGTTCTACAATCGATACGGTGAGGTTGCCATGACTGACGGCAGCTTTGCGTACCACCACTTCGCCGCCCATCACCACGGTGCCGGTGCGGCTGTTAAACACCACGCGAGGTGACTTACGGCCCTGCTCAATTTGTAATTCTTCGAGCATCGACATAAAGGTAACCCGCTCGCGATTGGTACTTGGGGCGCGAACCAGTACTTTAGCGTGGCTATCTGCACGGGCGACATCGGGTCCAAATAGCTGATTGACCTGGCGCTCGATATTGCGTGCCGTTTTAAAGCTCGGGGTACGCAGGTTTAACACAATATCTTCGGTTTCAGTAAAGTCGCTGTACATTGGCGCTTCTAGTAGCGCACCATTGGGGATGTTGCCTACGGTAGGCACATTAATGGTAACGGATGAGCCATTACGGCCCTGAGCTGACACCCCGCCAACGACTAAGTTGCCTTGAGCCACCGCATAAATTTCACCATCGACGGCGCGCAAAGGTGTCATCAATAGTGTGCCGCCACGTAAGCTTTTAGCATCACCGATAGAAGAGACGGTGATATCTAATGTTTGCCCCGGACTTGCCAAAGGTGGCACGGTGGCATGGACCGCAACGGCAGCGACGTTCTTTAATTTGGGATCTGTTTTATCATCTATTTGGACGCCAAATTGTTTGAGCATGTTGACGATAGACTGACTGGTAAAGCGCACCTGAGTACGATCACCGGTGCCATCTAAGCCAACGACTAAACCATAACCTACGAGTTGGTTGTCGCGGATACCTTGTACATCAACAATATCCATAAGGTAGCGTTGTTGACCTTGGGCGTGGCTAATGTTGGTGCTGCTGACGATCACCATACATGCGCTAGCAAGTCCAATTAATAATCGTCGCATCATTGTGCCTCTTGTGGGGGTGAGTTGCTGCATTACAGTGGGAACCAAGGACTATTAAAGTAGCGTGCCGCCCAGCCCATAGCATTGCTGTCGGCAATTGCGCCTTGGCCGCCATAGATGATACGAGCATCGGCAATTCGCTGTGATGAGATAGTGTTGTCATTACCGATGTCATCGGTGCGTATCAGCCCTAGTAAACGCAAGTATTCATCACCTTGGTTCAAGCGCAGCCACTTTTCACCGCGGATTAACAACGCGCCATTAGGTAATACTTTGGCGACGGTGACGGTGATAGAGCCAGATAGTTGGTTTTGCTGCGTGCTGGAGCCTGATCCCTTAAATCCGCGAGAGGCTGAACCGCTGCCGCTACCATTGAAACTGTCACTGCCGGTCGAAGCTTGGCCGCCAATCGCCATATCTTGCTCTTTGTTGGCTTTGGTATCGGCGCGTTTACTGGAATAGGTCTTTTCATCAAGCGCGACGGTGAGAATGTCACCTTCGCGAAACGCGCGTTTATCTTTGAATAGGGTCAACATATAGCCTTGACGGTACACACTGCCATTTTTAGCTTCTGGCAGGCTGTAATCAATCTCCGGCGGCGCCCATTCCGGTTGCCCAGGTTTTGTTTCGGGCTCCGGAAAATGGGCGGCACAGCCCGATAAACACAACATGAACCCTATCCATAAATAACGCATGATGACTCCTTACGCGTGGGCGTTGATTACACGGCTTGGTTGAGGAATTTCAGCATGTCATCGGACGCTGATACGACTTTGGCATTCATTTCATATGCGCGTTGGGTAGAGATCATCTCAACCATCTCTTCAACCACATTGACATTCGCCCCTTCCAACGCGCCCTGACGCAATTGACCTATAGCTTGGTCACCCGCAATGCCTTCCTGAGCGGCACCTGATGCGCCTGTTTCGCGGTACAAGTTGTCACCGCGCGCCTCTAAACCTGCAGGGTTGGTAAAATTAACTAAGGTGATTTGCCCAAGTTCCTGTGCTTCGGCTTCTCCGGCTATTTGCGCCGATACCACACCATCGGTTGCGATGGTGATGGTGAGTGCATCTTCCGGGATCTCGATATTGGGCACCATAGGTAAGCCTTGAGAGGTCACCATTAGGCCATCGTTGTTGCGAAAGAACTGACCATCACGGGTGTAGGCTAGCTCACCATTGGGTTCTTCAATTTGAAAGAAACCTTGGCCTTCAATGGCTAAATCAAGTTGTTGGTTGGTGGTTAACAGATCGCCAGTGGTAAACACTTTTTGGGTGCCTGCCACCCGCGTACCTGCACCAAGCTGTAAACCTGAAGGCAGTTCATTGAGTTCATCAACTTGACCGCCAGGTTGACGTTGCGTTTGATAAAACAGATCGTTAAATGCCACCCTATCACGCTTAAAGCCAGTGGTATTAACGTTGGCTAAATTGTTGGCAATGGTGGTGATTTTGACATCTTGAGCACTAAGCCCAGTTTTACTTACCCATAATGCTGATTGCACCTTAATGCTCCTTAATTACGCGTTTTTAAGCAGGCGGTTGCCCGCTTCGGCTAGCTTTTCTGCACTTTTCATCAACTTGACCTGTACTTCAAATTGACGACTTAAATCCATTGAGGCGATCATTTCGCTCACCGCTTGGACATTACTGGCTTCGAGGTAACCGCTATTGACTCTTACTTCATTGTTGGCGGCCAACATCTGGCCATCACGGCTATAAAGTAGACCGTCGGTGCCTTTTTCTATGGCTTGTAGGTCGGGGTTAACCAGTTTTAGTTGGCCAACCTCTTCAATGACTTCACCGGCCGCGGCTAGCACACTAATGCGGCCGTCATCGCCAATGAACAAGTCTCGGTATTCCGGCAGCACAATGGGACCATCGATACCGACCACAGGACGGCCATCGATGGTGAGTTGGCCATTGGCATCAGGGACAATGGCACCCGAGCGGGTATATCCTTCACCTGCTCCGGTCATGACACTGAATAAGCCTTGGTCGCGGATAGCTAAATCTAAAGTGCGGCCAGTGGGGTTAAGCTCACCGCTTTGGCGGTCAAAGCTGTTGCTATGTGTTTGCGCCATGACGCGGGTGGTTAGGCTATTGCCAACCCCTGGCACTACTTGAGCCTGTACTCGCTCTAAATCGGCTTTGAAGCCGTGAGTATCAGCGTTGGCCAAGTTATGTGCCCGTATCGCTTGCGCTTCCATTATTCGGTTAGCACCACTGGCAGCGGTATAGATCATCTTATCCATATGCGATCCTAAATAGCGTTAAGCAAAGACTGTTGCATGCTGGTATTGGCTTGAAGCACTTTGGCGTTAGATTGGTAGTTGCGCTGGGCATTCATCAATCCCACCATTTCCGCAGTGGTGTCGACATTTGAGCCTTCTAGGTAGCCTCCAGCCATGTTGCCGAAGGTCCCCGTATTAGGGGTGCCGACAGTGGCTTGTCCCGTTGAAGGGTTAGCGGTCCAGGCGTTGTTGCTCACCGGTGTAAGGCCATTGGGGTTGTTGAAGGCAGCGAGAACCACTTGTCCTTGCACTTGCTCTTGGCCATTGGTGTATACCCCGTATAGCATACCGTCGTTATCGAGACGAATACCGTTCAACTCGCCTGAGGTGTAGCCATTTTGAGTCAAGCTTGAGTTGTTATAATCGGCCGCATATTGGGTGCTGTTGGCATAGCTTAGCGTCAGGCTCATATCTGAAGCACCACCAACAATATTGGGATCGTTAATATCTAAAGTGATTGAGTCGCCGGCGATGAGGTTGCCATCTGAGTCGAAATCCAATGTATGACCGCCTGCAGGAGTGACATCTTCGCCATCCATGCGGTAATGAACCTGCCAAGTATTGTCGCCAGTTTTAACGTAATACTGGGTTAGCGCATGCTCTTTACCCAGTGAGTCGTAAGCCGTTACCGTTGTTGACGAATGGTAAGTTGAGGCATCATCAGGATCAAACGGGGTGGTAGCAGGGTCGATGGCATCAACACGCGCATCCAAATTTGATATTTGGCTGACATCGCTGGTGGCTTTTGCCGGCAGTGATGTTGAGTGGATTTGTAAGTCGTTCACATTACCGGTTTGCAATTGACCACCTGGGCCGACAGTGTAGCCCTGTAGACGGTTGCCCATAGGGTCAACCACGAAGCCGTTTGCATCTTGGTTAAACATGCCTGCACGTGAATAAAGCGTACTGCCATCAGTGCCTGACAGCATAAAGAAGCCTTCACCTTGGATGCCCATGTCCAATTCACGACCCGTGTAAGTTAGACCGCCACCCATGGAGAAGTTTTGGCTGGTGGACATGACGTTAACACCACCGGCTTGGCCGCCATTATAAATAGCGGCAAATTCGCTGCGGCCGCCACGAAAGCCCACTGTTGAGGCATTGGCAATGTTGTTACTGATGGTGTTGAGATCTTGGGTTGTTGCTTGTAAACCACTAAGGGCAATATTGAATGACATGCTTAGGATTCCTTAACTTAAATTGTTATGACACTTCAGAGATTTCAAGCACAGAAATCGTGCCTAAACCATTGCCCAACTCGGCCATCATCACGCCGGACGCGCTGACAAAGTGAACTTTTTCAATGGGAGCTTTTATAAATGTATCGGCGTTGCTGGTTTCTTCACCTGCAGTGACCTTGGCGGTAATTTCATAGTCGCCAGCGGGTAAGTCTAACTCTTCTGGATCGATGCTAAAGGCGATGTCGCCGCTATCTTGCGGGCCCAGCACGATAGTTTCGACCACTTCACCTTGATCATTTTTAATCTCGATTTCTAGCCCTTCTGCGCCTGACTCGAGATAAACCTTACCGTCGATAGTGTCATCGCCTAGCGTAAATTCGTTAGCTGGCACCATGGCGCTTTTGCCTATGAGTTGCGCCGATTGCACGATGCCGAGATTTTCCATCATGATCATGCTCATGGCTTGATTGGCTCGCATATGCTCTAAGCTTTCGACTTGAGATATTTGCGCCATCTGCGAGACAAATTCATTGCTATCAATAGGGCTGGTGGGGTCCTGGTTTTGGATTGAAGCCAGCATCAATGTCATGAAATCATTTTTGATGGTGCCAGCAGCGCTACCGGCGGAATTCATAATGTCAGCGCCTTGGGTGCCGGCGTCTTGTTGACTCGTTAGGGCTTGTACGCTCATGTTAGTTGGCTCCTAGTTGCAGCAGGCCTTGCTGCATAGAACGGGCGCGGTTCATCACTTCAACATTGGTTTCAAATGACCGGCTTGCAGCCATCATATCTGCCATTTCATCTACGGTATTGACGTTGGAGTACGCCACACACCCCTGTTCGTCGGCAAACGGGTGATTGGGTTCATAGCGCATATCAAGTGGTGCGTCGGTTTCAACAATACCGGCGACCTGTACATGTGCGCCACTGAGTTGCACCTGCTGGGTTTGGTTGTAAATAGTTGAAAATACCGGCTTTAGTGCTCTAAAGGCACTGTCGGGATTCTCTGCCGCTGCGCCAGCGTTGGCTAAGTTACTTGCCACCGTGTTTAGGCGGATGGTTTGGGCGTGCATGCCGGCACCGGCGATATCGTAGATCTCAGAAAATGACACTGGCTGTTCTCCTACTTGCCTTCAATGGCTGACTTCAAGCCAGCAATTTTCATGTTGAGGAAGGTCAGACTGGTTTGATAGTCCATGGCGTTTTGCGAATAACGAGCTTGCTCTCTACCGAGTTCAACGGTGTTGTTATCACTGGAAGATTGGTAAGGCACTCGGTAAGCGGCTTCGTAGTTGCGATCGGGAGTCATTCCGGCATTGATTTGCGTCATGACCGTCTTGAAGTCTAAGTCTCTGGCTTTGTAGCCTGGGGTCTCGGCATTGGCGAGGTTCCCGGCCAGCATCTTGCTGCGTTCGACACGAAAGTCGAGTGTTTGTGGGTGAATGCCCAGTGCGGCATCGAGCTTGATAGCCATGAAAACTCCTAGTAATGTATGGTCGATTTCCCAATTGCTGCATCTGAGCAATCAATTTACGTGCCAACAAACTTAGATGTTTTATATCAATGACTTAACTGAGGTGACTGTTGAAAAACGGAATAGGTCTTTCCTGCTTGTTGTGGACGGTTTTCCTGTTACTTCCGCATGGGGCGATGGCGCAGTCGCTGACTGTTGCTGATGAGATACGCCAGCAGTTCGTCACCCAGCTGGAAGCAGAGTTACAGCAGTGGCAACAGCTCAATGGGATTGAAATTGTCAGTCATCAAATTCAACCTCGGGTACCTTCTGGTGCCAGTTCACTGCCTCAGTGCCCTTCACAAATTACCATTGAATCCGCTGCCGGAGTGCCGTTTGGTAATTTGCAGCGGCGGGTACAGTGCTTTGACAAAGGCTGGAGCCTATTTGTACGTGCCAAGGTGACGGTGACGGCGCGACTGCCTGTGGCTGCACGTGCGTTAAAGCGCGGGGAGATTATTGGTGAGCAAGATATTGTTTTTCAGTCAGTCGTGCTATCAAGTAGTGATCGCCAGTTAGTGGGCCAGCTAGAGGATTTACTTGGTCGCCAAGTGAAGCGGCAACTTCGGCGTCATCGAGCGATACAAATCAATCAGCTTTCGGCACCTATGTGGGTAAATTTAGGTGATAAAGTGATTATTGAAGCTCGTAGTAACGGCTTTTACGCCAACATGCCAGGAGAGGCGCTAGAGTCGGGGGGAGAGGGCAAAGATATTAGGGTAAAAAACCTCAGTTCTGGCAAAGTGATTATTGCTTATCCAATAGCCAAAGGGCGAGTGGCAACCATTTTCTAATTTTCGGCTATCTGATTTTAGTTTTTACGCTCAAGTGTCGCTTGTTAATAGTGACTGCATTATCACTTGAGTATCTATGATGGAAATCACCAAAGTTAATAGCCCGTTAAGTGCGGAAGTTGGCGTTAATAAGCGCGCACAGACCCACTATCAGCGCGATGAACAGCAAGCCAAACCTAATCCGAGTGCGACTAAAAGTGCCAGTGATGATTGGCAATTACTCGACCAAGCCAAGCCGCAACTTGCGCAACTTGCAGAGGTAGATAGCGACAAAGTCAGTGGCTTACGTCAAGCGATAGCCAATGGCACTTTTCGTATTGATATTGGTGAAATAGCTGAGGCGATGTTACGTCAACATGGATAAACTTACCGTCAATAAACGCGAAGTGTTGCAGTCACTGGTTCGCGGTATTCGTCAGGATATCGATGGCTATAAACAACTCAAAAGTTTACTCAAGCAACAACGAGAGCTGATGCAGCGTCGAGATAACCAAGGGTTGTCACACCATAATGAGCACCAAACTGCGCTTTGTGATGAGTTGATGTTACGCGCCAAAGCCCGCTGTCAATTTCTCAATCAGCTTGGATTCAGTGGCGATGCACAAGGCATGGCGCTGTTGTTAGAGAAATTACCTGCCCAGCATAAAGAGCAATTGAGTTTATGGTGGCAGAACTTATTGGCTGCGGTGAAAGAGAGCCAAGCGATGAATGATGCTAATGGTAAACTGTTGGTGACTCAGCAAGCTGTGATTGCCAGTATCTTGCAGCAAGAAGATACCGGCGTGAACGATTATGGTGAAGGACTTCGCTAGTCGTTAATTCGCGCTCTTTGGGCGAGATCGTCTAGTTGTTGCTGCTCACGTCGTTCAGTGTCTCGTAGTCGCTGTTTTTGGCGTTGTTGTACTAACCAATTTAACCGCTGTCTATGTTGCAGTTGATGGCGCCACAAATCATCTATTCGTTGTTGTTCTTGGGCAAGCAAGCCATTTTTCCTGACCATTTGTTGCACCATCGGCCGCAAACTTTGTTGTAAGCTGGTGTTATTTTGCAATAGTAGTGGGTGCAAATTCTTATCGCTAGTTTGCTGATATTGCTGCAGCATTGCACTTAGTTGTGCCGTTTGTTGTTGGCTATGTTGCAGTCGATTCGCCGCTTCGTGACGCTGTTGTCCTAACTTGGTCAGTTTCTTTTCTTCTTGTTGCTTAAGCTTGATTAACTGCTGCATTTTGCTCTCCTATGCCAGTGACGAAGGTGGTTGCAATGGGCAAATTAAGTCTAATAATTGCTGCATACTTTGGGTGCGTTCAGCACGTTCATCTATCCCTTGTGTAAGAAATTCGACCAGCTGTGGGTAACTTTGTACCGCCAGATCCATATCCGCATCTTGGCCCGGTTGGTAGCCGCCAAGGGGTAATAGTTCACTGACTTCGTGATAGCGTCCGTTGAGATGGCGAAATCGTTGTATTGCTTGTTGCTGCGAGGTATCGCTCAATTGCGCCGCTAAACGGCTAATGGAGGCTGCGATGTCGATAGCGGGAAAGTGGCCTCGTTCGGCTAGCTTACGGCTGAGAACGATATGACCATCTAAAATTGCCCGAGCGGCATCAGCAATTGGGTCTTGCTGATCGTCACCTTCCGTCAGTACGGTATAAAATGCGGTTAAGGTGCCGTGGGGGTGCTGACCATTACCAGCCATTTCTACTAAGCTAGGCAATTGGGCAAAGGCTGAAGGCGGATAACCTTTGGTGGCGGGTGGCTCGCCTAAGCTCAAAGCAATTTCACGCTGAGCTTGGGCATAGCGGGTTAACGAATCAACCAGTAATAGTACCCGCTTACCTTGATCGCGAAAGCCACAGGCTAAGGTGTGGCATAGGCGCATAGCGCGTAGCCGCATTAACGGCGTGGTGTCGGCAGGGGCTGCAATGACGATTGCGCGAGCCATACCTTCTGGCCCTAAAGCTGACTCGATAAACTCACTGACCTCCCGGCCACGTTCGCCAATTAGGCCAACAATGACAATGTCAGCTTGGGTAAAGCGGGTCATCATACCGAGTAGCACACTTTTGCCGACTCCAGATCCTGCAAACAACCCAAGTCGTTGTCCTTGTCCTACAGGAAACAGGCCATTGATTGCTCGAATGCCCACATCTAAAGCGGTGTTGATTGGACGACGTAACAAGGGGTTGGTGACGGGCTTATGGCTGTCGGTGGCCGAGCACATGGCTGGGGCAGGGCCAGTATCAAGCGGTTGGCCGCGACCATCGAGCACCCGCCCTAGCAAGTTATCGTCGATGCACAGTTGGCCACTTTGGTGATAGGGCAATACCCTAGACCCTGGCATTAAGCCTGACGTGTGTTCAATGGGCATTAAGCAGAGGGTTTCTTTATGAAAACCGACCACTTCAGCTTCAATATAGCGGCCATCACGGCATTCGATTAAACAGCGATCTCCCATGCCCAACTCACAACCTACCGCTTCGAGAATGAGCCCTTTTACCCGGGTCAATCGACCATAGATCTGCGCAACTGGGATAGTTGGCCAGTCTAAAATATTATCGATTTCACCTGCTTCAGTCATGGGCTTGAGCGAGTTTGGCCTGCACTTGATCCATGCAAGCATTGAGACGAGTTTCAACCGATGCATCGGCATCTGTGTGTTCGGTAACGATTCGACAGCCACCTGCTGAAATGTCAGCGTCTGCCACTAAATGCCAGTCTGCCACTTTGTCTGCTGCAAGGTTTTGCAGTTGTTTTACGGCACTGGGCTCCAAATGAATGGCAATGTTGCCTTGGTTATCTGGCAGGGCGGCTAAGGTTTCTTCAATCAAAGCCAATATCTGTTGTGGTTGCAACGTTAACTCGCAGCGAATCACTTGTTGAGATACGCGGCGAACCAGATCAAGAATGAGTGATTGCTGCTCATTGATCTGTTGGTTGTAGCCTTCTTCGAGCAGAGATTTTAGCGCACTCAGCGGCGTCAGCACCTCATTGAGCTGCTGATCAATATCGGTTTTTCCTGCCAGTTCACCGGCGGCCTTTCCTTGGTTGAAGCCCGCAGCATGCCCCGCGCGGCGGCCTTCCTCTTTACCTGATTCTAGGCCTTCACGATGACCATTAGTAAGCCCCTCTTCATAGCCTTTATCATAAGCTTGTTGGTAGTCGTCCCACCCAGGCTCCTGTGTATCGCTGTGCTCTGGTGCCTGCAAAGGGGCAAAACGATGACGTCGTGCCAACTGGCTGTTTAATCGCCATTTATTGTTTGGGTTACGGGTCATGGTTACTCCACCACTTGCTCTTCAAAGAGCTGTAATTCAATTTCGCCTTCATCCATCAATTGCTTGGCGATCTCCATAATTTCGCGTCGAGCGGCAATGGCTTGGCTAACTGGTACAGCGCCAATAGCGTCGACTTGAGTCTCAATGGCCGATGACATACGTTTTGGTAGTGCATCCAACAGCGTCGATTTGAGTTCACTGTCGATGCCTTTAAGGGCGATGGCTAAGGTTTCTGCGGGAACATTGGCCATCACTTCTTGTAAGGTTTCCGCTTTTTGTCGTCCTAGTATGATGAAATCAAACATATTGTCAGCAACGTCACTGGCTAAGCCTTTGTCGTGTAGTTTGATCATCTCCATTAGCTGCTCACGGTCACCTTCAAAGCGATTGAGAATATCGGCGACTTGGCGAATACCTGCGACTTGGGTGTGGCTTTTTTCCATGGCAATTAGCATGCAGCGTTCGACTAGCTGCCTGAGTTCGTCGACGACATCGCGGTCGAGTTCACCCAATTGCGCGATCCGCACTAATACCTCGTCTTGGCCGGCAGCAGGTAGACTTTGTAGCACTTGCGCGGCGCTTTCTGCTGGCAGTAGTCCCAGTAATACAGCTTGTAATTGGCTATGCTCATTGGTGATTTCTCGCGCCAATAGCTGGGGTTCAACCCATTCAAGCCGTTTTACTAAGGTCTTGATCTCGTCACCGTAAATACTATCTATTAAACTTTTGGCGACCCGATCGCCTAATGCCATATCTAAGGTTTTTTGCAAATAACCTCTAGAGGCTCGTGCGATACCGGATTGCTCTTGATAGCGCATAAAAAATCGGCCGAGTACTGCTTCAGCTTCTTGTTGAGTGATACTCGAAAGTCGCGCCATTTTATGGCTAAGATGCTGTACATCGTTGCGATCAAGATGGGCCATTACTTGGGCCGCACCTTTCTCTCCCATGCTTAATAGCAACATCGCTGCCTGATCTAAGTTGTCCATTTTGATATTCGGTTCACTCATTTCGCTTTCACTTCTGTAATGATCAAGTTGGGCTGTTTTCGGTTCAGCACGATGGCGTTATTTACGGATTTTCTTTATCACTGATCCAATGGGATATCACCTCTGCCACCCTCGCTGGCTCTTGATTTGCCAACAGGCTCAAATGTTCCATTTTCACTGTCAGTGGCGAGCTAGGTTCGGGTAATCCTTGGGTTCCCATCCAAGTACTGGCGTTGTCGTTACCGCCAGCCATTAACTGATCGGCTAAAGCTTGGGCATCATCGGTGGCTGGCAATGCCGCGGTTTGATTGTCTTCTATGGCTGCCAATGGCTGCGCATCATTTTCGTTTTCGCTGTGGTGATCCACGGTACGGGTGAGGTGGCTCACAAGCGGACGCAGGACGAATAAGATCAACCCAAGGCCTAATATGCCGCCAATCAGATAGCGCAGATAAGCTTGGTAACCCTCAGCTTGCCACCAAGGCATTGGCTCAAATTGAGCGATTTGTACTGGCGCAAAATCGAAACTATTAATACTGAATTGGTCGCCTCGTGCGGCGGTATAGCCGATGGCATCTTGTACCATAGTGCCTAGCTGGTTAAGTTGCGCATCGCTCCAGCCACCTTCGCCTGCAGCTTGGTTGTTAAGCAGTACTGACACCGACAGAGTCTCCAGTTGCATCTGTTGAAAACGGGTATGACGTACCGAGCGTCCCACTTCAAATTGGCGACTTTGCTGCTGATTTAAATTGCGGCTAGCATTATTGTTTTCGTCTGCATCATTACCCGGTGGTTGGTTAGCCAGTGCCCCCGGAATGCCAAGTGCTAACTCACTGTTGGTTTCTGCCGTGCTAGAGTTCTCTTGGCGCACAACCGTATCAGGGTCGATCGCTTCACGGGTTTCTTCGACTTGGTTAAAGTTAACCTGAGCGGCAATTTGAACCTGAAAATTCTCTTGGCCCAATACCGGTGCTAACATGCTTGAAGCCCGATTGATTAAGCTTTGCTCTAGCTCTTGGGTGTATTTTAGTTGCCTATCTCGTGCTTGGGTGATGTCTTGGTTCATGGCCACCCCAGCACTTAAGTGATTGCCTTCTTGGTCGACAATTTGAACCCGTTCTGGGGTCATACCGGTAACGCTGCCGGAAACTAAATTTGCAATAGCTTCAATTTGATTGGCTTGTACTTTGGCGCCGGCGTATAAATCAAGCATCACTGATGCCGAAGGTAGTTCTGGCTGGGCTCGAATAAATAGTGTTCGCTTAGGGATGGCTAAGTGTACCCGCGCGGTGCGCACAGATTTGAGTGCCATGATGGTGCGTGAAAGCTCACCTTCGAGACTGTGGCGGTACTTGGCTTGCTCCATAAATTGGCTGGTGCCAATACCGGAGTTATCCAGTGACTCCATGCCACTAGGTAGTTGGGCTTTTACGCCTTTTGCTGCTAGTAACATCCGCGCTTTGCTGAGTTTGTCTTCCTGCACCAAGATGAGGCCACTATTGGTTTCAATCTGGTAATTGATCCCTTCTGCCTCAAGTACTTCAATCACCTGAGCAGTATCAACTTTATCTTGATGCCCATATAAAGGACGGTAGCCTTGAGAGGCGGTCCACAGCAGCAGTACAATTACGCATGCGACCACACAGGCCAGCACGGCGAGCACCAATACTTGTCGGTCTCCTCGATTGAATCGTTGCCATTTGGCTTTGGCTGATGAGAGCAGGTCTTGGTTGTCGTTAACGTCCGTGATTGCGTCAGCGCTTTGGGCCAGAGTGGTAGACATGTTCGATTAATCCTTGCTATGAAGTTTGGCGGTTACTGGAGGGGTCATTGTTACCGGCATAGTTACAGTGGCATTTTCATCACTTCGTCAAATGCTTGAACTAAGCGATTGCGGATCTGCATCATGGTTGAAAAAGACAAACTGGCTTTTTGTGAAGCAACCATGGCGCCAACTAAATCATCGCTTTCACCACTATCTACAGCTCGCATCAACGCGGAGGAGTAGTTTTGGTCGCTGTTGACCGCAGTGACTTTTTGCTGCATCAGCTCAGAAAAGCTAGGGGTAGCCACACCAAAATCTCTGGGGTTGCTGGCCACTTTGATTGCCCCTTTCGCGATTTCTGTGTGGATACTCATGGTATCCATCATCGACTGAGGGCTGATGAGTGTCGCGTTAGACATGATTAAATTCCTAAATCAGAGTGGCTGGATCAGGCTGCCTGGCCTTTATCAGCCAGTACTTTGTCAATATCTATGCCCTGCTCACGCATTTGTGCGAGCTTGTAGCGTAGAGCTCGAGTGGTCATTCCGAGGGAGTCGGCGCTGTGACTACGGTGACCATTAAATCGTTTTAGTGTGTCGATAATGTATTGAAACTCAGCTTGTTTCTTAGAAGCCTTCAAACCCGATTCGCTATTGCTTTGGGCAACGACACAGTGATGTGACTCGCTGGCGATACCGAGTTCGGCGGCCTGTAGGGCTAAGCCTCGTCGCATAATCAACGCACGTTGGATGGTGTTCTCTAGCTCACGTACATTACCCGGCCAATCGTGGGCCAGTAATAGTTGTTTTGCAGCTTCACTGAGAAAACAGTTGTCGGCTTGTATCGGTTGGTAGCGTTTTAGAAAGTGGGCCGCTAATGGCAAAATGTCTTCGCGCCTATCCCGTAACGGGGTAATTTTTAGTGGTAGCACATCAAGTCGGTAGAATAGGTCTTCACGAAAATCACCTTGCTTAACCGCTTGGCGTAAATCTCGGTTAGTTGCTGCGATAACACGAATATCCAGCGCGATTGATTGGTGACCGCCCACTCGTTCAACTTCTCTTTCCTGCAGTACTCGCAGTAGCTTGGCTTGCAGCAGTATCGGCATTTCACCAATTTCATCGAGTAAGATAGTGCCGCCATTGGCCATCTCAAATTTTCCAGCTTGATCACAGCTGGCGCCGGTAAAAGCACCTTTAACATGACCAAATAAGATCGACTCTAAAATACTCTCAGGGATTGCGGCGCAATTAACTGCAATAAAAGGTTTGTCAGCACGATTTGAGTGACGGTGGATATATCGAGCTACGGGCTCTTTGCCTGTACCGCTTTCGCCAGTGAGTAATACGCTGGCCTCCGTTGATGCCGCGCGATGGGCCAACATCAGTAATTGTCGGCTCGTTGCGCTAGCAACAACCAATTCATTATCAGGTTGCTCTAGGCGGCGAAGACGACGAAATAGCGATTGTACCTGAGCTTCATCAATCGGGTGTAAAAGGTAGTCTTGAACACCCTGCTGCATGGCGGTAGTGGCAATGTCAGTTTGTTCTGGTTTTAACACAGCAATTTGGTTTTTTGCCGGGTTGGCTTTCAATATGTCTGTGACGTCTTCGGCAACAGCTTGACTGAGATCGATCAGCGCGAGCCAAGGGTGTGTGGCTTGGCGATGGCAAGGCATAAACCCTAATAACGCCAACTCATTTTGACTGTGCGTAGACAGTGCAACATTAGACAATTGGTAGTCGTAAGTTGACATTATTGTGATACTCCAGCGGTGTCTTGGGCTAACTGTGGGTTGGGTGAGTCCTTAATAAGCCTCACGGATACACGACGGTTTTTAGCTTGCCCCGCTTGATGGTGGTTACTGGCTAGTGGTGCTCGGGTGCCATGGTGACGAACTTGAATCATGGCGCTATCAATGCCGACTTCAACTAAGCGTGCACTGACCTCGTCAGCACGCTGCTTACTGAGTACCAAGTTTGCTAGGCGATCACCCACTGCGTCAGCATGGCCATCAACTAAGACTTGTTTGATGCTCGAATCGACCTTGATATAAGCCGCGATCGCTTCGATATCGCTAAATTGAGTCGGGGTGAGCAGACTCTCAGCACTGGCAAAATTGAATGTCACATGGCGTACATACTCGAAAGGCTTTGGTAGCAACTGTTGTCGACATTGGCGAAAGGCGAGCGCGACAGAGCGAGTATTAACTGGGGCGCTTTTTACTAAATAGCCGATATCTGCACTTGGCTGAATATAAGTTTGCCAGGTTTTGCCCAGCTCTAATGCTTCAACAAATTGGGCGGTGTTGTGTTGGCTACTTGCTTGTCTGCCCAGCCATTGTAGCTGAGTACCGTGTTGACCGACTGGCTGGTTTGCCTGCCAACTGGCATTGACAATACTAATGTTGCTTGCGTGCTGCTGCAGTGCTAGCCAATCGGTTTGCAGTGCGATATCAATTTTCTCGCCCGGTTTTGCGCTAAGTACGTAGTCACCAAAGCCATCGACATAGTGGCGTATTTCGCAGCCATAAGGGCTGCCATTAAATTGCCATTGCGATAATTCCATAGGGGTTTGATAAGCGATGGTACTTGCTTGTACTTTGCCAGCAAAAAAGAATGTCGCTAACAAAATGCAGCATAAAATACTGTTTATTGATGCCAAACCAACTCATTCCTTTTTCTTGTTATTCTAATTTAGTGAATATTTTTAGTTTATAAAACACACTCAATAAATAACCCGCCTCATGATTTGAAGCTTTAGGTCGCTAATAAAACATTGTTTAGATTATAAGTAAATGCTTTTTTTGTGAATTATTGTATTTTTTGATCTGCTTGTAAATATTGGTTTTAAAATATTAAAAATATATTCCAATTTGATGGTTTAATATGTTTGAATGCTTTTTTGTGATTGCCGGTTGAGGTTTTTGCGGGACAAAAATCTCTGGTGAAACAAAATATTTCATTTTTAAGATGTTGTTTTTTAAGGGTTTAGAATTTTTATTCGAAAAAACTCAAAAAATAATTTAAGTTTTATGAAAAATTGTCGCTATATGGTTTATTTTGTTTTTTGATACTTAATTTATTTATTAGTTTTATGGTTTGATTTTGTGGTGGCGTCATATAAATGTCACCTGTCATTTTATTGGTGTTTATATTTTTTGTGTTGAGTTTTTGACGCTAATATATATTGGGGTGAGTTTTGAAAATAACATCTAAAGCTAGATTGATTAAAAATCCTGCAGTGGAGAATATTAGACCGGTTGTTTTAATCAAAGAAAAACTCGCTAGAAGTCGGTTAATCATACAGATTGAAAGCTGTCAAAAGCAGTTAATAGAAAACATTAACACCGTGCTTAATCCGATTATTCGCCAGGGGCATCATGGAGTCTATGAGGGTGTGTTGTCGACTCAAGATCAAACGGTGACACCGGATATCCATGGCGCGTGGTTTTTGCTGAGCTACCAAGGTTCGCCATTGGCGTGGTGGCGTATTGATCGTTGCACATTAGACCAACTAGCTAGTGGGTATTATGGCAGCGTTGATAGCCCCTTGTGTTCACCACTTCGAGAGCCTAGCCAATCTGAGTTTCGTCTTGCCAAAAAACTGATGTTAGCGGCGTTGTCGGCTTTGCCCGTTGTCACGTTAGATGAACACGCGTTGCAGCTTAGTTTAGTCACTAACCAAACTCCCTTAGATGCACCATTTAGCTGGCAACTGTCTTTTCCACAAGAGCAGTGTGGCGCCGACATGCGTTTTTGTATGACCGAAAAACTGTTGGGCTTAATGGCTGAGCAGCCAAGTCATTACATGGTGGCTGCGGATTTGCCTGAGCAACTGGCGCAAAGATTGAGTCAGATCCCTACCAAAATACTGTTAGAACTGGGGCGGCAAGTGACGCCGGTTACCTCGCTAAGCAACTTAAGTGTGGGTGACATTTTACCCATGAGTTTACATTCTCGCTGTCCGGTTACGGTCGGAAAGCGGCCCTTGTTTTACGCCACGGTCCATACCCACGATGGTCAGATGGTGGCCAAATTGACCCAAGATGCTTTTCCACAAGAGGAGATTCCCCATGACTGAACAAAGCTTAATTGATGATGACTTTTTACTCGATGATGATCTATTTGCGGCCGATGACACCCTAGCGGCACCGGTGGCAAAAAAACCAGTGAAAGACATGTCGTTTTTTCAGCAGCTACCCGTCCAAGTCACCCTTGAGTTAGCCAGTGCTGAAATCGCACTTGGTGAGCTGACTAAGATGGGGCAAGGCGATGTCATTGGCCTAGATCGTATGGTGGGCGAGCCGCTAGATATTCGTGTGAACGGTGCGTTATTAGGCCGCGGTGAAGTGGTGGAAGTGAATGGTCGCTATGGCGTGCGTTTATTGGAAGTTGAATCGATTAGCCTGACCGGAGCCAACGACTAGCATGCGCTTACTGCTGATCCTAGGTTTACTCTTGTTTGCACCGTTCGCTACCGCCAATGATGGCCTGACTTTATTTACCTATGGTCAAGGGGATCAAGCCCAAGCCGTCAATATCAAACTAGAGATCCTTGCTTTGATGACGGTGCTCAGTTTTTTACCTGCGCTACTGATGATGTTGACCAGCTTTACCCGGATCATTGTGGTACTGGCAATCTTGCGTCAGGCGATTGGCCTGCAGCAAAGTCCGCCGAATAAAGTGCTACTTGGGATCGCCTTGGTGATCACCATTTTTATTATGCGTCCGACTGGCAATGATATCTATCAGCAAGCCTACTTGCCTTATGACAATGGTGATATTGAGTTAACCGAAGCGGTCAAAATAGGTGAAGGGCCACTGAGGCAGTTCATGTTGGCACAGACCCGTGAAACCGATCTCGAGCAGATGCTTAAGATTGCCAATGAACCCACGACGTTAACCGCCGATCAAGTGCCGTTCTTTGTGTTAATGCCAGCTTTTGTGCTCAGTGAACTCAAAACGGCGTTTCAAATTGGCTTCTTGCTGTTTTTGCCTTTTCTAATCATCGATCTGGTTGTCGCGAGTGTGTTGATGTCGATGGGGATGATGATGTTATCACCTTTGATTATCTCTCTGCCTTTCAAGCTAATGGTGTTTGTACTGGTTGACGGCTGGACCATGACCGTCAGTACCTTGGTGGGTAGCTTTGGCTAGTGATGATAGAGATGATGGCATGCCAATAGGAACTGCTCATGGATGTGAATGAATTAACGGTGATGTTCTCCGATGCAATCTACCTGGTGGTGGCCATGGTGGCTGTATTGGTTGTGCCAGGGCTGCTGGTGGGTCTAATGATTGCGGTGTTTCAGGCGGCGACCCAGGTCAACGAGCAAACCTTGAGCTTCTTACCTAGGTTAGTGCTTACCCTGCTAATGGTGCTGTTTTCTGGGTCTTGGCTGCTACAGCAGATCAGTGACTTTTTCGCCGAGTTGTTTATGACAATTCCGCACATTATTGGTTAACTATGCTGTCTTTAACTGCGCCGCAAATAAGTGCTTTCATTGGAACCTTTTGGTGGCCATTTTGCCGGATTATGGGGGCATTTCTAGTCCTCCCCTTTTTTAGCAGCAGCTATATTCCTGCTCGGCTGCGGATTTTGTTAGCGGTGGTGATTGCGGCATTGCTAGCGCCGATGCTGCCTAACGTTCCCGAGGTCGACGCACTGTCGATTGCCGCAGTATTTATTGCAATCGAGCAGCTTCTGCTCGGCTTCATGTTGGCGCTATTTCTTTCAATACTCATCCATGTCATGACCCTATTAGGGGCGATGATGTCGATGCAGATGGGCTTGGCCATGGCAGTCATGAATGACCCGGCCAATGGCACATCGAACCCCATTCTGAGTCAGTGGTTTTTGCTCTATGGTACCTTGCTGTTTTTGGCCCTAGATGGCCATCTTGTTGCCATTGGCATCTTGGTTGATAGCTTTCTTCTGTGGCCGATTGGCAGTGGCATTTTCGATTTACCCTTGATGGGATTAGTGGGTCGCTTTGCTTGGTTATTTGCCTCGGCATTTATGCTGGCGATTCCTGTGATATTAGCCATGTTAATGGTCAACATTACCTTTGGTGTGTTGAGCCGGGCTGCACCATCTTTAAACGTATTTGCACTCGGCTTTCCAATGTCGATGTTGATGGGCTTAGTGTGTGTGATGTTCTCTTTTAGCGGCTTGCCCAGTCGTTACAGCGACCTGTGCCTTGATGCACTCGCCGCCATGTACCAATTCATTGGGGGCGCGGTATGAGTGATAAAAACTCTGGTCAAAGTAAAACGGAGAAGGCGACACCACAAAAACTGAAAAAAGCCCGCGAAAAAGGTCAGGTACCGCGCTCAAAAGATCTGGCTTCAACCGCCCTTATTATCGGTTGTGCGCTGATGTTGACTCTTAGTGCGGATTGGTTTGCTGGGAACATGGCGGCGTTGGCGCAATTTAACATGCAAGTTAGCCGTGAGCAGCTACTGAGCGACGATGTGCTGCAACAGCACATAGGTGGCTCCTTGGTGGCGATGCTGAACTTGTTGGGCCCGCTGTTCATTATGGTGGCGCTTATTGCGATGATCGCCGGTGCCATGCCCGGTGGACCAGTGTTTAGCTTTAAAAATGCTGCGTTTAAGTACAGTCGTATAGACCCGATTTCAGGTATTGGACGCATTTTTTCGGTGAAATCCTTGGTCGAGTTGGTGAAATCCATTCTTAAAGTCACCTTGCTGTTGAGCATTATGGTGTACTTCCTTGAAGCCAATCTACAAACCTTGTTGAGTTATAATCAGCTGCCTGTTGATGAAGCAGTGCGCCATGGCATCAATATGTTGTCTTTGGGGATGTTCTATTTAGGGCTGGGCCTACTGGTGATCACCTTCATCGATGTACCGTACCAGTATTGGCATCATCACAAAGAGCTCAGAATGTCGCGCCAAGATGTCAAAGATGAGCAGAAACAACAAGATGGTAAGCCGGAGGTCAAAGCAAAGATTCGTCAGTTACAGCAGCGAATTGGTCGCTCTCGGGCCGAAGTGGCGATTCCTCAAGCCGACGTATTATTGGTCAATCCCAGCCACTATGCGGTTGCGCTTAAATATGACCTTTCCCGAGCAGAAGCGCCCTATGTGGTGACAAAAGGAACCGATGAGTTAGCGCTGTATATGCGCCAAATCGCGCAGCGCCACGATGTTGAGGTGATTGAAGTGCCGCCACTAACCCGCGCAATTTATTACTCGACTCAGGTAGAGCAGCAGATCCCAGCAGCACTGTTTATTGCGATTGCTCATGTACTTAATTACGTATTGCAGATCAAGGCTGCAAGGGAAGGTAAACAAGCCAAACCTGAACCCTTGCCACAGTTTTTCATTCCGCCTCACTTACGCCATGACTAAAGGAAATATGATTCGATGAATTGGTTGTCTAACGCTTTTCAAGGTAACAAAGCTTATATCGGAATTCCGATCATGCTGTTAGCCATTCTGGCGATGGTGATACTGCCTTTGCCGCCTTGGTTACTCGATATCTTATTCACCTTTAATATTGTGCTCGCGGTGATGGTGTTGTTGGTGGGGGTGTCGATTCGCCGGCCATTAGAGTTTTCGGTGTTTCCGACGGTTTTACTACTGGCGACGCTAATGCGTTTAACCTTGAATGTTGCCTCGACACGTGTGGTATTGATTGAAGGCCATCAAGGTGGTGATGCTGCTGGTCGGGTTATTCAAGCATTCGGTGAGGTGGTGATTGACGGCAACTATGTTGTTGGTGGGGTGATCTTCTTAATCCTAATGATCATCAACTTTGTGGTGATCACTAAAGGTGGTGAGCGTATATCTGAAGTCTCAGCGCGCTTTACCTTGGATGCTTTGCCGGGTAAACAGATGGCGATTGATGCCGATCTTAATGCAGGCGTGCTCAGTCAGGAGCAAGCGCGCGAGCGCCGCCAAGAGGTGGCCCGTGAAGCTGATTTTTATGGCTCAATGGATGGTGCTTCTAAATTTGTGCGTGGTGATGCGATTGCCGGGATCTTGATTCTCGCTATCAATATTCTAGGGGGTATCGCCATCGGTGTGTTCATGCACGATTTAAGTGCCGCCGATGCATTTAAAACCTATGCGCTGCTGACCATAGGTGATGGTCTTGTGGCACAGATCCCATCGCTATTGCTGGCAACGGCGGCAGCGATTATCGTGACTCGGGTGTCCGATGCCGAAGAGATGCCCACCCAGCTAAGCCAACAACTGCTGGCCAACCCAAAAACACTGGCCACAGCAGCTGCGGTAATGTTGATACTGGGCATTGTTCCTGGCATGCCAGCGGCAGTGTTTCTATCTTTTGCAGCCTTGTTGGGTTTTGCTGCCTGGAAGCAAGGTCAGCGGCAGGCAAATCCGCCTGCGCAAGCGGTGGAGCAGCAGGTTGAAAAAAGTCTCGCAGAGCCTTCACTTCCCAGTTGGGATGCGTTGCCATTTACCGATCTGATTGAGGTGCGACTTGGCTATCGCTTAGTGCACTTGGTCGAGCGCAGTAAGGGAGCAGAACTGCAAAAGCGTTTAACCGGTATTCGTCGTACCCTGTCTGAGCAAGCGGGCTTTTTGTTAGCTGAAGTCAGGGTGCGGGATAATTTGGCGCTGGCGCCTAATGCCTATCAGATTAACTTGATGGGCAACCCTATTGTGACTGCTGAACTTGAACCCGATAAGCTTATGGCGATTAAGAGTGGTCCGGTTTATGGTGAAATTGATGGCATTTTGACTCAAGAGCCCGCTTATCAAATGGACGCAGTGTGGATTGATAATGAAGCTAAAGCCAAGGCGCTAAATTTAGGTTATTCGGTGGTGGACAACGCCACGGTTATTGCCACTCACGTCAGCAAATTGGTGCGCGAATCATTGGCCGATATGCTGCAGCATGACGATGTGGTCGCAATGACGGACCGGTTGGCTAAACAGTCCCCTAAACTTGCCGAGGCATTAAGTAATGCGTTAACGCCCATCCAGTTACTTAAGGTGTTTCGTCTATTGCTCAAAGAGCAAGTATCACTGAAAGATATTCGTACCATTGGCACCACGTTGTTGGAGTGCAGTGAAAACAGTAAAGATCCAATTTTGTTGGCGGCTGATGTCCGTTGCGCGCTCAAGCAATCAATATTGCATTCGATAGCGGGGAGCGACAACACATTGAATGTGATGACCTTAGCGCCAGAACTGGAGCAGACATTGACCAATGCGCTCACTCAAGCGCAGCAACAAGGTAAAGTGGCGATGGACAGCTTTCCGGTTGAGCCGCAATTACTGGCGCAACTGCAACAAAAAATGCCGCAATTACTGGCCGATGCCAAAGCACAGGGACACAGTCCGCTGTTGTTGGTATCTCCGCAACTGCGGCCTTTACTGGCGAGGTATGCGTTGGCGTTTGCCCGAGGGTTACATGTGCTGTCTTACAACGAAGTGCCTGAAAGTCGCGAGCTAATGGTTGCTGGCCAATTAGGCTAATGCTGACATGGATGCCTGTGCCGCCAGCATATTATGGCGGCACAGGCACTGAGACTAAGGGTGTTGCTCAATAAACTGCAATAACTGGGTTAACGCCGCATTGCGTGGGGTGTCTTTTTCCATAAAAATTTCATGGCGGGCATCGGCAATGGGGACCACCTGACAGTGTTGACTGCGGGCTCGGTTTTGGGCCTGGTTGTCAACAATGCTGTCTTCACTCGCCTGCAATATCAGTTTAGGCACCTGTGTGTCACGCGCTGCGAAGATGGCTTGTTCACTGGCATCAATGGCTTCAACTAACCAGCGGTTGGTTGGTGAGCCAAGCTGCAATTGCGGCTCGTCACGATAAATGTGTAAATAGTCCTCATAACGCGCTTGGCTATAAGTCAGGTCATTGCCTTTAAATGGGTGTGGTGAGTAATCTTTGCCACCCAATATGTAGTTGGGTGGCTGTTGTCGACGCTGGCTATCAAGCAGGTTAGCTAACCAACGAATAAAGCCTCGGTTAATCGGTAATCTAATACCCAACATTGGTGCAGAGAACACCGCGGCTTTAAAGGTGCTCGGCTTGGACTGCATGTACAAACTCCCAATACAGCCCCCCATTGAGTGACCGACCAAATAAAGTTGCCCTTGAGCATTAGGCAGGACAACCTCGTCGATAAAGTGACTAAAATCGTCGATATAGAGGTCAAAGTTATCGATATGACCCTGATGATGATTATGGGTGGTGCGACTGGATAGACCTTGACCACGATGATCTATTGCGAAAATCTGATAGCCGGCCTGATACAGATCGAAAATTAGCTCATGGTATTTAAGATAGGATTCCACTCGACCGTTGCTGATCACTATGGTGCCTTTAGGCGATGGGTGATCGATACGACCATAGGCCAAAGTTATCCCATCGGCAGTGGTTAAGCGCTGATGTCTCACCTGCTGCCAAAGGGTGCGTTGTGCCTCAGTATTAAGTTGGGATTCTTGGCTAAATATATGTGTCATGGCAATAGCTTGTTGGTGGCGAGTCAGTGTTGCTCGGTATCGATAAAACTGCAGCACCAGCAGCGCTGGTGCTTATGCAGTAATGGCTTAGTTAGCTTGGCTGGTGGCGATGAACTCATCAATCTGCTGTTCAAGAATTGGCATGGGTACCGAACCTTGGGCTAACACAGCATCATGGAAAGCTCGAATATCAAACTTTTCTCCCAAAGTTTGCTCCGCTTTGGCTCTGAGACGTTTGATGGTCAGCTCGCCCACTTTGTATGACACTGCCTGCCCAGGCCAGGAGATATAACGGTCAATCTCAGTGGTGACATTGTGCAGTGATAACGCGGTATTTTGAGCCATAAAGTCTAATGCTTGTTGACGACTCCAACCCTTAGCGTGCATACCGGTATCAACAACTAAGCGTGCCGCGCGCCACATCTCGTAAGTGAGGCGGCCAAAGTTGCTGTAAGGGTCTTGATAGAAGCCGGCTTCAAGGCCTAAGTATTCTGAATATAATCCCCAGCCTTCACCAAAGGCCGAAATATAACTGTAGCGCCTAAAGTTAGGTAGGCTGCTGAGCTCTTTATTGAGTGAGATCTGCAAATGATGCCCAGGTACAGCTTCGTGTAAAGTTAATGCTTCCATCTCGTACATCGGGCGTTTGTCTAAGGCGTAAGTGTTGACCCAGTAATAGCCCGGCTCATCGTCGCGGTTGCTACCAGAATAACGGCCCGTGGTGTATTTAGGTGCGATTTCATCTGGGACCTTTTGGATACCATAGGGCGTTCTTGGCAGTTTTCCAAAATACTTAGGTAACATCGCATCGGCTTTTTTGGCGATATACGCGGCTTCTTTAAGTAACTCTTCTTCGGTCTTGGGATAAAACTGTGGGTCGGTGCGTAAGAAGTGCAAGAAATCGGCAAAGCTACCGTCAAAGCCGACTTGCTCAATCACTTGCTGCATCTCGCCACGGATACGTTTGACTTCCTTTAACCCCAGCTGGTGCACTTCTTCGGCACTCATATCTAAGGTGGTGTAGTAGCGCACACGGTTTTCATAAAAGGCTAAGCCGTCGGGTAGACTCGCTGCTGCAATATTGCTGCGTGCACCAGGAATATACTCTTGGGTCATAAAATCATAGAAGTCTTGATACAGCGGCAAGACTTGCTGCTCTATCAGCTGGCGCCCTTTCGTGGTTAGGGTTTGCTTTTGTGCTTCGCTAAAATGTTTAGGAAATTGTTCAAATGGCTTGTAATAGCCGCTGTCTTCTACCGGCACAATAAATGCGCTAATACTGTCTTCAAAACCTTTTAGGGTGACTTTAGGCGGCGTATAACCTTCGGCTAACCCGAGTTTCATCCAATGCATTTGCTGTGAAAAATAGCGCGGTAAGGCCGCGAGTTTGCTGAGGTAGTTTTGATAGTCTTTTTCGGTTTTAAAACTGCCTTTAGCAATACTGGCTATGTAGGCATGGAAACCACTTTCGGCAGAAATGGGCGTGTAGTGGTCTTTGTACTGATATTGGTCAACCTGATTTTGCAGTTGGTACTGCAATATTTGTGCGTTAACGCTATCGGCTTTAGACAACTTGTTGAGGTCAAGTTTCTTTAGTGAAGCCAGTAATGACTGTGCTTGGCTATTGCGCTGTGCAAGGGCTTGTGCAGACAGGTCGGTTAATTTACCGGCTGCAGATTGCTCCCCTTTACTGTATGCCAGAGAAGGGTTGGCGCTAAGCGATAGTTGCCATGCGGCATCGATGATGGTTTTTAGATCACGATCGATGACCGCGACTTCTGGGGCTGTTGCTACCTGTTCAATGGCTTCAGGCTTGGCTTTTTGCGCATCATATGCGTACCGATTGTAATCGGTGGCCGTGGTGTTGAGTTGGCAGGCGCTGAGGCTCAATGCGAGTAAACTCGGCACAAGTAGCTTAGACATATCATTTTCCCTTTGCTTCGTTATTGTTTTGTATAGCCGTTTGATTATGCCTCAAAGCTACAGCAAAAGGGTATAAAAAAAGCCACCGTTTATGGGTGGCTTTTTGTATCAAGCTATTGTCCCGTCCTGAGATAAGTTGACACTTTGGAGACTTATCTATGAAACCTTCAAGCACAATCAGCATTAAACGTACACAACGTGATTACACATTAGGCTTTAAATTAGCCGTTGTCAGTCAAGTAGAAAAAGGCGAGCTAACCTATAAGCAAGCTCAACAGCACTACGGTATTCAAGGTCGAAGTACGGTCCTTACATGGTTAAGAAAGCATGGTAGATTAGACTGGACGCAACCCATGGAGCACTCTCCTATGTCTAAATCTAAAGAAACACCTGCCCAGAAAATCAAACGATTAGAGAAACAAGTTTCTAATTTAGAAATGAAAAACATGATTTATGGCG
>NZ_JAEH01000049.1 GCF_000518805.1 Shewanella waksmanii ATCC BAA-643
CCAGTTTAAAATCTAAATTTAGATATCTAATGGAGTCTAGTGCCATGAATATAAATACACCTATCACAAATATTGTAGTTCTAATGCTTACCTCAACTTTAGTTGATGCAGTTGCTGCAGAAGTTGAAGTATCAGCTGCAACCGTAACTAATCCTGAGTATATTTTCATGTACCCCAATAAAAGCAGTGTTTATTTTGGAGCTTCTGGAGGTTTAGGAGTCGATGGTGGAAACGCTTGTGTCATTTGGAAAACAGATGAATACATTTCCTCATTTAGCTTCAGCATGTCCCATGATTCAGACACGCTCAAAAAGTTTAAACCAACATATACAATAGATGTTGGTAATAACTTAGACTGCACCAATCTTCTCTCAGAGTCATTAATGTCCGCATACACAAACTACAACTTCCCTAGTAGGACTGGTATAAGTATTTCACCAAATAAAAATGGGGAGGGCGATCTACCTGAGTTTATTTTTACCATTTTAGACTCAAATGACTACACTATCGAAATGTCAAAATCTGGAGTTACCGCCAACGGTAGACCCATAACACTAGGAAATACAAAAATTGAAGAGTTGGGGGGGGCAAACTCCATAAGACTGGTTTTTTATGGAAGAGACACATTCTCAATTAACAGTTTAACAAATATGAGCATAAAGTTTGATTAAACTTTCATATTATTCAGAAAGATTATCTTAGCTATAGACTATTATTAATGAGCTTATTTTAACCAATAAAATGGCATTTTTATTGGTTAAAATTTCATACTTATTTCGACCTATAATTCAGCGGTTAACCTAGTCACGCTGATATCTTTTGGTAACCCACTTTGCGATAAAATAGCATCATTGGCTTTAAAGCTATCGACTTTAGCATTGCTAATGAAGTTTACAATCTCACTGCTTAAAGCAGTCACTTCATCACTGCGTTGATTCTCATGCTTTGATAGTGGTGAGTGTACCTCTATCAATTTACGGCCATCGGGCTCTGCAGAGACTTTCACCGTTTGATTAATAATCTGCACATCATCACCATACTTCATCTGATGGAATAACCATTCGATGTCATCGGGATTGAGGCGAATACAGCCGGCACTCACCCGCATACCAATACCAAAATCTTTATTAGTGCCATGGATCAGGTAGCTGCCGTCACCGTAGGATAACTGCATGGCATACTTGCCCAACGGGTTATCAGGCCCAGCCGGCACGACTCTTGGGAGCACTTCGCCAAGTTGCTCTAAATGCTCTTTACGGATACTGGCAGGCGGTGTCCAACTTGGATTTGGAATACGTGCCTTAATCTTGGTGACCATTTCAGGGGTTTCGCGACCTACACGCCCAATCCCAACAGGAAACACGTGCACTTCTGCTTTATTTTTTGGAAAGTAGTACAGGCGCAATTCAGCCAAATTAATCACGATGCCCTTATGCGGCACATCAGGCAGCAACATCTGTGTTGGAATCAGTAGCTCGCTACCTACAGCCGGTAAGAACGGATCAACACCTGGATTGGATGCCATCAGCTCCAAAATACCGATATTGTATTGTTTAGAAATGGTTTGAAAGAAGTCGCCTTGTTGAACCACATGGATCTGGGTATCGCCCACTAACCGACTGCCCTTTTCGGGCATAGGATAAACATTGGCCAAACTACACAGAGGAATAAAGCTCACGATGAGCAACAGCAATTTACGCATCATCAAATTAACAACTTCCACATTAGATTTTTATTAAGTGCTCAAAGATTAACGTGAGCAGCAGCATTTTTCCAGTAATACCTTAGGAGGTAGACTTTTTAGCCAGTGTCACATGGTAACCGAGCTCAAGTGCCGCAAAGCTATCCATTTCAATCTGTTTTAGCACCTTGTCATTAGCACGCCACGCAAACGGGCTCATTTGCAATAACGTCACCGCTTGCTCGCCAGAAACTACAGCTTGATAATTGACCTCTTGCGTCGAAATTAGCTCAAAACCTTTGGGCAGGTTAATGTCGACTTGTTTTTGCTGCAGATTGTCATACAAATGGTTTTTTATCTGCCACAAATGTCTAGCCGCCGGCTGAACCAATAGCAATAATCCACCCGGCTTGAGCACACGTAGCGGCTCTTTGCCTTTTAACGGCTTATCAACCACGCTGACCAAATCTACACTATCGTCACTTAATGGCAGCTGCTTAAGCTGGCTGACAATCAGCTGTAACTCAGGGTCTATCTTTGCGCCAGCAAAGAGGGCATTTTCCGCCTCGCCTAATCCACAACCATTGACCTGTTTATCAAGTTTTTGCAGTTGCTGCTTAATTGCGCGCAAATAGAAGCCGTCACCACAGTCAATATCTAGCACATCGATGCTTGAAGCCGGCAAGTGCATGCTGGCTTCGCTTAACACCTTAGACAAGGTATCGATTAATGGCTGATGAATGCCTGATTCCAATAAAAACCGCTTGGCACGCATCACTTGGCGCGAATCAAGCTGTGGTTTCTTAGCCTGACTGAATACCCAGTAACCTTGTTCGTGCTTGTCATAGTGATGCTTATTAGCACAATAAAAGCCCGCTGATTGCGCATGCACCATTAACGGTTGCTGACACTTTGGACATAAAAACGAGCTCATAATATTCCCCGGCTAAAGGCCGCCACTTAGAAAAAGATAAACGCACATAATAGGCCGCCAAGTGCAAGTCGATACATCACAAAAGGTGTCATACCCATACGGCTAATAATCTTCAAAAACAGATGAATACAAGCATAGGCTGCCACAAAAGACACCGCCACACCGACCGCGAGTTCAGTAAAGTTAAATACGTGACCGCCTTCAGTTAAATCTTTACTCATCAAAATCGCAGCACCTAAAATGACCGGAATAGACATTAAGAATGAAAACCGCGCAGCGGCCTCTCTATTGAGGCCAAGCATCAAGGCTGCGGTTATCGTGATGCCCGATCTTGAAGTACCTGGAATAAGTGCCAATGCTTGAGCAAAACCAATGAGCAGTGCTTTTTTCCAGCCTGTTTGATATTCCGATAGCTCACAGCGCGACATCTTGTCTGCCCACCATAGCAGCAAGCCAAACAGCACCGTAGTAACCGCAATCACCCCAGGCCCTCGCAGGTAGGTTTCAACCACATCCTTCAGCATAAAGCCAAACACGACTGCGGGAATCGTGGCCAAAATAATCCACCAAGCTAATTTGCTATCATCCGTGTGTTGACCTTTAACAATGCTCGCAATCCATGCATTCAGCATAGAGACGATCTCTTTGCGAAAATAGATCATTACCGCTAGCAGTGAGCCAATATGCACTGCAACATCAAAGGCTAAACCTTGGTCTTCCCAACCTAGAACCTGTGAAGGCAAAATCAGATGTGCAGAACTAGAAATAGGTAGAAATTCTGTTAGCCCCTGAATTAGCGCTAAGACAATTACCTGAAAGATTTCCATGATTTTCCTTTTAATAAGGCGATGAGTTCACCGCTTAATTACCGCGTAAAAATTATTGATTGGGCCAGTCAAATTCAATGGGCCACAAATGCTGACTACTTTTGTCAAACTCGGCCCACATCTGCTGGTAGTTTTTCTGTGTCACTGGATGCACGGTATCGGGTGCCAATTCAGCCAGAGGCCACAATACAAATGCGTTGTAAGTAATTTCCGCTCGCGGCAACACTACCGGTACATCAGTTACAGTGTGGTCATATAGCAGCAGGTCGAGATCTATGGTTCTTGGGCTAAACTTCTTAGCACCACGTTGACGACCATGTAGCTGCTCTATCTCTTTGAACAAGCTGACAACTTGCTCAATCGGTTTATCCGTTTCTGCCGCCACCACCATGTTTAAAAAATTGCTACCGTCGAAACCGACAGCTTCGCTTTCATAAACTGATGAGCAGCGGATCTCGCCGAGATGATAGGTGAGCTCACTTAAAGCAGCCTTAACATATTTATGTGGCTCAATATTGCTACCAATACTGATGTATATTGTTGCCATGCCTAGATATGACCTCGCTCAATTTCAACCCCAACAGCTTGCGCGGTTGGCACAGCTCCGGGTTTCATTACCCGCACTTTAACCCAAGGCACATTAAACTCTGTCATGACACATTGAGCACAGCGCTCAGCAACGGTTTCAATCAGTTCAATCGGCGCTTCGGTGATCAATTTGGTTAGCGTATTCGATACGGTCTCATAGCAAAGGGCATGCTGATAATCATCTGTTTGCGCAGCGGGTCGGTTATCCCACGCCATTTCCAGATCGATCAGCAAGGTCTGATGGATCTGCTTTTCCCATTCATAAATGCCAATCACAGTCTCAACTTTTAACTGTGAAATAAGTACCTTGTCCATGACTTCTCCCAAAGCGGTAGCCTTTGTCTATCGATGAAAACAGCCCTTATACTCGCCTAATGCGGTTTCGAGGTAATTTACCAAGATTAATACTTTCTTACCGCGGCAAACACAAGTAGGATAAGCCACTGTAAAGTGACTCATCGCAGCACACTTGGCGAGTAACAGCTCTATTAAACTTGGTCTATGTGACACAATAAAATCCATAGACACTAATTGAGTAAACTGTCGAGGCGCGATAATACCTTAACAAGGATAAGGAAACCAATTTGAGCGAAGCAGTATTGACAGTTTCTCTGATAATAGCAGCCTATTTAGCCGGCTCTATATCAAGTGCTGTGCTTGTCTGTCGCTTAAGAGGTCTTCCTGACCCCCGTACCGACGGCTCTGGTAACCCGGGCGCAACGAATGTATTGCGCATTGGTGGCGCGACGGCCGCTGCTATGGTACTGATTTTCGATATGCTTAAGGGCGCACTGCCAGCCTACCTCGCATTTCGCCTTGGAGTCGATGCCGTCTCACTTGGCCTGATTGCCATTGCTGCTTGTTTGGGGCATATATTTCCCATTTTCTTTCACTTTAAAGGCGGCAAAGGTGTGGCCACGGCCTTTGGTGCTATGGCCCCTATTGGTGAAGATCTGGCCCTAAGCTTAATTGGCACTTGGATTGTGTTAGTGCTGATATGTCGTTACTCATCACTGGCTGCCATTATCACCGCCATACTAGCCCCAATATACACTTGGTACTTTGATGACCGCTTTACCATCCCTGTTGCCATGCTGTCGGTGCTAATCGTTATCCGTCATCGAGACAATATTCACCGTTTGTTGAATGGCGAAGAGTCACGCATCTCCAGAAAAAAACACCAACCTAAATAGGCTGGCGTTTTCAATTAAACAATTCACTCACAAGGTTGTGGCTGACTAATCCACCGGCGGCAAGGTATCTAGCGGCCAACGTGGTTGACCTTTAACAGCGAGGTCTTCAATTTGCCCGGCTTTTAGACGTTGCATACCCGCATAGGCAATCATGGCACCATTATCAGTACAAAACTCGCCACGAGGGTAATACACTTGGCCTTGCAGGCTTTGCATCATGTCAGCCAACGAACTTCTTAAACGCTGATTAGCACTCACGCCACCGGCAATAACTAAACGCTTATAGCCGGTTTGCTTTAAAGCGCGCTTACACTTAATCGCTAATGTATCCACCACAGCTTCTTCAAAAGCGCGGGCGATATTGGCACGGGTCTGCTCATCATCTGGCTCTTTGGCGATGGTATTAGCCGCAAAGGTCTTTAACCCAGAGAAACTAAAATCTAAGCCAGGACGATCAGTCATTGGTCTCGGAAAACGGTAACAGTTTGGCTCACCTTGCGCAGCTAACTTAGCAAGACGCGGCCCACCTGGGTAATCAAGCCCCATAAGCTTAGCGGTTTTATCAAACGCTTCACCGGCTGCATCATCGACCGACTCGCCCAAGACTTCATAGCGGCCGATCCCCTCTACCGCTACCAACATTGAGTGACCGCCAGAAACCAGCAAGGCTAAAAAAGGAAACTCAGGCACATCATCTTCTAACATAGGTGCTAGCAAGTGGCCTTCCATATGATGCACCCCCACGGCAGGCTTACCCCAGGAAAATGCCAAGGCTCGGCCAACACAAGCCCCCACTAACAATGCACCAACCAATCCAGGGCCCTTAGTATAAGCAATGCCATCAATATCATCTTGGCTGCAATTGGCATCGGCCAGCGCCTGACGAATAAGCGGCACAATTTTGCGCACATGGTCGCGACTGGCAAGCTCAGGTACTACCCCGCCATAGTCAGCATGTAACTTCACCTGACTATATAAGGTGTGAGACAACAGTCCCAATTTGTCATCATAAACCGCTATACCGGTTTCATCACAAGACGTTTCTATACCTATTACTCGCATGCTTATCTTTCTACCCCGTGGTCAATGGCCGCCAATTTTACCTATCTCTTAGCAATTATACCAATCATGTTGCCTCGCATTTAGCCACAAACTCAACCACACTTAAAATTGACATAAAATATCGCTATAATCGCCGCGATCGATTGGTGATGGAAAAGATCTGAAATTGGATCGCAATATGGGCTTTACAAACCTGTATGAGTCGGTATAGAATTCCGCACCATTTTTAAATTAACTTGAGTTAATTATTTAACTCAATACAACCTACACCTAAGGGGTGATGGCGTATGCCAATTATTAAAGTACGTGAAAATGAACCATTTGACGTAGCTTTACGTCGTTTCAAGCGCTCTTGTGAAAAAGCTGGTATTTTAGCTGACGTTCGTGCTCGTGAATTCTACGAGAAGCCAACTACTGCACGTAAGCGTGCTAAAGCCGCTGCAGTTAAGCGTCTTGCTAAGAAGCTTTCTCGCGAAAATGCGCGTCGCGTACGTTTATACTAATCTATTATGAGCCTAGTTGATCAGCTAAAAGAGCAGATGAAAGTTGCCATGCGTGCCAAAGATAAGGTGCGCTTGGGAACCATTCGTATGGCACTGGCTGCCGTTAAACAGATTGAAGTGGATAACCGCGAAACTCTGTCTGACGATCAAGCCATAGCGGTCTTAACCAAAATGGTTAAACAACGTCGTGATTCGATTGCTCAATATGAAGCAGCCGGTCGCAGCGAACTAGCTGAAGTCGAGGCAGCAGAGATTCAAGTTCTTGAAGACTTTCTACCTCAAGCTCTTACTGAAGAAGAGATCACTTCACTAGTTGATGCCACTATTACTGAAATAGGTGCATCATCCATGGCGGATATGGGTAAAGTAATGGGCGCATTGAAACCGAAAGTACAGGGACGAGCTGATATGGGCGCCATTGGCGGCATGATCAGAGCGAAACTGAAATAACTTTTTGTTTTATGCGTAAATAAGCCGTGCCTGTGCACGGCTTGTTTGTTTATACTGATTATGTTTTAGCTGCGTTAAGGTGATATTGACGATAAATGGCGATTCCGCGTGATTTTATCAATGAGCTCGTTGCTCGAACCGATATTGTCGATCTTATCGACGCTAAGGTACCGCTAAAAAAAGCAGGTAAAAACCACTCTGCCTGTTGTCCTTTCCACAGTGAAAAGTCTCCGTCGTTCACAGTAAGTCGAGATAAGCAGTTTTATCACTGTTTTGGCTGTGGTGCTCACGGTAATGCCATTGACTTTGTCATGGAATATGACCGATTAGAATTTGTCGACGCCATTGAAGAACTGGCCGGACAGCTTGGATTAGCCGTCCCCCACGAACAAGGCACCGGTAAACGCCGCGATGAAGGACTCAGTCGCGACCTGTACCAATTAATGGAAGAAGCGAGTTTATTTTATCAAAATCAACTCAAGCAACATCCAGACAAACAAAAAGTCGTCGACTATTTAGCCCAAAGGGGCCTATCCACCGAAGTGGTAAACCACTTTAACATCGGCTTTTCACCCGATGGTTGGGATGGATTGTTAAGTCGATATCGACAAAACCAAGATTCACAAGACAAATTGCTCACCGCAGGAATGGTGATCGAGAACGATAACGGCAAACGCTACGATCGCTTTCGCGACAGATTAATGTTTCCCATTCGTGACCGTCGTGGTCGAGTAATTGGTTTTGGTGGGCGAGTATTAGGAGAAGGTGCGCCAAAGTACTTGAATTCTCCAGAAACGCCCATATTTCATAAAGGCCACGAACTCTACGGCCTTTATGAATTAAAGCAACGTCACCGTGACCCACAACATGTACTGATTGTTGAAGGCTACATGGATGTTGTTGCATTGGCACAATTTGATGTCGATTACGCCGTCGCTTCTTTGGGCACCGCAACCACCGCTGAACAATTTCAGCTTCTGCTGCGTACTGCCAAAGAGGTGATTTGTTGCTACGACGGTGACAGAGCCGGTAGTGAAGCCGCTTGGCGAGCACTAGAAACGGCGCTACCGCTGATTAAACCCGGCGACCAAGTAAAATTTATGTTTTTGCCTGAAGGCGAAGACCCTGATTCACTAGTCCGGCAGATTGGTAAGACCGAGTTTGAAAAACTAGTGAGTAATGCCAAATTGCTGCCAGAGTTTCTGTTTGAAACCTTGGCGGCCAAATATGGCACCGATAAAGGCACCTTAGCCAAACAAGCTATGGCGTTAATCGAGAAAGTACAAGACACAGTATTACAGAGTTTGCTGCTGGAAAACTTAGCCTACAAGTTAGGTATGAACAGCGCAGAAGAACTCAAGCGTAAACTTGGCTTTAAAGGACAGAACGACAATAAGCCATTAAAAAACAAAGCGCTGAAAGGGCGCGGTACCCCATTGCGATTAGCCATTGCCTTGTTGGTACAGCACCCCAAGTTAGGCAATGGATTACCGATACAACCAGCACTACAACATATCAAGATGAACGGTATAGCACTACTGATCAACTTATTAGATATAACTCGCGACACCGAGATTAACAGCGCACAACTACTTGAACAATTCAGAGGTGAAGAGCAATTAGCCACTCTGAAGAAACTAACCCAATGGGAACATCAAGTGGCGGATGAAAACTTGGCTCAAGAGTTTAAAAAAGCCCTGGTATGGTTGAACAATCAATATATTGAACAACGTTATCAGGAGCTAAGCTTAAAGCAGAACCATTCTAAAGAAGAACGGATTCAGCTACAAAAGCTAATTGCAGTGATGCAAGGTCGACATTAAGGCAATTTTTGTCTCAAAATTCGACACTTGCACTAGCACAGCAAACAACACAAGGCTATAATTAACGATTTGCGCGGCAAAATTGCCCGTCGTTGTAACAGTTACCCAACTTGGATGATATCTATGGATCATACTCCGCAGTCGCAACTCAAATTGTTGCTAGCCAAAGGTAAAGAGCAAGGTTATTTAACCTATGCAGAGGTGAACGATCACTTACCTGCAGATATGGTCGATTCCGACCAGATCGAAGATATTATCCAGATGATTAATGACATGGGTATTCGCGTCTATGAACAGGCGCCGGATGCTGATGACATGATGATGTCTGAAGACAGCACTGATGAAGATGCTGCAGAAGAAGCCGCAGCGGCACTTGCTACGGTTGAAGCTGAACTTGGCCGTACCACGGACCCAGTACGTATGTACATGCGTGAAATGGGTACCGTTGAACTTCTTACACGTGAAGGCGAAATTGTTATCGCTAAACGTATTGAAGAAGGGATTAATACTGTTCAAGCCTCTGTGGCTGAATACCCACAAGCGATCTCAATGATCCTTGAGCAGTATGATCGTTACGAAGCCGAAGAGATCAGACTATCTGATATTATCTCTGGATTTGTTGACCCTAATGCTGAAGATGTGGCGCCAACCGCGACACACGTTGGTTCTGAATTATCTGACGAAGATCTTGATGACGAAGATGATGATGAAGATGAAGACGAAGATGACGAAGATGATACGCCAAAGGGCCCATGCCCGGAGGAAGCTCGCGAGCGCTTTACTCAGTTAAGAGAAGCCCACGAGCATGCGTTAAGCACCATTGCTAAGAAAGGTCGCGAACATCCAGAGTCAACCGGTGCATTATTTGTTATCGGTGAGATTTTCAAAGAGTTCCGTTTAGTACCTAAGCAGTTTGACCGCCTAGTGAAGAACATGCGCGAAATGATGGACAAAGTCCGCATTCAAGAGCGTTTGATCATGAAGCTATGTGTTGAACAAGCGAAAATGCCAAAGAAAAACTTCGTTAAGGTGTATACCTCAAACGAAAGCTCAATTGCATGGTTTGACGAAGAAATTGCTGCTAATAAGCCTTATAAAGAAGGCTTAGAGATGGTAGAAGACGATGTTAAACGTTGCCGCGCTAAACTAGATGCCATTGAAGTTGAAACCGGTCTTGCGATTGCGGCAATTAAAGATATCAACCGTCGTATGTCTATCGGTGAAGCTAAAGCTCGCCGCGCTAAGAAAGAGATGGTTGAAGCGAACTTACGTCTAGTAATCTCTATCGCTAAAAAGTACACCAACCGTGGTCTACAGTTCTTGGATCTGATTCAAGAAGGTAACATTGGTTTGATGAAAGCGGTTGATAAGTTCGAATATCGTCGTGGTTATAAGTTCTCGACCTATGCAACTTGGTGGATCCGTCAGGCTATTACGCGTTCAATCGCTGACCAAGCCCGTACTATCCGTATTCCGGTGCATATGATTGAAACCATCAACAAGCTAAACCGTATCTCGCGCCAAATGCTGCAAGAGATGGGTCGTGAGCCTTCACCTGAAGAGCTTGCAGAGCGCATGTTGATGCCTGAAGACAAGATCCGCAAGGTATTGAAGATTGCTAAAGAGCCAATCTCAATGGAAACCCCTATCGGCGATGATGAAGATTCGCACTTAGGTGATTTCATCGAGGATACTACCCTCGAGCTACCATTGGACTCAGCCACAGGCGAAAGCTTGAAAAACGCGACCCACGAAGTGCTAGCAGGCCTAACAGCCCGTGAAGCTAAAGTACTGCGTATGCGTTTTGGTATCGACATGAACACTGACCACACCTTAGAAGAAGTGGGCAAGCAGTTTGACGTAACCCGTGAGCGTATTCGTCAGATTGAAGCGAAGGCACTACGTAAATTACGTCACCCATCGCGTTCAGAAATCTTAAAGTCGTTCTTAGACGAGTAAGACTTTTTCGATACGAAAGACCAAACCTAGACAAAAAAGCCAACCTCGCGGTTGGCTTTTTTATTGGTGTTTTTTGAACTAAAAGCAAAGAGATTGCACAACAGATAAGCAATTGAAATCAAACTTGGGTTTTCAGGCTAAAACACAGGTGACAAGCGCTTTTAAACCTCGTATACTTCTCTGCGCTTTCGATAGTGACGACTATCTTAAGTCGGCCCCTTAGCTCAGTTGGTTAGAGCATACGACTCATAATCGTCAGGTCCCCAGTTCGAGTCTGGGAGGGGCCACCAATTTTGAAGAGCCGCTTAGAGAAATCTAAGCGGCTTTTTCATGCCTGAAATTCCAGCTCCCTTTTATGTAACACTTACAATAGTCAGCTCATGTAGTCACAGTACGAGTCTGGGAGAGGCCACCCACTTAAACAGAAAAGCCTACATTAACCTGCAGGCTTAAACTTTGAGTGACTCTCTAAATAGGGTCTGTAGGCAAGTCAATAACTTGCCTTTCGACAGTCTTGGTTACCCATACTTCACCTAAGTAGCTTTGTTCATACATAGAACGCACGTTCCCTAGAGTTTGCACAACTGTTCGCAAATCCCCTTCTTGAGCGTTATCAGATATATTCGGCAAGCCACCTTTTGAGGAAGTATCGGCTGATGTAATTGCACACCTTTCAGACCTATACACCACATCTATGGGGTAATTTCGGTCTAGGTGATTAGGCAACAGGCCTCCATCGACTGAATCGTAAATAGCTTGTTCGTTGCTGCTATATGATTGTTCCGTGGTATAGCAATTCTGGGCAGTATCTTGGTTAGCAAGCACGGATGTAGACATTAGGGAGAAAGTAATAAGCCCGATGAGACATTTCTTCATAATTAAATTCCTTTTTAATCGAATTCCTAATTTACTAAAAACCATTGCGATATCAACGCTGCCGAGGTTACAACTTGTATCAGCACTTAGGTAATTGAACACTTATGTCGGTGGTTAGTTCAGCTCGCTTTAGGGGGCGAGAAAGTTTGAGATATTCAGGCCCCCTTTTGATACAAACCAGTACTTCATGTGAGTAATTGGCATTTTCATATAATCCGTCCCTGCAAAAATATATACCCAAAATATCTAGCAACCATGGAAGGCGTGACAATAGTGATTTTAAGGTTGTTATTCAATTATCGACTTTTAATGCCTTTAGGACATAACTCCCTTTCTAACAAAGCCCTATCATTGAAGGTCATATACTGTTTTGCAGAAGGGTAATGTCCTCGACTTCCTTCATCTTGCCATTTCTGCCATCGCGCAGCATTCTGTTCGGCTCTCAACTTCTCCCAACCTAGAGCCACTTTTGAAGCACAAGCCTGTTGGTCTGCTTTTCCTTTCTCTTCAACAGCCAAATATAGAATGAATACCATTAGCGAAAAAAAAGCGAGATTACCCATCCGCTTAGCCCACTTTACCGCTGATTCTCTCGCTCGATATCTTCCCGCAGTTGTTATCTTGGGTATCGAAATTTTCGTAAGATCAATCTCAGTTCTTTCAAAAGATTTAGGTTTTGGGCTTTTCACTCTTTACTCCTCTACTGTGCATCACATAATATCTCCACGTATTCTGGTTTTCAGTCGACTCAAAAGTATCGACATACAACGCTATGGCCCCATTCGTCCACTAAGACCTTAACGGCTGAAACAACCTCATGAAAAACACTATCGCCACCAGTGCCACACTTAAATCCACTAACATGTTCAGGGCTATACTGATGTCGTAACTTGGGGTGGTGCTCAGTGCGCTCACCGTTAGTAAAACCAGTAAATTTCCGGCTAACATGCGTTGCAACATCAATCGCGGTGATTGGCATAGCATCCAGATGGCAAAGCAGTTAATAAAGTAAAACAAGCCTAGCTGCCAAGCTTCGGTGAGCGTGGGCAGTAGCAACACATACTGAGTTAATATTAGGGCTGTCCATAGCGGTAAGCCTTTAGCCACATCGCCTAAAATCGTTGTCGGCATAGCTGCCATAGTGACACTCAAAGAGGCGACAACCATAGGAAACATCACCCCGCCAGGAAACGCCGTCCACAACCAAAAAACATAGCAACTAGTGATACATAGCATCGCCATTAGCGCGTCAATGGCGTGGCTTTTCCTATCCAGTGGCTGCGCAAATTGCTCTTGCAGCTCTTGCCAACTAATCACACCTTTACTGTGACGATGATTAACGATATCGATACTCAATTGCGGCTGCGCCATTGCATCTTCCACTAACATCAATCTTGACGAAGACAATAGCGTTTGCGAGTAAAAATTAGTCTGTTGACGAAACGACAGGCCAGGCTCAGTTTGATTAAATTGATAGGCAAGCCGCTGCAATAGCAGACCGTTGTCATACAGCACCCGAATCACCATTTGCCACTGCTGTTTGTTAGCCTTTAAATGCAAACTATCGGTTAACGGTAACCCCAGTATTAGGCTCATTTTATGCAAGCTTTCAAAGCCAGCAATGGTTTTGCTGTCTAGCGCTTGATCTTCATCGCCTGCCATCGCACCGTACAGCGTTTGCTCTAATTGGCGTTGTTGAGCTACAACCGCTGCCAGTGCAGCAAAAAAACGCGATTCGCTGGTCACCGGCCATAAAAACCGATACACCATTGAAAACACGCAGACACCAAGCAATGTCTCTTGGATCCGTAAAATCGCAATATTAAAAGTGGCAGCGCCGTCAAAGGAGCCAATACAGCTAACAATCGCGCACACCATAAAACCGATTTTGAAAATGTAGCCGTAGTGATAGTTAAATGACAGGTAGGTACATAAGCCAGCAAAGCCGATAAAACAGGTTAAAAACAGCAGCGGCTCTTGGGCAAAGTTAATAATGAGTACCAATGCTGCGCCTATGCCGAACAAGGTGCCTAAAACTCGATCACGCGCGGTTTTAATCGAATGCGCAAATGTCTCATTCATCACCAACACTATCACTGTAACGGCAGCCCAGTAGGGCTTGTCCCAGCCTAGCGCCAAGGCGATGATGATCGCCAGCGAAAACGACAAGGCGACTTTGATGGCCTCTTTGGTGGATAAGCTCAGCATCGGTTAACCCCTATTGCGGATCGACAGATTTAGCAATCAATACCGAGGCCGTGGTCCCTACCCGTAACTGCACATCAGCGGGCACATCAAGCAAGCTGACTTTTACGGGTAACCGCTGCGCTAAGCGTATCCACTGAAAATTGGCATTAACATTAGGCAGTAAAGTATTGCCGGTACTGCCATCGGCTTTGGCGATACCATAACCCACACTCGTTACCACTGCTGGCATTGGCTCATCTGGGTTCATCATTAAGGTTACCATCGCAATATCACCCGTTTGCACGCCTTGTAGATCTGTCTCCTTAAAAAAGCCCTCAACCCAAAAACTGTTGGCATCGATCAAAGCCACAACAGGGGAGTTAGCCACCACTTGAGCGCCCTCACGTAAATTCAAGTTAGTGATATAGCCAGAAGTGGGCGCGATCACTTTGGTAAAATCCAGGTTCAATCTGGCCTGTTCGACCACAGCGGCCGCTGCAGCTAAGTTGGCTTCAGCGGTTTTGACTGCATTATGGACATTGTTTAAATCTAAGGTTGAAACAGTGCCTTTCTCTAGTGTTTCTAACGCGGTAATACGGGCACTTTCGTTGCGCGCTTTCTCAAGTAACGCCGATGCTTGCAGCTCATTGGCTTTAGCATTAGCCAATGCGGCAATATAAAGACTCGGCTCAATTTCAAACAGCAAATCTCCTTTGCGGACATACTCATCATCACCCACATGCAATCGCGTCACGGGACCGGTGACTCGTGGGGTGATCTGGATAATGTGGGCACGTACCTGGCCGTCTCGCGTCCAAGGGTTTGAAAAGTAATGGCTATAGGCCTGCGACAGGCACATCATAGCGATAATCACCACCGTCATAGTGGCTAACTGTTTTTTCATCTTCTGTTACCTATTAAATCGCGATGAGTTTGCTAATGGCGCTAGCAAAAATCACCACCAGAGACACTTCTAGTAATGCGGGCATAGCAAAATACTTAAGCCAATCCAGCCGTGACAGTATTTGCATCACCACCAGCATAGAAATGTATGCCATGGCACAAACAACCAATAGTGGCGGCAAATAGATTTCACCTAAAATAAACTCATGCGGCATACGTCACTCAGCAAGCTAAGTTAACTAGCTCACTCCCATACATTGTTAGTTAATTTTCAAACACATATCTGTGTATGAATAGATTGGTTAGTTGGCTGAAACACCCACGCACTATTGATGACAGCACAGTATCGGGTGGTACTCTCTCAGCGATTGAGCCAACAGCTTAAGCGGTTTTAAGCGTTAATCGTCACGTTATTGCCACAATGATAACGAACTCAATAAGCTATACTGAATCGCATATGCAGGATCAAACCCTGCAAAAAAAGCGACAATACGCAATGATGGCGCTAATATATGCTCAGTTCAGGCGATTTTGGCAGAGGAAGAAGATGAACTTTAGCTTAGAGCAGTTAATTACCTTTGTTGCGGTTTACGAGCAACGCTCATTTAGTCAAGCAGCGGCTAAGCTCGACCGCCACCGCACAACAGTTGGCCAAGTTATCACTAACCTTGAAGATCAATTAGCCATTGCGCTATTTGAAAGGGTTGGTCGCAAGGTAGAGCCAAGCGAAGAGGCGACCTTACTCTATCACTACGCCAACCAAGTTGTTGAACAAGCTAGAACTTTCGACAAAGTCGCCTTAAGTCTGTCTTACGAGCAATTAGCCTCTATCACTATCGCTTATGCCAGCTTTTTGCCACATACCTTGCTGTCGCACATTCGTAAATCACTCACAGCTGCCTACCCCAGCATGCGAGTGAACTTTATTGTGCGAACTCAACCGGAAATTAAACAAGGTATCCAAGATAGCAGCATTCATTTCGGGATTGTAAATGTGCACAAGAGTAAGTTGATTAATAGCATCGACTTTACCTTTTTGGGGCATATGGACTTCTCTTTGTTTGTTGGCAACGACCACCCATTAACCCAGTGTGAAAGCAGCGAAATGCTCACCGCCATGAAGAACAGTAAACAACTGGTGGTCAAATCTTTATTAGATGATGATATGGCAGAAAAAGTGATTCTGTCGGCCGAGTATGAAATCATTGATCAGCTCGCCCTAGTGATTAAGTTTGTCCAAGAAGGCTTAGGTTGGGCACTGCTCCCCAGAACCATTCTCGAGTCAGAATACGTCACCAGCAATTTAGTTGAGATCCACAGCGCTCAAATTAAAGATAACGTTAAAGTACCCATCGCCCTCTGGTCCCCCCACAATAAGCAGGTCATCTCGATTAAGAAAACGATTGTCGATAGCATCACTAGCCGAGAACCTAAAATCACCTAGCAACCGCGGGGGCTTGGTTAGCAGAGCCGCTGGTTATCACAAGAAATTTCCATGCCCCCTCTTTAGCAATCCAAATAACCACGCAAATCAAACCGCTTTAGCCTAAACCGATGACAGGATCCATCATAAGCGAGTTATATCGTAAGCCCATCAAGACTACACTGGCCAGCTTAATTAAGGCTGGTGCGCTGCTATTAAAGCTCCCGGTAGCCGCGTCCGCAGATGATGAGAGAACAAATGGCAATCAAACAACTCGGTCTATTGTTAACACTGATGAGCGCGCCAATAGCCTCAGCAATGGCCATCTCCTTTACCGACCCCCTCGACGGCCAGTTCGATATGGGTGAGTACTTAGCTGAAAATGCCTATGGCTTTTTGCCTGTCCCCATTTTACTGACAGAACCCGCACTGGGTATCGGTGGCGGTGTTGCTGGGGTATTTTTGCATGAGAATGAACAAGAAAAACAACAAAGACAGCAGCAAGCCGCGCAGCGTCTAGATGGCGGCGCAAATCTCATGACCCCAGCCATTACGGTTGTTGGTGGCGCAGGCACCGACAATGGGACTTGGATAGGTTTTGCGGGTCATCGTCATTCATGGCTCAATGACAGCATTCGCTATACTGGGCTTGGGGGCTATGGCAAAGCCAACTTAGCTATCTACTCCGACTTAGGCGGCCTGCTACCGCCAGAAAATGCTATCGGCTTCGACACCACCACCGAAGGCTTTCTTGCGGTGCAGCATTTGCAGTTTCGTGTTGCTAAAACCCAGCTCATGCTAGGCGTAAAACAAAGCTATAGCCAATCATCGGTTTCTTCATCTAACGCTTTGGTAGACTTGCTACTGCAGCGCTATCTTGGTGATGCGACAGCGCAGTCAGCCATAGGACTCACCGCAGAATTTGACCAACGCGATAACCATTTCTTCCCAAAAGATGGCTACCTCATAGATGCGCAATATATGGCTTATCGGCAGTCTTTCGGTAGCGATGAAAACTACGACACTGCCGAGGTAAACGCCGAATACTACTTACCGATCAATCAACGATGGACTGTGGCATTCGCAGGTAGTTACCAAGGCCTATACAGTGATAACCAGCAACTGCCACCCACGGTACGCCCTTATGTCAAACTGCGCGGTGCGCCCGCCTACCGTTATCAAGGCGATGAAGTGCTGACCGCACAAGCGCAGCTGATGTACCACATTAACCATCGTTGGTTAGTATCGGCTTTCTATGGCCAAGGCCATACCAAAGAGCAGACTAACCTAGGCAGTAGCGCACAAACCATTAGCGCTTATGGCAGCGGTTTTCGCTATCAAATTGCCCGCCGCTACGGCTTACATATGGGGATTGATGTGGCCCGCAGTGACGAAGATAGCGCCATATATTTTCAAATAGGTTCAGGGTTTTAATCAGCCCTTGGCTGACACGCAACTAACCATGGATGCAAGATGGGACGGGAGATGACAAATGGCCAACACAAGGGTTTTACTCTATGAAATCAACCATATTGACTAATCATGTTAATCAGTTAGGATGCTGCTTAGCTGGCAAACTTTGCCAACCACGGATTTAGTCTAACAGGGAAATGAAATGGATTTATTGAAAAAAAATGGCCCACAACAAAATATAAAAACCAAAGGCAAAGGCGCCGCTATTGCTGTCATTGGTGGGCTGATTGTTATCAGCACTTTATTCCAAACTTTATATACCGTTGATGAAGGCCATGTCGGCATCATTAAACGCTTTGGAGAAGCAACTGAGCAAGTCAATCCCGGCTTACATGTAAAAATACCTTTTGTTGATAAAGTAGAAGTATTAGAAATTCGTACCCGTAAGAACTCTGAAAAACTTAACGCCTCTACCCACGAGCAAATGCCAGTGACCGCTGAAGTCTCGATTAACTGGACCGTCAATCGTGACCAAGCATTTGATCTGTTCAAAAGCTATGGTGGCCTAAGTCAATTCGAATCCCGCATACTCGACCCTAAATTACGCTCAGCCGCCAAAGATGCCCTGGCCCGCTATAAAGCCGAAGAGATCATTCAAAACCGTGGCCAAGTGATCGCCCAAATTGAAGATGTCTTAGTTGAAGAGATGAAAGACTATCCGGTGAAGTTAGACTCTGCTCAGCTAGAAAACTTAGGTTTACCCCAAAAGTACATTCAGTCGATTGAAACTAAACAGACTGAAAAGAACTTAGCCGCCGCAGAAAAGCATCGTCTAGAGCGACAAAACCTAGAAGCCCAACGCGAAGTTAACACCGCAAATGCGAAACGAGATGCGGCCAAAGCCACCGCTGACGGTAAAGCCTATGCAATTCAAACTGAAGCCATTGCTGAAGCTGAAGCCATTCGACTCAAAGGCTTAGCAGAAGCAGAAGCGATTCAGAAAAAGGCCGAAGCGCTGCGAGAATCGAAAACTTTAGTGGAATACGTGCGTGCCCAGCAGTGGAACGGACAAATGCCAACCACCGTCATGGGCAGCGACCAAAGCGTGCTATGGAACATGGACAGTAAAAAGTAGGTCCTGCGCAAAGGAGCACTTTTACAGCGTTAAAAGTGCTTCGCTTTGCCAACGTTACAGTGTTTCAATCGGCATATCATCAAGACTGCCCCACTCCGCCCATGAACCGTCATATAAGGCAAGCTGCTGATACCCAGCCTCGCTTGCGGCTAGTAGGCCGATACAGGCAGTAATCCCTGAACCACAGCTCATCACCAATAACAGTTCTGCACTCAACCCTTGTTGATTAAAAATTGCCGCAAGTCTTTGGCTATCATGCAAGCAATGACCATCAAAAAACGCTGCAAAGGGGATATTGATTGCACTCGGAATATGACCACTGCGCACGCCTTGACGAGGCTCAGGCGTATTCCCTAGAAAACGCCCGTTGGCCCTTACATCCACAATTTGCAGGCCAGTCGAGGTTATTGCCGCGTGGATTTGCTCAGCACTAACAACACTGTCACCGTCAAATTGGTACGCATGGGGCGGCAAAACGAGTGCAGCAGTGCTGCGCGGTCGATGGTTATCCGCCACTACATGCCCTGCTGCTATCCACTGCGGTAGGCCGCCATCTAACACGTAAACCTGCTTAAAGCCCATAGACTTGAAAATCCACCAAGCGCGTGGCGAGCTATAAATTCCTTGGTCATCGTACAGCACCACTTTGCTCTCAGGGCCGATCCCCACAGCAGCGATAGCTTGGTGAAACTGCGCCGCAGTTGGCATCGCATGTAACATCGCACTACTGCTATCGTATAGCTCGGTTTCTAAGCTAAGTTTCATCGCGCCCGGTATGCAACTAAAGTGGCGATAAACGATAGGCTCTTTGCCCACAACCTTACTCATGCTGACATCTAATACAATAAGCGAACTATCGGCAATATGCGCCGCAAGCCATGGGACCGAAACTAACGAAGAACCGACCAAATGAATTACCTCAAAGCATTTCAATTAAATATCATATAAAATTGCTAACAAAAGCCTAGCAATGAATAAGCTTTTAATAGCTTTCCCAAAAAAATTAATAAAAATATAGCACGACCAGAAATTTAATACTTTTAGTTGACGCAAAAAATAGCTAAGCCTATAAAAACAGCATGAACTGGCGTAAATTACAAAGACAAGTCATTCAATTACGCTGAAACCTCCCCCCTACAAATATACTATTTTTGTTACATCTACGACTAAAACCCCGATTCAAAGCTCGCCAAACGCTTGTAGTAAATAATAAATGTGATTAATTTAATATTGTCGTTCTATCCAGGGACATAATTTAATATTAAGGGACTATGATGTTAAATAATTTGATTAAAGCAAATTTACTGATTGCATTACTAGCACTTACTGCTTGCAGTTCAACTACTGACTCAAACAATCAACAAGCCATAGCAGACACTAATGAGAACATAACGGCAGCTGACGATAACTCTAATGCATTAAGTGATGCAGAACAGCGAAGAATCGCTCGATATGAAGGTTATCGCTGCGACAGAATAGCAAGAACGGGCTCACGTATTAAGACTAAAACTTGCTCGACTAAAGCTGACCGTGAAGCCGCGGAGCTTGCTGCAAAAGAGCTGCTCGACCAAGGTCGCCGAAGTACACGAATGATTGAAGATGTCAGCTTCTTACGCCAATAAAAAGCCACTCAAAAAAACCGCCTAACGGCGGTTTTTTTGAATCATATAAAGCATTCGTCGTTTTTTATTTACTTCAATGCCACTGTAAACTTCAATCAAATTGAACTAGCTAACTGCCGCATACGCCAAAACCTTTAGCTTTAATCGCTGTCAACAATACTAATAGCCAATAGAACTTTAATACTTTTGACCTACCTCAATAAAAAAAACACAACAGAAACCCTGTAAACCACTGATTAATAGTCCTTAAGCTCCATAGGTAGTTATCATCCCCCCCCTACTAAACTACTATGAGCGCAGAATTATTTACAATCATAAGAGCTTGATACAAACACAGACTTGCAGCAAAAGTTATATTTTCTTAATTTGATATTGTTGTTCTACCAAGGACATAATTTAATATTAAGGGACTATAATGTTAATAAAACTCATTAAAGCTAATTTGATAGTAGCACTAATAGTGCTTACTGGGTGCGCTTCAACCTCTGAATCAGACAGCCAACATGCGAACACCTCAACTGAAACAACCGAAAATAGTGATGCAGAAAATCAGAAATCAGCACGCTATGCAGGATATCGGTGTGAAAAGGTAGCTAAAACAGGTTCACGTATTAAAACTAAGCAATGTTCGACACAAGCCCAACGAGATGCAGCTGAATTGGCAGCCAAAGAGCTACTTGATCAAGGGCGACGCAGTAGCCGATTAATTGAAAATTAAAATATATACTGTTGATTACAAAAAAGCCGCCTTTTGGCGGCTTTATCATTAGCAGGTTCGATCAACTGTCTTTGTGGCTACTCGACATCAAACAGTTTAGGTTTCACCCCGTTGACAATCTGCTGCTCAAGTCGGCGCCAGCTTAAACCTAAGTTAGCATGTTGCTCTCGACGCTCTGGGAATGTTTCAGAAAGGCTTTCAATTAGTTCAGCTTGATCAAGGCATAACTTGGCCCACTTTTGGGCATTTGATAGATACATAATGCCTTCCTTAACTGGTATGTAAGACCGTAAACTCACTCCGTACAAGTTTCAGTCTAGTCAGGGTTCACAAAAAATTCAAACTAAAAAACATGATCTATGCTACTACCAAAAATAAGCTAGCCAGAGTATCTTTACCATAAGCACCTAGTTGATAAGGGAATAACATATGCCGCCAACCGTTTATAAAGTCCTGTTTATCTTAGGCGGACTCTTCTTGGCCTATAAGCTGATTTTTTCCGGAAAAAAAGGGCTAACCGTGTTTGAGTTACACTTTAAAGAAGGCCGTTTAGATCGACATAAAGGCAAAATTCCAGAGAAGTTTCAACGCGAATGCAAGGCACTGGCTAAAGCTGAAAAGCTAACCGGATTAGTGAGGGCTGAAAAGCTTAATGGCGCAGTTAGATTACATGTCTCTGCCAATATTAGTGACGATATCACCCAGCGCATCCGCAACGTATTTCCATTTGAATACTACGATAAAAAAACCATCGACAATAGTCGCCAAGCGGGCTAAGAATTGACGCGCAACATAGATCCAAATACAAAAAAGCCTAGCAATTGCTAGGCTTTTTACCGCTGTCAGCGCTTTTTTAGTCGGTCTCTTTCCCTGGCATCATCTAAAATACGTTGATTATCATCAGCCATAGGATTAACGGGTTCAACTAAAGGCTCTGGCCTATTAGCATCCACATCGTCTAACTGCCAGCTTATATCATTTGCGCAACCGGCTAAAAAGATGGCGGTAACGGCCATTATCCATCGTGCGTTCATACTTCATCCTTGTGTTGTTTGCCTGCAAACTGCTCCAGCCCCCACACCAAAGCCATGCCGACTAACATAGCAACAATGGCGGCGACTAGCTGTGGGTTTTGGCCGGTAAATTGCTCAAACGCCAGCGGGCTTAAATTCGCTTCCAGTAACGGCACTTGCTCACCAGATGAATTTTCCCGCCAAGTCAGTACCTGCTTCCAAGGCCATATTTTACCCAATGTGCCTAACATTAACCCGGTAAGAAACACCAAAGTTTCGTCATGATAACGCTTAAGCAAAGCACTCAATAGATGACTAAATGTCAGCAAACCACAAATACAGCCTAACGCAAACAAGCTGATAATCACTAAATCAAAGCTCTTAACCGCACCAATCACCGAAGTATAAAGCCCCAGCAGTAAAAGGATAAAACTGCCTGAAATTCCAGGCAATAACATCGCGCATATGGCAATGCAGCCGGCAAAAAAGATATTTAGGTAGCTCATCTCAAGGGCAATTGGGTTAAGCATCGTAATCCCCCAAGCAAATGCCACTCCAATCACAAACAAACTTGCCCGTAATAGGCTAAAGCCTTTTACTTGGCGCAGCATGTGCACGACTGAGATTAAGATCAACCCAAAGAAAAATGACCATACCGGAATGGGGTAAGTTACCAGTAAATAAGAAATTAACTTTGAAAGACTGAAAATGCTGGTCAGTATACCGCCAAACACAGCCACCAAAAATGGGCCATTAATATGATAAAACGCGCCCTTAATGCCTTGAGATCTCACCACTGAGATTAAACTCGGGTTAATGCGTTTAATACTCTCCAATAAGGTATCGAGTATCCCAGTAATAAAGGCTATAGTCCCTCCTGACACACCTGGCACTACATCAGCTGCCCCCATCGCCACTCCCTTAAAATAGGTCAGCAGATATTTCACAAATCACCCTTAGTTTCATTTAAATTCCGCCAAATTGTACCTTGTGTACCGTGAAAGGAAAGTGAACTTTACTTCATAGGTAACACAAGTCTCTTCATTTGAAGCAACATGCTAGTACGGCATAACACCTGTTCTTATTGTTAGAATCGTGTAAACTCATCCGACCAGAACAAAAAATAATAACGGAGTTGCTATGGGTAGCGGTAAAACGACGAAAGTCATGGGACTGTATAACAAGGTCACGCGTCTTCCTTGGGGACACAAAATCTTCTCTATCATGGTGTCTCGCATGGCGCCCTATTTCGGCACCATTAAGCCATTGATCACTGAATTAAGACCTAACTATTGCGAGTGTAAAATCACCAAGGGTAAACGGGTTCATAATCACATAAAAACCGTCCATGTCATTGCCATTTGTAATGGTCTCGAAATGGCTATGGGCGTGATGGCTGAAGCGTCCATTCCGGCACACCTACGTTGGATCCCAAAAGGTATGAGCGTTGACTACACCGCCAAAGCCGGTACTGACATTCGTTGTGTTGCAGAAGTCACCCCCGATCAATGGCAAGAAGGCGACATGCTGGTTAAAGTGACCGCTTATGACACCAACAATACGGTGGTGGTGTCGGGCCACATTAAATTATGGATCTCAGCAAAGCCTGCTAAATAGCAATGGCACTACCCAAAAGCAGTTAATGAATTAAGACTGCTCAAAATGCTGCGTCAACTTGGCAACGACCTTTAACGTCGTTGCCAGCTCCTGTTCACTAATCCCTGATAACGCCGCTTCACTCCACGCAGGCAACATAAGTGCAAGCTGTTCAAACAGTTCAGCACCTTTTGGCGTTCTTTCAATTAGCTTGGCCGTTTTGTGATGCGGATTATCCACAAATCGAACTACCGCTAATTTTTCCAGTTCGTTGGCAATACGCTGCACACTTTGGCGGGTTTGCCCCATGGTCTTGGCAATTTGTGAAACCGTCTGTCCACCATGTTCAATCGCCCCCAACACCTTCCATCTGGCGCTGGTTAACCCTAGTGGTTGGCTCAAATTATCGCCTTCATTAATGAGCAAGCCGTTTAGCCTAAAAACGCCTAATACCAGTTGCGTAAACCCTTCTGTTTGAGCCATACCCTTATCACCTAGCCGACTGAGTGGCAGCCCTTTAGCTGCATTAGGCTAACTAGTTTAGCAACTGCCAGCAAATATGACAACACACTGTCAAACTTGACAGTATTCTGTCAAAAATCTATATTGTGACAACACACTGTCAAAATATAGATCGGAGTGAGTTATGATATTACACCTACATCGCGGCGCCGCCATTGTGGCAACCTTATGCATTGCAAGCTTTTTTAGCCTCACACTAATCACAGAGCTTGTCGCCAGTCATGCCACCATCGCCTTAGTCAAAGCTGCCGTTGTGTGGCCAGGATTGTGGATCTTGATTCCGGCGATGGCACTAACAGGCATAACGGGCAACCTGCTTGCCAAAAAACGCCGTGGCAAATTGACTCAGCAGAAACTCGCAACAATGAAGATCATTGCCGCCAATGGCTTGTTGATTTTAGTCCCCTGCGCTATCGTGCTTAATCAATGGGCACAGGCACAGCAATTTGATACGATTTTTTACCTAGTCCAAGGCGTTGAGCTACTGGCCGGTGCGACGAATCTCTGCCTATTAATAGCCAATGCCCGTAGAGGCATGAAGTTAACCCAAGGTGCAAGGAAACCACGTCATTAATCTCAGCAATATTCACCCTAGCTACAACAGCCTATTCGCTTGGCAACAACTTAATGAACCCGCAATGGTGCAAGCGCAGCAAGATGAATAGTAAAGTGATTGCTTGTTTACTGTTTATCAGCGCGCTGCTATGTGCCAGCTACCTCAATAAGCTGCCAACGATAGTCACAGCCGTCTATTTAGGCTGCAGTATTATTACCTTTGCTGTGTACGCATGGGATAAATCTGCGGCAAGAAAAGGTCATTGGCGTGTTAAAGAGCGCAGCCTACATCTACTTGCCCTCGGATGTGGCTGGCCCGGGGCGCTCATCGCTCAATCTGTGTTACGGCACAAATCGCAAAAGCGGCCTTTTAGCCTGATGCTTGCTGTTATTGTGTTAGTTAACCTCATGATGCTGGGGCTGCTAGTGTCCCCGATAGGTGAGCCACTTACCCAAGCATTGCCTTAATTGAACTGACTCCACGGTAAAGATGCTGGCATAGAGTGAAGAACTGGTAGTCAGGCTGTAGCCTAAATGTCCTTTTTAGTGATCACCATTCAGGCTTTTATTTGCCTAAACAATGAGATTGGTTATGATAGGCGCTCTGTTACTTGAACAAGACCACTACCCATGAAAGTACTACTTGCAGTCGTCGTTTTTGCCGGCGTGATTTTTTATTTTTTCAGCTCGATGAATAACCAAAAAGCAGCCAAAGAAAATATCGCTTTAGGCAATGCTTTCCTCGCAGAGAACAAAACCAAAGAAGGCGTGGTAGAAACCCTTTCAGGCTTACAATATAAAGTCCTCAATAAGGGCGATGGTGAGCGCCACCCTAAAGCCACAGATACCGTCACTGTGCATTATCATGGCACGCTAATCGATGGTACGGTATTCGATAGCTCCGTTGAGCGTAATGAACCTATCGCTTTCCCACTTAACCGCGTTATTAAAGGTTGGACCGAAGGAGTACAGCTCATGGTTGAAGGTGAGAAAATGCGCTTCTTTATCCCTAGCACCCTCGCTTACGGTAATCGTAATGCAGGTAAGATTGCCGGCGGTTCAGTACTTATTTTTGATGTAGAACTGATCAGTATTGATGACTAAGCCGCTCGCGGTTTTAATGAGTTATCAATAGCAAAAATGCGCCATTTGGCGCATTTTTGCTATCTATAGATTTTATTGAGCCTACTGGGCAAACTACTTGGCTATCCAGGCATCTTGCCAAGCCACACCCACTCCGGGCTCGTAGGCCCAAGCGGCACCGCCGCACCATGCGGTATAGGGAAAAGGTTTACATTGATAAACTTGCCCCATATTACTCACTAAATCACCATCCGCATAAGCCGTACCGGCTTGATAAAGCGCCACGTCATTGGGTGGCGTGCTGCTATCGACATTGACCATCACATTATGGCTAACACTATCACTTAGCCCCGCCCCGTCAGTCACAGTCACCATCACTGAGATTACCGTGCTCTGGGTTAGCGTTGGCAATGTCAGCGTCAGGGTGGGTTGATCTATAACAGCAGCTACAGCACCTGACGGTAGTTGCCATAGATAGCTTAAGGCCGTTTGCTCAGGGTCACTCGACTGCGCGGCAGAGAGCTGAATTTGCGCACCGTTACTGGCACTCGCTGACCCAGTAATTAATGCTGTTGGCGCTTGATCTACTGGGTCTGTCGGATCCGTGGGTTCACCACTACCTTCAATCACCACTTCAGGGAAAAAGTGCTGTAAACACTGGCCATAATCACCGGCTTTAAATGCACTAAAACGAGTTTGATAGCCAACCAACTTACAAGCATAACTTTTACCACCATTAGGATTACCCGGTACATAAGACCAATCTTGTTCCCAGTAAATCGCCATTGCACCCGCACCTTGGGTATCAAAAGGTTGCATGGATTTACACCCTAACTGCTCACCACTGTCTATCGGCACGCCAAGATATGGGGCGATAGCTTGATAATAACTGATTCGATTTAGCGACTGGGGTTTTTCAGCGCCGGCACCACACTCAATACCGCCGTTGATAATGTGGGTCGTCAAACCAAACCCTGCGGTTAAACCCTTAGTTGCATCATGACTATTGGGTTGCCACGTACCCTCTATCACATGCAACATAGAGGGTTTTGGCGGCTGCGGATAAGTAAAAAAGAACACCGCACTGGCTAGGTTTAACCAAGTATCAGCCACCTTTTGTGGATCGTTAAGCAGCACGCTGACATCACCAAACATGGCATCAGAAAACGGCCCATAGTTGTAGCTATATGAAAGCTGCTTTGCCCCACGGCCAAAATAGCTTTTATAACTGCCATCAGCAAATGTGCCGCAGGGCCACTGCTGTCCTTGCCAAGTGCTTGGGTTACATTCCATGTTGTAACCGCCACGCTTGGTCTCATCCCAGCCCACTTCACGCACCCAATATAATCCTTGGCGCCATTCAGGCTCAGGGCGATACTGATCATGCGCACCCGTTTCTTGGGCAAAGTGAGCAAACATGGTTGCCAGTGACTTTCTACATATGGCTTCGCTATCACGGCCATCGTCATAACTGCCGCAAAGGGCGGGAAATTTAGCTGCGGCTTGTAGCAAACCTTGGTAAGTATACTCAGGAGCACGCAGCGCAAATAAATACTCAAATTGGCTTTGGCTAAAAACCGATTCAAGTCTTCTAACATTGTCTGGATTAGCGGGATTGAGCGGCGTTACCGCTGCGACGATGTCATTGTCTCGGGTAGCAATAGACGCTTTTACTGCTTGCATTAACGGAAAGTCAGTTAGCTGGTTTTCCGTGGCATCGACCTGCGCTTGGGTCAATATTACCGGCTCCACGGCCGCAACTTGCGCAGCCGTTAGCGCACTTAGGCCAAGACCTAAGATCTGTATGGGATATTTCATCGAAGAGTACTCAATATGATCAACAAGAAAAACCTTGCTGATGGTTGGCCACCAGCAAGGTTGAGCGAGCTAAATAGCGTTAGTTAGCCGGACCAATATCAGTCCACACGCTGGCAACACCTGGCTCTTCACCGCGGCTCCACCATTTGGCTTGCCAACTGCGACCATTATGGGTAGTGGTTTCACCGCCATTGTAGGCAACGTTGGCATTCCAGCCCATTGCGACACTACTCACCAGCGCCCAAGCATCGGCACTCACTGTTGGCTCGTTGCCTTGAGTCCAGTATTTGGCTTGCCAGACCAAACAGTTGTGACTCACAGTATCGCCACCTGTATAGACTGTGCTTGCATCCCAAGCAGGATGGTTGGGTGCATCTGGGTCGCTAACATCACAGCCTCCAGTGCTTTCTGCCGTTACAGTTAATACCGTTTGAGCACTGGCATCTAACGCCCCATCAGAGACGGTTAAACTTAGGGTGTAATCGGTATCAACGGTCACTGTTGGCGCGGTAATCGCTAAGGTAGCAGTGGTGTCACCGCTGACCACTAGGCCTGCTGGCACTGACCAGCTGTAGTTCAGTGGATCACCGTCAGGGTCAGATGCGCTGGCGCTCAAGCTCGTACTCTGGCCAGATACCACCGATGCGGTAGCAGGTAAACTCAGCACTGGCGCGCCATTAGCTTGTTCGGCAAGATGGTTAACCGTCGTGCTAGCCACAACCGAGAGCCCTTCAGGATCGGTCACAGTTAAACTGAAACCGTATTGAGTGTCAGTCTCTGTTGCCGTAAGGGCAAAGCTAGCTGCAGCTACATCAGCGTTCACTAGGGTCACTGCTGGGCCGGAGGTTTGCTGCCATGCGTAAGTTAACGCCTTATTTTCCGGGTCGCGAGATAAGCTACCATCTAAAACAACATCCACTGTGCCAGTGACATTTTGCGCCGCGCCCGCATTGGCAATCGGGGCTTTGTTCACTGGCGGATTAGTGCCTTCACCGTGGCCTAATCCTTCGTGCATTGCATTTAGAATGTCACCATTATCGGCATCAATCTCCCAAGCAAATAGACCACCAAGCTGATTTGCTGTGACATACTGGCCTTTAGCTGTTACTGAGCGAGGATCATCATAGGTAATTAAGTCACCGGTTGACGCCTTAAACACATAAGGTGCTTCAGCAATCTCATCATATTGATATTCCCAGCCAGCACCTAGGTACTCATTGACGATCTGGCGGTAATCGACCACGCCATCTTCCCAGGTGCCTTTGACTTTCCCTGTGGCGGTGCCGGTAAATGGATTATTACCTTGGTAGCCACTGACACCGGTCCAGCCACGGCCATACATCGCCGCACCTAAAACGATTTTGCCCGGCGTCACCCCTTGAGCAAGCAGCGCATTGACACCTAAATCAGCGGTGTTTTTAGTCTCGGGATCCCAGCTCGCGGCATACAAGGCCGTTTGGTGATTCAAATCAGTGTTTGACCAACCACCGTAAAAGTCGTAGCTCATTAGGAAGATATAATCCATATACTGCTGAGCAGCCTGATAATCAACAACGGCAACCTTTTCACGACCCGCACTGATAGCTGAAGAAAGCTCATAGGTTCGCCCTGTCTCTGCCGATAACTCATCGAGCATCGCGCGCAGGTCTTTCATCAACAGTACATAGGTATCGCCATCATTCACTGGATCCCCAAGATCGGGATTAGCCCCTGCTCCACCCGGGTACTCCCAATCGATATCGACACCATCGAAGAATTTCCATGTTTGTAGAAACTCTTTCACTGATGCCACAAAGCGATCACGCTTAACCTTGTCACCAAAGAAATAAAACGGGTCTGATAAGGTCCAGCCACCCACCGACGGTAGAATTTTTAAATCAGGATAGGCCTGCTTTAACGCCATTAACTGGCCGAAATTGCCTTTGTAGGGATCACCAAAATCACTGACGCCACTTTGTGGCATTTGCAGCGCCGCCCAAGGATCGTGAATGGCAACTTTGAAATCTTCTCGGCCGCTACAGGCACGTTGCAATGCTTGAAAACTGCCTTCAATCTCTTTGAGGCTATCGTTAATGCCATCGCCGCCACAAATAGGGGTAAAGCCATATAAAATATGAGTTAAGTTTTGCGCCGGAATTTTATCAACCGGAAACTTACGACCATACACGCCCCACTCGACAAAATAGGCTCCCACCACCTTGCCGGTTTTGTTGACATAGGGTTTATTGTTTTCTTGCAGTGCAGTTTGCAATGGCGCTAAATGGCTACCATCGGTGTCGGCTACCACAATCTCTTTGGCATCACTTTGAGTACAGCCGCTGGCATTACATAACTCAACCTGCATTTGATAACGGCCACCTTGGCTAACATCAAACACTGCACTACCCGACGCCGCTGAAGGCCCGCTCCATACGGTAACACCATCAAGCAGTACATTGGCGGTGTCGCCAACATCGCCACTCCATAAATTCCAATTTACATCGACACTGGCAGCATCTTTTACAGTGATAAGCTGCTCGTAAGCGGTAGCCGATTGGCTGACTTCGATGATAGCAAAGTTGGTTTCTCCCCAGCCGATAGTCGGCTTTCCAGGAGCGTTGGCATAGGCGGCACTAGATAGCACCGAGCTGACGAGCAAAGCGCACAGGCTTGGTGTCGTCATGTTAGATTTTGCGTTAAACATAGGGTAAAAATCCTTATTTCTAATTATCTATTAGCAATAAGGCAAACAAAGCGATGACAGAATACAAATCTGCTCTTAAGACCATAAACTCCTGCACTTAATGACCTTTGCGGTTCTATTTAAGCAGCACTCATTTATGAAGAAACTTCCTGTGGCATCCCCGCTGTCCTAGGTACTTCCGATGTAGCACAATAGTGCGACCCTATTGGCTATATTCCCCTTAGACCGGTAGCTTTGCGTCCCAACTTTTCAATTGGTTTGCCTTCCACTTCATTTGATGACAACGCTGTCATCGATAATTAGCATAGACCCACAATTAACAAAGATGCAACAACTTATTTTATAAAAATTGGAAAATAACGGTAAAAAAGGAGATAAACAATCATTAACTGGCCGACTAAAAGCATAAAACTCTGGCCGATGGTGGGTGTCATTTCAATGTCATAAAAAGATAAAAAAGCGACAAGAATCAAGTTCATGTCGCTTTTTGATAATTTAGCCAGTGCTAATTTGAAAGGGCTTACACCTAGCTATAAGTATTAGCACTAGTCCAACAAGTTATGCCTCATAACCAAATGGATCATCAATCGAGTGTGCTGGTGCAGTAAACCATTGTGGGCCATCATCAGTCATAAAGAAATGATCTTCATGACGGACACCAAACTCACCCGGTACACAAAGCATAGGTTCATTGCTAAAACACATGCCCGCTGCCAATGGTGTTTGATCATTCAATACCAGATAAGGCCATTCATGAATATCTAAGCCCACACCATGACCGGTACGGTGCGGCAAGCCCGGAATATCATAACCTGGACCAAAACCTGCTGCCTCTAAAACAACCCGCGCCGCTTTGTCTACATCGGCACAGGGAGTACCAATTTGCGCCGCTTCAAAGGCCGCAATCTGTGCATCTTGTTCATGCTGCCACAAGCTGCGCTGACGCTCGCTAGGGGTACCAAAAACATAAGTGCGAGTAATGTCTGAATTGTATCCCTGTACTTGGCAACCGGTATCAATCAGCACCGTGTCATTCAGCTCCAACGCTTTAGGCGATTTAACCCCGTGTGGATAGGCACTGTCTTCGCCAAATAATACGATGCAAAAATACGAACCTGCTGGTGCCCCAACGGCAATGTGCGCCTGATTAATAAAGCTTTCAACCTCGGCAACGGTAATACCTTCACGTAAAATACGTGCCGCAGCTTTATGCACCTCTAACGTCATGTCTTTAGCACGCTGCAACAGGCTGAGTTCAGTGGCAGATTTAATCATTCTGCAGCCCGCGGTCACGGGTTTAGCATTGACATATTGGTAATGAGCATGGGCCTGACGTAATCCATCAAAAATGAAAAAAGCCGCCGATTCATCAATGCCAATAACCCCTTGGCTGATACCCATAGCCGCTATCGCATCGCCGCATAGAGCATAGGGGCTTTCATCTTCTTGCCAGGTGTTAACCTTACCCTTAATCACCATAAAGCCCTCAAGCGTATCAAGCTCGAACGCCGGTGCGATGTACTCTAGCTCGCCCTGTGCCGGCAAAATAGCGCCAACCATACGCTCGCTGGCATACCAACGGGTCCCGGTGTAATAGTACAAATTGGTCCCGGCATTAAGGTAGATAGCCGCAATTCCTTGCGCTTGCATTATCTGCTGCGCCTTAGCAATGCGTTGGCGATACTCTTGCTCTGTGATCGGCTCAACACCTTGGGTCATGTCGGAAAGTTTTGCTAATTCTATTGCTGCGGTTGAACCGCCTACACCTAGGGTCATTATATTGCCTCGCACGGTCTGATAACTGTTCGCTATATTGCGAATTGATGGGTTCTCTGGCAAGCACAGCGCCAGCTGATTAACTCAGCTGTCACGCACTGGGCCGCGTTATGCTATTGAGCTGCCTGTTTTAGCATAAAGTATACAAATATGCAGTAGAAAAATATTCAAACTGATGGCAAAACGGCGCGAATCGCGCCGTTTTGCTCAACAAATAACTCAATAGGAGAAAAGTTAAGATCTATCTAGCAATACACTTAAGCCTCTGCAGACCAAAGTTTCCATGTCATCTACTCGGCCAATTTGAGTTTCACTGAGGGGATCAGGTAACGCCATCTCATTGATCGCGTTAATACAACCTTTGTAATAGTCGGGATTGTTCATCATGCCACCCGCCAACCAGATACGGTTAGGATTAAACAGGTTTACGGCCCAAGCCAAGCCCATGCCAAGGTAGCTGCCAGCGCGATAAAGTTGTGCTGGCGTTTTTAAATCGCGGGTACGAATTGAATCTCCACTGGCAAGCTGCTCTAAACTAAACTCACCAGATTCGGTCATCACTCGGCAATGGCCTAACTCACCCGCCAAGCCACTTGCGCCAGAAAATGGTTTACCATTAAGCGCAATCGACATACCAATGCCCGTACCAGCCATCACCAGTAACTCGCTGGTGTGTTTAGGGTCGCATACCGCCTGCATCCCCGCATCAATGTCGTTATAAATAATGACATTAGCAGCCTCAGTGGCCAGGTGCTCAGCGGTTAAGCCATTGAGACAAGGCAGTGACTTGCTGGTCAACAGGGTGTTATCTCTCACTAGCCCCGGCACAGCGATAGCCAACTGATAGCCAGTTAAACCGTAATCACTCTCTAACTCAGACAGTTGCTGATTGAGAACCGTCGCGTTAAAGCCTTCGCCAGTTAAGATCTTGTATTGCTCAGTACGACCATCAAAGCTGATTTGAAATAGTGCTTTGGTACCGCCAATATCAACCGTAATTTTTTGCATAACTTGCCCCAAACGTCGCCATCCGTGAGCGCTTAATTTTCTTTTTATGTGGCAGTCACATTAACACATTAGCGGTACATTTTCGCTATAAAATCTTAACCTATCTTATGTCATCTAAAGTGCGTAAACTCTCATCTAATCGGTTGAAAAGAATTAATTTATACCCGCCACACAGCTAAACAGTCGCATCAGCTGTTTTCAACTGCCGAAGCCTGCTTGCTGTAGAAGTATTGCCAAGCCATTAGCAATAAATGTAGTGCAATAAACGGAATGCAACTGAGCAGTAAAACTTGCCAACCGAGTAAATGAATCACCCAGCCTGCACTTAATGACGCAATGGCCTGGGCACCAAACACAAATGAATCGTTAAATGATTGCATGCTATAGCGCTCACTGCGCGCATAATAACGTGGTAATAACACCGTGCCGGAAACAAACAGAAAGTTCCAACCTATGCCTAATAACACTAACGCCAACCAATAGTTAAGTAACTCAGCCCCCATTAAGGCCACGACAATAGTGACCACATAGGCCAGTAAGCCAATGAGCATCATTTTCGATGTGCCCCACTTAGCAATCAAGTAACCACTAAACAGGGATGGCAGATACATGGCGATAATATGGCTTTGAATCACCCATTTAGTATCGGCCAGTGAATGATGCTCAATATGGTGCATGTGCAGCGGGGTGGCCGTCATCACAAAGCTCATTAATGCATAACCTATGGTTGCCGCAGAAATGGCGACCCAGACCCCAGGCGTTGCCAAAATGTGTATCAGCGGCGACGCGGGCGTGCTATCGAGTCGAGCATCACTTGCCTGCTGCTGCGTCACTTCGGCTTGGCTATCATAAAAACTCAAGATGATGGCTGCGCCCAAGCTCACCAAACTTAAGAACATAAAGGCCCCTACATAGGGAAGGCTAATCAACTCGCCACCCAATACGGCGAGCTCTGGACCCACAAAAGCCGCGACTAAGCCACCGACTAAAACCCGCGACGCCGCCTTAGGTGCCAACTCGGCACTGACCGACTCCATCGCCGCAAAACGATACTGTTGCACTACCGCGCCAGCACTACCTAGCATAAAGCCACTGAGACAAAACAGCGCAAACCATTGCTGCCCAGTGGCGATGATAGCCACCCCGCCCGATGTTGCAGCCCATAACGCGCCGGCAATAAACAGGGGTTTACGACCAAAGCGACGCATCAAGCGGCTCACTGGCACAACCGATAACGCCACGCCAATCACCATAGATGCAATTGGCAACGTAGCTAACGCTTCACTGGGGGCTAGCTTTGCACCGATAATGCCACCTAATAGCATCATCATCGGCGTTGCGCTCATGGCAAACGCTTGCGCTAAGGTGAGAATCCAAACATTCTTGGCCATAGTTAAATCCCTAAACTTAGACAAAATGGATTGCGGCAAACCGCCTAAAAAACAACACCATAACATTAAGTTTTACACTCAGGTAAAATTTGCATAAAGAAAATTGTCGCCTAACCTTCCCTCGCACATATTCAACTGCCATAATCAGCCACTTTCTCACAACCTCTATGCCCTAACCGGCTGCCGTCCTTGGAGAGTTTATGACCCAATCAATTGCCGATCGTCTTAGCGCAGTCCGCGCTGAAATGGCCAAAGCTAACTTAGATGCTTTTATTGTTCCACGCGCCGACGAATACTTAGGTGAATATGTGCCTGAACGCAACGAGCGCCTGCACTGGCTCAGTGACTTTACCGGTTCAGCGGGTATGGCTATTGTGTTGAAAGATAGCGCCGCAATATTTATTGATGGCCGCTATACCGTGCAAGTTGCCCAGCAGGTAGACTCATCTCTGTTTGAATATTTAAGCCTCTCTGATGTGCCGCAATTGCCGTGGTTAGCTGAGCAGCTGAGCGCCAACGCACGTATCGGCTATGATGCCAAGTTACATCCACTAAGCTGGCAACAGAACGCACAAGCGCTATTTAGCAGCCAACAGATGCAATTAGTGGCCGTTGAGCAAAACCCTATCGACAGCAACTGGCAAAACCGACCTGCATTATCTAACCAAGCAGCCCGTCTGTTTGATGAGCAAAGCGCCGGTCGCAGCAGTTTGGATAAACGTCAACAAATTGGAGCAGCCATTGCAAAACAAGGCGCGGATGTTGCACTCGTAGCCGCATTAGACTCCTGCTGTTGGTTATTAAATCTACGTGGCAACGATGTACCGCGCCTGCCTGTTATTCTTTGCACCGGCTTACTGCACGCCAATGGCGACATGCAGGTCTTTACCGACCTAAGCAAGCTGCCAGCAGGGACCCAAGAGCATGTGGGTTCAGGTGTTAGTTTATGTGACGAATCAGCCCTAGCTGGAGCCTTGGCTAACCTTGACGGTGTGAATCTATTAGCCGACCCCAACAACGCCAATGCTTGGTTACAGCTCACTGCTGCCAACCATGGTGCTAAACTGATTGCTGCGAGCGATCCCGTCGCCCTGATAAAAGCACAAAAAAATGAGGCTGAACTAGCGGGTATGACAGCTTGCCATATTCGTGATGGCGTTGCCGTTAGCCAGTTCTTAGCCTGGTTAGACCGTGAAGTGGCGGCAAAACGTTTTTATGATGAAGGTCAGCTTGCCGATAAGCTCGAATCTTTCAGACTCAAAGACGCACAATACATCGAGCCTAGCTTTGACACCATTTCTGCCACTGGTGGCAATGCCGCCATGTGTCACTACAACCACAACAATGGCACCCCTGCCATGATGCAAGATAACAGCATCTACTTGGTTGACTCTGGCGCCCAATATTTAGACGGCACCACCGACGTGACCCGTACGATTGCCATTGGCGAAACCACGGCTGAACAGCGCAAAATGACCACCTTAGTGTTAAAAGGTCACATTGCGTTAGATCAAGCCAAATTCCCCCGCGGTACAACCGGTCAGCAACTCGATGGTTTTGCCCGTCAGCACCTATGGCAATACGGTTTTGATTATGATCATGGCACGGGTCACGGTGTGGGTCATTTCCTCAGTGTGCACGAGGGGCCGCAGCGTATCGCCAAAAACAGTAACAATGTCGCCTTACTACCGGGCATGGTGCTATCTAACGAGCCAGGCTACTACCGCGCCAACGAGTTTGGTATTCGCTTAGAAAACCTAGTAGAAGTTCGCCCAGCTAAAGCCCTTGCCGATGCAGAGCGCGAAATGTTTGAGTTTAACCCGCTAACGCTTATCCCAATGGACACACGTTTGTTTGATAAGTCGCTATTAAACGAAGCGGAAATCAATTGGCTGAACGCCTATCACCAACGAGTATTTGAGGCCATCGCCCCACATATGCAAGGTGAAGATCTCGACTGGCTACATCAAGTGACTCAAGCCATTTAACCTCGCGGTTAGCCCTCCAATTTAAGAAGCCACCTAATTTAAGGTGGTTTTTTTTGGCCTCTCGGCCAGAGGTTAAGTTCCCCTGCACACCGAACCATTACGCGCCTAATGGCCAGTTAGTGCCTGCAGCTGGCATCGCTACACTTTCGGATATGTCGATAGCCTAACTTTAAATACATACCTCACAGGTAAGGCGAAAAGTGGGCAATCATCCACCTTGATGATTTAGCAAAGGGTTTGCCTCTCGCAGAGATTTGCTTCTAACAGTATCTCACTTTTAACAGTATCTCGCTTCCCAGCGGGGTATGTGCGATTGCACTTATGACTCGCCATAAATACATCCATGTAGGCTTCGCGGCGACGTCCTGTCGCCGAGAGTCAACGTGCAATCACACCGAGTCAATTATCTCTTCGATTAGACGACCAAGAGTGAACTCAGAAAAGATTTCAAACTCAACTAACCACAGACTACACACTTAATACCCTTGTAGCGTCCGGCATAACCTGATTTTTAAATAGGCTAAATATTCGTCAAACCTTAATGCCACAGACAACGGTAAATTCGAAGAGATATGAAATCTAGTGTAGATGCGGTCGAGGCCTTTGACAGCATGGATGCTGTCGCAGAGCGCCCAAGGATGGGTTCACAGCGTGCCGAGCAAGTATCTACACATTCCTCGCCGGGAAGGCGAAACCCCGCTACAGGAAAATCAGTGTGGTGTCCGGCATAACCTGACTCTAAATAGGTTAAATACTTTTAGAACCTTAGTGCCACAGGCAAAGGTAAATTCGAAGAAAAATTATATCCAGTACAAGCGCGGCTGTGACTGGGATTCTACTTGCTTCGATTTGACAGTGCTTTGTACAGCTATAGTCCTTTTCAAGAAAGGCTATGAGAACGAGCAAAAACATGGAAACTGAGAACTCGTGCTGCGATGAATTTCCGTTTAGCCTCTGATTTATCAATAATTTCTTTTTCATAGCAGCAGAAAAGCGTCACAAATAAGTCAATTCCGACTTTCTACAGCGAACACTGAAGGAAAGTCATCCTCGACTTAACCATAAGCTATTGAAGGTGAATAATTTTTAAGTTAACTTGCTAGTATTGAATTAACATGGCTGTCCGTTATTATGCGGAATTCAGCCTAATATACTGTTATACGCTTCAAGAGTACGGAGACTTCTTTGGCCAGATTAGCACCAAAACTTGAGACAATAAGAGCGTTATTTGCTCGTTCAGGAAATCAGTGTGCATTTCCTGGATGCATTCACCCTTTAGTGAATGACAAACAAAAGTTTATTGGTCAGGTTTGTCATATTGAAGCAGCAATGCCGGAAGGTGAGAGATATAACTCTAAACAGAATGACGAGCAACGACGATCGTATGAGAATTTACTAATCCTATGCTATCAACATCACATAGAGACGGACGAAGTAGAGGAATATCCCGTTGAAGCAATGATTAAGATGAAGCGGGAACACGAAGTAAACTTCCTCAAATCAGATTTCAAAATAGATGAAGCAGCTTTACATAAGCTAATGCGTGATGTTGAAACTTATTGGGATAAAATTGAAGTATTAAATACCGTTGAGCATACGATGGAAGATCTTGCTTTTCGGGTTACAACTAAAGGCGGTTATAGCAAGCTATTTGATGATGCTCGTGAAACTATTACTAGAATCGAAGAATTATTAGAGAGACTTAGTCAAAGTAACGACAGATTAAATGATGATTTCATCAGCTTCATTGAAGAGCATGGCGTAGATAGCTCGATATTCAAAGAATTGCCTTATTCAGTCAGTCCTTTTAACATCAGGAACTGGGAGGACTTTTCTCTTAGCCGTCCAAACTGCCTGATACAAATTAGGATTGACCTGCTCACAATTGAGATTAAATACTTAGAAGAATTTCTCAAAACAAACAGCCAAGATAAACAAGCAATTTCATATCTTGAAGATGCTAAATCTAGATTAGCGGATATGGCTCAAAATGCTGTGATGTATGATTAAAAAGCGTATAACAAGTCGTTTAAAAGGACAATGCTCTTCCCCCGTTTTAGTAGACACCTTCTCATCACTTTGAGGAGGCTAAAATGCCTAAATATACCCAACCAAGAAAGACATGGTTTTACCCTGTAAAATTCAAAGTCAAAGCTGTCCAGCTAAGCTTAAGAGACGATGTCATGTCTAAGGATGTTGCGCTAGCGCTTGATATTCACCCGTTAATGCTGAGTCGTTGGCGAAAAGAATACAAAGAAGGTAAGTTTTCTAAAGCCCCTCGCTATCAATGCAACAATGAAATTATGAGCAAGCTACCCACCAAAAGTGAGCTGAACGCTCTCAAGAAGCTAAAGAAAGAAAATCAG
>NZ_JAEH01000050.1 GCF_000518805.1 Shewanella waksmanii ATCC BAA-643
TTCTTTTCGCCAACGACTCAGCATTAACGGGTGAATATCAAGCGCTAGCGCAACATCCTTAGACATGACATCGTCTCTTAAGCTTAGCTGGACAGCTTTGACTTTGAATTTTACAGGGTAAAACCATGTCTTTCTTGGTTGGGTATATTTAGGCATTTTAGCCTCCTCAAAGTGATGAGAAGGTGTCCACTAAAACGGGGGAAGAGCAAAGTCCCTTGTTGCTGCTAGTTATATCTTAAATGACTAATTTACGCCAATGTCAGTCTAGAGAGTCAATTTCATGTTAGTGATTGTCACGGCATTGGTTTGTTGGGCTAATTTTCGCTCACGATTGCATTTGACGATATCAATCGCTGTTTTAATGGTATGTGCTAGCCATATAACCAAACTATATCGCGTCAATGTGAAGCTTTTGGTTAGAATCATTACTCTATGTCAATCAACTGCTGGTGAAAAGTTGATTTAGTGATACAATTTATGCCATTGCCAAAGGCCTATTTTGATACTGATAGCCGCTGTGGAATGAGTGTAAAGCCCGTTGGTAGATTTACCGATAAGTAGCGCATATGGACAAAGTTAGGTAAACACGGTTGGTCTCTGGGGAGCTAGGAGAATAAATTGCGAATTTTAGTAGTCGAAGACAGCAAAGTCGTGACACGCATCTTGCAGCATCTAATCACACAGGAGTTAGAATGCGAAGTTGACTATGCCGAAGACCTCGCGAGTGCGAAAAAACTGCTACAACAACATGATTATTTTGTCGCAATCACAGATTTAAACCTACCTGACGCGGCAGAAGGAGAGATAGTCAAGCTAGTGTTAGCAAGGCAAATTCCCTGTATTGTGTTAACGGGTAGCTTAGATGGTGATCAGCGAACACGTTTGTTGCAGTTGGGTATTGTCGACTATATCCTCAAAGAAAATCGATTTAGTTACGAGTATGCAGTTGCACTCGTTAAACGATTACAGCGCAATCAACATGTGAAAGTCCTAGTGGCAGATGACTCTATGGTAAGCCGCAAGTTTGTTCGCAGCCTGTTGGAGCAGCACCTCTACCAAGTGATAGAAGCGGACGATGGTCTGTCTGCTTGGGAGATATTGCAAGACCAAAAAGACATTCAGTTGTTGATCACTGACTACAATATGCCTAGGTTAGATGGTTTTGGGCTTATTTTGAAAGTGAGAGAGCAATTTAGTCGTGAGGAGCTAGCGATTATAGGCTTGTCTAGCGACGATGACCAAAGCCTATCTGCACGGTTTATTAAAAATGGTGCCAACGACTTTTTGCAAAAGCCCTTTGTGCACGAAGAGTTTCACTGCCGGGTACTCAATACGCTTAATTCGTTGGACATGATCCGCAAATTATGGGAACAAGCAAACTTAGATTATCTGACGTCTACCTATAGTCGCCGCTATTTTTTCGACCACTTCGAAGAGCACCTGCCGCAGATCATCCAAAAACAGACCACTTTATCGGTGGGGCTGCTAGATATTGATTTCTTCAAACAAGTCAATGATACCTACGGCCATGATGTCGGCGATGAAGTATTAATCGAGTTTGCTGCTAGGCTGCGGCATTTCTTTGGCCAGCATTTCGTTGTTGCGCGGTTCGGAGGTGAAGAGTTTACCATCGCCTTTAAAGGGTTAACTGCAGATAAGGCCTTTGTTTTATTGGATAAATTCAGGGCGCAATTAGCTGAACTGCCCATTCGCACAACCGCAGGAGAGCTTGCGATTACCGTCAGTATTGGCATTGCGGAACTGGTCGATGAGTCTGTGGATATGCTTCTGCAACGCGCTGATAAAGCGCTGTATGACGCCAAGGAATCGGGGCGTAATTTAGTCTGCTTAGCACCTGAGTAAGACTTGGCGTAGGGACATGGCAGAGTCTGACCGCGGTTAGGTTAATAGGCTAGCGAGAGTTCTTTCATTATTGAGATAAATATAGGTAGAAGATTAACAAGGTGAGCGTAATTAGCTCACCTTTTTTGTTGGGGGTTTTTATAACAGCCACGCATAGCTAACTTTCATAAAGTAGGTTTGCTCATTGTGGGTCAAACTGTCAATTTCGTCGTTGCTGATAAGGCCGTCAGAATAACCAAGGTAAAACACACTTTGTGGATTGAGTTTATAGCCGTATAAAACTTCATTGCCCAACTGGCTAGATTTGGCTCTAGGCTGGTGATAAAGATACAGGGAAGGGTCGCGCTCAATTTGCGTATAGATACTCGAAACTCGAATAAAATGATTTAGGTTTAAATACCAGTTAAGGCGAATATCGGTTAGGTTAGCGTTAAATAGCTCGCCACCATCAACATCTAAATGTTGATAAATGTGCGAAGCATCTAAACTAATGGCATGATTGACCTTCCACTCTACCTCAGGGTTTATCATAAACTCCTTACCTAGGCGATTGTTGGAAAAGTCGATGGCATCGCCGTAATTGATATCCAGTGCTAATTTCAACGGGCTTATCGGGGTGAAGTTACCATAAAGCCAAGCCAGTTTTTCGGTAAATAGGGTGGTGTTGTCCTTAATATCTAATGACGAGCTGTCAATACGGCGGCCAACACGGTCACGGTAAACATAGCCCATGGCGGTATAACTTTGCATGGCGCCTTCTAGCTCTAGCTTGATCTCAGATTCACGCTCAATCATCGCACCTTTTTGATTGTGGCTGATATCCCAATCTCCGCTGACTTGTATGCGGTGCAAAGGTTGAGATTGTGGATACCAAGTGTAACCGCCACCAATTACAAATTTATTGACATCAACCTTATCGATAAAGCCGAGATCGGCGCGAAAATCCTCACCTATCGATTCGTATTGGGTTAACGCATACCAATTGCGGCGTTCGTGGATATATTTGACTTTGTATAGGCTATCTTGGATCTCGTCATCTTGGCGGGTGCGCAACACGCGCTCATTGACGCCGCAATCACTTAAGTCACAATCTTGAACGGGTTTACAGTCTTCATTGCTGCAAAAACTGCGAAACAAGTCTTCGGGATATAGCGTATTTGAGTATACGTATTGCGCTGTGAAGGTATCTTGAGCACTGGGTTGATATTTAATGTCAGCACTGGCGACATAATTATGATATTCATCACTTTTTTTACCGGTCAATAAGCTGCCAATCGATAACTGATCAGATAAATCAGCGCGGTAACGGCCAACTAAGTTGACACTTTTATCGTTGAGCTCCGCGATGTCTGAACTTAAGTTACCAGGCACCAGAAAATTGGTTTCGGTATCGTTAGTAACCATAAGGCCAAAAGTGTGGTTATCGACTTTACTGGTCAACTTGGCACCAAAGTCTGGCGAGACAATATTGCGGGTATGAAGCAAGTCTAGCTGGGTATCAAAGTAATCTTTATTATCAAGGAAAAACGCACGCTTTTCAGGGAAGAACAGCGCAAAAGTACTATTGATATTTAATTGCCCAGCATCCGCCTCCACTTGAGAAAAGTCCGGGTTGATCGTGGCACTTAGCAAGGTACTTGGTGTGATCCCCCAGCGCACATCTAACCCTGCCTCAAAATTGTCTTCGTCTTGCCAAGCTTGCTGCGGGTTGAGGGCGCGCTGGCTCTGACGGTTAGCGACAAGAGAGGGGGTTAGCTGTAAATCATTACCGGTTTTCGCGCCAGCGAGCCCTTGTGCCACACCCAGTTGGCATAGCTGGCAGTTGTTGTTACGGTCGATTTGATGGGTAGACAAACGATGATTTTGACTGCGTGGGTAAAGGCGAATGAACTCAATCCCCCATTGTTGCATCGCTAATTGACTATCGAAATTAAATAGCCGCAGCGGTAAGGCTATTTCTACTTGATAGCCCTGCTCTGTCTGGGTGGCTGCACTGTACCAAATGCCATCCCAAGCATCACTTTCATCACCAGTGAGTTCATTTTCAATGGAGTCCATCTGCACACCAAAGGGATTGACAAAGAACTGGTAAGCTAATCTGGCATCGTTAAAGGTATCGAGCTTGATACCAACAAGATCATCGCCCCAGGTATCATCGCGATCGCTATAGTTACTGCGAATTATTTGTGGGTTATCTTTGGCCTTAGGATCATAAGCGCTAAAGGCGACATAAAGGGTAGTTTCAGTAGCATAAATTTTCACGTCTGTTTTAACCGGGGCGCTGATGTTCTCGCCTGGGCTGGTTTCAAAACGTAAACTCGCCGTGGCCGCTTGCTGCCAAACGGCTTCATCGAAAGTGCCATCAATGGTGGCTTCAGTGGTTAAAGTGGGGATGTCGATGGCAAATTGGCTGCTGTTGCCGGCGTGGCTTAACGCCGAAAAGCAACAAGTTAGCAGAGCAACTGCACTGCGATACAAGGTTGATTTTCTCATGTGTAATTAATGCTAATCTTTTGAGGGTAATTTGTTATCGTTTGCAGCTATTTTGCCAGCAAACAGCCGCTGAGCTTAACTTATATTTGTTACAATTGGTGTCTATTGGTTGCAGTTTGTTATCGGGTTGACCGTTTAACGATGTGGCCAATGCCAAAGGGCCATTGCCAAAGGAATATGGACAAGGGACTATGGCCATTGCATGGCAGTTAGCTAGATGGTGAGGATATTCGCTGCACAAGACTCAAAGCCAAGGTGTGACAGCGAGCAAAGGGATTGAAAGTAGCAGGTTTAATGGTTAGCACGAGATTAGTTGCCGCGCTAACCGTCATATCTTGGCTGTTTTCTCGCTAATATCTAATCGCTAGTGTCTAATTTTTAGTATTTAGACACTAGCAGATAGTCTCTATGTCGTTATTCAGGGTCATTATTCAGGGGTATTATTCAGGAGCCACAGCATCGTTTTTATAGGCTACACGATACTTATCAACCCACATGGCCGTTGCGCCACAAATCGCCACAGGCATGACGATAAAGTTCACAATGGGAATCATGGAAAATAACGTCACTGTTGCACCAAAGCTAAAACTGCTGCCTTTGGTTTGATTCAGTGCAAATTTCATATCATCGAATGGCACTTTATGATTATCAAAAGGGTAGTCACAATATTGAATCGCCATCATCCAAGCGCTAAATAAAAACCACAGTACCGGCGCTAAAGTTTGGCCGATAAAAGGCACCAAAAACAATAATAAAAACACGATTGCACGGGGAAGATAGTATTTTAGTTTTATCCATTCCCGCCCCAAAATGCGCGGTAAATCTTTGATTAAATCAACCGTTCCACCTGTGTTGAGATCTTTACCTGTAAGGTGTTGCTCCACCTTTTCGGCCAGTAGGCCGTTAAATGGGGCGGCGAGCCAGTTCATTACCGAACTAAATATAAATGACAGCACCACTAGCAAAGTGATCACCGCTAACGGCCACAGCAAAAAATTGAGCCAGCTTAAATAGTCAGGAAGCTGCGCCGATATCCAAGCAAAAGCCCGTTCTAGCTCGCCAATGGCAAAGTAGATCACAGAGCCAAATAACAGCAGGTTAATCATCAGCGGAATAAAGACAAAACTTCTTAACCCTGGACGCTTAATTAGCGCAAAGCCATCGAGGAAATAGTTCACTCCGCTTTTAGGTTTAGTTGCAGCTGGTTGATTCATAAATATACGTTAGGTCGTTGTTACAGTGAATATGTATCGATTGTGCGGTAGCAACGCTGTAAAAACAAGCATTAGCATGGCATCTAGGGAATAAAAAACGTTACAAAATGCGGCGTGCTTTGCTAAAGTGGGGACACTCACTTACCTTAGTTAGGTTGTCAAAGTCTAACTGATTAAAAGCTAAACGACTTTACTCTATTTAATGAGACTCACACAGATAAAACTTGCTGGATTTAAGTCGTTTGTCGATGTTACTAAAATCCCTTTTAACCAACCCTTAACTGCGATTGTCGGGCCCAATGGCTGTGGCAAGTCTAATGTTATTGACGCTGTACGTTGGGTGTTAGGGGAAAGCTCTGCCAAGCACCTTCGTGGTGATTCTATGGCTGATGTTATTTTTAATGGTTCCAACGCTAGGCGGCCGGTATCGGTGGCCAGTGTCGAGTTGTTATTTGATAATCAACAGGGGCGTTTAGCCGGCCAGTATGCCAGCTATCAAGAGATTGCGGTAAAACGTCAAGTCAGTCGTGATGGCGATTCGAGCTATTTCCTCAATGGTCAAAAATGTCGCCGTAAAGATGTGACTGATCTGTTTATGGGGACAGGTTTAGGCCCCAGAAGTTATGCCATCATTGAACAGGGGACAATCTCTCGGCTGATTGAATCTAAGCCCCATGAGTTACGGGTGTTTATCGAAGAAGCGGCAGGGATATCGCGTTACAAAGAGCGCCGCCGTGAAACGGAAAATCGAATTCGTCATACCCGAGAAAACCTAGAGCGATTAGGGGATATTCGCCAAGAATTACAACGTCAATTGCAAAAGCTTGAAGAACAAGCACAGGATGCAAAACAATATCGCCAGCTAAAACAGGCAGAGCGCCAATTAGATGCCGAGCTCACCGTTAGCCGGTTCTTAGAGTTTACCAGTCAAACTGCCACGATTAACCAGCAACTTAATGAACACCAATTGTCATTGAGTGAACTTGATGCGCAAAAACAAGCGCTATCGTTGCAGATGACCCAAGTCAAACTCAGTATTGATGAACTCGATAAAAATGAACATCAGTATGTAGAACGTTACTATCAAAGCAGCACCGAAATTGCCAAGCTTGAACAATCCATTAAACATACCGTACAGCAAGATGCGCATTTAACTGAGCAGGTCGCCGATATACATCAACGCCAACTGGCGTTAACGCAGCAACATAGTGACACTAGCAGTGCGCAGGCAGTATTAGCTCAAGAGTTAACCCAAGCCACTGATGTTGAGTCGCAGCTGCAACTCGACTGCGATAATCTCAAAGAACAGTTATTTGAAGCTGAAGCACTGTATGACGACGCGAGGGAAGCGTTACAGCAGCAACAGTTTACCAGCAAAGAAAAACATCATGCGACGGAGGTTGCTAAGCGAGATGAGCTGCATGCTGAGCAGCAAAGCCACAATTTACAACAGCAAATACAGCAAAGTGAACATCAACTTAGCCAGCTTAATACCCAAAGCCATCATGAAAACTTAAACCGTTATCAAGATGAGCTTACTTCTCAGCTCGCAGCCCAAGATAATGCGCAGCAGTTAATTAAGATGAGTGCCGAGCAACTAGCAAAAACAGAGCTGCAATGTCATCAGCTCAAGCTTCAAGAAGAAGCGCTAGCACAGTCTCTTGCTGAAGAGCGAGGCCGCTCTGCAGCTGTGACGCAATTGCTGCCAGATGCTGATAAACAAGAAGGTGCAGCCTTATGGCAGTGTATTGCTGTCAAGCCAGGTTGGGAGGCTGCCGTCGATGTACTACTCGAATCCATATTGACCCAGCAAGTCGAAGTGGACGTTAACCAGCTTGGTTTCAATACCGCACAACCGGCTGAGTGGCCAGGACTGCAAACCGAGGTAAACCTGTCTCCGTGGTTAAAAGATGTTCATTGGGAGCAGACGCTCGATATCGCCAAGCAGCGTGTCACTGGCCTTGCCCCGCATGAGCGTGTTATCACGGCTGATGGTTATCTAGTGGGGCAGGGGTTTGTGCTGCAAAAATCAATTAATACCTTATCACTGGTGCAGCTGCGTGCAGAACTTGATGCGCTAACTGACAGTATTGCCGCGAGTGAAATTCAATTGGCAAAAGTGCGTAGCGCGTATAGCGAACAATTGACGCTGCAACTGAGCCATAAACAGGCTCAAGAACAAGCGATAAAATCTCATCAGCAGTACCAAGTGAGCTTGACACAGCTACGCGCTGATATTGAAGCTGAGCATGCCAGTATACGCGTGGTTGATCAGCAAAAAACACACTTGCTTCAACAACAGCAAACTTGGCAGCAGCAGTTGCAAAAGTTGCAGCAGCAAGCCCTCAGCCATAGCCAGCAGTTGGCGGTATACCAGCAACAACAGCAGGAAGCGCAGCTTCAAGTTGAACGATTAACAGCAGAGCTTGCCAATTGTGATGCTCAGCGTAAAACCTTGTCGCAATCTGCGCAGCAATCAAGCGCACAACTTCTTAAGCAGCAGCGTCATATTCAGCAGCTACAATCACAGCAAACATTGCATGCACAGCAATTACAGCAGTATCAAGGCCAACTTGATGAATTTGACTCGCGACTGGACAAACTAAAACTGCAGCTTTCCGACAGTGTTGATGATAGTGATGCACTGCAAAAGATGCAGCAGAAGCTGGCTAGCTTGTTGGTAACTCAAACTCAGCAGCAAGCGGATTTGTCAGAGGTTAGGGCCACATTAAGTCAATTGCAGCAGCAGTTTGAACAGTTAGGAGTAGAACAAAAACAACGGCTTGGAAAGATTGAGCACTTGACTCAAGCGATCAGCACGTTAAAGTTACGTCGAGAGGGGATTAAAGGTCAGCTTGATTCTCAGCAATTGCTGATTGATGAGCAACAAATTAATCTTGAAGCGATTAGTGCTGAATTGGATGTAAGTAAATCACTGCAATGGCGGCAAAAAGAGCTCAGTCGTGTTAAGGCTCAAATCGAGCACCTTGGCGCGATAAACTTGGCGGCGATTGAAGAGTTTGAGCAACAAAGTGAACGCAAACACTACCTTGATAGTCAAGATAGCGATTTGACCAGCGCGTTGACTCGATTGGAAGAAGCGATAAGAAAGATTGATAAAGAAACAAAATCACGATTTAAAGAAACCTATGACAAGGTTAATCGAGATTTAGGGGTGCTGTTTCCTAAAGTATTTGGGGGAGGTAGTGCCCACCTTGCATTGACCGATGATAATGATTTGCTCGAAACTGGTGTAACCATTATGGCCAGGCCACCGGGTAAAAAGAATAGTACAATTCACCTGCTTTCGGGTGGAGAAAAAGCGCTAACCGCTTTATCATTGGTATTTGCTATTTTTAGGCTTAATCCGGCGCCTTTTTGTATGTTGGATGAAGTTGATGCACCACTAGATGATGCCAATGTAGACCGTTTCTGCCGATTGGTTAAAGAGATGTCAGCTAGTGTGCAATTTGTTTATATAAGTCACAATAAGATCACCATGGAATTGGCTGATCAATTAATTGGTGTCACTATGCATGAAGCGGGGGTTTCACGTATAGTCGCAGTTGATATTGATGAAGCGGTGGCGATGGCCGACGCTGTATAATTATTAGGAAACACAGGGTAATCAATGGAAAATTTGCAACTGGTATTGTTTGTTTTAGGAGCGATAGCCATTATCGCGGTACTTGTGCATGGTTTTTGGTCCATTAGAAAACAGCAACCAAAGTCATTAAAAGAAAACCCTATGTCGGGTTTATATACTGATAAACCTAAAGATGCAGATGGCTTTGATGCTGATGGTATTGGTGAGGTGAGAGTTAAAAAGGCCTCCGAAGAAAATACCGATAGTGAGCAATATCAACAAGTGACGCCATCAAAGGCCACATCGAGCTCGCACAACGGTCAAATGTCGCCGCAAGAGCCGGTTCTCAGTGCTATCGATGATGTTGAAGATGAGCCCGAAGTTGATTTTTCATTATCTAATCAACCAACGACAAAAGCACCTAAAGCAAAACAAGAGCCACAATTAACTGCAAGCTCTGATGCTGCAGCTGAAAATGTGCAAATGGATTTGGGGTTAGCACCGGAACCTGCACCCGCGCAGCCAAGTTTGTTCGAAGCTGAGCCTGTGGCTGAACCTCAAATTGAACAAGCCTCAGCCATTGAAGAAGAGATTGATGCGCCGCTACCTGAGCCCGAAGATGTATTAGTGTTGCATGTGGTTGCCAACGAAGGTGAGCTTAACGGCGCTGAGCTACTGCCAAGTTTACTGGCACTGAACTTCAAGTTTGGGGACATGAATATTTTCCACCGTCATGAAGACAATGCTGGCACAGGTAAAGTGCTATTTTCATTAGCCAATATGGTAAAACCTGGGGTATTTAACCCAGATGATATGGAGCAATTTAGTACCCATGGTGTGGTGTTATTTATGACGCTGCCTTGCTATGGTGAACCACTAATGAATTTCTCTATTATGCTCAACTCTGCCCATCAGCTTGCTGATGACTTAGGCGGAAAACTACTCGATGGTGGCCGAGAAGAGTGGAGTGAAGCGACTAAGCAAAATTATTTACAACGTATTCGTCAACATACTGCCTAGTAAAATCAATCAGATAAACTGAGGCCGCATTCGCGGCCTCTTTTGCTTAATTTGGATACACAAATGCAAGAAATCATAAAGCGTATTAGCCAATTAACCGAAGAAATTAACACCCACAACTATCGGTATTATGTTGATGATGCGCCTTCAATACCGGATGCTGAATACGATCGTTTATTGCGAGAGCTTCAAGGGCTAGAGCAGCAACATCCAGAGCTCATACTCGCAGATTCGCCAACCCAACGTGTTGGCGGGGTTGCGTTAGATAAGTTCGAACAAATAAACCACTTGAAGCCGATGCTGAGTTTAGACAATGTGTTTGATCAAACCGAATTTGATGCATTTCATAAACGCATAGTCGATAAAGTCGGTTCGGATTTAAGCTTTTGCTGCGAGCCCAAACTAGATGGACTCGCGGTGAGTTTATTGTACCGTGACGGTGTATTTGAACGCGCGGCCACTCGTGGTGACGGCCTTGTGGGTGAAGATATCACCGAGAATGTGCGCACTATTCGCTCAATACCGTTGAAACTACGTGGCGATGATTTTCCGCCGTTACTGGAAGTGCGCGGTGAAGTGTTTATGCCCAAAGCCGCTTTTGATGCGGTTAACCAGCGAGCATTGGCCAAGGGCGATAAGGTATTTGTTAATCCCCGTAATGCCGCTGCTGGCAGCTTGCGTCAATTAGACAGCAAAATAACCGCCAGCCGTGCATTGGCATTCTACGCCTATGCTTTAGGGGTTGTTGAGCCAGAATCGTGGCCGTTATCAGATAGCCATTATGGTCAACTGATGCAGGTTAAGTCGTGGGGCTTCCCTGTGAGTAGTGAGGTCAAATTGTGCAGTGATACCGCGAGTGTGCTTGATTACTATCAAGATATTTTGACTCGTCGAGAGTCACTGTCTTATGAAATTGATGGCGTGGTGCTTAAGGTCAATGGGATAGAGCAACAACAGACACTTGGCTTTGTCGCCCGCGCGCCTCGCTGGGCAACCGCTTATAAATTTCCGGCTCAGGAAGAGATAACAACCTTAGAAGGTGTGGATTTTCAAGTGGGTCGAACTGGTGCTATAACGCCAGTTGCGCGATTGCAGCCGGTATTTGTCGGTGGTGTCACCGTATCTAACGCTACCTTACACAACGCAGATGAAATCGCGCGACTCGGTGTGATGGTAGGCGATAGCATCATTATTCGCCGGGCAGGTGATGTGATTCCGCAAATTGTTGCCATTGTAAAAGACAAGCGTCCAGATACAGCGCAAGCGATTGTGTTTCCTGAAACATGCCCAGTTTGTGACAGTATGGTTGAGCGTGTCGAAGGTGAGGCCGTTGCTCGTTGTACCGGTGGTTTGTATTGTGAAGCGCAGCGTAAAGAAGCCATTAAGCACTTTGCATCTCGTAAGGCGCTGAACATCGACGGTATGGGTGACAAAGTCGTTGAACAGTTGATTGATAAAGAGTTAGTCAGTAGCCCAGCAGATCTATTTAAACTGACAGCTTCGGCTATGACAATGCTTGATCGCATGGGACTTAAGTCAGCAACTAAGCTTGTTGGCGCGATTGATGATGCCAAACAGACTAGCTTGGCTCGGTTTATATATGCGCTTGGGATCCGTGAAGTAGGCGAGGCCACCGCTGCCAACTTAGCGAATCACTTTAAAACCATAGAAGCGATTAAAGCTGCAGATGAAGAGGCTTTTATCAAAGTGGATGATGTGGGGGTGATTGTCGCTAAACACCTGGTGCATTTTTGGGCGCAGCCGCATAATGTTGAAGTGGTTGATAGATTAATTGCAGCAGGGATTAATTGGCCAGAGATAGCGCAAGTGAGTGGCGATGAATTGTCCCTCAAAGGCCAAACTTGGGTGCTCACCGGTACCTTGACCCAACTTAACCGTAATGATGCTAAAGCAGGTTTACAAGCACTCGGTGCTAAAGTCGCTGGCAGCGTGTCGAAAAACACCGATTGTTTGGTTGCGGGTGAAGCTGCGGGTTCTAAGCTGACTAAAGCGCAAGATCTAGGCGTCAAAGTCATTGATGAAGCAGAACTGCTGACTTTATTAAACGGCTAGTAATCTGATGTCAGCCGACGGTAAAAAACACCAGCTTTGAGCTGGTGTTTTTTCTTATATAAAAGCAATGGTACAGGCCGACAATGCTGATTTTTATTCAAGGTGCATTGTTTTTGAGTTATTTACCTCCATATAACAAGTAACATAAGGGGGAGATGAGTGAATTTTGGACACATAACTTGGCTTGATGACAATGGCCACATTAAGCCGCCACCGATGCTTTATTTAATGTTGGTGTTTATTGCACGCGGCTGGTGCGTATTTGCGGTTTCATTGACACAAGCCAGTGACCGAGCTGGCCTAGTAGCACTGTTTTATCCCCATAAAACCGATTTCTTAATGGCGTTAGCTGCGGGTTTTGGCGCGTTATTACTTTATGGGGTAGTTATCGCTGAGCGTAAGCGCAAGCCCTTATGGCTTATCCCGATATTTGCCAAATTGAAATGGTTGTTGTTGCTGTTACTGGCAGTGGATGGTGCATTGCTGATGCAACGTTTAATCCATAATCAATTCCTGTTTACCTGGAGTTTTGGCCTAGATGCACTGTTTCTATTTTGGAGCTTGTTGTATATCTGGCAGTCGAAACGCTTACATTATTATTTGAAAGATTGGCAAAAAGAATAAAAAAAGGCGCTGCCAATAAGCAGCGCCAACGAACCTAAATGAAGAAAACTCTTCATGTAATGTTCCAGGAATGTTAACAAAAAAGCCTTACTAAAACAGCTACATGAAGTTAGATGTAGCGCCTTAGCAGTAAGGACAATTGACAGCAACACTCTTTAAAGTTCCATAGTCGGGGTCGCCTATGAGTCTCTAAAGAACAAGAAAGATAATAGCATAATGAATATTGTATACAATGTTCAAAAATAGAATTGTGAATTTTATGTTGCGAATTAACTGCTGTTGGTTTGTCTTGGCGAAAATGACTGCACTTGGTAACTCAGATGTTCACCAATTCACCCATCCTTATTAGTCTTTACTAATGCATTTAGCTCGATATTATTACTGTCAGTGGCTCTCTGTCCAGTGATATCCGCTTGTAAATCTGTCTGCTGACTCACAAATCTCTAGCTTGCCGGTCTTATTGTCACTTGTCATTTTTATGACATTTGACGTAATATTTAAACTATCAGCTATAGTTATCTTATTAAGATAAATCAATTTAAACGTTTTTATTATCATAGGGCTGTTGGTCAAATGTGTTACCGACAAATAAATGGAGTTTCTGGTGTCCCGAACTGAGCCAATGCAATTGCCGGTGTCGCAACTACAAGTTGGGATAACGGTGAAGTTGCCAATGTCGTGGAAAAACCATCCTTTTCTACTCAATCGTGTAGAGATTAAAGATGCAACCCAAATCGAGTTGATCAAGAGCTTGGGTGTGCCCTATGTTATTTTGTTATCAGGACAGGAGTTGATTGAGCAAGCTTTGGCAGAAGCCGAGCAAGTTGTCGAAGATAAACCGGTTGAAGTCAAACAAGTTGATCCTAAAGTGCAAGTCCGTAAGTCACTGCGATTAAGTCAGCAACGTTTTATCGACTGCGTCAATGAAAGTCGCTCCTCTTTCGGAAAGGTCGCAAGCGATCCTGAAGGGGCCTATCGCGCAGCAGCCGGTTTAGTGGAAGAGATGTTAGAGCACATGCTTGAAGTGGAAAAGCCATATCTTGCATTGGTGAGCGCTGGGGAGAGCGATGCCAGCGTCACTCAGCACGGCATTTCGGTGGCAGTGTTGTCGTTAATGATTGCCAAAGCGCTCGATTTACCCAAATCGGCCATGAGGGACATTGCCTTAGGTTGTTTGTTTCATGATATTGGTAAGCTTAAGGTGCCTGATGTTATCCGCCGCAAGAAAACAGCATTAACGGCGCAAGAAGCCAACTTTATGAAGATGCATCCTAACTTCGGTTACGACATGCTCAATAAGTCTGGCCTGTACCCTAAACCTATGCTGGATATCGTGTTACATCATCACGAGTTTATTGATGGTTCTGGTTACCCGGATGGGTTAGTAGAAAGCAAAATTGCTACGACAACGCAAATTGTTAGTCTAGCCAATGACTACGATAAACAGTTGTGGTCTGGTGAAATCAGTTCACCACAGATTGCCTTAGGCTATTTATTTAAAAATCGTGCTGGTAAACACACTGAAAAACTCATTGAAGTTCTAGTTAAAATTCTGGGGATTTACCCACCAGGTACCTTAGTTGAGCTATCTAATGGCTGTGTCGGCAAGGTCATGATGACAGCGAAAGAAGTGAAGCAGCCACAGGTGTGGGCCTGTGAAACCGATGGCAGTGGTGCGGCATTACGCTTTCTAAGCCAAGAGGGCGTGACAGTGACCAGGGTGGTTAAACTTGAGGAGCTGTCAGAAGGTGCGATGAAAGTACTGCAGGCAGACACTGGGATCTGCTTTTATTTCAGTGGCGTTGAATAATAGGCATGAAATCTTGCCTGTAATGGCGTATCGTTACCTTCCTTCGATTCAGTAAAAATAAATCTTATGATCACTTCTGTTGCTATTGTTGGTTGCGGTTGGTTTGGTACCCCGTTGGCCAAATTTCTGTTAGATAAAAACCTCAAAGTATTTGGCTCCAAAAGAACGCCACAAGGGGCCGACGCGCTCAGTGAAGACGGTATTCATGGTTTTGCCCTTGATCTTGATGATACCTGTGCCTTCAATGATTCAACAAGCCAATCTGAGCAGCTCAATAAGACGCAGCAAGCTTTATGGCAAGATGCCTTGATTGTCAATATTCCCCCAGGACTTCGCAGCGGCAAAAGCGATTACCTTGAGCGCTTACAAAGGCTAAAAACATTGATTGGCGACCACCAGTATCAGCGAGTTGTTTTTGTCAGTACCACAGGTGTTTATGCCGCAGATGGCCGTTGTCATGATGAAACGTCCGCTAGCGCCTATGACGATAAAAGCGAGACCCTGCTAGCGGCAGAGCAGCTGTTTTTAGATTATTCGTGTTGCACTGTACTGCGTTTTGCGGGACTTGTTGGCCCCAAGCGTGCACCAGGGCGTTTTTTTGCCGGTAAGCGTGACATTGCTGGGGCAAACCTATCAGTTAATATGACCCACCTTGATGATTGTATTGGTGCGACCTATCAGGTGTTGCAGGCACAGCATAGCGGAAACAATATATTCAACGTGTGTGGTGAACAACACCCGACTAAACAAGCATTTTATTTTGCAGCAACCCAGAAGCTAGGTTTACCCACACCTGCTTTCGCAGTAGATAATGACGCGAGTTTGGATAAAACCGTTTGTGGACAGAAGATCGTAAATGAGCTTAATTACCAATACCACTACTCAGATCCTATGGTGATGCTAGAGCATTGCTAACGGTAGCCACTGATTGGCTCTTTTATTAGTTTACTATTTTACTGGCGTAAGGAGTGCCTTAAATGAAACGACTATCCACTGTTTTTACATCTGTGTTGCTTGCTTGTCTGCTGTCGGTTGCTGTATCGAAGGTTAATGCCAAAGAATTTGTCGAAGGTACAGATTTTGTCAAAGTTTCAGGGATACCAGAGAGTAACCAACCAGTCGTTAGGGAGTTTTTCTCTTACAACTGTGGTCATTGTTACCGACAAGATCCGCATTTTGAACAGGTGGCCAAGCTGTTGGATAAATCAATTACCTTTACTCACACACCAGTAGGGGCAGGGCGTGAAAGCTGGATGCTAAGCCAACAAGCTTTTTTTGTCGCACAAAAACTGCAAATGGGTAAGTTGATGCATGGGCAAATATTTAATCATATTCACCAACAGCAAGGGCCTTTTACGCGCCCACAGCAAGTTGTCGATCTGTTCGTTGCTAATGGTGCGGATGCTAACAAAGTTGAGGCGTTAATGGCCTCAGCTGATATGCAATTGAGTCTGTCTAATTATGATAGCCAAACGCAATTATCGGGCATTCGCGGTGTCCCCGCTATCTTGGTTAACGGTCAATATATGGTGAACAATACCAGTCGACCTGCTGCTGAATTAGCCGAGTTACTCACCTACCTAGCAAACTTAAAGTAGTGGTAACTACTAAAGCGAAGCTAAACCTGCAAGGTTAAAGTTGTCAGTTTAGGTGTTTATGAGCGCCTAAACTGGCTGATATTTCAATTATATGCACACTAGTTTTAGCGCTGTTGCTTAGATATTTTTGGCTTATCTAGCCGCTGCTTGATTCGTTATTTTATTCGTTATCTGGCCATCAGCCCGCTGCGGTATGACTGCCCTTAAATTCCACTCTTGCCATGTACTAGCCACACTTTACGTATGCTATTGACCTAGAGCCATCAATTTAGCCCTGATCAAGCAGCGAGCCTTATTTTACTGTGCTGATTTCGAGATCCGTTTGGTGCTAGGCCTCTAGGTAAAGTCAATAAACTTTCAGTTGAGTTGTTACATAATTGCTAATTCTAACTCGACCTTAGTCTAAGGTAGGGCTGACCACTTACTGTTGGGTTGACGTCCGCGTCAATGTGTAAGCTGTTGTTTTTACGTGTTAAATATTTTTATTTTGGCAGGGTTTACGCCAGCGTTAGACTAAGGTCTTGATTGTTCTCCTTCTCCCGCTTGATAGATTAACTGTGACTTAAATCAAAAAAACAGCACAGGGGAGTCGCTATGAGTTTTGAAAGCAATGAAAAAGCTGAGGGCTATTGGCGGGAAAATTTACGCCTAGTTCTTAGCCTATTAGCGGTATGGGCATTCGTGTCGTTTGGATGCGGAATTTTATTAGTAGATGTACTTAATGAGATCCACTTTATGGGCTTTAAACTAGGTTTCTGGTTTGCTCAGCAGGGCTCTATGTATGTCTTCGTCGCGCTTATCTTCGTTTATGTAGCGAAGGCAAATGCACTTGATAAAAAATATGACGTGCACGAAGACTAAAGGAGTATAGAGATGGATGTTCAAACTTTAACGTATTTGATTGTGGGCGTAACGTTCGCCCTGTATATCGGTATCGCGATTTGGTCTCGTGCGGGATCAACCAAAGAATTCTATGTAGCTGGCGGCGGTGTTCCCCCTGTGATGAACGGCATGGCCACAGCAGCAGATTGGATGTCAGCGGCATCGTTTATTTCTTTGGCAGGTATCGTCTCTTTTACCGGCTATGATGGTTCGGTATATCTAATGGGTTGGACGGGTGGCTATGTTCTGCTAGCGCTTTGTATGGCTCCGTACCTACGTAAATTTGGTAAGTTTACGGTGCCCGACTTTATTGGTGATCGTTACTACTCGCAAGCGGCCAGAACTGTGGCTGTCGTCTGCGCCATCTTTATCTGCTTTACCTATATTGCAGGTCAAATGCGTGGTGTGGGTGTGGTGTTCTCGCGGTTCCTAGAGGTTGACGTTGAGACTGGTGTTTACATCGGTATGGCCGTTGTATTCTTCTATGCGGTATTGGGTGGTATGAAAGGGATTACCTATACCCAGGTTGCCCAATATTGCGTACTAATTTTCGCCTTTATGGTTCCAGCGATTTTCATCTCAGTGATGATGACAGGCCATGTACTGCCACAAATTGGTTTTGGTGCGGAGTTAATCGATGCTGCGGGTAATGGTACTGGCGTGTATCTGCTCGATAAGCTAGATGGCTTATCCGCTGAACTCGGGTTCTCCCAATATACCGAAGGCTCTAAGAGCATGATTGATGTGTTCTTTATTACTGGTGCCCTGATGTTTGGTACCGCGGGTTTACCACACGTGATTGTACGTTTCTTCACTGTACCTAAAGTGAAAGATGCCCGTGTATCTGCAGGTTGGGCGTTAGTATTTATCGCGATTATGTACACCACGATTCCAGCACTAGCAGCGTTCTCACGTGTTAACATGATTGAAACCATCAATGGCCCTGAATCAACAGGTGTTGCTTATGAAACTGCGCCAGAGTGGATTAAGAACTGGGAAAAGACTGGCCTGATCACTTGGGATGACAAAAATAGCGATGGCAATATGTATTATGCCAAAGGTCCTGAAAGTGAAATGAAGATTGACCGTGATATTATGGTATTGGCAACGCCTGAAATTGCCAACTTACCAGCATGGGTTATCGCATTGGTTGCTGCAGGTGGTCTAGCCGCCGCGTTATCAACCTCAGCAGGTCTGTTGTTGGTTATCTCTACATCGGTATCTCATGATTTATTGAAGAAAAACCTGATGCCTGATATTTCCGATAAGAAAGAGTTGATGTTTGCCCGAATTGCAGCCGCGCTCGGTATTGTCATGGCTGGTTACTTTGGTATTAATCCACCAGGGTTTGTAGCAGCGGTGGTGGCCATTGCGTTCGGCTTGGCGGCATCGTCACTGTTCCCAGCAATTATTATGGGTATTTTCTCTAGAACGATTAACAAAGAAGGTGCGATTGCGGGCATGGTGATTGGTTTAGCATTTACTGCAAGCTATATCATTTACTTCAAGTTTGTTAATGTTGCAGATAATAACCCAGACAACTGGTTCCTAGGTATCTCACCTGAAGGTATTGGTATGCTTGGTATGGTGATTAACTTTGCCGTTGCATTTGCTGTAAGCAAGGTGACTGCAGCAGTGCCACAAAATGTTGTCGATATGGTTGAAGGTATTCGTTTCCCTAAAGGGGCTGGTGAAGCTCACGACCACTAAGGCACAAACTTAGGTACAAACCTAGTCACAAACTAAGCTCGATTAAGGGACGCTCATGGCGTCCCTTTTTATTTGCTGCCATTTTATGGCCTTTGGTCGAATACGCATCGCTAGTTAATCTTGTTACCTTTGAATTAGGGCGTGTGACCTTTGGAGCACAATTTTACCGCGAAAGGTCTGCACGCCATAGATATCATTAACTAAGGTGGGCTTATGGATGCGAGCGAACTGCAACCAATCTCAGACTTTCTCTCAGCGCTAACTCCTTTTGACAGTTTGAGCGACGCCGCACTACAGCGTTGCTGCCGCGCGTTGACCATAGGTTATTACAGCAAAGCATCAGGCTACGTGCCGCTTGATGAAGATCACCCGCAGCTATACATCGTGCGCACCGGGGCTTTTGAGGTGCGTAACCAAGATGGTGAACTCGTCGATAGGCTAGGTGATGGTGACTACTTTGGTTTTCCATCACTATTGTCAGGCGACAAGATCAGCAATCGGATACAAATTCTCGAAGATGGCTTGGTGTATCACTTAGATCCCGATACTTTTAACTTTTTACGTAATGAAAGTCGCGAGTTCGATCGATTTTTTAATCGTGCCTATGCCCAGAGAATGCGACATCAAGGTCGATTTAAAGCCAAAGAGATGGCAACGACCAACCGCATTAGCACGTTAATGACAAAGCAGCCACTGACTATAGATGTCAACGCGTGTGTGGCTGATGCGGCAAGGTTAATGCGCGATAATCGAGTGTCATCAGTTCTGGTCATTGATAACCAACAATTAAAAGGTATTTTAACCGATAGAGATCTGCGTAATCGAGTGATTGCCCTCGGCCACGACGGTCAACTACCGGTTCATCAAGCCATGACCACATCACCCACCGTATTAAATTCACAAGCGTTGGTATTCGAAGCCATGTTGCTGATGAGCGAGTGCAATATCCATCATCTGCCAATTATTGATGATGGTGAGCCAGTAGGGGTGATCACCAGTACCGATATTTTGCGTGGTCAAAGCACACAACCTTTATTGCTAATTGGTGAGATAGAGCGACAGAGCAATCTAGAGAGTTTAATTAATGTCAGTAAGCAGATCCCGCTGCTATTGCAAAACCTCATCAGTGCTGATGCCCGTGCCGAGGAGATTGGCCGGGTATTAACCTCAGTTACTGATGCGCTAACACGGCGCTTGATTGTGCTTAATCAACAGATTTTAGGTGAGGCACCGCTGGCGTTTTGTTGGTTAGCATTTGGATCGCAAGGTAGACAGGACCAAGCAGCTTGTTCTGATCAAGATAACGGTCTGTTAGTCGCCGGTGAGATGGATGAGCATGCCCAAGGCTATTTTGAAGCATTGACCAAAGCGGTATGTCAAGGCCTAGACAGCTGCGGTTACGTCTATTGTCCTGGGGATATTATGGCGCAAAATCCCAAATGGCGTATGACGTTGACCCAGTGGCAACAAAAGTTTGAACATTGGGTAAAGCAACCTGAGCCAAAAGCCTTGATGCATGCCAGTATCTTTTTTGATATGCGCTGTGTGTTTGGCTCGGCCAGTTTATTTGACAGTTTACAAGATCATGTACTGGCAAATACTAAGGGCAATGATATTTTCTTAGCGGGGATGGCGGGTAATTCGTTGCAGGTATCGCCGCCGCTAGGGTTCTTTAAGAAGTTTGTTTTAGAACGAGATGGCAGCGAAGTAAAAGGCATTGATTTAAAACACAAAGGTAATGCGCTAATTAATGACATCGCGCGGGTATATGCGTTGTTTGCCGGTATTAAAGAGGTCAATACCGCTAAGCGGATCCGCGAACTGATGCAGCTTAATATCATTAATCGTAAGGATGCACTCAACCTTGCCGATGCCCATGAATTTATCGCCCACATGCGCTTGTCTAACCAAGGCTATCAATATACTCACAACGAGACCGTGTCCAACTATCTTATGCCACAGCAATTGTCTTCATTAGTAAGGCATCAGCTTAGGGATGCGTTTAAAGTGGTCCATGATGCACAAGCTGGGTTGAAGTTGAAGTTCACTCGGAGTTTTTAATTGAACGCAATATTGTCAAAACTGGGACTATTCTGGCGCGCATGGCGTACTCAGCATCCATTGATTAAAGATTACTATGCCGAGCTTGCTAAGCTATTGCAGTACAAGCTTGCTGACATTCCAATGCTAGCAATTGATCTTGAAATGACTGGGCTTGACCCCGCATTTGATCAGATTTTAAGTATTGGCATTGTACCGATAAAAAATGGCCAGTTGCAGATGGCAAAGGCGCAACATAAATTGGTGAGTATCGATGGTAGTGTTGGTCAAAGTGCGGTAATTCACGGGATTTTGGACAACCAGTTGCAAGATGCGTTGTCTCCTGAGCAGGCGATGCAATGGTTTATGCAGCAATCGAAAGGACATTTGTTAGTCGCCCACCACTCGCCGTTAGATTTAGCTTTTCTAGAGCAGGGCATTAGCCTGCACTTAGCCGAGCCAGTGAAATTGCTTGCGGTGGATACTCTTGCTGTTGAAAAGCGCCGTTTGTTGCGCCAACAAGAGGTGTTTAAAGAGGGGGAGCTGAGACTAGGTGCTTGTCGAGAGCGCTATAACTTACCCGTTTACAATGCACATAATGCCTTAATTGATGCGATTGCCTGTGGAGAGTTATTGATAGCTCAAATGGCAGCCATGGGGGATGGTGATAAGCTTACGGTGACGGATCTGTTTTAGCCCTGTATTTGGGTACTCAATCATTAACGATAGGCTAATGGCTACTCGCTACTCGCTACCCGCTACCCGCTACCCGCTACCCGCTTTACTGGGTTGATTGCCCCACTGAGTTAACGCGCATCTTAAATCGTCAAGTTTATAGGGTTTACTGACAATATCATCCATGCCGGCATCAAAACATAACTCTCTCTCGGTGGATGTTGTGCCGGCGGTCAGGGCAATAATCGGTTTAGCATAGCCTTGATTGCGCAATATCATCGTGGCTTCGTACCCATCAACAATTGGCATACGGCAATCCATAAAAACAATATCCACTTGGTTGTGGTTAAGGTATTCAATGGCTTCTTGACCGTTAGCAGCAATACTTGGCTCGATGTTGAGCTTAGCCAACATCAGCTTTATTAGCATTTGATTAGTATGACTGTCTTCAACCACTAGCACCGAGAGTTGGCTAATATCTATTTGAGTCTCAGGTGTTGATGTCGCCACCTGACTTTGTTTGGCGATGCGTAAAGGTAAGGCAATGCTGAATGTCGTACCGACATTAATATCACTGTCTATGCTGATATGCCCATTCATTTCGCTAACCAATAAACGACAAATCGTTAAGCCTAAGCCTGTGCCCTCAAATTTTCGATTGCTACGATTATTCGCCTGCGTAAAGGGTTCGAAAATACTGTCTATGCTCTCTTGTGGTATGCCGCAGCCAGTATCCGTGACGGTAAAGCAAAACATCTCATTGCTCCACTGTACATCGACGTTAATGCTGCCTTGCTCGGTAAATTTTATCGCGTTACCAATTAAGTTGACGAATAACTGCTTAATACGATCTGGGTCACCAACAAGCCTTGGTGGAATGGCAGGCTGATAGGAAAATTCGAATGCCAGCTGTTTTTCTTGAGTTTGAATGGTAAAGGTATCTTTAATCATATTGCATAGCTGCAAGGGGTCAAATGCGGCTTCATTGAGTTGCAGCATGCCGGCATTGATTTTACTGACGTCGAGCAGATCATTGATGATGACTTTGAGTAACTCCCCAGATTGCATCATGGTATTGAGCAGCGCTTTTTGCTCGGCGGTGAGCTGGGTTTGCAGCATGAGTTCAGTTGAACCAACCACGCCACTTAATGGTGTACGCAGCTCATGGTTTATCATAGCCACGAAATCTCGGGTAGAGCGCTCAGATTGTTCTGCACGTTGTTTGGCTGCTAAGGTTCTGTCTAGCAGGGCTTGGCGCTGATAGGCCGCAAGCAACATATCGCCAAATACGAGTAATTGCTTTTCTATGGTGTGGATCCAATTTTCGGGTACAGAAAGTGCAATGCGAAAGTGGCCCAAGAACTCTTTATCGGCACTGATGTTGACAGTTAACTGGCTAAAATCGTCGCTCCAACCGAATTTAATCGTTTCTGGTAGTGCTTGCCAGTTTACTTCTTTACCAGTATGAAAGCGCAGTAAGCTCTGGGCTTGCTGCGCATTTCTAAATACCAGTTCAATGGCATCAATTTGCTCGATGGCCGACAGGTCGTCAACCAGCAGTTGTAGCAAGGAATTTGAAAGCGGCTTTTGCAAAAAATTTTGATTGAAATCCAGTAGTATTGATTCCAAATAACTTTTTAACTTAATCAGGGCAATATCTTGGTCGGATTTTTCTTGGATACTGCTAAGGCTTTCTTCGACGAGTTGCTTAGCTAGATAGAGCTCACGGCTCTTTTCATCCAGTAGCTTTTCTGCGGCTATTTTTGCTTGCTGCTCACGGTCTGCTTTGCGTGTCAGCAAAGCGACCATTTGCTCTAGTTTAGCTATTTCGTCATTCATGGCATGCTCTTTAGTTATACGATATTGAGCACGAAGCGAACTTCTGAGCCGGCATCATCGCGTGGTTGCATATCGATGTTCATTTGCTCATTGAAATGCTCGGCACAGCCTTGCAGTAGTCCAAAACAGACATGAGACATACACCGAGCTGAGTGATAATCCATAACCAGTTGGGCATTGGACTCGGAAATAAACGTAAATTTAGGCGGGTTGGCATTAGGATAGAGCTTCTTCACTTCAATATGAATGTACTCTTCGACACTTTTTACAAACTGAAAGGTTGAGCTCGCCTGGCCTTGTAAACCGGGCATGCTTTGATACAGGCGAATAAAAATAGCTTTGCCATATACGCGCTGCAGTTCTTCAGCATCGACACCAGTGAGTTGGCTTAGGGTGATGATCAGTTTGACTAGGTCGCGATGATCGTAAGTGCCCACACTGGTATATACGCCGTCATTTTGATTCTCATCTAGCATTTTTTGACACACCTCTAAGCCAAAAGTGTCTTCGACCAGATTGAGAAATTCAGAAAAAATAATACCTTTCATTTATCATCCTTGTAAAACAGTGCTAATTAAAAACTAGTTTAAACTCAGTTGATTATCAACCTATTTTCACCTTGGTCTCATACCACTAGTCTCGGCAATCGACTTGGTGATTCATCGTTTGAATTTTTGTGGTGCAGATTTAGTTACACTTTTGGTTTGCTGATTCGGTAAACATTTGCCTATGTTATAGCTATTACAGATGAATAATTTACAAGGCTTTTATGGCATTACCTTTAATTTGGTTGGGTGGAGCAGTGATTGGTGCGGTAGTACTGGCGGACCAGCGTGAAAAGCGTAAAACCATAGAATCTCAACGACGCTTAGGCAAGCGTGACTCTAGCAGTAGCCAAGGTGCAAGCTTGAATCCAAGCCTGTGGCAAAGTAGCGCAATAAAAGTGAGGCCAAAACCCGGCTCCATAGTGTGTTGTTTTGTTTATGGGGTAATAGAGCACACCGCAATCTGGCTTGATGAACATACGCTTATAGAGCTGCATGGTAGTGGCTTAGTGAGGGCAGTGTCGACGCAACGGTTTTTAGCCGGGCGCACAGGCAGTAAAATTTATTTAGCGTGCGATCATCGCCACCAACCTTTAGTCGATGAAACCATGTTAGAACGGGCCAAGCGGTCAATCTATCAGTACCGAGAGTACGATCTATTGGACAATAACTGTCATAGGTTTGTCTGGGCTTGTCTCACCAACGAAGAGCGAGCTATTTCGAGCTTTAATGAGTTTAATCAGCTGATTGCCGAACACTTTGCCGACAATATTTACTGGGACGAGGCGATGTTTAGCTTGTAATACCAATCAGTATAAGAATTTGATCTACTCAGCGCGCTTTGGGCAAACTAATTCAAGGCGAATGATTGAAACAATGGTTGTTCCCTTGCGAAATTATTCAACGCAGAAGTAGGCAGCCTAAAACGCGCCAGAATGGCGAGTTTTAGCGATTCTGATGCTGTGTTAACGAGCTTAACCGTAGAACAACTATGCTCTTCACTCGTTGCAAGCCACATGGATGTGGTGAATGTCGTTAATGCAGGAGCATTTAAGGACCTTGCCTCAGAACCGCTAAACTCTCGCTGAGTGACTAAATGTTTATACTGATTGGTATAATTAAGCATAAAAAAACGCCAGCGAGAGCTGGCGTTTTTAACTAAATCAAATGGCTATTTATCTGAGCAAAAATGTTTGACCGCTTTGCTCACCAATTCAATTCCGGTTTGTTCACATGGCGGTAATTCAGCATCAGAAGAGCTGATTGGCGTTACGCGATCGCCCCACTTAATGAGTGCTGCTGCCGAAGTTAAACCGGCACCAAATGCACAAGACAATATGGTTTGATTCGGCTTAATCATGCCCTTTTCTAAAGCATCGCAAATCGCGATAGGGATGGTCGCTGCTGAGGTATTACCATAGTTGGCAATATTAACCACAGCTTTTTCTTTCGGAATTTTCATGCGACTAATCAAGGTATCGATAATACGCTCATTGGCTTGATGAGGAATCACCCAGTCAACATCATCTTTATTCACTGCGCATTTCTCTAATACGGCGGTACTGAGTTTGCCCATACCGGCAATCGCGCGCTTGAAAATCTCTTGGCCATTAAACTCAATATAGAAATCAAGTGATGCAGCGTTAAAACGATCCATTGCGGTACCGAAGCCAGCTTTAAGGATATCGCGGCCAGCGGGATCATTATTTAGCTCGTAACCTAAAACACCTTCAACTTTATCCGTTGCTTCAAGCACCACGGCACCTGCGCCATCACCAAACAGCACTGCGGTTTCACGTCGAGACCAGTCAAGATAAAAAGACAGTCTTTCGGCGCCAATCACCAATACTTTTTTGCTTTGGCCACTTTTTATTTGTGATGAACCTAAACCCAATCCATATAAAAAGCCGCTGCACGCAGCATTGATATCAAATGCAGCACAGCTGGCGCCAATATTGGCTTGTACGGTTGATGCAATATTGGGGATCAGCGTATCAGGGCTAGCAGAGGCTAAAATAATTAGATCGATTTCACTGCCATCAATCCCCGCTGCCGCCAGTGCACGCTTAGCCGCTACCGACGCCATTTCAGAGGTGTCAACATGGCTAATGTGGCGCTGACTAATACCGGTGCGCGGCTTGATCCACTCATCAGAAGTGTCAATGAAAGTGGCTAAATCATGGTTAGTCAGTGTGGCGGGCGGAACACATTTTCCCCAGCCGGTAATTGTGGCGTACTGCATGTGGTATTCTCTCAAGAAATAAAAGGCAGAACCTCAGCTCTGCCTAGTCAAACTAATAATTAAGCCTAGCAAAATGCAAGCTAGTCAAATGTGACCTAGTCGACTTGTTGTGCTACTAGGTCGCGGATGGCGTCTGCAGCGTGCAATATATGCGCGCGCAATAACTCAACCGCTTCATCGATTTGTTGATTTTTACAATAGCTCAGCATGTCGCGATGATCTTGTGCCGCTCGTGGTATGCCGCCAGCCAATAACAATTGTAGGCGAATATAGCGGTCACAGTTAGTATTTAGACCATGGACGACTTCTAGGGTATGAGGTCGATTTGCAGGCTTGTACAAACAAGTGTGGAATAAGGTGTTGAGCTCACTCCAAGTGCTAACTGCATCTTCTTGTTTAAACGCCGTTTCTAATTCTGTTAAATACTTCTCGGCTTGCAATAGATCTTCATCTTGCAGATTAGGAATTGCTTTTGCCAATAAGTCAGTTTCAATAAGTGCTCTTAATTCAAACAACTCGGTGACTTGGTCGACTGATAGCTCGGTGGCTGTCGCACCTTTGTGAGCTTCGAATTTAACCAAACCTTCTGCTTCGAGCTGCAATAACGCTTCTCGAACTGGGATTCGACTGACATTTAACTCTTCGGCTAAAGCGCTTTGACGAAGAGGTTCACCTGCAGCGATGTCGCCTGAAAGGATCTTTTCCCTCAGCACTTCGACCACAACTTGTGTGCGTGTCTTATGGACGATGGGGGTATTTCGGCTCATAGTTCCCGTATCATTTTTGTCGTTATTTTAAGTTATCCGCCTAAGATTACCGCTTATAACACTATAAATAAAGGGAAACCGTGGTTTCCCTTTATGAAAAATGATGATTTAAAACTTATTCACCTGTGGGTGATTATCTTTAAGTGCATCAGGTAAGATTGATTGCGGCATGTTCTGGTAACATATTGGTCGCTGGTAGCGCGCTATCGCTTCGCTGCCGACTGAGGTACTGCGTACGTCGGTGCTCGCCGGGTAAGGGCCGCCATGCATCATCGAGTGACAAACCTCAACACCAGTAGGCATTTGATTAAAAATGATCCGTCCAACACGATAAGTGACGGCATCAATCAAACTTGTTTGTGAGGGCAGCTCATTTTCAAGCCCATGAATTGTCGCAGTCAATTGTCCTTCCAACGACGCGGCAATAGCCAGCATTTCATCAAGGTTGCTACACTCGACCACAATGGCGCAGGGGCCAAACACTTCTTGCTGCAATACCGTATCTGTTAAATAGGCCTCGGCTGTCACTTTTACAGCGCAGGGGCGAGTTTGATGCGCCGCTTCACTTGAGCGTCCTTGAGCGATTAAGCCGACGGTGTTTTTATCGAGTAGCTCCTGCACTTGAGCTTGATAAGCCGCAGCGATACCAGGAGTTAGCATCGCGTTTGCCGCTTGTTCAGCCAGTGATTCGGCCATAGCAGCAAGATAGCGTGTGAGTGCATCACCTTTAACGGCGATGATTACCCCTGGGCTTGTACAGAACTGACCATGTCCCATCATCATTGAAGCCACTTGATTCTGTGCCAATTTTTCTGCTTGTTCAGATAGGATGCCATTTAGTAAAAACTGCGGATTGGTTGAACCGAGCTCCCCATAAAATGGAATTGGCTGTGGTCGTGCTGCGCAGGCATCGGCTAGAATTCGGCCGACCTTTAAAGAGCCTGTAAAGCCAACCGCTTGAATTGATTTATGGTTGACTAGTTGTGTCGATACTTCTGCCGTTCGGCCTTGAACTAAACCAAATACACCTGCTGGCATATCGCAGCGACTTATTGCTTTGGCGATAGCGCGAGTAACCAGTTCGCTGGTGGCGGCGTGGGCCGGATGACCTTTTACTATCACTGGGCAGCCAGCTGCCAGTGCAGATGCGGTATCGCCACCGGCAGTTGAGAAGGCTAATGGAAAGTTTGATGCACCAAATACTGCAACTGGGCCTAAAGGAATGACACTTAAACGCGTGTCAGGTTTAGGCAAAGGTGCACGGTCAGGATTAGCTTGATCAATCACGCCATGGTGAAGGGGGTTACGTAGATTGTTGGCAAACAATCTTAATTGACCGCAAGTGCGACCCGTTTCGCCCTGTAAGCGAGCCATAGGCAGACCTGATTCTGCATTAGCCGCTAAGGTGATTGCGCTAATTTCAGATTCTATTTCGCTAGCAATGGCTTCTAGAAATTCAGCTCGTTGCTGCGCTGTTTTGCTACGGTATTCGATAAATGCACTGGCAGCAGCTTGGGCCGCAGCATCCACGTCTGCTTCGCTCGCATTGGCAAAAGTCCAGGCCAAAGGTTGGTTAGCTTGAGGATCAAAGCTGGCGAAATCGTTGGCTTCGCCAGTCCATTGGCCATTGATATAGTGTTGACCTGTGATTGTTATTTGTGTCAATTCTGTCATGTTCATTCCTGAAAGTTGTTAGGCTGACTATACGACTTGAAATCCAAAGGCATAAGGATCGTCATCGTCAACGGTAATCGCGTTTTGACCAGTTATTCTTGCCCAGCCTTGAATACTTGGATTAATAGCTTCAAATTCGCCCACTTGAGTCGCGGACTCTATGCGACCAATAAATTGGCTGCCGATAATGCTTTCATGGGTGTACTGATCGCCGACTTTTAATTGACCTTTGGCATAAAGCTGAGCCAATCGAGCGCTGGTACCGGTGCCGCATGGAGAGCGGTCAATGGCTTTGTCTCCGTAAAATACTGCGTTAGCACCTTGAGAACCTTCGGTGAGCGTATCGCCTGTCCATAACACGTGAGATACGCCTTTAACCGTGGCATCAAGTGGATGTACGCAGCTCAGTGCTTTGTCAGCTACTTCGCGCACTATTGGGCTCCAGCGTAGGATGTCAGCGGCACTCCATTGTCTAAGGCCTGGGAAATTTTGCTGTGGGTCGACAATGGCATAATAGTTCCCCCCGTAAGACACATCTATTTTGAGCGGACCCAGTTCGGGAATATCAAGGATCACATCTCGATGAGCCAGATAGGCGGGAACGTTAAAGATCTTAACCCAATCGACTTTTCCAGCCGTTTGTTGGTATTCGATATTTATCTGGCCGGCGGGTACATCAATGATTAGTTTACCCGGCAGCTTCGCGGTTAATAACCCTGATTCGATGGCGGCGGTGATAGTACCTATAGTGCCATGTCCGCACATGGGCAGGCAGCCGCTGGTTTCAATAAATAAAATGGAAGCGTCTGCGTTATCACTGCAGGGAGGGTACAAAAAAGCCCCAGACATCATGTCGTGTCCGCGGGGTTCAAACATTAGCGCTTTGCGTATCCAGTCGTATTCGTTCAGGAAATGCTGGCGCTTTTCGCTCATATTGCGTCCAGTAAGGTTAGGGTGACCACTGGTCACTAATCTCACTGGATTTCCGCAAGTATGAGCATCGACGCAAAAGAAAGTACCTTTTAACATTCGAGCCATACTCCGTATGTTTGTTTTGGTGGGCAAAGAGGGGCGATGTTAAGCCGCCCCCCTGGCCTAATAACTTGGTTTAGTCCAAGTTATATTTATCAAGGTCGATGCGAGTGGCCATTGCTTGTTTGATGACCTGCTCAACATAAGCACGCTCTTCGCCAATGAGGGTCATACGCGGCATACGCACGTTCTCGCTGCCTCGACCTACAATTTGTTCCGCAAATTTGATGCACTGAACTAATGTTGGAATGGTATCTAGACGCAGCAGTGGCATGAACCAGCGATAGATTTCACGCGCTTCTTCAATTCGACCCGCACGAGCGAGCTTGAAAAGAGTGACTGATTCGCGAGGGAATACGTTGGTTAAACCTGAAATCCAACCCGTTGCACCAAGGAAGATACTTTCTAGGGCGATATCATCAACACCACATAGGATGTTGAAACGGTCTCCGAAACGACTTTGCAGTTCTGTTAAACGGCGAGTATCAGTAGTCGATTCCTTGATGGCCACAATGTTAGGCTCTTCCGCTAAAATTGCTGTCATATCAAGGTTGATATCAACACCATAACCCACTGGGTTGTTGTAAATCATGATAGGTAATTTAGTCGCACGTGCAACGGTTTGGTAGTGAGCGACTACTTCGCGGTCTGTACCACGGTAAACCATGGCAGGAAGCAGCATTAAGCCATCAATACCTAGTTCTTCAACATCTTGCGCATATGCAGAAGCGGCTTCAGCGGTGTTTTCAGTACAACCTGAAAGTACCAATATGCGGCCATTAACGGTGTCGACTGTGTGCTTGATGAAGTCACGCTTTTCTTGTGGTGTTAGCGAAGCATTTTCACCAATAGTGCCAAGGGCGATGATTCCATCAATACCATCTCTAATTAGGTCTTCTAGCATCCGAGCATTTGATTCGTAGTTAATAGAACCGTCATCGTTGAACTGCGTTGAGATTGCTGGGAATACACCTTGCCAGTTTACTTTCATGTTGAGACCTCTTGTTGCTTTTTCACTATAAGTTTGATGCGAAAATAAAGTTATACCAATTTTTGGATTGTTCCAAAAGTTATAGTATATTGTATACAATTTCTCGGCGAAGAAAACCCCTTTGTTAGATTATTGGTTTTTTGGGGCACCGAGATACGATATATTGCATACAAATAATAAGAGGGAAAAGCACATGCGTCTATTGGATATTAGTCAAAGCTGGCTTAATAACTGTCAACAATTCACCACGCTTGATGCACATACTGAAGGCGAACCGCTGCGAATTATCACCTCAGGCTATCCAGCACTTGAAGGTGAGACGATTCTCCAAAAAAGACAATATGTGACGCAACATTTAGATCAGTACCGAAAATTACTGATGCATGAGCCTCGGGGACATGCGGATATGTACGGCGCCATACTTACGCCGCCTGTGACTAAAGGTGCTGACTTTGGGGTACTGTTTTTGCATAACGAAGGCTATAGCAGTATGTGTGGTCACGGTATTCTGGCGTTGGTAAAAGTCGCAGCAGATACCGATACTATCGAAGTTGGTACTGAGCCTAGGGTGATAAAAATTGATGCACCGGCTGGGCTTATTACAGCCCAAGCCTATCGTGACAGCCAAGGAGCGCTGATAGCAAGCTTTAAGAATGTTGATTCTTGGGCTGAAGCATTGGACTGCAATGTTACCGTGCCAGGCCTTGGTTCGTTTGATTATGATATTGGGTTCGGTGGTGCATATTATGCTTATGTAGATGCTGATAAGTATGGCTTTGATTGCAGGCCAGACAATGTAGCGCAATTAATTGATGTGGGCAGACGGATTAAAAATGCCGTGATGGCAAGCCACCCTTTAACGCATCCATTAGAGCCGGACTTGAGCTTTTTATATGGCACAATCTTCACTTCAAAAAAAGTTACTAATGTAGAAGCACATTCTCGGCATGTATGTGTATTTGCCGACGGCGAGGTAGATCGTTCACCAACCGGAACCGGCGTAGCAGGTCGTATAGCCTTGCTGCATGCCAAGGGTGAAGTTGGCCTTAATACACCGCTAATGATTGAAAGTATTGTCGATGGCAGAATGATTGTTAGTGCCACTGAGACGACCAATTTTCATGGCAAACAAGCTGTTATTCCAGAGGTTGCCGGGCGCTCCTATATTACCGGCAAACATCAATTTATCGTCGATCCACAAGACCAATTTCAGCATGGTTTTATGTTGCGCTGATTCATACGCAGGTTAACAACAAGGAATTGTGAACATGAGTTTAGAGACGCAACAGTGCAATGAAATGGTTAAAGGCGATAGAAGCATTACCATTATAGGGGCGGGTATTGTTGGCCTTGCTGCCGCGATAGAGCTGCAACGTGTGGGTTATCAAGTCACCATTATTGATAAAGAGGGCCCAGGGGCCGGCGCTTCTCAGGGGAATGCCGGCCACTTTGCCACCGAGCAAATGTTTCCGTTGGCAGATCCTGCCATGCTGCTGAAGTTACCAGGAATGCTACTTGACCCCCTTGGGCCATTTCGCATTCAGCCACGCTACTTCTTCAAGGCTTTACCTTGGTTCTGTCGATTCTTGGTTAATATGCTGCCAAGCAAACGTAAGCAGAATCAGCAAGGGATCACAGCGCTTAATAAAGCCGCAATTGCTGCAATGCAGGACTTAGTGCGCTATTGCGACTGCGAAGAATTGCTAACGCTCAATGGTAGTTTGTTGGTATTTGAAAGTACGCCACTCACAGAAGTCGAGGCGCAATACCGTGCTTATAGCGAAACAGGCGTGGCCGTACAATTACTTGATGGTGCACAAGTACGGGCTTTAGAACCGAGTTTAAGTGATAACATTACCCATGCCCTGTATTTTACTGATGTTGGCCATAGCGCAGATCCGATGCGTTTGTGTCAGGCTTTAGCAGCAAAGTTTGTTGCGGCGGGTGGCAAAATGCGGATTGAATCGGTTGCGGCAGTTAATACGCCCACTGCGAACGCGGGTGTTGAGCTGACTATGCAGTCTGGCGATCGACACTTTGCCGCTAGCTTATTAGTTGCCGCGGGCGCTTGGTCTAAACCTTTTGCCAAACATCTTGGTTATAATGTGCCGCTGGAGACCGAACGGGGTTATCATTTGATGATGCCGCAGCATAGCCGTTTATCCAGGCCCGTCGCGTCATACAATCGTAAGTTTATCATCACGCCAATGGAGCAGGGCACACGCCTAGCAGGTACAGTAGAGTTTGGTGGGTTGGATGCGCCGTTAGTTGAGGCGCGAGCCGATTGTCTATTACCCCATGCTAAAGCGCTACTGCCAGCACTATTTACTCAAGCCAGTGTTGAAGATGGCATTCGTTGGCTAGGGTTTAGGCCGTCTCTGCCCGATAGCTTGCCGGTACTCGGACGGAGTCCAAAACATAGCAATGTTTACTTTTCATTTGGGCATCAGCATCTTGGGCTGACATGGTCTGCTGTGACAGCCAAACTACTAAAGCAAGAGATCCAAGGTAGGCAGCCTGATATTGATTTAACTCCCTATAGAATTGAGCGCTATGGTTGCTAGTTTTTGTGAATGTTAGTTACAACAAAAAAGCATTCTACGGCTATTGTTTGATTAGAATTGATAATTGCAAAGGCGAACCATTAACCTGTTGATGGTTCGCCTTAATTATAGTTAGCTATAGAGGATTCATTAATGATTCTATCTCAGCAACTGTGCGTGGCAGAGACTTAGATAAGTTTTCGTGCCCTTCATCGGTAACTAAGATGTCATCTTCTATGCGTATTCCCATACCACGGTACTCTACCGGAACATCCAGTGCGTCAGTTGGGATATAAATACCAGGTTCTATCGTAAAGACCATGCCCTGTGACAACGTACGCCACTTGCCATCGCTGTCGTGATACGGACCGACATCATGTACATCCATACCTAGCCAATGTCCGGTTTTATGTACGGTAAAGCGTTTATAACTCTCCTTGGCCATGATTTCATCTAAATCACCTTCCAATAAGCCAATGTTGAGTAAACCTTCGGCCATCACCTGCATGCAAGTATCATACAGTTGATGCCAAGGCGTACCAGGTTTGACCTTGGCAATGGCGGCATCAAGTGCTGACAATACGATATTGTAAATGGACTTCTGTGCTGCACTGAATTGACCATTGACAGGGTAACTACGAGTGATATCGGCTGCATAATGCTGATATTCGCCACCGGCATCAATGAGTAGCATTTGTCCTTGCTGTAACGGGCTGCAGTTATCTTCATAATGTAAGCAGCAAGCGTTATTTCCTGCGGCTACAATGTTTGGGTAAGCCACTTCATTACATCCGTGCTGCGCGATGGTAAAGTCGAACAAAGCGGCAAGTTCACGTTCATTTTTACCCGGTTTGCAGGCTCGCATAACTGCATTGTGCCCTGCTATTGATGCGGTCACTGCTGAGCGAATGTGTGCAAGCTCATCGGGGCCTTTTACGACTCGCATCGGATGAACTATTGATGCGAGAGGTGTGATAGTCGTATAGCGTTTAGGTATGTCAAAACCGGAATGGTGACGTTGATGGCGGCACCAGTTGATTAAGTGCTGATCAAAGCGTCCGAGTTCATCACTTATATAAAGATGGTCACAATTGTCGATGAGCGAAGGAAGTGTCTTTTCTAGCTCATCAATAGCATAGGCATCATCAGCACCAAATTGTAATTTTGCACCTTCAATCCCGGCTCTTGTGCCAAAATTTGTTTCTTGTGCTGGATCTTTAGGACGGCAGAATAGGTGGTAGCGACCACTCTCTTTCTCAAGTACGGCAACTGCATCAGGCTCTGCAAATCCAGTTAGATATAGAAAGTCATTGTCTTGTCGAAAATGATACTTAATATTCTTACTTCTTACCTTTTGTTGGTAACCAACGACAATCGCTATGCTATTGCTAGGCAGCTTAGCTAAAACGGCTGCTCTTCTTTGTTGATGTACGTCTGACATTGTCAGGGCTCCACTGGTTGTTATCCACCCTAGGCGTTCAGGATGTGTCTTTTTGGTATATTGTATTCATTACACGTGATTCCACACTTTATAGCAAGTTGACGGTGCAATTTAAATTAATGAATGAAATAATAGCCGCCATTGCATAGCGAAGAGATATTATTGTGAAACGAGCGGTATTTTTAGACAGAGACGGAGTTATCAACATAGATCATGGTTATGTCCATAAAGTGGATGACTTTGAATATGTAGAAGGTGTCTTTGAAGCCTGTGCTGAACTCAAGAAAATGGGTTATCTATTGGCTGTTGTGACAAACCAATCAGGTATTGCCCGTGGAATGTACAGCGAAGAGCAGTTTCATAGTTTAACGGAATGGATGGATTGGAACTTTGCTGATAAAGGCGTTGAGCTCGATGGTATCTATTATTGTCCGCACCATGCTGAAAAAGGGACTGGCGACTATAAGATTGATTGTGATTGCCGGAAACCTAAGCCGGGTATGATGCTGTCTGCTGCACAGTTCCTTAAAATCGATTTAGGTCAGTCGGCAATGGTAGGCGACAAACGTGATGACATGCTAGCTGCTCAAGCTGCAGGAATTCCACACCGTATTTTAGTCCGCACCGGTAAAGAAGTAACAGAAGATGCGATTAAAGCCGCTACAGTGGTTGTTGACTCTATCGCTGATGTTCCTGGCTATCTAGCAACGCTATAAACCGATTGATTTAATCAGCCCAAAAAAGCTTCGCTATTAAAATTGTAGGCTATAAACAGGGGAACCTAGCCATGTTTATAGCCACACTGATTTGTTCGCTTTCGGCATTTTGGCCATGAATGACCGGTTTAATGCTGATCATTTTTCTAAAAATGATGACAATTTGATTAAAAAATGAGGTCATTGTTCGATTTTTGCTCTTTTGATGTGATTTTTTAAAACAATCTCAAAAAAGGGGTTGACGACAAAGTCGCAATCAGTAGAATACGCAGCCCTAGCCACTTGGAACTACCGAGATGCGCTAACGCTCTTTAACAATTTATCAAGTAATCTGTGTGGACACTCACAGGTGTTGAGTTATTCGAAATTACCATTCTTTATTCGTAAAGCGGGTAATCAAAAATTTTACTCAATGATTCTTTACTAGAAATAGTGAGTGTTCATAGCAATATGTAATTACAGAAATGTAGTTATTGAATTCACCAACTTCTTTATGAACGAAGTGAATTCAAAACAGTAGAATTCCATTGAGC